>NZ_JBHSIU010000085.1:0-158199 GCF_042653625.1 Dactylosporangium cerinum | reverse complement strand
TCTGCCTGGTGATCGAAGTCGCCGGCCGGCTGTCCGCACAGCCCGTGCACGACTTCGATCACGACCGCCCGACGCGGCGGCGGATGCGGCGGCTCGTTCGCGATCCAAGGCGCCACCCGGCCGCTCGTACACCACGACAGCGGACACGACCAAGTTCGCCGTCGTCGACTTCCGCTGCCCGACGCCGCCCCCCTTCGCACCCAATCCCGATTCCGTACCCCCGCCCCCAACCCGCTCAGCCGTTGATCGGTGCACGTTCGCGGGTTCTGCGGGGGTCGTGCGCGGGTCGTTGGTCGTGCGCGGAGCTGTGCCGGACTCAGTTCGCTGTCGTCGACTTCCCGCTGCCCGACGCCGCCCCCTTCGCATCCAACCCCGATCCCGTAACCCCGTCCTCAACCCACCTAGCCGTGGATCGGTGCACGTCCGCGAGTGGTGCGCGGGGTCGCGGGTCGTGGGACGTGGGTCGTGCGCTGGTCGTGGGTCGAGGGTTGTGCGACCTCGGCGCCGCGAGTCGTGTCCTGGTGGATGTGGTGTACGGCCGCTGGCCTGGCCCAGTGCTTCGTGACCCAGCTTCAGGCAGCCGCACTCCCGGGGTGGTGGCTGACCCGTGCTTCCTGGAGGACCCGCTTCGGAGGCGCCCGCCTCCCCGTCCTGTGTTCCGCGTGCTCGGTCGTGATGCTCGCTTCATGGCCTTCACAGGTCGACGGTCGTGCCGTGGTCGCCGGCACGGCCGATCCGCGCCTTCGATCTGTGAAAGGTCGTGTCGAGCGTGGTTGGTGGCGCGACAAGCGGAAGGATCGCGGGGGTCAGGTGCCCGGGGATCCTTCAGGTTGTAGGGATCCGGCGACGTCGCCGCGTGTCCGCCGCCCGATCTGGCGCTGCCGATGTCCGGATCGGCCTCGTTGCCCGTGTGTGCGGCGCCGGGAGTGGATCTTCCCGGTGATCGAAGGCGCTGGCCAGCTATGCGCGCAGCCCGTGCACGATTTCGATCACGGCGCCTGTGATCGAAGGCGCGGACCGGTCGTCCAGGTGACCGTGCGGCGGCTTCGACCTGTGACCGCACAGCGGCACAGCGGCACAGCGGCACAGCGGCGTGGCAGGCGACGGACGTCGCTTTCCGCCGCTGCTGGGGCTGGACTGAGGATGAGGGCTGGTGGACGATCTTGCGGCGTTGATCGAAGGGTGGTGTGGGTGACCAGGTCTGTCCTTCGACCATGAGCGTTCGCCATTGGGTGGCGGTTTGGTGTGGGAATATGCGAAATGCCCACATCGTGGACCCTGCCCGGGTGCCGTGCCGCGCGAAACAGTGACCATGTCGGCGTCGGCGTCGGCGGGGGCCGGGCGTCGGGTGCGGTCGCGGAGATGTGCGCCAAGAAGTGTGAAGGGGTGGGGGCTTGTGGGCGCCCGCCGTGTTTCACGCTTTCGCCGGGACTTGGGTCGCAGCGGTCCACGGAGCGAACGCGGCGGCCTGGTCGTGATCCAAGGCGCAGGCTGGCTGTGTGGGTAGACGGCTGCGGTCGGGTGCGGAGGCTCCACTGGATTGCCGCAGGTTCGTCGGCGGCCGGCGGGCGCAACGCGGATCTGCGCCGTGCTGGCCGGGTCTCGACCGCTGGCGTCACCGTGATCGAAGTCGCTGGTGGGTCGTCCGGGAGCCTGTTGAGTATTGGCGGAAGCCGTCTCGTCGGCGACCCTCGACGGCCGCCGATCGGCCGCGACCGGCCCGCGCGGCCGTGTTTTCTCTCAGCACGGAACGTGAGCCGGCCGGTTCGCAACAGGCTCCCGGACGACCGCAGGGCGACTTCGATCACGGGCGAGCGCCGGCCCTGGACCGGTTTGTAGCTTTTGCGGAAAAGGTGGCGTGCGATCCGCCTGCGGCTCGATCTGTTGATCGCGTGCCGTCTATGGCCGCAGGTGCCGGTCGCTCGTGACGAGGACTTACCGTCTATCGAGGCTTGGTGGCACATCGGTGGTGATGGGCATTGTCGGGTGTGTTCCGGCGTGTCCGGGTGTACGGCGCCGGTGATTGACAAAGCCCATCGCCGTCGACAGTGGTCAATGTGAGCTGTCAGTCAAGCCGTTTCGAAATCGTGGGCGTCAGGCGAGCAGGGGCCAGGCGAGCTGCGCCGGGCTGGCCTGCAGGGCCGGGGTCTGCGGGTAGTTCTGGCTCGGCAGCTGCGCCCGGATCGCCCTGAGCCAGTCGCGGTACGTGGCGCCCGGCGGTAGCTCCGCGAGCGCCGTCAGCGCCACATACGTGAAGGCGCCGTTCGGGCGGCCGGCGAACGTGGCGTCGTACGAGTACTCGGTGTCCCGGCAGGCGGACAGCAGCAGCGCGGCGGAGCGGGGACGGGATCGTGCCGCGCGGCGGGCGGCCAACCCGGCAGCCACGCCGGCTGACGGTGGGAGGAACGTCGACGGGGCGAGGAAACGGCTTGAGCACCGATCGTCGCCGAGCGGGCGGCTCAGCCGGGTCAGCGTCCCCGAGTGGCAGGAGTCGGAGATGAGGACGGTGCGCACGCCAGGGTCCGCCGCGCTGAACAGGGCGGACAGCTCGTCGTCCAGCAGTGGGCCGTTGGCGGCGATGTCGTGCGGGCAGATGGCCTCGTCGCGGTCGTCGGGCTCGTCGCCGTCGAGGTCCGGGACCCAGGTGCCGTGGCCGGAGTACGTGATGACGACCCCGTCGCCGGCGGTGGCCCGGGAGAGCAGGTCGGTGATGCCGGTGCGGATCGCGGCGCCGGACGCGGCGCTGTCGAGCAGGGTGCGGACGTCGAAGCCCCGGGCGGAGAGCGCCGCGGTCCAGTCGGCGGCGTCGTTGCGGCAGCCGTACAGGTCGCTCGAGACGCCCGGGTAGTCGTTGATGCCGATGCAGAGTGCGAGTTTCATGGTGTCCCCCGTGAACACACGTCGAAACAAATAGATGGACGTAGTAGAGGCGCCGCGGGGGTGGGGGAAGGTTCAGCCGGCGCCGAAGCAGACGAACGGGGTCGCCTCCGGCAGGTCGGCCAGGGCGCGGGCGGGGGAGACGCCGGTGGCGACGGCCCGGTGGTAGTGCGCCATGACCTTGGGGCCCAGCTCGTCGGGGATGCGGGCGACGCTGGCCACGACGTTGGCGGTGCCGGCGTGCAGGAGGGCGGCGGTGAACCCGACCAGTTCGTCGCCGGCCCGCACCACCGCGCGGCCGACGTCGCAGGCGGACAGGACGACCTGGCCGGGGGCGGTGCCGAGGCGCTGCAGCTCGTACGCCAGCAGCGGGCCGTCGTCCAGCTCCAGCCGGGAGAACAGGACGTTCTGCGTGTCGTGGTGCCCGTGCGCGGCGACGTGGACGACCCGTGCGGCGTCCATGCCGGCCAGGACGTCGGTCGCGGTGGCGGCGGCGCCACGCAGGACACGGCCCCTGGGATACAGGGCCGCGATGGCGTCGATCTCCGCGTCGGCGTGCAGGAGGTCGGGGCCCGCGACCAGCAGCGGCGCGCCGGTTGTCGCGGTCCGGTCCGCGGTGCGGGCGGCGAGCCACACCGAGGCCGACGGCGCCACCGAGACCGGGCGCCCCCGCAGGCTGGGCAGGAGGCCCCAGGGCAGGACGGCGAGCTGCCGGGTGGGCACCAGGATGACGTCGTGGGTGCTGAGCGCTGCGCGTACCGGAGCGATCAACGCCTGGTCGAGCGTCGCGGCCTGGCGCTCGGCGCTGGCGCGGACCACCGCCGCGAGTTTCGGGGGCAGGCGCCGGTCGGCGGCGGTGTCGAGGTCGCTGAGCAGGCGGCGGACGGACTCGGCGACGAGGGCGTAGGCGCCGAGCTCGACCGAGGTGATCGTCCCGCAGGCGAGGACGAGGGCGTGCAGCCGGTCGCGGCGCACGAGATAGGTGACCATGCACCGGCCCGCGCGGGCGAGCTCGGCCAGGACCTCGGCGTCGGTGGCGGCGCCGTGGCCCTCCTCGGTGTCCGCGGCCCACCAGCCCTGGCGGCGGATGCCCTGTTCGAGCTCGGCGCAGCGGGCCCGCAGCAGCGGCTCCGGGCGGCCTTCGAGCTCGGCGAGGCGGACCGCCCGGCGCAGCTGGCGCAGCTCCGCGAGGGCGTCGGCGACCTGCGGGTCCTGCGGCGGCAGCACCGAGCGGGTCCGGAACGACTGGGCGCGGGAGCGCTCCGACCAGTTGAAGACGAGACTGGGCGGGCCGAGCGACCAGGAGATGTCCAGGCCGAACGTGCCGAGGTCCGCCCCGAGCGCGGCCACGCTGCTCTGCAGCTCCAGGCTGCCGAACCGGCGCCGGTGCTCCTGCAGCGTGGCGAGCCCCTTGTGCAGCTCGTTGAGGGCGGGGCGCGGCCGGCCGTCGGCGCGGTGCAGCTCGGCCCGGGTGAGGCGGCGCAGCAGGCGGGTGTCGAGGGGCACGTCGGCCGGCAGGACCCGCCGCGCCGCGACCCGCTGCTCGGCGGTGGGGGTGTCGCCCGCGGCGATCCGGGCCCTTAGGGCGAGCAGCTCGGCACCGCCGGCGTCGTGCCGCAGGCCGAGGTCGCGCAGCGTCGCCGCGAGCCGGGTGGCCTGCCTGGCCACGGCGAGGAGTTTGCGCCGCGCCGCCGTGGTTGTCTCCGGCGGGTGGGGCGCGTCCTGCGCCGGCTCCGCGCCTGCGGGGATCCGGGCCGCGGCGGCGAGGTCGACGCGGACCTGGAGGGAGGCGGCCAGGGCGGCCCAGGCGCGGTTGCGGCGGCGGGTGAAGCGGGCCCGGGCACGGCCGCTCCACAGGGCGGCCGCGGTCAGGTCGCCGCTGCCGAGAGCGGCCTGGGCCCGGGCCAGTTCGGCCTCGCCGAGGTCCTGGCTGAGGCGGTGGCGGGTGAGCAGCTCGATCGACTGGTCGAGCTCCTCCGCGGCGGCGGTGTCCAGGCCGGCGCCGAGCAGGGCCCGGCCCCGGTCGAGCATGGAGATGGCGAGGAACCCGTCGGCGTGCAGGCGGCGCAGCGCGTCGGCTGCGGTGTCGAACGTCTGCAGCGCCGTGGGCACGTCGCCGTCGGCGAGGGCGCAGTAGCCGAGGTTGTGCTCGGCCTTGGCGGCGAGCAGGTCCAGGCCGTGCGTGCCGGCGAGGTCGCGGCACTGGCGCAGGTCGGCGCGGGCGAGGCGGACCCGGCCGGCGGTGAGGTGCACGACGCCGCGGTTGAGCAGGGTGCGGGCGAGGACGGTGGGCTCGCCGTGCTCCTGCAGGACGGGGACGGCGGCGTCGAGCAGCTTCAGGGCGGCGTCGATCTCGCCGCGGCGCAGCAGGAGCAGGCCGCGCTGCTGCAGGACGGTGCCGACGTCGGCGAGGTCGGCGAGGGTCTCGGCGCGGTCGAGCAGCTCCAGGCCGCGGTCGGTGCGGCCCTGCTCGGCCTCGGCGTGGGCGAGGGTCAGCAGGAGCCTCGCGGCGAGCGCGGGTGCGGACGGCTCACCGCCCGGCCACCCGAGGAGCCGCAGCGCCTCCGTGGCGTGCCGCGCGGCGGTCGCCGGCTTGCCGGCGGCCCCCGCCTTCACCGCGGAACGGTGCAGCCGCACCGCCCGGGTCACCGGCCCGGTTTCGGGTATGCGTGTGGCCCGCGCGGGTTCGCGCGGGTGATAGGAGCTGGGCGGTTCGTCGTCTACACCACGAACGATGGCGTCACCACCGTCCGGACGCCATCGGCTACTTGGTCGGTCGTGGGGTGCACCCGGATCTGCACCTCGCCCCGGCTGATCCGGGCCGCGGCGAAGCGGCCGCCCTCGTCGGTGTCCATCGTCTGCGGGCCGTCGGCGGTGCGCAGCTCGATGCGGCAGGCCGCGGGCGGGGCCAGCCAGCCGTCGAGGCGGACGGTGCCGTTGGTGCCGGCGGTCCACTCGACCATGATCGTGAGGCTGGCGGACTCGAACGTGGCCCGGGTCGTCTCCTCGTCGCCGCGGACCCCCGCCAGCACGCCGGCGGGGGGTTGCGGGACGAGACGGCAGACCTCGATGTCGAAGCCGGTGATGCTGAGGGAGAAGAGCAGGTCGGCGGGGACCGGGTCGACGATGCCGGCGATGCGGCGAAGGTCGGCCAGGAGGGTGTCGTCGTCGTCCATCGAGGCCTACCCGGGGAATCCGTCGAGGGCCTTGAGCGCCCGTTGCGCGGTGGACTTCGCGTCCAGGTGGTCGAGGCGCAGCTGCGGGTCCTCGGCCGCGTTGGCGAGGAGCAGCGCGGCGACCTCGGCGGCGCCGAGACCGGCGGCGAACGAGCTGCCGCTCCAGGAGGCGAACCCCCGGGTGTAGTCGTCGGCGTCGAGGGTTTCGCGGCGGGCCGGCCGGCCGCCGGCGTTGCCGGCCGGGGTGGCGAAGGCGGCACCGCGGCTGCCCTGGATCTTCGGGTACGTGCTGACCAGCGCCGAACCCGGGGCCCAGTAACGGACCCAGGGGCCGTCGTTGCTGAACATGGCCTTCGCGTCGTTGGGCTGGAACGCGCCGACGCTCATCACCGGCAGCTCGCCGTCGCAGCGCAGGGCCGCGGGGTAGAACTCGCGGGACGTGGCGTGGTTGCCGGCGGCGGCGACCACGACGACCCCGGCGGCCAGAAGCCGGTCGATGTGCTCCTGGAGGCGGATGGTGTACGTGGCGTCCGCCGCGTTTTCCAGGTAGTAGCCGAGTGAGAGACACACGACGTCGACCATGCTGCCGCCGGTGCCGGCCTGGACCGCCTCGACCTGGTCGGCGAGCCGGTCGAGGGCGATGAGCAGGTCACTTTCGTAGACGACGCCGTCGCTGTGCATGACCCGGATCTGCAGGACGGTCGCGTCGGGGGCGACCTGCCGGATGAGACCGCCGATGAACGTGCCGTGGCCGGTGTGGCTGCCGAGCTCGCCGGCGACGGAGCCGGTCCTGATCTGCCGCTCCCACGCGTCGCGGATCCGCTGCAGCGAGTGGCCGGCGGCGATGAGCTGCTCCTGCGCGGCGAGGATCGAGGCCTGCAGCTCGGCGTCGACGGCGGTGAACCCGTCCTCGGGCAGCGCCGATCCGGCCGGGGCGGGGACGTCCAGCCACTCGTGCGGGGAGATGCCGGTGTCGAGGACCGCGACGACGGGCCGGCGGTCGCCGAGCTCGGCCACGGTGCGCCGGCGGGGTGCCTGCAGGACCACGTCGACCGGCTGGCGGCCGGCGCCACCGGCGAAGCGCCAGGCGCTGCCCTCGGTCATCGGGGACCCCTCCGTCATGGGGGAGCCCTCGGTCATCGGCGAACCCTCGGTCATCGGGGAGCCCTCCGTCATCGGAGAGCCTTCCGTCATGGGGGACCCCTCGGTCATGGGGGAGCCCTCGGTCATGGGGGAGCCCTCGGTCATGGGGGAGCCCTCGGTCATCGGTACCCCACCGATGGACGCACCGAACAGCAGATGGTCGAGGGACAGGTGCGCGCCGTGGCCACTGGCCCGCAGCGCCTTCAGCGCGGCCCACGCGTCGACGGACTCGGGGTCGGCGCCGTGTGCCGCGACGAGCTGCACCGCCCGCACCCGCCGCCGTGCGGCCCGCTCCCGGACCGGCCCGTCCGGACCGTGCCCGTCGCGGCTGTGGCCGTGGTCGTGGCCGCCGGGTGCTGAGGCGGCGAGGCGCATGCCGGTCGCGGCCAGGGTCCGGTTGCACCGTTCGAGGGTCTCCGGCTGCTCCGCCGCCGGCTCGGTCGAGAGCAGGACGCCCGCGCGGTAGACCGTCGGGGCGGACGCGCCGTCGCCGGGCTCCAGGACGCGCGCGCCGTGGCGGCGCAGCACGGCCGCCGAGGGCAGCCAGGGCGTCGACGATGGTGCGCCGTTGTCGTCGTCGAGGTCCGCCTGCGCGTCCCCCGTCATTCGCCGGCAGCGTAACTGCATGTGGCTCTCCGTCCCCGCGGGGCGCCGCCCGACTGATGACAGCGCCGTCTCACTTGACTAGAGGGGACCCGAACGGCTTCTGATACAAGAATTTCAAATGGCTTGTACGCGTTTCAGAACGCGCTGGTCACGCCGCCGTCGACGGGCACGGCGACGCCGGTCAGGTAGCTCGCCGCCGGCGACAGCGCGAACGCGGCGACCCGCCCGAACTCGGCCGGGTCGCCGAGCCGGCGCAGCGGGATCGCCGCCGCGGCCTCCGCCCGTGCGGCGGGGCTGTCCAGCAGCTCCAGGTTGCGGTCGGTGAGGATCCGGCCGGGCAGCAGCGACACGACCCGGATGCCACGGGGACCGAGCTCGGTGGCGAGGTCCTTGGCGAACCCGGCGAGGCCGGGTCGCAGCCCGTTGGAGATCGCGAGGCCGTCGAGGGGGACGCGGACCGACGTGGACAGCACGAGGCCGATGGCGGCGTCCGCACCGGCCGGGACGGTGCCGATGGTCTCGGCGACGATCCGGGCCAGCCGGACGGTGCCGAGGAAGATGGTGTGGAACGCGGCGAGCCAGGCGTCCTCGCCGGTGCCGGTCGCGGTGCCGCGGGGCGGCCCGCCGACGGAGACGAGCGCGCCGTCGAGCCGGCCGAAGCGGTCCCGGGCGGCGGTCACGAGCCGCGGGCCGGTGCCGGGGTCGCCGAGGTCGCCGGTGATCCCGGCGGCGTGGTCCTCGCCGAGCGCGGCCACGGCGGCCTCGACGGTGCCGGCGGTGCGGCCGGAGACGACGACCTTGGCGCCGTCGCGGACGAGGGCCTGGGCGGTGGCGAACCCGAGCCCCCGGGAGGCGCCGGTCAGGACGTAGACGCGGTCACGCAGGCCGAGATCCATGCCGCGATGGTAGAAGGCGCGATGGTAGAAGGCGTGACGGCAGGAGGCGGAGCCTGGCCGCCAGCCGGTTGCGGGGGACCGGGGCGTTGACGCCGTCGTAGGTGTAGGCGGCCTCGCGGCCGGCGAGCTCCTCCTGGGCGAGCGGTGACAGGGTGTCCTTGACGGCGCGGGCGAGGTCCCAGCCGTCACGCAGCGAGCCCTGCGGCGGGCGGCCCTCGGCCCAGTGCCCGAAGGTCGCGTGCCAGCCCTCGCCGAACGACGCGGCAAGGAACGGCCAGGTCCGAGCCACCTCGCCGGCCCGTTTGCGGCGGAGGGCGGCACGCGTTGCCAGTACACCCGCCGCAGCGAAACCCTCAGGGACGTCGCCGCCGGCAACGAGCGCCTCGACCAGCGCCCGCTGATCCTCTGCCAGCGTCATGCCGTCACCTCCGCTGCGCTCCGGCGCCGGCCTGACCTGAGGGCTGCTCCTCCGGTGAGCGACCCTCCGCTGCGCTCCGGGCCGCTCACGGGGTGATCCGGGCGAGGCCGGCGGCGGCGCTGAGCGCGTCGAGTTCGCGGGTCAGCTCGGCGGCGGGTGGGTAGCGGCCGTCGCGTTCGAGCATCAGCGCCGGTGGGCTGGTCCGCGCGCACAGCTCCTTGACCAGGTCGAGGACCTCCGGCGGGGTCGCGTCGGTGTGAGTGTCGTGGTAGAGGCCGTCGTGCTCGGCGCCGCCCGCGACGTGCACGTAGGCGATCCGGTCGAGGGGGAGCGCGTCCAGCAGGTCGGTCGGGGACTCGTCGCGGTTGCGGGCGTTGGCGTAGACGTTGGCGACGTCCAGCAGCAGCGGGCAGCCGGTCCGGTCGAGGATCTCGGTGAGGAACTGCGCCTCGGTCAGCTCCGGGTCGGGCCAGTCGAAGAGCGCCGCGATCGGCTCCAGGGCGAGCGCGACGCCGCCGAGTGCGGCCTGGGTGCGCCGGACGTTGGCGACGATCGCGTCCACGGCCTCCCGGGTGCGGGGCACCGGCAGCAGGTGGCCCGCCTCGACGCCGCCGGCCCGCACGAACGCGATGTGCTCGCTGACCAGCGGCGAACGCAGCAGCTCGGCGCACCGGGCCAGGTGCGTGGCCCGGGCGTCGTCGACCGGTTCGGCCCCGCCGAGGGACAGTTTGACGCCGTGCGGCACGACCCGGACGCCCCGTTCGACGAGGTCCATGAGCAGTTCCGGCGGATGGTGGAGGTGTACTGATTCCGCGACGACCTCGGTGAACCGAAGCCCTGGGAGGGTGGCGACGTAGCCGGCGATCTCGGGCCGCCAGCCGATGCCGACGCCGGTCATCCCCCGCACCCTCCGCCGCCACCCCCGCAGCTGGATCCGCCGCCGCACGAGCTGGAGCTCGACGAGCAGCTGCTGGAGGAGCCCGAGTCGGAGCTGGAGCCGGAGTCCCAGCCGCCGAAGTCGCCGCCGCCGCCGCTGGCCGCGACGTGCCGCTGCAGCTCGGCGGCCTCCGCGAACTCGGGGTCGGCGAGGAAGAACGCGCCGGCGCCGAAGAGCCCGATGCTCAGCGCCGCCGCCTCCGGGCCGTAGGTCCGCCATGACGGCGACTGTCGCGGCGACAGGTGGTGCGCCCGCATCCGCATCCGGGCCAGCAGCCGCCTGGCGTTGGTGGCGACCCGCGGCACCCGCAGGAAGAGCAGCGCGATGAGCAGCACCGGCAGCACGAGCGTCAGCAGGAGGCCGACCGGGCGGTCGTTGAGGACGCCGGCGACGATCCGGGCGACGCCGAGCGCGACGGCCGCGAACACGATGAGCGACCCGATCCGCACGGCCCGGCGCCGGTCGTCGTCGAGCAGCCAGCCGGCCAGCTTGAGCTGCTCCTCGGTGCGGTTGAGCACGTCGATGACGGCGGCGTCGGTCTGCACGGTGCGCGCGGTGACGCCCCGGCCGGTGGCGGCGATGACGGCCCGGTCGAGCTCGTTGGCGCCGGCCGGCGTGCGGTCGGTCTGCCGCAGCGTGCCCCGGTTGTCCGCTTCGATGGCGCGGGCGGCGCGCAGGGCGGCCAGGGAGCTGTAGACGGCCAGCTTCCGGTCGCCGGTGATCAGTGCGGCCTGGGTCGGGGTCAGGTCCCGGGCCCGGCGCATCGAAGGCCCGCGCAGCGCTGCGCGGCGCCAGATGAACGCGGTGATGATCGCGAGCACGGCGAGCCCGGCATACAGCCACAGGAAGTCCGGGCCGGCGATGCCCCAGGTGTCGCCTGGTCCCGCCACGATCGATGTCCTCATGGGGTCAGTGTGGGTCTGGTTGTCCAGCAACGCTCGTCACCGGATGGACACTTGAGGAAACCTTGTGACCGGGTCGTCACGACCTTCGGACGGCGGCCTCGACCAGGTTGAGGACGGCCTCGAGGTCGTGCACCGGGCGACCGGTGGCCAGGTGCAGCACCAGGCCGTCGTAGGCGAGCTCGAGGAACTGGGCGAGGATGCCGATCGGCACGTCGGCGCGCAGGACCCCCGCCTCCCGCTGGCGCTGGAGCCGCTCGCGGGTCGCCTCGGCGACGGCCTCGGAACGGGCCGCCCAGCGCTTCGCGAACTCGGGGTCGGTGCGCAGCCGGCGGGATACCTCCAGCTGGCTGCCGAGCCAGCCGGCGACGTCGCCCCCGTCGTCGTTGGTCGTGGCCGCCCGGTGCAGCAGGTCCCGCATGACCTGGACGAGGCCGTGCTGCGCGACCGTGGCTACCATGGTCGCGGCGTCGTCCTCGGCCACGGCGAGGAAGAGCGAGTCCTTGTCCCGGAAGTGGTGGAAGATCGCGCCGCGGGACAGGCCGATCTCCTCTTCGAGCCGCCGCACGGTGGCACCCTCGTAGCCGTGGCGGGCGAAACAGGTCCGCGCGCCGGTGAGGATCTCCTTCCGGCGTGCGTCGAGCTGGTTCTGGCTCACCCTGGGCACGAGACTGATTATGCAAGCCGTACATACGGTTTGGCACATCGCTGCACGCTTCCGGACGGCACGTTGAGCCAATCCTGTGGAAACAGCATCTGTTAGTTGTCATTCCGGTCACGTAACCTGCCCGCGTGCCCCTGTTGTTGCTCTCCCTGGACGACACCCTGCTGGACAGGGCTGGGGCGTTCCGCGCATGGGCGAGCGACTTCCTGGGCCGGCTCGGCGCGCCCGCCTACGACCTGGACTGGCTGCTGTCCGTCGACGCCGACGGGATGGGGTCCACCTGGGACGTCGCCGAGGGCATCAGGGAGCGCTACGGCCTGCGTGAGGCGGCGATCGACCTGGTCGAGGAGATCCGGGGCGAGCTGATGAGCCGGGTCCGCCTCGACCCGCTGACCGCGTGCGCCCTCGCGATCGCCGAGGACGCCGGCTGGGTGCCGGTGGTCGTGACCAACGGCGAGACCCGGCAGCAGGAGGAGAAGTTGCGCAAGACCGGGCTCGACCGGTACCTCGCCGACTGGATTATCTCCGAGGACGTCGGGGTGCGGAAACCCAACCCGAGGATCTTCGCGATCGCCGCGGAGCGGGCCCGGATGCGCCTCGGCGGGGCCTGGCTGATCGGCGACAGCCCCGAAGCGGACATAGGGGGCGCGGCGGGCGTCGGGATGCGCAGCGTCTGGCTGCACCGCGGCCGCCGGTGGTCCGAGCCCCGCTACGCGCCGACCCGCACCGCGGACGGGGTGATCGCCGCGATCGCCGAGGTCATGGCCTCGCGGTAAATCGCTTGCGCGGCTGCGGTCGCTGGGGGAGAGTCGTCAGGAACTTCGACTGAGAGGGGGGTGGGTAAGCATGGCTGCCGTCACGGCGCGATTCCGCATGCCGACTTCCGCTTCCTTCTCAGTCCTGGAGACCTCGCGTTGCGTGACAACGACTCTTTTGGCACGTCTGCACCACTGAACCGCCGCCGTCGCAAGTTCGACGACGATGACCCGACCTTCGTCAAGCGCTCCTCACCGTCCACCGATCCCGTCTGGGACGAGGTGGAGGAGGAGACCGGCTGGTCCTCGTGGAGCGCGCCCGGCGTGCAGCACGGGCCCGCCCCGATCCCCGGCTGGGTGATCACCGAACACGCCGCCAAGGACACCGACCGCGGCGTGCTCAAAACCGGCAAGGAAGCCGACGTCCACCTGGTGGAGCGCGGCATCCCGGACACCGACCGGCGGGTCCTGCTCGCCGCGAAGCGCTACCGGGCCTCCGAGCACCGCCTCTTCCACCGCGACTCCGGCTACCTCGAGGGCCGCCGGGTCCGCGAGTCCCGGGTGACCCGGGCGATGGCCGGGCGCACCGCGTTCGGCCGGGAGGCGATCGCGGGGCAGTGGGCGCAGGCCGAGTTCGGCGCGCTCGCGCAGCTGTGGGAGCTGGGCGTCAACGTCCCGTACCCGGTGCAGCTGCTCGGCACGGAGCTCATGCTGGAGTTCATCGGCGACGCCGACGGCACGGCCGCGCCCCGGCTCGCGCAGACCCGGCCCGACCAGGACCTCCTGGCGGACCTGTGGTGGCAGTTGGTCGACGGGTTGCGGGTGCTCGCCCGCGCCGGGGTCGCCCACGGTGACCTGTCGCCGTACAACACCCTCGTCCACGAGGGGCGGCTGGTCATCATCGACCTGCCGCAGATCGTCGACGTGGTGATCAACCCGAAGGGGCCGGACTTCCTGGCCCGCGACGTCGCCAACATGGCGAAGTGGTTCACCGGCAAGGGCTTCACCGTGGACCCGGAGCCGCTGATCGTGGAGCTGCTGCACGACGCGGGGATGCGGGTCTGAGCACCGGCGTGGCCCGCCCGGTGTTGTGGCCGGGCGGGCCGCGGGTGAAAGCGGCGGGGAGGGTTGGTCCGCCGCTTCCGTCTGTGCAGGGTTTCTACCTTGCTCAGTTCACGAGGGCCTCAGCCCATGTGGACGGCGCCCTCGGCGGGCACGTCGTCCTTGCCTGCCTTCACGAACACGATGACGATCACGGCGGCGACGACCAGCAGGGCCGACCCCCACCAGAACGCCGTCACGTAGCCGTGCACCATCGACTCCAGCTGCGTGGCCTGCGGGTTCGGTGCCTGCGCGTGGTCCTTGTAGTACGAGGTGGCCGCGGTGATCGCCACCGTGTTCAGCAGCGCCGTGCCGAGCGACCCGCCGACCTGCTGGCTGGCGTTGACCACGGCGCTTGCCGCACCCGCGTCGTGCTCGTCGACGCCGACCAGCGCGATGTTGCCCAGCGGCACGAACGTGCAGCCCAGGCCGAAGCCGAGGATCAGCATCGACGGCAGGACGTGGGTCGCGTACGCGGTGTCCACGCCGATACGGGTCAGCAGGATCATGCCGATCGCCGCGACGACCCCGCCGGTCGCCATGATGGGCTTCGGGCCGATCTTCGGCAGCAGGCCGCTGGACAGGCCGGCGGCGATCAGCACGCCGACGCTGATCGGCAGCGTCCGCACCCCCGACTGCAGCGGCGTGTAGTGCAGCACCAGCTGGAAGTACAGGCTGACGAAGAACACCGCACCGATGAACCCGGCGCCGATCAGGGTCGACGCGAGGTACGCGCCGCCGCGGGTGCGCTGCAGCACGACCCGCATCGGCAGCAGCGGGTTCTTGATCCGCGTCTCGACGACCACGAACAGCGCCAGCAGGAGCAGCGCCACCCCGATCAGGCCGAGCGTGACGGGGGAGGTCCAGCCGTACTTGAGCTGCTGCTGGGCGTCGGTCTCGCCGGCCTTGGTGAAGCCGTACACGAGCAGGCTCAGGCCCAGCGTCGCGAGCACCGCGCCCGGGATGTCGTACTTCGTGTTGCCCTGCGCCTTGCTCTCCGGGACGATCCGGACGGCCAGGACGATCGCGATCACCGCCACCGGGATGTTGACCAGCAGGCACCAGCGCCAGTTCGCGTACTCGGTGAGCACCCCGCCGAGGACCAGGCCGAGCGCGGCGCCACCACCGGCGATCGCGCCGTAGACGCCGAACGCCTTGGCCCGCTCCTTCGCGTCGACGAACAGCACGCTCAGCAGCGCCAGGGACGCCGGCGCCAGCAGCGCGCCGAACACCCCCTGCAGGGCGCGGGCCAGGAACAGCGACGTCTCGTCCCAGGCGCCGCCGCCGAGCGCGGAGGCGATCGCGAAGCCGAGGATGCCGACCACGAACGTGCGCTTGCGGCCCCAGTAGTCCGCGACCCGGCCGCCGAGCAGCAGCAGCCCGCCGAACGTCAGCGTGTAGGCGGTCACCACCCACTGCTGGTTGGCGTCGCTGATGCCGAGGTCGGCCTTGGCGTGCGGGAGGGCGACGTTGACCACGGTGGCGTCCAGCACCACCATCAGCTGCGCCACCGCGATGATCACCAGGGCGAGCCATCGGCGGGGGTGCGCGTGCAGGGGCGCCGTCTCGTGCAACTCGTGCTTGCCGTGCCGTTCGGTCGCCACGTGGCTCATGCGGATCCCCTCCTTTGACCATTGAAAGGTCTAGTCGGGGAACATTTCCGGGGTTCGCGCAGGCCCGCCGCTTGAGATCACGATCACGGAATAATGAGCAGCTTCCCGGTCGTCCTGCGGCCTTCGAGGGCGGCGTAGGCGTCCTGTACGGCGTCGAGCGGGAGTTTTTCCGTCACGGCGACGTCCACCACCCCGTCGGCGATCCACCCGAACAGTGTCGCGGCGCGCTCCAGCAGCTCGTGCCGGGCGGCGACGAAATGGGCGAGCGTGGGGCGGGTGAGCGAATACGAGCCCTGCATGAGCCGCAGCGGGTCGAACGGCGGCACCTTCCCGCTCGCCGCGCCGAACAGCACCAGCGTGCCCCGCGGCCGCAGCGCCTCCAGGCTGAGGTCGAACGTGTCCTTGCCCACGCCGTCGTACACCGCGGCGGCGCCGTCGCTCACCTCACGGACCGCGGCGAGGGCGTCGCCGTAGGTCACGGCCCGCACGGCGCCGTCGGCCCGGGCGATGTTCCGCTTCTCCTCGGTGCTCGCCGTCGCCACGACCCGCCCGCCGAGGTGGGTCACGATCCTGGTCAGCAGCCGGCCCATCCCACCGGCGGCGGCGTGCACCAGGACGGTGTCACCGGCGCGCACCGGGTAGGAGTCGTGCGTCAGGTAGTGCGCCGTGAGGCCCTGCAGGATCGCCGCGGCCGCCTGCTCGGTGCTGATCTCCTCCGGCACGGGCACCAGCCGGTCCGCCGGGACGACCGCCTGCTCGGCGTGGCTGCCCGGCACGCCCGTCCACGCGACCCGGTCACCGGGGGAGAGGCCCTCGACGCCGTCGCCGAACCGCAGCACGGTGCCGGCGCCCTCGCTGCCGAGCGTGAACGGCAGGCCGACCTGGTAGGTGCCGGTGCGCTGATAGACGTCCATGAAGTTGACGCCGCTCGCCTGGACCAGCACCAGCACCTCACCGGGCCCCGGCTCCGGGGCAGGCAGGTCCTTGACCTGCAGCACCGACTGGTCGCCGTACTCCTCGAACACCACCGCGCGCATTGACCCTCCCGTTTCTGTGTCGGCTTCCTGTCTACCCCAAACCGCCGATCGGAAATGTCGTACCGCTGCCGTACGATCCCGGGGTCTTTGGAGGTGAGCACGTGGGGCCGACCCATCGTCTCGCGATCGATCTGGGCACCTGCCACACCGTCGCGGTCGTCCGCCGCGGCGACGAGGCACCCCGGGCCCTGCTCTTCGACGGGTCGCCGGTCATGGCGTCCGGCATCTACGCCGACGAGAGCGGCCGGCTCTCCGTCGGCCGCGACGCCGAGCGGCTCTCGCAGCTGGCCCCGTCGCGGTTCGAGCCGTTCCCGAAGCGCAGCGTCGACGCGGGCGCCGTGCTGCTCGGCGACTCCGAGGTCACCGTCGTGGAGATGCTCGCCGCCCTGCTCAAACGGGTCGCCGACGAGTCGCTGCAGGCCGGGGTCAACCCGGTCGGCTCCACCGTGCTCACCTGCCCCGCCGACTGGGGCGGCCAGCGCCGCGGCGTCCTGCTCGAGGCGGCCCGCGCCGCCAACCTCGGCCCGGTCGTGCTCGTCGACGAGCCCATCGCCGCCGCCACCTACTGCCTGCGCGTCCTCGGCCAGCAGGTCGCCCCGCTGCAGTCCCTCGCCGTGTTCGACTTCGGCGGCGGCACCCTCGACGTGTCCGTGGTGCGCCGCGAGCCCTCCGGGTCCGGCGGCGGCAGCCTGCGCGTCCTCGGCGTCGGCGGCCTCGACGACCTCGGCGGTGTCGACATCGACGCCGCCCTCGTCGGTCACCTCGGCCAGCTCATCCAGCTGCGCAACCCCGAGATCTGGCAGCGCCTCGCCAACCCCGACAGCACCGCCGCCCACCGCGACCGCCGCGCGCTGTGGAATGAGGTCCGCGCCGCGAAGGAGATGCTGTCCCGCGCCGCGTCCGCCCCCATCCACGTCCCGGGCACCGAAGAGGCGCTGCACATCACCCGCGAGGAGCTGGAGCGCGTCGCCGGCCCCCTCATCGACCGCGCCGTCGACGAGACCCGCCGCGTCCTGGAGCGCGCCGGCGTCGACGTCCGCCAGCTCGCCGGCATCTTCCTCGTCGGCGGCTCCTCCCGCATCCCGCTCGTGGCGAGCCGGCTGCACGCCCGGTTCGGCGTCGCGCCGGTCGTGCCCGAGCAGCCCGAGCTGCCGGTCGCCTATGGCGGCATGCTCGCCATCGCCACCCCGCCGCAGCAGCTCTTCGACGGCCCGCCGGTGGCGCAGCCGCGCCCGGTCTCCGGTGCGCCGGTGCCGCCCGGCCACTCACCGGCGTTCCCGCCGTCCACCGCGTTCCCGGTGTCGGCCGGCTTCCCGGTCTCCGGCACGCCGGCCACGCCGACCTCCCCGGGCGCCTACGGGTCGCCGGCCGGTCTCTCCCAGATGTTCAACGTGGCGCCCCCGGCGGCGCCGGCCTCGCCGCCCGGGGTCCGGCCCGGCCCGCCAGGACCGTCGTTCGCCACGCCAGGCGGGCCGCCGCCCGGCCTCGCGCGGCCCGGCGTCCCGGCCGGCATCGGCGCGCCCGGCGCCCCGGGTATGCCCGGCCCCCCGGCTGGTTTCGGCGCGCCCGGCGCCCCGGGTGGGTTCGGCGCCGCCGGGTTCCCGCCCGGCGGGCAGGGCGGGTTCACCCCGCCGCCGCCGGTGATCGTGCGGCCGCGCCGGCGCACGGCCCCGTGGATCGCCCTGATCATCGTCCTCGCCCTGATCGGCGGCTGCTTCTGGGGCGGCTCGAAGATCTTCGGCTGGGTGGGCTACCAGTTCGAGGCCGCCAAGGACGGCTTCCCGGACGTCACGACCACCGGCGCGGACGGCAAGCCGCAGAACGTGAAGATCGAGGGCCTGACCGCGGGCGAGCCGTTGAAGATCGGCGGCGACGGCAAGTTCACCGCACTCGCCGGCAACGGTGTCGTGTTCACCGCCGTGGGCAACGCGGGCAAGGTCGACGTCGAGGCGTTCGAGCCGGCGGGCAAGAGCCGCTGGACCGTCAACGTGCCGATGGACCCGACCGGCATCAGCCTGCGCCAGGTCGGCAACCTGCTCATCGTCGACGGCGACGGCGACACCACCCGCGACGACAAGGACGCCCGGGCGGTGATCGACATCGGCACCCACACGGTCAAGTGGACCGACGTGTGGGACTACCGGATCGACCTCTTCTACCTCGGCACCGACGCGATCACCGAGATCCGCCGGGGCACCACCGCCGTGCAGCGCACCGACCTGCTCACCGGCAAGGCGAAATGGAGCCACCCGGGCAAGGGCGGCTTCATCACCAGCGGCGACCGGCTGGCCAAGCCGGTGGTGATCTGGCCGGGGGCCAAGCCGAGCGGCGCGCTCGTGCCGAGCTACGGGCTCGACTTCCAGCGCTACATCCCGTTCCAGGAGTCCCTCGACGTCGACCCGGGCGTCATCGTCCAGATGCAGGCCGAGAACAAGGTCGCCACCATCGACACCAACACCGGCGCCGTCAAGGCCACCGGCACCATTGCCTCCGGCGGCGACCTGCCGTGGTCCGTCTACGCCGGCATGGCGATCTTCAAGAAGAAGAACACCAACACGCTCGTCGCGTACAAGCTGGACGGCTTCAGCCAGGCCTGGGAATACAAGGCGGCCACCGGCGCCACCCTCGACGACTTCCGGCCGTGCGGCGACAAGCTTGTCTGCGTGAAGATCGACGCCACCAAGGACTCGGTGGTGGCGCTCGGCACCGATGACGGCAAGGCCCGCTGGACCAAGCCGATGGAGTCCGAGGCCAACTGGTATGTCCTGGACGGCAAGCTCTTCATGGGCTCCGGCGCCTTCACCAGCGTGCAGGAGCCCGTCCTGCTCGACCCGGCGAACGGCAACGACCAGAAGACCATCGGCAGCGCCCTGCTCAGCAAGATGGCGTATGCGGGCGCCGGCGGCCGGGTCGTGATGCTGACGATCCGCAACTCCGGGACGAAGTCGATCCCGGTCGTGGCCCTGGTCAACGTCGCCGACGGCAACGTCGCCGGCGCCGCCGACTACGCCCCGGACTCCAGCGCGTACGAGGCCAGCGCCAGCGCCGACGCGATCGCCCTCATCGACGAGGAGAACCGGACCGTCTACCGCTTCGCGATCCCGACCAAGTAGAGCGCCGGGCCGGCCACCACGATGGCCGGCCGGCGGCCGTCGACGCGCCCGCCTCATGATCCTGGAGACCTTGTGTACCGCTGGCTACCCAAGGTCTTCCGGATCACGGAGACCGCTGAGGGCCGGCCACCGAAGACTGGTGGCCGGCCCTCAGGCTGAACAGGGAGCGGTTACGCCTCGATCATCTTGCGCAGGACGTACTGCAGGATGCCGCCGTGGCGGTAGTAGTCCGCCTCGCCGGGGGTGTCGATGCGCACGACGGCGTCGAAGTCGACGCCGGTGTCGGTGGTGACCTTCACGGTGCGCGGGGTGGTGCCGTCGTTGAGCTGCTCGACGCCGGTGACCGTGAAGGTCTCGGTGCCGGTGAGGCCCAGCGACTCGGCGTTCTGGCCCTGCGGGTACTGCAGCGGCAGCACGCCCATCCCGATGAGGTTGGAGCGGTGGATGCGCTCGTAGCTCTCCGCGATCACGGTGCGCACACCGAGCAGGGCGGTGCCCTTCGCGGCCCAGTCGCGCGACGAGCCGGAGCCGTACTCCTTGCCCGCCAGGATGACGAGCGGGGTGCCGGACTCGGCGTACGCGACGGAGGCGTCGTAGATGGTGGTCTGCTCACCGGTGAGGTGGTTGACCGTGACGCCGCCCTCGGTGCCGGGGGCGAGCTGGTTGCGCAGGCGGATGTTCGCGAAGGTGCCGCGGATCATCACCTCGTGGTTGCCACGGCGGGAGCCGTAGGAGTTGAAGTCCTTGCGGTCGACGCCGTGGCCGGCGAGGTACTTGCCGGCGGGCGAGTCGGCCTTGATCGAACCGGCGGGCGAGATGTGGTCGGTGGTGACCGAGTCGCCGAGCTTCGCCAGGACCCGGGCGCCGCTGATGTCCGCGACCGGGGACGGGGAGGTCGCCATGCCCTCGAAGTACGGGGGCTTGCGCACGTAGGTGGACTCCGTGTCCCACTCGAACGTGTTACCGGTCGGGGTCGGCAGGGACTGCCACGCCTCGTCACCGGCGAAGACGTCGGCGTAGCGCGACTTGTACAGGTCGCTGCCGATCGCCGCGGCGATGGTGTCCTCGATCTCCTTCGGCGTGGGCCAGATGTCGCGGAGGTAGACCGGCTGGCCGTCGGAGCCGGTGCCGAGCGGCTCGCTGGTCAGGTCCAGGTCCATCGTGCCGGCGATGGCGTAGGCGACCACCAGCGGCGGCGAGGCCAGGTAGTTCATCTTCACGTCGGGGTTGATGCGGCCCTCGAAGTTGCGGTTGCCGGACAGCACCGACACGACGCTCAGGTCGTGCTCGTTGACGGCGGCGCTGACCGCCTCCGGCAGCGGGCCGGAGTTGCCGATGCACGTGGTGCAGCCGTAGCCGACGAGGTTGAAGCCGAGCTTGTCCAGGTACGCGGTGAGCCCCGACCGGTCGTAGTAGTCGGTGACGACCTTCGAACCGGGCGCCAGGGTCGTCTTCACCCACGGCTTGGTGGTGAGGCCCCGCTCGACGGCGTTGCGGGCGAGCAGCCCGGCGCCGATCATGACCTGCGGGTTGGACGTGTTGGTGCACGAGGTGATCGCGGCGATGACGACGGCGCCGTGGTCGAGCTCGAAGTCGCCGACCTGCACCGGCTTCGACTGCCTGCCGTTCGCGCCACGGGCCGCGGACACCAGGTCGTGCGGTTTGTCGCCGTTGGACTGGATGTGGTTCGCCGGCGGGTCGCTGGCCGGGAACGACTCGGCGCTCGCCTCGTCGGCCGGGCCCTCCACGCCGTCGCTGGTGACGTAGTCACCCAGGACACCTCGGAACAGTGGCTTCGCGCTCTTCAGCGGCACGCGGTCCTGCGGGCGCTTCGGGCCCGCGAGGGACGGCTCGATCGTCGACAGGTCCAGCTCGAGACGCTCCGAGTAGTCGGGCTCGGCGGCCGGGTCGTGCCAGAGGCCCTGCTCCTTCGCGTACGCCTCGACCAGGGCGACCTGCGCCTCGTCGCGGCCGGTCAGGCGGAGGTACTTGATCGTCTCGTCGTCGACCGGGAAGATCGCGACCGTCGAGCCGTACTCGGGGCTCATGTTGCCGATCGTGGCGCGGTTGGCCAGGGGCACGGCGCTGACGCCAGGACCGTAGAACTCGACGAACTTGCCGACGACGCCGTGCTTGCGCAGCTTCTCGGTGATGACGAGGACCAGGTCGGTGGCGGTGCAGCCCTCCGGCAGCTCGCCGCTGAGCTTGAACCCGACGACCCGCGGGATGAGCATCGACACGGGCTGGCCGAGCATCGCGGCCTCGGCCTCGATGCCGCCGACGCCCCAGCCGAGGACGCCGAGGCCGTTGACCATCGTGGTGTGCGAGTCGGTGCCGACGACCGTGTCCGGGTACGCCTGGCCCCTGCGCGGCATGACCACCGGGGCGAGGTACTCGATGTTGACCTGGTGCACGATGCCGGTGCCCGGCGGCACGACCTTGAACTCGTTGAACGCGGTCTGGCCCCAGCGCAGGAACTGGTAGCGCTCCTTGTTGCGGCCGTACTCCAGCTCGACGTTGCGCTCGAAGGCGTCGGGGCGGCCGAACAGGTCGGCGATGACCGAGTGGTCGATGACCAGTTCGGCGGGGGCCAGCGGGTTGACCCGGGTCGGGTCGCCGCCGAGCTCCACGACCGCCTCGCGCATCGTGGCCAGGTCGACCACGCACGGCACGCCGGTGAAGTCCTGCATCAGCACGCGGGCGGGGGTGAACTGGATCTCCACGCTGGGCTCGGCGGTGGCGTCCCACGCGCCGAGGGCACGGATGTGCTCGGCGGTGATGTTGGCGCCGTCCTCGGTACGCAGCAGGTTTTCGAGAAGGATCTTCAGGCTGTAGGGCAGGCGTTCGGCGCCCTCGACCTTGTCGACCTTGAAGATCTCGTAGCTGGCGTCACCGACGCTCAGCTGGCTCTTGGCTCCGAACGTGTCGAGGCTCGCCACGGCGTTGCTCCCTCAAGTCAATCAGGCGGGTGTCAGGGCAAAGTCTTCCGCAACCGGGCAGCCCGGTTGTCGTCAATCAAGAAAACCGTACGTCCGTCTTGTTAAACCCGCAAGCGTGTACCAAGCTGTGAACCATGATTCACCACGCCTGGTGAGCGTGCTCAG
The DNA here is from genome assembly GCF_042653625.1 of Dactylosporangium cerinum. Classification (NCBI taxonomy): domain Bacteria; kingdom Bacillati; phylum Actinomycetota; class Actinomycetes; order Micromonosporales; family Micromonosporaceae; genus Dactylosporangium; species Dactylosporangium cerinum. Next base: position 135,857 of record NZ_JBHSIU010000085.1, on the reverse strand, counting down.
GGGGCCTGCTCGGGTTGTGTTGTCTCGCGGCTTTCTATTGTCTCGCGGCTCTTTTGTTTCTCGCGGCTTTTGTTTCTCGCGGCTTGCAGTGCGCTGTGGGGTTGCCGACAGTGCGCTACAGGTCCACCGACCACCAGTCTCCCGGAACCGGGTGGAAGCCGGCCTTGCGGAGCAGGTCGTGATCGTCCGGCGGGAGTGCCGCGGCGAGCCGGTGCGCGGATCCGGCGCGGAGCGCGTCGATGAGCCCCTGCAGCACCTGCACGGCCAGGTCGTGCCGTCCGGGTGGAGCGGCGAGGCGGAGCAGCCTGACCGTGGTCCCGTCGGGCTGGACCGCCGCGAGGGCCGCCGCGGGCTGCTGGTCGTCGCAGACCGGATCGACCAGCTCCCACCACTGCACCTCGGGCGTGGCCGGCGTGCCCCAGCGGGCGGTGATGCGCCGGGTCACGGCGAGGCGGTGTGCCGGCACGCGCCGGACGAGGAGAAGGGGATCCACGCCACCAACTGTGCGTGACCGGTCTTGCAGGACCCTTGCCGTCGATTTGCGACCCGGCCGGGGGTACTGCGGCCCCCGGCCAGGTCGCACGGCGTCGTGTGGTGTCGTGTGGTTCAGAAACCGAACGTGGAGACCAGCACCGCGCGCGCGATCGTGTGCGCGACCACGTTGAAGCCCACGACGTTCGCCGAGGCGTCGGCGCCGATGTCGAGGGCGTCGACGTCCAGGGCGTGCACCGCGAAGAAGTACCGGTGTGGGTCGTCCTTCGGCGGTGGAGCCGCCCCGCCGAAGTCGCGGGTGCCGTAGTCGTTGCGGGCGTGGATCGCCTCGTCGGGCAGGCCGTCCTTGTCGCCGGTGCCGGCGCCCGTCGGCAGCTCGCTCACGTCCGCCGGCAGGTTGTAGACGATCCAGTGCCAGAACCCGCCGCCGGTCGGGGCGTCCGGGTCGTAGCAGGTCAGCGCGAAGCTCTTCGTCCCGGCCGGGAAGCCCGACCAGCTCAGGTGGGGCGAGGTGTTGCCGCGCTCGTACACCTGCGCGTCGGGCAGCGTGCCGCCCTCGGTGAGGTCCTCGCTGGTCAACGCGAACGCCGGCACCGCGGGCAGGGAGTCGAACGGCGACGGTGGGCGGGGTCGGTCGGTCATGCGCACGCTCCTAGTGCTGGGCTTTGCTCCTAACCTGATCCTCTTACCCAACGACCAGGCGCCTCAAGTGACGCCCGGTTGTGAGGTACCGGTGAGCCTCGCGTACTCCGCCTCCGTGCCGATCGCGGCGCGCCGGTCAGGGTGCTCCACGTAGTGCTCGACGACGGAGCCGAGGAAGACCGGCTCGACGGCCAGCATCTCCAGGGGGATCAGCAACCAGCCAGGCTCCGCCCGGCCGGGCCGGCGGATGCTCAGCGCCAGCTTCGGGCTGCGCACCCGCAGCGGCAGCGGCCGCTGCGGCACCCTGACCAGGTCGTCCCACTTCACCCGGCGGCTGCCACCGGCCCGGATCGTCAGGCCGTCGGGGCTCACGATGATCCGCGGCCCGCGCAGCAGCGGGACCGCGGCGAGCGCGATGAGCAGCACCGCGATCACGTTCAACGTCACCCGCAATCCGAGCGGCGTGGACGGGTCACTCTCCAGGAACAGCGTGCCGAGCAGCGCCCACGCCATCGTCGCCCGGCCGAGCCAGACCGGCGAGCCGGGCACCACGAACGCGTCCCCGCGCACCCGCAGCGCCGACGGCGGCGGCTGCATCACCGGCCGCAGCGCGATCCCGAACCCGATGAACGCCCCGCTGAGCAGTACGATCGGCGCCAGCAGCAGCGTGACCGCCAGCCACGCCGGCGTGCGCGCCTCGGTCACCCCGAACTCGTAGCCCACCCGCAGCCCGACGAGCACCACAGCGATGACCGCGGCCGCGATCCTGCTGCCACGAACGTATCGACCGAGCTGCTCCGGCGTCACACCAGCAAGTGTACGAACCGCCCATCCACCGGCATGAGTCACAGAGGGTGACGGGCCCGTTCGGCGTGTCGGCCCGGATTTGGATGGTCAGGGTAGCGTGGGAGAGAACGGAACGCCGCCACGGGAGCCGATCCGGTGAGCCTTCGCAAGCCTCCGATCGACGGGCCGCGGGCCGGTTTCGGAGTCAGGTGACGAGCCGCCACAACAGTCGCGCGCGGCACGCCGTGAGTCACACGTCGAGGGGTGGCGAAGCGGGCGCGGCGGCGCGGCGCGGTGGCGAAGCGCGGCGCGGTGGCGAAGCGGGCGCGGTGGCGAAGCGCGGCGCGGTGCGGTGGCGAAGCGGGCGTGGTGGCGAAGCGGGCGCGGCGGGCTGTGAGTCACGGCGGGCCGTGAGTCCCACTTCGAAGGTGGCGAAGCGGGGCGCGGCACGCTGCGAGCCGCACTTCGAGTGCTGGGGAGCGGACGCGCGGCGCGCCGTGAGTCACACGTCGAGGGTGGGGAAGCGGGCGCGCAGGGCCGCAAGCGTCGGCATTGACGTCGCGCCGCCGCGGGACTCGCAGACCAGTCCCGCGACGTGCACCGCGACCCGGGTCAGCGCCTCCCATCCGGCCAGGTCGCCGGGCAGGCCGTGGGTGAGGATGCCCCAGGACAGGCCGGCCATGGTGGCGTCGCCCGCGCCGGTGGCGTCGATCGCGGCGACGGTGGGGGCGGGCACCCGTGCCGTGGCGGCGGCGTGCGCGACGAGAGCGCCTTCCGCGCCGGTGGTCACCACGACCGCGCCGGCGCCCAGGGCGAGCAGCCGCGCGGCGGCCCGCTCGGGGGATTCGCCCCACAGGGCGGCCGCGTCGGCGGCGCTGAGCTTGACGAGGTCGGCGGTGGTGGCGAACTCGGCGACCACGTCCGGGTCGACGCCGACGACGGGACGCACGTTGGGGTCGAAGACCTTCACCGGGCCGGGCGTCGACCACGCCTTGCGGGCGGCGGCGAGGACGGGCGGGCTGAGCAGGCACATCGACCCGCAGTACAGCAGCCCGGCGGAGTGGACCACGTCGGTGTCGAGGTCGTCGGCGTCGAGCAGGCCGTAGGAGGGCGGTTCGCCGTAGAAGCGGAACGTCGGCTCGATCCCGCGGAACGTCGTCACCGCGAGTGTGGTCGCGACCCCGGGCACGCTCATCACGCCGCGGGTGCCGACGCCGGCGGTGGCCAGGAAGTCCAGGATCCGGCCCGCCCACGGGTCGTCGCCGACGGAACCGGCGAACTCGCTGGGCGCGCCGAGGCGGGCGACACCGACCGCGACGTTCAGCGGCGCCCCGCCGATCGCGGGGTGATAGACGATGCCGGACGCCGAAGCGGACTCCAGCAGGTCGACCAGCGCCTCACCGATGACCACCGCGTGTCCCGTCATCGCGCCAGTACATCACTTCGGCTGACGCGCCAGCCACAGTTCGCGGGCGAGGTCGCCGGGGCCCAGCTGGCTCGGCGCCGGGTCACGGCCGAGCACGGTTGCGCCGTCGGGGTCCTTGGCCGCGTACCAGATCTGCTCCGGGTCGAGGACCGGCAGGCCGTCGGTGCCGGGGCCGAACGGGGTGCGGGCGCTGAACACCAGTTGTGCCCTGGCCGGGTTGAGGTCGCGGTCGCGCAGGAGCCGGAGCGTCTCCGCGGCCAGGTCGGGGTGCACGGCGGCGTCGAGGTCGTCGACCAGGAGCACCCCGCCGCGTTCCAGCATGGGCAGCAGCGCCGCGAGGAGGTCCAGCCAGGCGACGGTGCCGTCGGACTCGGCCCAGTCGCCGAGCGTCACGGGACCGGACCGGCCGGCGTGCACCAGGCGCAGCAGGTCTCGTTCGACCCCGACCACGCCCAGGTCCGCGCGGCTGACCAGCAGGGTCAGCTGCTCGTTCCACCGTTCGGCGAGGTGCGCCAGGCCGCTGGCGAGCCTGGTGCCGGGGGACAGCCGGACCGTGCGGACGCTGCGCAGCCAGGCGGCGACCGGCGCCAGCCACTGGTGTTCGATGTCGGCGCCGAGGGACAGCAGTGTCGTGTGGGGTTCGCAGGCGGCGGCGAGGTGCTCCAGGCGGCTTTCCGGCAGGCAGCGGAACCCGGTGCGGTCCCGCTCGTACCAGACCCTGCGCCGGTCGCGGTCGGTGGCGTGCAGCCATTCCCCGGCGATCTCGTCGCGCTTGTAGGCGCAGCCGTAGACGTAGCGGACGCTGTCGAGGAGGAACTCGACCTCGAACCGGGTCGGCAGCAGCCGCGCGGCCGGGTCGAGCTGGAACGGTTCGAAGCGTTGCGTGGCGTCGTGGACGTCGCTGCCGGATGCGGCGAGCGCCCGCAGTGTGGACATGGCCCGCAGCACCGTCGACTTCCCGGCGGCGGTGGGACCGAACACCCCGCACAGCGGGGACACCCTCAGCAGCCCGCCGCCGACGGGCACACCGAAGCCGCCGTCCGGACCTGAGAGCAGTGTCAGCTCCTGGATATCACGGACGGAGCGGTAGTTCTGGAGCCTGAACTTGAGCAGCATCGCCTGCCGACGCTAGGCGGCGCCGCGCCGCCCGGTGCTTGAAGCCGGGAAGATCACCAGGGATCTAACCCAAGCGGAGAGCCCAGCCGCACGGGGTCCGGGATCACGGGTTTGAGCGTGCCGGTGACGAAGACGGCGTGCCACACGCAGAAGACCAGGACCGTCCAGATCTTGCGGGAGTGGTCGGCTTCCTTCTTGCGGTGCGCCTTGAGCAGCCCCCGGACCACGTCGAGGTCGATGAGGTCCCCGGCGCCGGAGGAGTCGAGGACGCCGTGCGCCCAGTCGTGCATCTCGGTGCGCAGCCACGGCCGGATCGGCACCGGGAAGGCGAGCTTCTTCTGGCCGGCGACCGATGCCGGCACGATGCCGGCGAGGGCCCGGCGCAGCGCGACCTTCGTGTCCTGCGTGCGCGGCGGCACCTTCAGGTCGCTCGGCAGCGTCGAGGCCACCTCGAACACGGCCCGGTCCAGGAACGGCGTGCGCAGCTGCAGCCCGTGCGCCATGGTCATGCGGTCGGCCTGGACCAGGATGTCGCCGCGCAGCCAGGTGTACAGGTCGATGTACTGCATCGTGGTGATGTCGTCGAGCGCGCGGGCCTCCTTGAAGACCGGCGCGGTGACGTCGGTGTGCCGGATGTCGGCGGTGTAGTGCCGCAGCAACGCCGCCTTCTCCTCCTCGGTGAAGACCCGGGCGTTGCCGTAGTACCGCTCCTCGATCGGGGTGGTGCCCCGCTCCAGGAAGCTCTTGCCCTTCACGCCCTGCGGGATGACCCGCGACACCGCCCGCAGGCCCCGCTGCATGGTGTCGGGCAGGTGGCTGACGCCGGCGAGGGACAGCGGCTCCCGGTAGATCGGGTAGCCGCCGAACAGCTCGTCGGCGCCGTCGCCGCCGAGGACGACGGTCACGTCGCGGGCGGCCCGCTCGGCGAGCAGGAACAGCGGGACGAGCGCCGGGTCGGCGACCGGGTCGTCGAGGTGCCACACGATCCGGGGCAGTGCCCGCATCAGGTCCGCGGGGGTCACGACGGTGGCCGTGTTCGGCACCCCGAGCGCCCGGGCGGACTGCGCGGCGACCTCGAGCTCGGAGAACTGCGCGATGTCGTAGCCCACGGAGAAGGTCTTCAACTGGGGTTGCACCTCGGCGGCGAGCGCCACGATCGCGGTCGAGTCGAGGCCGCTGGACAGGAACGCGCCGACCGGCACGTCGGCGGTGACGTGTGTGTGGACGCTGTCGCGGAGGCTGTCGGTGATCCGGCGGATCAGGCCGTCCTCGTCGCCGGTCGGGGTGGGGCGCAGGTCCAGCTGGCTGTACCGGCGGTTGGCGAGGGGGCCGCCGGGGGTGTAGACGAACGACTCGCCGGCGCCCAGCCGCCGGATGTCGGGGTGCATGGTGGTCGGCTCCGGCACGTACTGCAGCGTCAGGTAGTGCTGGAGGTTGGCCGGGTCGACCTCGCCCCGGCGGGCCTCGGCGGTGAACGGCAGCAGCGCCTTGCGCTCCGACGCCAGGTACACCCCGTCGTCGGTGGTCAGCTGGTAGAGCGGCTTGATCCCATACGGGTCGCGGGCGCCGAACGCGCGGCGCGCCGAGCCGTCCCAGATCACGAACGCGAACATGCCCCGCAGCCGGCTGACGGCGCTGGGTCCCCAGTGGTGATACGCGGCGAGGATGACCTCGGCCTCCGACTCGGTGGCGAAGTCGGCGCCGCGGTCCTCGATCAGCTCGGCGCGCAGCGCGTCGGCGTTGTAGATCGCGCCGTCGAACACGATGAGGTACCGCCCGCGGGTGACCCCCATCGGCGGGAACGACACGGGTTGCCGGCCGCCGGTGACGTCCTTCACGGCGAGCCGGTCGGCGCCGAACACCACGTCCTCGGTGACGACCACGTTGCTGTCGTCGGGTCCGCGGTGCCGCAGCAGCTCGAGCGCGCCGGTGACCGCGTCGCGGTGCGCCGCCGCGCGCCCACGAGCGCTGACGAAGGTGAGCAGCCCAGCCATCCGTCCCCTCCGTTTCGGCAGAGAAAGTCTCGCACGCGGTACCGTCGCAGGAGGAGCACGAATTCGCAGCGATAGGACAGGCGGAGATGGACGAGAGCACGGGTGGCCAGTCGCACGATCCGGACTTTCCGGACCGGTTCATCGAGTTCATGCGGACCGGCTGGCGCGACTCTGACCTGGACGTCTCGCCCCGCCCCGAGGCCCCGGACCACGCCAAGCGCCGCGCCGAGCTGTCGGCTGCGTTCCCGGGTGAGACGTTGATCATCCCGACCGGGGTGGAGAAGGTCCGCTCCAACGACACGCACCACCCGTTCCGTCCCGGCACCGAGCACGTGTGGCTCACCGGCGGGCACGACCCCGACGCCGTGCTCGTGCTGCGCCCCACCGACAGCGGCCACGACGCCACCCTCTACCAGCGGCCGCGTTCCCCCCGCGACACCGACGAGTTCTTCCGCGACCGCAACCACGGCGAGCTGTGGATCGGCCGCCGGCACACCCTCGGGGAGCTGGCCACCGAGCTGCAGCTGCAGACCGCGCACCTGGACGAGCTCGGCGCCGCGCTCGACGACGCCGCGCCCGCCCGCACCAGGGTCCTGCGTGGCTACGACCCGGCCGTCGACGCGGCCGTCCGGTCCGCCGACCCGGCTCGTGATGCCGATCTGGCGGTGGTGCTGGGTGAGCTGCGTCTCGTGAAGGACGCCTGGGAGGTCGAGCAGCTGCAGGACGCGGTCGACGCGACGACCCGCGGCTTCGAGGACGTCGCCCGGATCCTGCCCGCCGACCGCCCGGTCAGCGAACGCCTCATCGACGGCGTCTTCAACCTGCGCGCCCGCCACGACGGCAACACCGTCGGCTACGGCTCCATCGTCGGCAACGGCGCCCACGCCGCGATCCTGCACTGGACCCGCAACGACGGCCGCACCCGCCCCGGCGACCTGCTGCTCATGGACATGGGCGTGGAGAACCGCAACCTGTACACCGCCGATGTCACCCGCACCGTGCCCGTCTCCGGCACGTTCACCCCGTTGCAGCGCCAGATCTACGACCTGGTCTTCCGCTCGCAGCAGGCCGGCATCGACGTGATCCGGGCCGGCACCAGGTTCGACGACGTGCACCAGGCGTGCATGCGGGTCCTCGCCGAGGGCCTGTCCGACCTGGGCATCCTCCCGGTCAGCGTGGACGAGGCGATGGACCCCGCGTGCATCTTCTACCGGCGCTGGACCCTGCACGGCTTCGGTCACATGCTCGGCCTCGACGTGCACGACTGCGCCACCGCCCGCAAGGAGCGCTACCGCGAAGGCGTCCTGGAGGCCGGCTACGTGCTGACCGTCGAGCCGGGCCTGTACTTCCAGCCGGAGGACGAGCTCGTCCCGGCCGAGCTGCACGGCGTCGGCGTCCGCATCGAGGACGACGTCCTGGTCACCCCGACCGGTGCCGTGGTCATGTCCGAGGCGCTGCCCCGCTCCGCGGACGCCGTCGAGTCGTGGCTCGCCACCCAGCGCGAGGCCGGCCCCCGCCTGCCGGGCTGAAACCCGGCGGCGACGGGCCGGAATCCGGCGGGAAAGCGGCCGCGAAAAGCTGAAACGCCTACTCCTCGGACATCGGCCCCACGGCGGTGACGCGGATCGCGGCGAAGCCCGTCGCGTCCGACTCGGCCAGGTCGACCTCGGCGGTGATGCCCCAGTCGCGGTCCCCGGCCGGGTCGTCGAAGATCTGGCGGACGAACCACCGGTCCGGCTTCTGCTCGATGACGAGCAGGGCCGGGCCCCTGGCGTCCGGGCCGACGCCGAGCGAGTCGTACTCGTCGAAGTAGTCCTCGATCGCGTCCTGCCAGTCGTCGGCGCTGAACCCGTGCTCGCCGTCGAGATCGCCGAGCTCGTCGAAGCGGCGCAGCGCGGCCAGCTCCACCCGGCGGAACAGCGCGTTGCGGACCAGGACCCGGAAGGCGCGCAGGTTGCGGGTGACGGCCGGCGGACGGTCGTCGAGCACGGTCTTCTCGTCCTCGGCGCCGGGGTTGCGCAGCCGCTCCCACTCGTCGATGAGGCTCGAGTCGACCTGCCGGACGAGCTCGCCGAGCCACTCGATGATGTCGGTGAGCTCCTCGGTGCGGGCGTCCTCGGGGACCGTCTGGCGCAGCGCCTTGAACGCGTCCGCCAGGTACCGCAGCACCAGGCCCTCGGAACGGGACAGGCTGTAGAACCCGACGTACTCGACGAACGTCATCGCCCGCTCGTACATGTCGCGGACCACGGACTTCGGGCTCACCTGGTAGTCGGCGACCCACGGGTGGCCCTGCTTGTAGAGGTTGTACGCCGCGTCGAGCAGCTCCAGCAGCGGCTTCGGGTGGGTGACGGTGTCGAGCAGTTCGAGGCGCTGCTCGTATTCGATGCCTTCGGACTTCATCGCGGCGACGGCCTCACCGCGGGCCTTGAACTGCTGCGCGGACAGGATCTGGCGCGGGTCGTCCAGCGTCGACTCGATGACGGACAGCACGTCGAGCGCGTACGCGGGTGCCTCCCGGTCGAGCAGTTCGATCGCGGCGAGGGCGAACGGCGACAGCGGCTGGTTGAGCGCGAAGTCCATCTGCAGGTCGACGGTGAGCCGGACCCGCCGGCCCTCCTCGTCGGGCTCGGGGAGCTGCTCGACGACCCCACCGGCGAGCAGCGCGCGGTAGATGGCGATGGCGCGGCGGATGAGGCGCCGCTGCGAGTGCACGTCCTCGTGGTTCTGGGTGAGCAGGTGCCGCATCGCCGCGAACGCGTCGCCGGGGCGGCTGATCACGTTGAGCAGCATCGCGTGGGAGACCTGGAAGCTGGAGCGCAGCGGCTCCGGTTCGGCGTCGACGAGCCGGTCGAACGTCGGTTTCCCCCAGCCGATCGACCCCTCCGGCGGCTTCTTGCGCACCACCTTGCGGCGTTTCTTCGGGTCGTCGCCGGCCTTCGCCAGGGCGCGCTCGTTGTCGATGACGTGGTCCGGCGCCTGGACCACGACGGTGCCGATGGTGTCGAAGCCGGCCCGGCCGGCCCGCCCGGCGATCTGGTGGAACTCCCGCGCGTAGAGCAGCCGCGTCTTCTGCCCGTCGTACTTGGACAGCGCGGTGAACAGCACGGTGCGGATGGGCACGTTGATGCCGACGCCCAGCGTGTCGGTGCCGCAGATGACCTTGAGCAGCCCGGCCTGCGCGAGTGTCTCCACGAGGCGGCGGTACTTGGGGAGCATGCCGGCGTGGTGGACGCCGATGCCGTGGCGCACCAGCCGCGACAGCGTCTTGCCGAACCCGGCGGTGAACCGGAACCGGCCGATCGCCTCGGCGATCATGTCCTTCTCGGCGCGGGTCGACACGTTGATGCTCATCAGGGCCTGGGCCCGTTCCAGGGCGGCGGCCTGGGTGAAGTGCACGATGTAGACTGGGGCCTGCTTGGTGCTCAGCAGCTCCTCGATCGTCTCGTGCAGCGGGTCCATCGAGTAGTTGAACATCAGCGGCACGGGCCGCTCGGCGTTCTTCACCACCGCGGTCGGCCGGCCGGTGCGCCCCGACAGGTCGTCGACGAACCGGGTGACGTCGCCGAGGGTCGCCGACATGAGCACGAACTGCGCCTGCGGCAGCTCGATGAGCGGCACCTGCCAGGCCCAGCCCCGGTCCGGTTCCGCGTAGAAGTGGAACTCGTCCATGACGACGAGACCCACGTCGGCGCTGGTGCCGTCGCGCAGCGCGATGTTGGCGAGGATCTCCGCGGTGCAGCAGATGATGGGCGCGTCGGCGTTCACGGACGCGTCGCCGGTCAGCATGCCGACGTTCTCCGCGCCGAACATGGCGACGAGGGCGAAGAACTTCTCCGAGACCAGGGCCTTGATCGGCGCGGTGTAGAACGTGGTGCGGTCCGTAGCCAGGGCGGCGAAGTGCGCGCCGGCGGCGACGAGGCTCTTGCCGGAGCCGGTGGGGGTGCTGAGGATGAGGTTCGCCCCGGAGACGATCTCCATGAGCGACTCTTCCTGGTGCGGGTACAGCTCCAGGCCCTGTTCCTTGGCCCAGCCCGCGAACGCGTCGAAGACGGCGTCCGGGTCGCCTCCCCGGGGGACCCTGGCGGCGAGTCCGCCGCTCATGACTTCACGAACATGAGGTCGGCGGGCGTGCGCCCGGCGGCGAGGGCCCGCTGCTCGAACTTCGTGACCGGCCTGCTCTGCGGCCGCGGCGCGTAGCCCTCGAACTGGTTGCGCAGCGACGGCTCGTTCGTGAGCGTCTCCAGCATCCATTCGGCGTAGCCGAGGTCGTCGGTCGCGCAGTGCAGCAGGCCGCCGGCGCGCAGCTTCGCGCTCAGGAGTCTGGCGTTGTCCGGCTGGATCAGCCGCCGCTTGTGATGCCGTGCCTTCGGCCACGGATCGGGGAAGAACACGTGCACCGCCTCGAGTGATGCGTCCGGGATGTGCTCGCGGCACAGGTCGAGGGCGTCCACGCTCACCACATTCAGGTTCGTCAGCCCGCGCTGCTCGATGTTGGCCAGGAGGTTTGCGACGCCGGGCGTGTGGATCTCGACCGCGAGGTAGCGCCGCCCGGGGTCCGCGGCCGCCATCTCGAGGGTCGCCTCGCCCATCCCGGACCCGATCTCCAGCACGTCGACGGGGTCACCGGCGGCGAACCCGTACCGTTGCGCGAGCCGGTCCAGCGCGTCGAAGTGCCGACCACTGAGCCGCCCCCGGCGCGGATGATATGTCCGGATGGGCTTGCGGGTGCGTTCGATGGTCGTCACGAGGTAAAGAGCCTACCTGCCGGCCTGCCCGCGGCGCTCAAGCGCCGTATTGTGCGGGAATGTCATATCCTCAGCCGTACTACCTCGGACCTGCCGGCGAGATCTCCGCCAGCTACCGCCCCGCGGCCGCGTCACCGGACCTGACCTACGCGAACGGCAACACCGTGCACTACCTCGCCACCGGCGCGTCGACGCACGGGCTGTTCGGCCTGTACCGCTGGGAGATGGGCCCGCAGCCGAGCGGCCCCGACCCGCACTACCACCGCTCGATCTCCGAGTCGTTCTACATCCTGTCCGGTTCGGTGCGCATCTACGACGGCAAGCGCTGGATCGACACCGCCCCCGGGGACTTCGTCCATGTCCCCGAGGGCGGTATCCACGCCTTCCGCAACGAGTCCGGCGAACCCGCCTCGATGCTGCTGCACTTCTCACCCGGCGCGCCCCGGGAGGCGTACTTCGAGGGCCTGCCGGACCTGGCTTCCCTGTCCCCGCTCGAACGCGACGAGTTCATGCTGACCCACGACACGTTCTGGACTTCGTAGGCTTCGTCAAGCGACCGGCACGGTGCGCAGGGCCGCCAGGAACTCGGCCGGGTGGGTGAAGGCGGCGAAGTGTGACGCGCCGTCGATGAGGACCAGGGACTTCGCCGGGGCGTCGACCTCGGCGAAGAACTCCACCGCCGGGCCGGTCAGCGTGACCACGTCCTGCGCGCCCTGGACCAGGTGGAACGGGATCTCCAGCCGCGTGCCCTCGGCCCGCGCGTCGAAGCGCATGAACTGGGTGAACATCGCGTCCCGCACCGCGGCGAACCCCCGCAACCAGGCGACCACGTCGAGCAACGAGTAGTCGGGCTTGGTCAGCAGCAGCGAGAAGAGCGTCTTCAGGCCGCCGTTCGGGTTGGCCGGGTCGGTGCCCATCGACCACTGCATGCGGCGGCCCCAGGCCTTGACGTCCCAGGTGCGGGGGTCCGCGTCCAGGGCCTCCAGGGTGGCGACGCCACGCTTGTTGCCGGCCGCGCGCAGGCGGTCCAGGGTGTCGGCGCGGCCCTGCCGCTCATTGCCGACCATGTCGACGTAGAAGTCGGTGCCGACGTAGGCGCTGAACAGGTCGGGGCGCTCCCGCGCCATCGGCAGGCCGACGATCGTGCCCATCGAGCCCGCCATCAGGATCACCCGGTCCTTGCCGAGGTGGGCGCGGACGTGCTCGGCGACCTCGATCCCGTCGGCGACCATGCGCTCGAACGTCAGTTCCGCGGCGCTCGGCGCGCCGTTGCGGCGCAGGGTCCGGCCGCAGCCGCGGCGGTCCCAGTGCACGACGGTGAAGTGCCGCTCCCACTCGCGCAGCGCCGCGGTGAACACCGAGTACGGCGAGCCGGGGCCGCCGTGCACGACCAGCAGCACCGGGTTGTCCCGGTCCTCGCCGCGGATCTGCAGCCACTGCTCGACGCCGCCGATGCGCACGTAGCGGCCCTCGACGATGCCGTTCGGGGTGGTGATCCTGGCCCGGGCGGCGACCTTGCGCTTGAGCACCGCCCGGACGGTGAGGGGAGCGGCGAGGAGGAGCGCGGCGGCGGCGAGAACGATCAGTGTGGTTGTCATGCGGTGAACGGTACACACGTGTCACACAAATGTACAAGACGTTTGTGCCACCACTTCGATGGAAGATGCGGTGGAACGTGTGTAAAAGCCGCGAAGCGCGGTAGCCCTTCAGGTATGACCGCCACATCGGACCACCGGGCGTTCAACGAGGCTGCGCTCACCACCGACCAGGGCATCCCCGTCGCCGACACCGACAACTCGCTGCGCGCCGGGGCCCGCGGCCCGAGCCTCCTGGAGGACTTCCACCTCCGCGAGAAGCTCATGCGCTTCGACCATGAGCGGATCCCGGAGCGGGTGGTGCATGCCCGCGGTGCCGGCGCGCACGGCGTGTTCAAGATCTACGAGCCGCTGGACGAGTACACGACCGCGGACTTCCTCACCGACCCGGACGCCGAGACGCCCGTCTTCGTGCGGTTCTCCACCGTGCAGGGCTCGCGCGGATCCACCGACACCCCGCGGGACGTGCGCGGCTTCGCCACGAAGTTCTACACCCGGCAGGGCAACTTCGACCTCGTCGGCAACAACATGCCGGTCTTCTTCATCCAGGACGGCATCAAGTTCCCCGACCTGGTGCACGCCCTCAAACCCGAGCCGCACCACGAGATGCCGCAGGCCGCGTCCGCCCACGACACGTTCTGGGACTTCGTCACGCTGCAGCCCGAGACGATGCACCACCTCATCTGGCTGATGTCCGACCGGGCCCTGCCCCGCTCGTACCGCATGATGCAGGGCTTCGGCGTGCACACCTTCCGCCTGGTCAACGGCCACGGCCGCAGCACCTTCGTGAAGTTCCACTGGACCCCGGCGCTCGGCACCCACTCCCTGGTCTTCGACGAGGCGCAGAAGATCTCCGGCAAGGACCCCGACTTCAACCGCCGCGACCTGTGGGAGGCGATCGAGGCGGGCAACTTCCCCTCATGGGAGCTCGGCGTGCAGTTCATCCCCTCGGAGCGGGCGTTCGAGTTCGACGACATCGACCTGCTGGACGCCACGAAACTCATCCCCGAGGAGCTCGTGCCGGTCACGCCCGTCGGCCGGCTCACGCTCAACCGCAACCCGGACAACTTCTTCGCCGAGACCGAGCAGGTCGCGTTCAGCGTCGGCAACATCGTGCCCGGCATCGACTTCACCGACGACCCGCTGTTGCAGGCGCGGCTGTTCTCGTACCTCGACACCCAGCTCACCCGCCTCGGCGGCCCCAACTTCGCGCAGCTGCCGATCAACCGCCCCCGCGTGCCCGTCCGCAACCACCAGCAGGACGGTTTCCACCAGCAGCGGGTGCCCGTGGGCCGGGCCAACTACTCGCCCAACTCCCTGGGTACGCAGGACGACGGTGCCGGCTTCACGCACCACCCGGAACTGGTCGACGGCCCGAAGGAACGCAAGCGCAGCGTGACCTTCGCCGACCACTACAGCCAGGCGACCCTGTTCTGGAACAGCATGTCGGCGTGGGAGCGCGAGCACATCGTGGCCGCGTACCGCTTCGAACTCGGCAAGGTCACCACCATGGCGATCCGGGTGCGGATGGTCGAACACCTCAACCGCGTCGACCACGACCTCGCGGTGGCGGTCGCCGCCGGCATCGGCGTCGAGGAACCGGTCAAGTCGGTCGACAACCACGGCCGCGCCTCCGCCGCGCTCAGCCAGGCGCCCACCTCACCCGGCCCCGTCACCACCCGCAAGGTCGCGGTCCTCATGGGCGACGGCGTCTCCGCCCGCTGGGTCGCCGGCCTCAGCGAAAACCTCGCCGAACACGGCGTCACCGTCGAGCTGCTCGGCCCCGTCGACGGCACGGTCGACACCGACGACGGCCTGCCGATGGAGGTCACCAGGGCCATGAGCACCGTCGCTTCCGTGGTGTACGACGCGGTCGTCGTCCCCGACGGTGTCCTCTCCCTCGCCGCGGACGGCCTGGCCGTGCAGTTCGCCGCCGAGGCCTACAAGCACGGCAAACCGGTCGCGGCCGCCGGCACCGGCGAGGACGTCCTGCTCCGCGCCCACATCCGCCTCGACGCCGAGGACCCGGCGCTCATCCTCGGCGACGCCCCGGCGGCCGGCCTTCTCGCCGCCCTGGCAGTGCATCGCAACTTCGCCCGCGACATCGCCGCGATCCCCGCCTAGCCCTGCTCCAGCGCCTTCTCCAGGAACCTGTGACGGTCCACCAGCACCCGCTCGACCCGGCCGTCCGCGACCACCTGGCTGCCGTCACGGGCCACGATCTCGAACACGAGCTTCCGCCCGTCGGCCTTCGCCAGCCGCGCCTCGACGGTGACCCGCCCCCCGATCGGGGTCGCCGCCCGGTGCTCCAGCTCGACCCGGGTCCCGACCGTCGTCCACCCCGGCGGCAGCCGCCGGACGAGCGCACCGACCGTCGCCGCCTCGGCGAGCGCCAGGACCTTCGGCGTGCCGAGCACCGGCACGTCACCCGACCCCAGCGACTGCGCCGTGTCGGCGTCGGTGACGGTCAACTCGACCCGGGCGACCGCACCGACCCAGGGTGCCGCGTCCACAGAGAAGCCCATAGCCCCCACAGTAATGAGTTTCGACGCGAAAACCCCGCCGCTACAGTCGGCGCATGCGCAACCTTGAGGCCTGGATCGACGCCGGCGACGTCGTCGCCCTCACCGGCGCCGGCATCTCCACCGACTCCGGCATCCCCGACTTCCGTGGCCCCGACGGCGTCTGGACCCGCGACCCCGAGGCGATGAAACTCTCCTCGATCGACCACTACGTCGCCGACCCGCAGGTCCGCCGCCGCGCCTGGCAGGAGCGGTTGCACAACCCCGCCTGGACCGCCGTGCCCAACCCGGCGCACCACGCCCTCGCCGACCTGGAGCGCAACGAGCTGCTCACCGCCGTCATCACCCAGAACATCGACGGCCTGCACCAGCGCGCCGGCTCCTCGAACGTCATCGAACTGCACGGCACCCTCTCGGAGACCGAGTGCCTCGGCTGCGGGGAGCGCCGCCCGATGCCCGACACCCTGGCCCGGGTCACCGCCGGCGACCCCGACCCCGCCTGCCTGACCTGCGGCGGCCTGCTGAAGTCCGCGACGATCTCCTTCGGCCAGGCGATGCACCTGCCGACCCTCGAAGCGGCCGCCTCGGCCGCGATGGGCTGCGACGTGTTCCTGGCCGTCGGCACGTCCCTGACCGTGCACCCGGCGGCCGGGCTGGTCGACGTGGCCCGGAAGGCCGGCGCGCTGGTCGTCATCGTCAACGCCGCCGAGACCCCGTACGACGACGTCGCCGACCTGGTCATCCGCGACCCGATCGGCGAGGTGCTGCCCCGCCTCGTCCACGCCCCGGCCTGACCACCCGCCAACCCCGCCCCGCAAGGTCGCCCACCGCCCGCCGTTGATCGAAGCCGTGCACGGCTGTGCGGACAGCCGGCCAGCGACTTCGATCACGGGGGAGATCCGCTCCCGGCGCAGAACATGCGGGCAATGCGGCTGATCCGGGCATCGGCAGTGCTGGATCGGGCGGCGTGCGGCGTCGTTGCTGGATTCCCACAAGCCGAACGATCCCCGGGTGCCTGACCCCGGGATCGTTCGGCTTGTCGCGCCACCACCCGCTTGACGAGACCTTTCACGGATCGAAGTCGTGGGCTGGTTGTCCGGGCGGCCGCGGGGCGACTTCGATCACCCGGTGAGATCGACTCGGAGAGCGGTCTTGCGGGCCGGGGTCGGCGAGGTCCCGTGATCAGGGCTGGACCGCCGGGCGCCTCCGGGTCACGGCGCGAGCGGCGGGCGAGTACTGGGGCTGCTCGTCCGTGCTGGGCCGCTGGACTGCGGGCGGCGGGAGGGTGGCCGCCCGGATCAGCTGGAGGGCCGGCTGGTCGGTGGCGGAACGGCGGGCGGCGGGAGCGTGGTGGCCGGACCGGCCGATGGGCCAGCAGGCCGCGGATCCGGCGGCGGTGGACCTGCGTCCGGGCCAGCCGATGGGCCGGCGGGTCGCGGCTCGGGTGCCGGTGGACCTGCGGCCGGTCCGGTTGGTTGGTCAGTGGGTCGCGGCTCGGGTGGCGGTGGACCTGCGTCCGGGCCAGCCGATGGGCCGGTGGGCCGCGGATCCGGTGGCGGCGGAACTGCGGCCGGAGCGGTCGGTGGGCCGGCTGGCGTGAGGGGGTCGGTGGGGGTGGGGGCCGGGCCGGTGGGGTGCTGGGGCATAGAGGGCTTGGCCAGGAAGACCTGGGGGTGGGTGGCGGCGCGGCGGGCGGAGCGGGAGCGGGCGGCGAGGAGGTCGGCGAGGGCGTACGCGTCGGTGGTGGCGCGGTGCCGGGCGACCGCGTGCAGGCCGCCGGCGGTGTCCACATGGACGGTGGCCAGGTCGAGGGCGCGTTGCAGCGGGCCCTGGGTGACCCGGACGCTCTGCACGCGGACCAGGGGCACCGCCACGAGCTCGCGGGTCAGGACGCCCTCGCGGACGGCGACGACCGTGTCGGTGACGGCGACGCCGATGCGGGACCAGGCCAATGGGGCGAGCCAGCGGGCGCGGCGGGGTGGGCCGGCGACGGGCAGGGCCGCGGCGTCGAGCGGGGGTGCGGTGACGGTGGCGTGGACGGCGGCGCCGAGGAACCTGGCCGCGACGGCGAGGGTGTCGGCGGAAGGAGCGACGGGGACGAGGGTGCCGGCGCGCAGTTGCTCCTCGCCGTTGCCCGCGTAGCCGGCGACGTCGATGCGGGCGCGGGCCCAGCCGGGGGAGCGCCACAGCAGCGGCCAGGTCACCCTGAGGCCCTGGACGCGGCGGGGCGGGACGGTCTGGCTGCGTTTGTTGAGCAGGCCCTGGCGGATCCGCAGCGCGGTGATGTCGGTGCCGATGGTGAAGGCCCACTCGTCCAGGACGCGGCGGACGGGGACCTGGAAGACGCCGAGGAACGCGGTGATGGTGCTGGCGGCGCCGATCAGGGTCCAGGTCGGGTCGAGGGTGGCCTGCCAGGTGACGAAGACGAGGCCGACGGGGACGGCCAGGGCCTGCGGGGTGAGCAGCTGGGCGCGCAGCAACCGGCGGTTGTCGACCGAGAAGGCAACCGCGGTGTCGTCGGTGGGGGCGTGCGACACGCCGGTGGACAGGCCGATGAGGCGGGACCGGAGGGTGGCCGCGCCGTCGACCGTGAGGTAGGCCAGGGGCGCCTCGGTCTTGCTGGCGCCGATCACCTCCAGGCGCAGCTCGGCGAGGCCGAAGACACGGGCGAGCAGGGGGCGCACGACGTCGATGGCCTGGACCCGTTCGAGCGGGATCGTCCGGGTGCGCCGCGAGATCAGCCCCTCGTGCACCCGCAGCTCCCGGCCCACGACCTCGTAGCCGGTGACGAGCCAGACGACGGCGGAGACGAGGACCGCGACGACGAGGATGGCGCCCATCACGGCGAGCCAGTGCAGCGGGCCCAGGTCGCTCAGGCCGCGCCAGGAGATGGCGACGACGGCGAACGCCACCAGTTTGGCCCCCTTCAGCAGGGGGGTCAGCGGGTGGAGTCGTTGCCTCACAGGCCCTCTTCGCGGATCTCGCCGAGGGTGGCGAGCCGGTCCCGCAGGCGGGTCGCCTCGGCCGCCTCGAGTCCGGGGACGGAGGCGTCGCTGGCCGCCGCGGCGGTGTGCAGGGTCACGGTGGCGAGGCCGGCGGCGCGTTCGAGGGGGCCGGCGGTGACGTCGACGAACTGCATCCGTGCGTACGGCACGATCGACAGCCGGCGCACGAGCAGCCCGTGGCGCACGAGGAGGTCCTCGGCCCGCTCGGCGTAGCCCCAGGCGCGCACCGATCGGCGCATGAACACGGCGCGGAAGCTTCCCAGCACCACCGCCGCAAACGTGATCAACAGAAACCATGCGCTGATCAGGAGGGCCGCGACGGCCGACGCGACCGCGAACACCAGGGTCCAGGCGGTCAGGACGGCGAGGCGCAGCCAGAAGTAGCGGGGCGAGATCGACCGCCACGAGACGGTTTCGGGCGGTGCGGTCACTCCTCGAGCGTATCCGTGGCGACGGGGATCGTGTCGCGCAGAAAACCGCGTGCGGTCAGGAAGTCACCGAGCGTGACGCGGTGCGTGTCGCAGGCGAGCCAGATCTTGCGCCGGTCGGGGGTGTGCAGCTTCGGATTGTTCCAGCGCAGCTGCCAGGTCGCCGGGGCACGGCAGCCCTTGGCGGAGCAGATGAGGGGATCCACGCGGCCAGTGTGCCAGCGGGAGAGCAGAGGATGAGCGCCGGGCGGCCACGGGGGAAGCCGCCCGGCGACGGGGTGAATCGTACCCACGCGGGTACGGGTGATGTCCAGTCACCCGAGGTGTCTGATCCGAAAAACCCGCATAATCACTAGCCGGATTTCCGAAAAATCAGTAAAAATCGGTCGTCACTGGGACTCTCAGAAGCTTCCCAGTGACGTCGGATCGCGTTCGGTTGGTCCGGCGTGCGACGCTTGGAGCGCTCCGATTGTCAGCATTGAGTGGAGGACCGGTGACCCAGCCGAGCAACCCCGTCTCGCCGCCAGGCGGGCAGGTCTCGACACCCGCTCAGGACGCGACCGTGCTGGAGCGCGCCCTGTTCGAGGTCAAACGGGTCATCGTCGGCCAGGACCGCATGATCGAGCGCATGTTCGTGTCGCTGCTGTCGCGTGGCCACGTGCTCCTCGAGGGCGTGCCCGGTGTGGCGAAGACCCTCGCCGTGGAGACCCTGGCGCGGGTCGTCGGCGGCACGTTCTCCCGCATCCAGTTCACGCCCGACCTGGTGCCCGCCGACATCGTCGGCACCCGGATCTACCGGCAGTCCAGCGAGAAGTTCGACGTCGAGCTCGGCCCGGTGTTCGTCAACTTCCTGCTCGCCGACGAGATCAACCGCGCGCCCGCCAAGGTGCAGTCGGCGCTGCTGGAGATCATGGCCGAGCAGCAGGTGTCGATCGGCGGCGAGACCCACAAGGTCCCGCGCCCGTTCCTGGTCATGGCCACCCAAAACCCGATCGAGCAGGAGGGTGTCTACCCCCTGCCCGAGGCGCAGCGCGACCGCTTCCTGATGAAGATCCAGGTGGGGTACCCCACCGACAGCGAGGAGCGCGAGATCGTCTACCGGGTCAGCGTGAAGACCCCGGAACCGGTCGCCGTGCTCAGCCCGACCGAGCTGATGGCGTTGCAGGACAAGGCCGACGACGTGTTCGTGCACAACGCGCTCGTCGACTACGCGGTGCGGCTCGTGGTGGCGACCCGGTCACCGGCCGACCACGGGCTCGCCGACGTCGCGCAGCTCATCCAGTACGGTGCGAGCCCCCGCGCCTCGCTCGGCATCGTCCGTGCGTCGCGGGCCCTGGCGCTGCTGCGCGGCCGTGACTACGCGCTGCCGCAGGACGTGCAGGACATCGCGCCCGACATCCTGCGCCACCGCCTGGTGCTGTCCTACGACGCGCTCGCCGACGACATCCCGGCCGACGAGATCGTCAAGCGGGTCCTCGCCGCGGTGCCGCCGCCGACCGTCGCGCCGCGCCAGCAGGCCGTCGCCGGCGCTCCCTCGGGGCCCCCGCCGACCACGATCACCACCTGGCCGGGCCGCTGATCCATGGCCACGGAGGATGCCCGCGCCGAGGTCGTGCTCAACCGCATGCAGCTGCTCGTCACCCGCAAGCTCGACGGCCTGCTCCAGGGTGACTACCTTGGCCTGCTGCCCGGCCCGGGCACGGAGGCGGGGGAGTCGCGGGAGTACCGGCCGGGCGATGATGTGCGCCGCATGGACTGGCCCGTCACGGCCCGCACGACGCTGCCGCACGTCCGGCAGACCGTCGCGGACCGGGAGCTGGAGACCTGGCTCGCCGTCGACCTGTCCGCGAGCCTCGACTTCGGCACCGCCCGGTATCTCAAGCGTGACCTGGCGATCGCCGCGGCCGCCGCGGTGTCCCACCTGACCGTCCGCGGCGGCAACCGGATCGGCGCCGTCGTCGGCACCGCCGGCGATATGCACCGGCTGCCGGCCCGCCCCGGCCGCAAGGACGCGCAAGGGCTGCTCCGGGCGATCGCCCTGACGTCGGCCCAGCCCGGCCGCGCCGACCTCGGCGCCCTGGTCGACATGCTCAACCGGCCGCCCCGCCGTCGCGGCATGGCGGTCGTCATCTCCGACTTCATGACGCCGGTCGCCCAGTGGGCCCGCCCGCTGCGCAAACTCGGCGTCCGCCACGACCTCCTCGCCGTGGAGATCGTCGACCCACGCGAGCTCGAACTGCCCAACGTCGGCGTGATCGCCCTCGTCGACCCCGAGACCGGGCGGATGCACGAGGTGCAGACCGCCGATCCGAAACTGCGGCATCGGTACGCACACGCGGCCGCCGCCCAGCGCGCCGAGATAGCCTCGGCACTGCGCGGTGCCAACGCCGCGCATCTGAGACTGCGCACCGACTCCGACTGGCTGCTCGACATCGTCCGGTTCGTCGCCGCCCAGCGACATGCCCGGACGAGGGGGACGACCCGATGATTCGTTTGCTCTCACCGTGGTGGCTGCTGTCACTGCTGCCCGTCCTCGCCGTCATCGGCGTGTACGTCTGGCGGCAACTGCACCGTCGCGCCTTCGCCGTGAAGTTCACCAACGTGGACCTGCTCAGCAGCCTGGTGCCCAAGGGCATCGGCGTGCGCCGCCACGTCGGCGCCGCCGCCTTCCTGCTGAGTCTGCTCATCCTCAGCTTCGGCATGGCCCGGCCGTCGGTCGACACGAAGGAACCCCTCGAGCGGGCCACCATCATGCTCGCCATCGACGTGTCACTGTCGATGCAGGCGACCGACGTGCAGCCGACCCGTATCGAGGCGGCCAAGTCCGCCGCCAACGACTTCGTCAAGCAGCTGCCGGCCTCGTTCAACGTCGGCCTGGTCTCCTTCGCGAAGACCGCCAGCGTCCTGGTCTCGCCGACGAAGGAACGCAACTCGGTCCTCCAGGCGATCGACGGCCTCACCCTGCAGGAGTCGACCGCCACCGGCGAGGCCGTCTTCACCAGCCTCGACGCGATCCGCACCGTCCCCGCCGACGGCGCCGACGGCCCGCCACCGGCCCGCATCGTCCTGCTCTCCGACGGCTTCCGCACCGCCGGTCGCTCCCTGGAGGACGCCTCCGCCGCCGCCTCCGCCGCCAACGTCCCGGTGTCGACGATCGCGTTCGGCACCGACGAGGGCGTGGTGCGCATCGGCAACACGCCGCAGCGGGTGCCGGTCGACCGGGCCTCGTTGCAGAAGGTCGCCGAGACCACCAAGGGCTACTTCTACGAGGCGGCCAGCAAGGAAGAGCTCAAGCGCGTCTACACCGACATGGGCAGCTCCATCGGCTACAAGACCAAGCCCCGCGAGATCACCCAGTGGTACCTGGGCGCCGGCTTCCTCATGGCCCTCCTCGCCGGCGGCCTCAGCCTCCTGTGGGGCAGCCGCCTCCCGTAACCCGGCGCCTCCGACAACCCGAACGATCCCCGGACCCGTCACCCGGCAGATCGTTCGGGTTGTTGAGTTTCCGCCCCCAACAGGCCGCCTCCCCGCAACCGTCAAGCGGGACGAATCAGGTGCGTGCCGGCCGCCCACACGGGTGGTGGTCCCGAGGGTTCTCGACTGTCGCCGGCTGCAAGAAATCCTTCGATCATGAAGCCGAGCCAAGCAGGAGACGGAAATGTCCGGACCCCTGACGGGCCGGAACGCCGGAGAACCGGCGGTGGATGAGGACGCAGGGCGGATCTTTCGGGTGATCGAAGTCGCGCACCGCCCCCGCCCAGCCAGCCCGCGACTTCGATCACCGTCACACCGCCGCAGCGAAGCTGCGGCAGGATCGCAGTGGCGGCTGTCCCACTCCAGCCCGGTAGGGACGGTGACCACGATGGCCTCGGGAAGCGCAGCGCCCGATCTGGCCACTCGGGCTGGTTAGGGGAGTGCGGCCGCGCAGCGGTCGCACGGGGGCCGCGGGTGGGAACCCCGCCGCCGCAGCGAAGCTGCGGCAGTTAGCTCAATGCGCCCCTACCATGTAGAAGAGCGCAGCGACCCACATGGCGGCCAGGAAGAATCCAATGGGCGCGATGAAGCGGCTCATGACGTGCTCCCAACGGTGTGTCTCGAGAAGAACAGAGAACAGACACGCGGAGCCGTGACAGGGGAAAGGACTACACCCGGTCACGACTGGAAGGATCGCTACTTCGCACAGCGATCACCTCCAGAGAGCAGCAGCCGCACCGGGCGGTCAGCAAAAAGCACGTGCAGACGCGCTCATGGTAGCGCCACGCCACAGTGGCCACATCAGCCGACCGGCGAGTTGGCGGGTACCCGTCAGTAACACCTAATCTCCGTACAGCTAATCGCAGTGCATCACAGCGGCAGGAAGGCGGCAACGTGGCGAGGACCGTGCTGGTCACCGGCGGTAACCGAGGGATCGGGCTGGCTATCGCCCAGGCCTTCGCGGCGCAGGGGGACCGGGTCGCCGTGACCCATCGAGGCTCCGGCGCCCCCGAGGGGCTGTTCGGCGTGCAGTGTGACATCACCGACAGCGCCGCGGTCGACGCCGCGTTCACGACGGTGGAGGCGGAGCTCGGGCCCGTCGAGGTGCTCGTCGCCAACGCCGGCATCACCGACGACACGCTGCTGCTGCGGATGAGCGAGGACCAGTTCACCCGGGTCCTGGACACGAACCTCACCGGGTCGTTCCGCTGCGCGAAGCGGGCCTCGAGCAAGATGCTGCGGGCCAAGTGGGGGCGGATCATCTTCATCTCGTCCGTCGTCGGGCTGTACGGCGGGCCCGGCCAGGTCAACTACGCCGCGAGCAAGGCCGGTCTGGTCGGCATGGCCCGGTCGATCACCCGTGAGCTCGGCAGCCGCAACATCACCGCCAACGTGGTGGCGCCCGGGTTCATCGAGACGGACATGACGGCGGTGCTGCCGGAGGCGACGCAGGCCGAGTACAAGAAGGCCATCCCGCTCGGCCGGATGGCGAAGCCCGAGGAGGTCGCCGGCGCCGTGACGTGGCTCGCCAGCGACTCGGCCGGGTACATCAGCGGCGCCGTCATCCCCGTCGACGGCGGCCTCGGCATGGGCCACTGACCAGAACGCCGCCAGACAAACGCCGCCAGACAAACGCCGCCAAGGACACAGAGGAGAACCATGAGCGGACTGCTCGAAGGCAAGCGGCTGCTGATCACCGGGATCATCACCGACCAGTCGATCGCCTTCTCCGTCGCCAAGCTCGCCCAGGAGCAGGGCGCGACCGTCGTGCTGACCGGGTTCGGCCGGCTCTCGCTGGTCGAGCGGATCGCGAAGCGGCTGCCGAAGGAGGCGCCGGTCATCGAGCTCGACGTCACCAACCCCGAGCATCTCGCAGGCCTGGAAGGCAAGGTGCGGGAACACGTCGACGGCCTCGACGGCGTCCTGCACTCGATCGGCTTCGCCCCGGCCAGCTGCCTGGGCGGCGGGTTCCTGGAGGCGCCGTGGGAGGACGTGGCGACCGCGATCCACGTGTCGACGTTCTCGTTCAAGTCCCTGGCGGTGGCGTGCCTGCCGCTGATGGGCACCGGCGGCTCGGTCGTCGGGCTCGACTTCGACGCGACCAAGGCGTGGCCCGTCTACGACTGGATGGGCGTGGCCAAGGCCGGCCTCGAGTCGACGTCCCGGTACCTCGCGCGTGACCTCGGACCGCGCGGCATCCGGGTGAATCTCGTGGCGGCAGGCCCACTTCGTACCATGGCCGCCAAATCGATCCCCGGCTTCGCGGTGTTCGAGGAGTCCTGGGCGAAGACCGCGCCGCTCGGCTGGGACCTCAACGACCAGGTCGCGGCCGCGAAGGCCTGCTGCGCGCTGCTGTCGGACTGGTTCCCGGCCACGACCGGCGAGATCGTGCACGTCGACGGCGGGTACCACGCGGTCGGTTCGTCCTGACCCTGTTGCAACAATGGACGCGTGGCATATGACGCGTTCCTGCTCGTCTCGTTCGGCGGTCCGGAAGGGCAGGAGGACGTCCTGCCCTTCCTGGAAAACGTGACGCGGGGCCGTGGCATCCCGCGCGAGCGGCTGGAGGCGGTCGCCGGGCACTACCGGCACTTCGGCGGCGTGTCCCCGATCAACGCCCAGAACCGGGCCCTGCTGGACGCGTTACGACCGGGCCTAGACCTGCCGATGTACTGGGGCAACCGCAACTGGCACCCGTTCCTGTCAGACGCTGTCCGGCAGATGCGCGACGACGGCGTCGAGCACGCCCTGGCGTTCGTGACCAGCCCGTTCGGCTCGAACTCGTCCTGCCGCCAGTATCAGGACGACATCGCCCGCGCCCGGGACGCCGTCGGGCCCGACGCCCCGCGGATCGACAAGATCCGGCACTTCCACGACCATCCGCTCTATGTGGAGTCGCATGCGGCGGCGGTACGGGCAGCGCTCGATTCCCTGCCGTCCCGGCTCAGCGCCCGGCTCGTCTTCACCGCGCACTCGATCCCGACCGCCATGAACGACGCGTCGGGCCCGGGCGGGGTCGGCCGGTACCGCGCGCAGCTGCTGGAGACGGCCGAGCTGGTCGCCGCCGCGGCCGCCCCCGAGCTTGAGTGGGACCTGGTCTGGCAGAGCCGCTCCGGCCCGCCGCAGGTGCCGTGGCTCGAACCGGACGTCAACGACCACCTGGCGGCGCTGTCCGCGGCCGGGGTGAAGGAGGTCGTGGTCAGCCCGATCGGCTTCATCTCCGACCACCTGGAGGTGATCTGGGACCTCGACAACGAGGCCCGGGACACCGCCGCGAAGCTCGGTCTCGCCTTCGCCCGCGCCGCCACGCCGGGCGTCGACCCCCGCTTCGTGACCATGATCCGACAGCTCGTCGACGAGCGCGTGCTAGCTCACAGTAACGTTCGTCACGCGCTCGGAACCGTCCCCACCTGGGATTACTGTCCGGCCGACTGCTGCGTGTCACCAAAACGCGTATAGGACCGAAACGTTTTTGAGGGAGCATGTACGCGTGAGAGAACGCAAGCCCATCGAGTCCTGGCTCACCGACATGGACGGGGTCCTCGTGCACGAGGGCGAGCCCGTGCCCGGCGCACCGGAGTTCGTCAACCGGCTGCGCTCGTCCGGCAAGCCGTTTCTGATCCTGACCAACAACTCCATCTATACCGCCCGTGACCTGCAGGCCCGCCTGCGGCGCATCGGCTTCGACGTGCCCGAGTCCGCGATCTGGACCTCGGCCCTGGCCACCGCCCAGTTCCTGGACACCCAGCGTCCGGGCGGCACCGCGTATGTCATCGGCGAGGCCGGCCTGACCACGGCGATGCACGAGGTCGGGTACATCCTCACCGACACCGAACCCGACTACGTGGTGCTGGGCGAGACCCGCACGTACAGCTTCGAGGCGATAACACAGGCGATCCGCCTCATCAACGACGGCGCCCGCTTCATCTGCACCAACCCCGACGCCACCGGCCCCTCCAACGAGGGTGCCCTGCCGGCGTGCGGTGCCGTCGCCGCCCTGATCTCGAAGGCGACCGGCATCGAGCCGTACTTCATCGGCAAGCCCAACCCGATGATGATGCGCTCCGCGCTCAACAGCATCGACGCGCACTCGGAGACCACGGCGATGATCGGCGACCGCATGGACACCGACGTCCTCTGCGGCCTCGAGGCGGGCCTGGAGACGATCCTGGTCCTCAGCGGCATCTCGACGGTGGCGGATGTGGAGCGGTACCCGTACCGCCCGTCACGCATCATCCCGTCAGTGGCGCACCTCATCGACGAGGTGTAGCCGGTTTCGCAGGTGCTTTCGCCGGTTCGGCGGGCGCCTGCAGCCGGTTTCGCAGGCGTTCAGCGTCCGCGGTGAGGTTGCGCCGCAGCGTCGCACGGAACAACGGCGCCGCGAGGCGCTGGGCGCCGTGCAGGCGGACGTTGAGCGCCAGACGCACCTGGCTGGCGCCGGCGCCGGTCGCGGTGACCGTGCGGGAGCCGTCGGCGTCCGCGCCGCTGGTGGTGCGCCAGGCGAACCGCAGCCCCGGCCCGACCGTCGTGACGACGCCGAGGTTGTGGTACCTCCCACCGGCCACCGTCATGTGCTCGTCCGTGGTCGTGCCCTCCCGGACCACTCCGGCGGGCGTCGCCACCATCGAGGTGACACCCTGCCGCCACAGCACGTCGTTGTCGTAGTCGGCGAGGACCTCCCACACCTCCTCCGCCTTCCGCTCGATCACGATCTCGGCGCTGATTGCTATCAGAGTAGTCATGCGTCGAATAATACGGCGTCGAACTATCTGCTGATCCATAGAATGTCGGCATGGCGACGCCCGACGACGTGGACCGGATCATCGAGCAGTGGCGCCGCGAGCGCCCCGAGCTCGACCTGGCCGCGATGGCGACGTTCGGCCGCCTGGGCCGGCTGTTCGCCCACCTGAGCAGGGCGGTCGACGAGACGTTCACCCGCTTCGACCTGCAGCGCGGCGAGTACGACGTCCTCGCCGCCCTCCGCCGCTCCGGCGCCCCCTACGTCCTGACCCCGTCGGCGCTTTCCGACGTGCTGATGCTGTCCCGCGCCGGCATGACGAACCGCCTGGACCGCCTCGAAGCGGCGGGCCTGGTCGAACGCCGCGCCAACCACTCGGACCGGCGCAGCATGCTGATCGCCCTCACCGACATCGGCGCCACCCTGACCGACGAGGTGACCACGGTCCACGTCGCCAACGAGTCCACCCTCCTGTCCGACCTGACCCAGGCCGAACGCCACCACCTGGACGCGATCGCCCGCAAACTCCTGTCCCGCTTCGAGTAACGAGGCGCGCCTCCCCGCTCCCCGCCCGACCCTTCCGCGCGGTCGCCGCCGCCAAGGACACTTGCGCCGTCGTTCCACCGCCGCGAACGATCTTGCCGTCGTGATCGAAGTCGCGCGCTGGTCGTCCGGGCGACCGCAGCGCTCCTTCGATAACGACGCGGCTCGCCCCTCTCGTTCGGTCGTCGCCCCTCAGCCAGCGATCGAAGTCGTCCTGCGGCCGTGCGGGCCGTATGGGCAACCAACCCGGTCCTTCGATCACGACGGCAAGATCGTTCGCGCAGGCACCCGAGGGACTCCAGCCGTCCACC
Source organism: Dactylosporangium cerinum (assembly GCF_042653625.1). Taxonomy (NCBI): domain Bacteria; kingdom Bacillati; phylum Actinomycetota; class Actinomycetes; order Micromonosporales; family Micromonosporaceae; genus Dactylosporangium; species Dactylosporangium cerinum. Next base: position 108,037 of record NZ_JBHSIU010000085.1, on the reverse strand, counting down.
CCGGCCAGCACGCGCCTTCGATCACCAGCGCAGCGGCTCGACCCGACGGCACGGTGAAGCAACGCCAGCCCAGAGCCCGCCACGCCAACTGGAAACGCCGTCACCCAGCTACGCAGAGACCACAGCCGCAACCCCCGCCGCCGCAGCGACGAAGCTACGACAGCATCGCAGCAGCCCCGCCCCACTCCAGCCCGGCAGAGACGGCGACCACCACGAACCCGGGGAAGCGCAGCGCCCAATCTAGCCACCAGGGCTGGTTAGGGGAGTGCGGCCGCGGAGCGGTCGCATGGGGGCTGCGGGTGGGAACCCCCGCCGCCGTGCCGAAGGCGCGGCAGGATTGCAGTGGCCCCGCCCCACTCCAGCCCGGTAGGGACGGCGACCACGTCGGACCTGGGGAAGCGCAGCGCCCGATCTCGCCACTCGGGCTGGTTAGGGGAGTGCGGCCGCGGAGCGGTCGCATGGGGGCTGCGGGTGGGAACCCCCGCCGCCGTGCCGAAGGCGCGGCAGGATTGCAGTGGCCCCGCCCCACTCCAGCCGGTTAGGGACGGTGACCACGACGGCCTGGGGAAGCGCAGCGCCCGATCTCGCCGCACGGGCGGGTTACGAGAGTGCGGCCGCGCAGCGGACGCATGGGGGCCGCGGGTGGGAACCCCCGCCGCCGCGCCGAAGGTGCGGCAGCATTGCAGTGGCAGCTAGCACAGCATTACAACAGTGGTGCGTTGCAGGCGGCTACCAGGGCCCGGCGGCAGGCGGTGGTCAACGGGCGCAGGGCGGCGTCGCGTTGCTGGACTTCGTAGCCGTTGATGGCGCCGCCCGGGGCGGCGTGTTCGGCCAGGGCGAGGACGCGGTCCAGGACCGCGGCTCGGGCGTACAGGCGGCGGGCCCGCGGGTCGTAGCCCGGGGGCAGGTCGGTCGCGCCGTCGGGTTTGCGCAGGGCTTCGATGGCGCCGGCGAGCTCGGGGCGCCACTGGGCGATGTCGAGCTTCGCGAGGGTGCGGGTCGCGGTCGCCAGCTCCGCGGACAGCTCGGCCTCCGCCTCCGCCGTGGACGGGGCGTCGGTCGATGGAGGCGTCATGGGCAGGACGAAGACCTGCCAGCGGACGGTCTCGAACTCGTCGCCGGAGCCGGAGGTGTGCAGGCGGACCTCCGGCACGAAACCGAGCCCGCCGGCGATCACGCCCTCGCCCGCGAGGAGCGCGGCGCCGCTGAACGGGCCGGGTCCTGGCAGGCCGCGGGGGTCGCCGGGGGCCGGGAGCACCAGGCGGACCTCGTCCGGGTGGAGCTTGGACAGCGCGGCGATCGCGTCCGTCAGGGACACGTCGGTCCACGTGCCGGGGACGTCGGAGACCATGTGCTCCTCGTCGCCGGAGATCTCGGCGGCGGCGTCGTCGCACGGCACGAGGCCGGCGCGCCACGCCCGGACCCATGCCACGAAACGCGCCGAGCGGCGCGCCTGGAGGGTCGCCGCGCGTGCTGCGGGGGACATGGGAGCAAGGGTACGTGCTGACGTGCCGGTATGTCTCGCAGGCGGCGGGGGCGTCAGCCGATACGCTTGCCGTCCATGGACGTCCTGGCGAACAACGACTGGCGGCGACGGCGCACGGTCCCGACGGTGGACGCTGAGCTGGACCTGGTCGTGGAGGATGCCGACTCGGGGTTCTGCGGGGCCGTGGTCGGGTTCGAGTTCGGTGCGGTGGTGCTGGAGGACCGGCACGGCAAGCGGCGCAACTTCCCATTGGAGCCGGCGGCGTTCCTGCTCGACGGTGAGCCGGTCACACTCGTGCGGCCGGCGGTGGCCGTGCACCAGCAGCAGCGGAAAATCACGAGCTCAGGGTCGATCGCGGTCACCGGTCACACCGCCCGGGTGGCGCGGCGGAGCAGGATCTGGGTCGAGGGCATCCACGACGCCGCGCTGGTCGAGCGGATCTGGGGGCACGACCTGCGGGTCGAGGGGGTCGTGGTCGAGCCGCTCGACGGGATCGACGAGCTGAGCGCGGCCGTCGCCGAGTTCCACCCGGGACCCGTGGCCCGGCTCGGCGTGCTCGTCGACCATCTCGTACCAAATTCCAAAGAAAGCCGAATTGTCGGAAATATCCGGTCGCCCTACGTCCTCATCACCGGACACCCCTACGTCGACGTGTGGCAGGCGGTCAAACCGGCCGCCGTCGGGATCAGGCAGTGGCCGGTCGTGCCACCCGGCCGGCCCTGGAAGGAAGGCGTCTGCGAGCAGCTCGGCGTCGCCGAGCCGGCCGACCTGTGGCGGCGCATCCTCGCGTCCGTCTCCAGTTTCCGCGACGTCGAAACCCCACTGATCAACGCCGTGGAACGCCTCATCGACTTCGTGACGGAACCCGACGAGGACATCTAAAACGAGGACCTCGAGGCGAGGACCTCGAGGCGAGGACCTCGAGGCGAGGACATCTAGACGGCCGGCCACGGATCCCGCGACAGCACGAACGTCGCGATGTCCAGCGCGACCACCCCGCCCTCGCCGTCGCGCACGACCCGCAGCAGCTCGCCGTCGTTGTCCCCGGACCGTCCCCGCCACAGGTCCGCGGTCGGCCCGTCCGGCGCGAACCGCCACGCCCGGCGGCCCGTCGTCAGCGGCGTCACCACCAGTTCCCCGTCCGCCCAGCCGACCTCGTGCTCCTGGCCCATCCACCACCACCGGCCGGTGAGCGGCGCGATCTGCGCCGGCGGCTCCTCGCGCGGCCGCCACGGCGCCACCCGCGCCGGCTCCCGGTCCAGCACCGCGCCGAGCAGGTCGAGGCCGAAACCGCTGAGGCCGCCGGCGTGGCGCATCGTGTACGCGTTGCCGAACGCCACCACGCCGGTGCGCGACGGCCGGTGCACGGCCAGGATCGCGAGGTAGCCGGGCATCGAGCCGCTGTGGCCGACGAACACCCGTTCCCCGCGCCGCCACAGCTGCAGACCGAGGCCGTGCCCGGCGGTCCAGCCGTCGAGGTCGCTGACGATGACGGGCGCGCACATCTCGGTGACGGTCGCCGGCGCGAGGACAGCCGGGTCGGGCTCGGCCAGGAACGCCGCCCAGCGCGCCAGGTCCTCGACCGTCGACCAGAGCTGCCCCGCGGGCGCCATCGCGGCGGCGTCGTGCCGCGGTTCCTCGCGCAGTTCGTCCAGCCACGGGTGCACGACGTAGCCCCGCGCGAACGGTTCCGCGGGGGAGTACGTCGTGCGGTCCAGCTGCAGCGGGCCCAGGAGGCGCTTCGTGAGCAGCGACTGCCAGTCCTCGCCGCCGACCCGGGCCACCATGGCACCCAGCAGGCCGTAGGCGAGGTTCGAGTAGTGGTACCCGTGCAGCGGCGGGTAGGCGACCTTGTCGGCGGTCAGCGTGGACAGGAACGTGTCGACGTCGACCCCCGACGCGCGCTCCCACCAGTCACCGTCCGGTTCGCGCTGCACACCGCCGGCGTGGCCGAGCAGCTGGCGGATGGTGACCGCGCCGACGGGGGTGCCGGGGAGATGGCGGTAGAGCAGGTCGTCAAGGGCCAGCTTCCCCTCGTCGCGCAGGGCGAGGACGAGCGCCGCGGTCATGGTCTTCGTGATCGACCCGATCCGGAACTGCAGCCCGGTGACCGGACCGTCCAGCCCGCCGGTCGCCACGTGCTGCAGGACGCCGTCCCGGACGATCCCGGCGGCGAGGACGGGCACCCGGCCGCCGGCATGGGCGCGGGCGACGAGGTCGTCGACGCGCGAGACGGTCTCCGGCAGCAACGGCACGGCTTGCCTCCAAGGGGGTGAGAAGGGCGACGTCTCCCTAACTGTGCGCCCGGCCCGAGCGCACCGTGCACCGGCAAGGATTCGGCAAGACGAGTGATCAGGAAAGAGCGGGACGAGCATCGGCGTGACACGATCGAAGCGTGGACCTGTGGTTGATCGTCTGGCTGGTCGTCGGCGCCGCGCTCGTCGTGGCGGAGATCTTCACGACCACGTTCATCCTGTTGATGTTCGGCCTCGGGGCGTTCGCCGCGGCCGGCGCCGCCGCGCTCGGGGCCGGGGTGCCGGTGCAGGCGGCGGTGTTCGCGGCCGTGTCGGCGCTGTCGTTCCTGGCGGTGCGGCCGACGCTGCGGCGGTACATGCACCGCGACGCCCGCGACACGCCCATGGGTGTCGAGGCACTGGAGGGCTCCATGGCGCTGGTCATCGAGGCGGTCGACCACGACAGCGGGCAGATCAAGATCGAGGGTGAGCTTTGGCGGGCCCGTCCCTACGACGCGACGCAGACGTTCGCGGTCGGGGACCGCGTCCGGGTGATTGAGATCAAGGGTGCCACCGCAATGGTGTGGAAGGACTGAGCCAAGTGGATCCGAGTACGTTCCTGGCGATCATCGTCATCGCCGCCGCGCTCCTCGCCGTCGTCACAGTCGTCAAGATGGTCAAGGTCGTGCCCCAGCAGGTCGAATACGTCGTCGAGCGGCTCGGCAAGTACAGCCGCACTCTGACGCCCGGCCTCAACATCCTGGTGCCGTTCATCGACTCGGTGCGCAACAAGGTCGACAAGCGCGAGGTGGTCGTCAGCTTCCCGCCGCAGCCGGTCATCACGTCCGACAACCTCGTCGTGTCGATCGACACCGTCCTGTACTTCAAGGTGGTCGACTCGGTCCGCGCCACGTACGAGATCTTCAGCTACCTGCAGGGCATAGAGCAGCTCACCGTCACCACGCTGCGCAACGTCATCGGCTCCCTCGACCTGGAGAAGGCGCTCACCAGCCGCGACGAGATCAACCGGCACCTGTCCGGCGTCCTGGACGAGACCACCGGCCGCTGGGGCATCAAGGTGACCCGGGTCGAGCTCAAGGCCATCGAGCCGCCGCCGAGCATCCGCGACTCGATGGAGAAGCAGATGCGGGCCGAGCGGGACCGCCGCGCCGCGATTCTGCACGCGGAGGGCCTCAAGCAGTCGCAGATCCTCACCGCCGAGGGTGAGAAGCAGGCCGCGGTCCTGCGCGCCGAGGGCGACCGGCAGTCCCGCATCCTCACCGCCGAGGGCCAGGCGAAGGCGATCCGGACGGTCGTGGACTCGATCCACGCGGCGAACCCGGACTCGAAGGTCATGGCGTACCAGTACCTGCAGTCGCTGCCGCAGATCGCCGCCGGACAGTCCAACAAGCTGTGGATCCTGCCGGTCGAGCTGACGAAGGCCCTGGAGGGCATCGGCGGTGCCCTCGGCGGCCTCACGCAGCTGTCCGACTCGGCCCGCACCGGCCTCGTCGAGTCGCGCCCCAGCGAGGAGGACTCCGCCGACGTCATCGAGGCCCGCAGGTCCGCCGAGGACGCCGCGGCGGCCGCGAACGCCGAGGCCGCGGCGGCCGCCGCGCAGGTCTCCGGCAATCCGCAGAGCACCCCCGCCGGGATCACCGCCCAGGACCTGGCCGCCCTGGACGACCAGTCCACCCGGGAACTGGAGCGTTAGCGACACAGCTCCCAGAACGCGACGGCCGCGGCGGCGGCGACGTTGAGCGAGTCGACGCCGTTGCGCATGGGAATCACGACCCGCACGTCGCTCGCGTCGAGGGCCTTGGCCGACAGGCCGGGGCCCTCCGCGCCGAGCAGCAACGCCGTGCGCTCCCGCTGCGCGGCGGTCAGCGTCTGGATCGGCACCGCGTCCGGCGCCGGCGTCATCGCCAGGAGCGTGAGCCCCGCCGCCCGGATCGCGGCGAGCCCGTCCGGCCACGGCTCGATCCGCGCGTACGGGATCGCGAACACCTCGCCCATGCTGACCCGCACGCTGCGCCGGTACAGCGGATCCGCGCACGACGGCGACAGGAGCACCGCGTCCATGCCGAGCGCGGCGGCCCCCCGGAAGATCGCCCCGACGTTGGTGTGGTTGTTGATGTCTTCGAGGATTGCGACCCGGCGCGCGGTGGCCAGGATCTCCGCCGCCTTGCGGTCCGGTTTGCGATGGAAGCTCGCCAGCACGCCGCGGTGCACGTGGAAGCCGGTGATGGCCTCGAGGACCGCCTGGTCGCCGGCGTAGACGGGCACGTCGTGCAGCTCCAGGTCGTCGAGCTGCCCGACCCGCTTCGCGTCGATCAGGACGGACCGCAGCCGGTACCCGGCCCGCAACGCGCGGCGGATGACGAGCTCGCCCTCGGCGATGAACAGGCCGTTGGGAGGCTCCCACCGGGTGCGCAGCTCCACGTCGGTGAGGGCCCGGTAGTCGCCGATCCGCTCGTCGCTGGGGTCGGTGATGGTCTCGGCGGTCAGCACCCGGTCGATTCTGCCCTGCGCCGCGCGGTGGCGGGCGGCGCCCACCGCCACCAGCCTGCCGGCGGCCGGGGGCGGGACCCCCGGCCGCCGGATTCAGTCGGATTCAGTGGTTGCCGGTGGAGCCGAGCAGGCCCCGGATCTGGGTGGCGAGCCGGTCGAAGCGGGGGTCGGACATGACCGCGGCGTACTCGCGTTCCGCCGGGAGGTCGACGTCGTACTCCTGCTGGATGCGGCCCGGTCGGGGGCTCATCACGACGACCCGGGTGCCCAGGAACACGGCCTCGGCGATCGAGTGGGTCACCAGCAGCACGGTGGTCGAGGTTTCCCGCCAGATGCGGTTGACCTCGGCGTTGAGCTGTTCGCGGGTCAGCGCGTCCAGCGCGCCGAACGGCTCGTCCATGAGCAGGACCGGCGGCTGGTGCAGCAGCGCCCGGCACAGGGCGACCCGCTGCTGCATGCCGCCGGACAGCTCGTGCGGCAGCGCCTGCTCGAAGCCCTCCAGGCCGGTGAGCCGGATCAGCTCGTCGGCGCGGCGGGCGGCCAGGTCGCGGGGCATGCCGCGCATCTCCGCCTGCAGCAGGATGTTCTTGCGGGCGCCGCGCCATTCGAGGAGGGCGGCGCGCTGGAAGGCGAAGCCGATGTCCTTCTGCGGGCCGGCGACCGGCCGGCCCTGCAGGGATACGGTGCCGCTGGTCGGGCGGACCAGGCCGGCGACCAACTTCAGCAGCGTCGACTTGCCGCATCCGGACGGCCCGACGATGGTCACGAACTCCCCGGGCCGCACCCGCAGCGACACGTCCTGCACGGCGGTCGTGCGGGTCTGTTTCGTGGTGAACCGGACCGTGACACCGTCGAGCTCGACGGCGGTGCCGGTCACCGTCCCGGTGGTCATGAGGCCGCCGTGAAGGACTTGTCCCAGTACTTCGCCGGCGCGCCAGGGTCCTTCAGGTCGGCGTTCTTCGCCATGATGTCCAGGGTCTCGGTCCACTTGCTCTCGGCGTTGACACCGGGCTGGCCGGAGCCGGCGTCGAGCAGGGTCAGGCCGAGGTTGAGCTGCTTGGTGAGCACCGCTTTGGCCGGTTCGTTGTCGGCCAGCTCGGCCATGGCGTCCACGGCGCCGGGCACGTCCTTGGCCGCCTCGGCCCACGACTTCTGGGTGGCCCGCACGAACTTCTTGATCAGGTCGCTCTTGGCCTTGAGGGTGTCGTCGTGCACGACGATGCCGGTGCCGAGCAGGTTCATGCCCCAGTCGGCGTACAGGAGGCGGTCCATCTTCTTGTTGGTCTTCGCCTCGATGGTGGGCGACTGGTCGTGGAAGAAGCCCTGGATGGCGTCGACCCGGCCCTCGGCCAGCGCGGCGATCTTGCCGGCGGCGTCGACGTTGACGACCTTCACGTCCTTCGGGTCGACGCCGTTGGCCTTGAGCCAGGCGGGGAAGGTCACGTAGATCGCGTCGCCGGGGGTGCCGCCGACGGTCTTGCCCTTCAGGTCCGCGGGGGACTTGATGTTCTTGTCGGCGAGGAACTGGATCGACGTCGGGCCCTTCTGCAGGAACACCCCGACGCTCTTGACCTTCATGCCGGTGGCGACGCTGCGGATCAGCACCGGGGTGTCGGCCCAGCCGATGTCGGTCTGCTTCTGGTCGACCGCCTTGATCACGTTGCCGGAGCCGTTGCCGGGCTTGATCTCCAGGTCGATGCCCTCGGCCTTGTAGTAGCCCTTCTTCAGGCCGTAGTAGAAGGGCGCGTGCTCGCCGTACGGGACCCAGTTGAGGGTCAGTGTGAGCTTCTCGCTGCCGGCCGCGGCCTTGCCCGGCTCGGCGGCCTTGTCGGCGCCGCAGGCGGCAGTGCCGGCGATGGGGCTCAGCAGCAGGACGGCGGCGGCGGTACGTGCGATGAAGGACCTCATGGACGTGCTCCTCCTGTGCTCGGGGTGTGGGTTGGAGGATCGGCTGGACGACCTGCGCTGATCGGGGCGGCGATCACGAGGTGGTGAGGGTGACCGGCCGGCGCCGGCTGGCGTGCCACGGGATGAGCAGCGCCTCCGCGATCTCGACGACCGCGAACAGCACGATGCCGATGGCGGACATCAGCAGCAGGTCGGCGAAGAGCATCGCCGCGTTGAGGTTGCCGTTGGCCACCTGCAGCACGTAGCCGAGGCCCTCGCTGGCGCCGACGAACTCGCCGACGACCGCGCCGGTGACGGCGAGCGTCACGGCGACCTTCAGCCCGGACATGAGGTGTGGCAGCGCGTTCGGGAAGCGGATCTTCCGGAACGTCTTCCACTGTCCGGCACCCATCGTCGAGGACAGGTCCAGCAGTTCGGGGTCGGTCGAGCGCAGGCCGGCGACGCCGGAGATGACCACCGGGAAGAACGCGATGAGCACCGCCAGGACGATCTTCGGGGTGAGCCCGAAACCGAACCAGACGATGAGCAGCGGCGCGATGGCGATCTTCGGGATGACCTGGGCGAACAGCACCAGGGGATAGACGGCCTTGTCCAGCGTCCGGGAGTAGACGATGAGCACGGCGGTGAGCAGCCCGAGCACGGCGGCCAGGATGAAGCCCAGCACCGTCTCGTAGAACGTCACCCAGGTCTGGCGCATCAGGAACCCGAACTCGTCGTGGAAGATCGTCCAGACCTCCGCCGGTGGCGGGATCAGGTACGGGGCGACGAGCTCGCGCCAGCTGATGAACCACCAGACGGCGAACAGGCCGGACAGGACCAGGGCAGGGCGCCACAGCGACCCGATGAACCGCCGCAGGCGCACGCCGATGCGCCGCTCGGTTCGGATGTCTCCGGCGTCCTGGTCCGTCTTGAGGGATGGCCGGACCGAACTGGACACACTCACATCAGCACTCCGTCCGTCGGGTGTTCGAGGCCGCGTTCGAGGAAACCTCCGAGCCACGATGCCCCGCCGCAGGCAAGCGCTTTCCTGCACTTTAGGCGGTGGTCCGGGTTCAGGCAAGAACGTATTGATCCTAGTCATCGGATCCATTGACGGCATCGAATGGTCGCCCTACGCTACGAGCAGTCGGCGGCCCGGGAAAGCGCGTTCCTCAGTGTGTTCGCGCTCGAAACTACTGGAGTGCCGTATGCGACGACACTTCCGCCGCGCGTGCCTCGCCACGCTCGCGGCGGTCTCCCTGATCCTGCCCGTCACCGCCACACCGGCCCACGCGGCCGCACGCTTCCGCGTGCTCGTGTTCTCGAAGACCACGAACTTCTACCACGACTCGATCCCGGCCGGCATCGCCGCGATCCAGCAGCTCGGCACCGCCAACAACTTCGAGGTCGAGGCGACCACCGACGCGGCCGCGTTCACCGACGCGAACCTCGCCCGCTTCGACGCGCTGGTGTTCAACAACACCAACTCCACGCCCGCCGCCGGGGATCTGCTCAACGCCGCCCAGCGCACCGCGTTGCAGAACTTCGTGCGCGCCGGCAAGGGATGGGTCGGCCTGCACGCCGCCACCGCCAGCGAGCGCGACTGGACCTGGTACGAAGGCCTGGTCGGGACCATCTTCGAGAACCACCCCGACTTCAGCGCTACCGGCGGGGTGTACCCGGGACGCATCAAGGTCCTCGACCGCGCGCACCCGTCCACGAAGAACCTGCCGGAGCTGTGGGAGCGCAGCGAGGAGTGGTACAACTGGATCACCAACCCGACCGGCAAGGTGCACACCCTCGCCCAGATCAAGGTCCGCGACGGGATCTCCGGGCTCAACGAGGGCGTCGACCACGCCTACTCCTGGTGCCAGAACTACGACGGCGGCCGTTCCTGGTACACCGCCGGCGGCCACAGCAGCTCCTCCTTCAGCGAGCCCGCGTTCCTGGAGCACCTGCGCGGCGGCATCGAGTGGGCGGCCGGGGCCGTCGCCGGTGAGTGCGGCGCGACGAAGACCGGCAACTTCCAGCGGGTCCCGCTGGTCAACCAGAACCTCTCCGACCCGTTCGAGCTGGCCGTCCTGCCGGACCGCAGGGTGCTGTACATCCAGCGCACCGGCCAGCTCAAGGCGATCAACCAGGACACCCTCGCGGTGACCACCCTGCTGGACTTCGGGTACACCTCGGACCTGCTGACCCAGTCCGACGGGCTGCTCGGGCTCACCGCCGACCCGAACTTCGCCACCAACCAGTTCGTCTACCTGCTCTACACCGACAAGGTCTCCAAACAGATCAACATCGCCCGGTACACGATCGGTGCCACCGCCGCCACCGACCCGAAGGTGCTGCTGACCATCCCCACCTGGCGCGGCGAGGGCCGCGCGAACTCCCACATGGGCGGCGGGCTGGCGATGGGCCGGGACGGCCTGCTGTACGCGGCGATCGGCGACAACACCGACCCGTTCGAGTCCAGCGGCTACACCCCGATCGACGAGCGCTCCGGCCGCCGCGCCTGGGACGCGCAGGGCACCGCCGGCAACACCAACGACCTGCGGGGCAAGATCCTGCGGATCCGGCCGAACGCGGACGGCACGTACAGCAACCCGGCCGGGAACCTCTTCGCGCCGGGCACCGCCAAGACCCGGCCGGAAATCTACGCGATGGGCTTCCGCAACCCGTTCCGGATCAGCGTCGACCCGCTGACCAACGCCGTGCTCGTCGCCGACTACGGCCCGGACGCCCGGGCCGCCGACGCCAACCGCGGGCCCGAGGGCACGGTTGAGTTCGACCGGGTCACCTCGGCCGGCAACTACGGCTGGCCGTACTGCATCGGCAACAACACCCCGTTCAACGACTACAACTTCGCCACCAGCACGGCCGGGGCGAAGTTCAACTGCGCGGCCCCGGTGAACAACTCGCCCAACAACACCGGCCTGACCAGCCTGCCGGCCGCCCGCGGGGCGCTGGTCTGGTACGCGTACTCCGCCTCGACCCAGTTCCCCGAGCTCGGCACCGGCGGCGGCGGACCGATGTCCGGACCCGTCTACGACTACGACCCGGCGAACACCCGCGCGACGAAGTTCCCCGAGTACTACGAGAACAAGTGGATCGTCTACGAGCTGACCCGCACGTGGTTCAAGACGCTGTCGATCCACAAGACCGCGCAGACGTTCACCGACGCCCGGTTCGGCCCGACCAAGGTCGGCGACCTGCAGTCCATCAACCCGCTCTTCCCCGACTTCTCCTGGATCCAGCCGTTCGACGCGGAGTTCGGCCCCGACGGGTCGCTGTACGTCATCGACTTCGGCTCGGGCACCGGATCCGGGCGCGGCGGCACCAACGACGGCGCCGGGATCTACCGCATCGACTACACGGCCAACGGCAGCGCCCCGGTCGCCAAGGTCGCCGCGAACAAGGACTCCGGGCCGACCCCGCTCGCCGTCACGTTCTCCAGCGCCGGTTCCAGCGCGGGCGTCACGTACGCCTGGGACTTCGACGGCAACGGCACCACCGACTCCACGGCGGCCAACCCGTCCTACACGTACACCACGAAGGGCCAGTTCAACGCCCGGCTGACGGTGCGCAACCCGGCGAACGGCCTCACCGCCGTGGCCACGACCCAGATCACCGCCGGCAACACCCGGCCCACGGTCACGATCAGCGTGCCCAACGGCGGGTTCGCCGACTTCGGCGACCGGATCCCCTACACGGTCACGGTCACCGACCCCGAGGACGCCTCCGTCGTCTGTTCGCGGGTCGTCACCCAGAGCCTCCTCGGCCACGACACCCACGCCCACCCGCTGGACAACTACACCGGCTGCTCGGGGCTGATCATCACCGACTCCGGCGCCGGCGACGGGCACGGTCCGGGCCAGAACCTGTACACCGTGCTCACCGCCCAGTACACCGACGGCGGCGCGACCGGCGGCGTGCCGGCGCTCACCGGCTCGACCCAGGTCCGGCTGCGCGCCAAGAGCACCGAGGCCGAACACCTCACCAGCAGCTCCGGCGTCACCGTCTTCGACCGCGCCTCGGCCCATGCCGGCAAGCGCGTCGGCGACATCGACAACAACGACTGGCTTGCGTACAGCAACGTCAACTTCAAGGGCATCGGCTCGGTGACCGCCGGCGTCAGCAGCGTCTACGGCGGCACGATCGAGTTCCGCAACGGCTCAACGACCGGCGCGCTGCTCGGCACGCTGGCCGTGCCCAGCTCCGGCAGTTACGACAACCTCATCTCCCCGACGGCGAACCTCACCAACCCGGGCAGCACGTTCAACCTGTACGTGGTGTTCAAGAACCCGGCGACGCCACCGCCGGCGGGCACCTATCTGATGTCGGTGGACTGGCTGCGGTTCAACGGGGCCGGCGTCAAACAGGAGACCGGGGCCACCCTCACCGGGTCGGCGTCACCGGCCACCGGCGGGCCGCGCACCGTGTCCTTCAGCGGCGTCGCCACACCGCCGGCGGGCCGCACCATCGTGAAGTACGAGTGGGACTTCGGTGACAACGCACCGCTGTTCACCAGCACCACCAGCGCGACGACGACCCATGCCTACAACCGCACCGGCACGTTCACGACCCGGCTGACCATCATCGACAGTGCGGGCGCACCGCACGCGACGTCGGTGACGGTCACCGTCACGTAACCGCGTCCGCAACCGCCGGGCGCTGCCACAGCGCCCGGCGGTTGTAGCATCCGCGCTGATGTTCCCCACCGTTCGTGAAGTGCTCGAGCTCGATCCGGTCCGCAACGGTGCGCCCCGGGTCGTGGCGGGGGAGCGCGGCCTCGACCAGGCCGTCCGGTGGGTGCACAGCTCCGAGGTGCCCGACATCGCCACCCTGCTGCGCGGCGGCGAGCTGATCCTCATCACCGGGATCGGGCTGCCGCCCGAAGACGCGGGGCTGCGCCGCTTCATCACCGACCTCGCCGACGTCGGGGCGTGCGGCCTCGCGGTGGAGATGGGGCGGCGGTATTCGCAGCGGCTGCCGGCGGTCATGGTCCGCACCGCGGAGGAGCTCGGGTTCCCGCTCGTCGAGCTGCACCGCGGCACCCCGTTCGTGCTCATCACCCAGGCGGTCCACGGCATGATCGTGGACGCGCAGCTGGCCGAGCTGCGGGCCACCGCCGAGCTGCACCAGCGGTTCACGGACCTGTCGGTCGAGGGGGCGGCACCGGCGGAGGTGGTCGCGCAGACCGCGGCGCTCGCCGGTGCGCCGGTCGTGCTGGAGAACCTGTCGCGGCAGGTCCTCGCCTACGACGCGGCGGGCGGCTCGGCGGAGCTGCTGCTGGCCAACTGGGAGTCGCATTCGCGGGCGGTGCAGCCGCCGGGGCGGACCGGGCACGACGCCGAGGCCGGCTGGCTCGTCACCGTCGTCGGGGCGCGCGGGCAGGACTGGGGGCGTCTGCTCATCCGGCGGCAGGTGGCCCGGGACCGCGACATCACGCTCATCGAGCGGGCCGCGGCGACGCTGGCGCTGGTGCGGCTCACCCAGCGCGACGACCTGGAGCGGCAGAGCCAGTCCGCGTTGCTCGCCGCGCTGCTGGCACACACCGTGCCGGTCGGGGACGTGGTCGTGCGGGCGAAGGCGCTGGGGGTGCACCTGGAGCGCCGGCATCTCATCGGGGTGGTGATCCGTGCCTGCCCCGCGGATGTGGCCGCGCGGGCGTTGCGGGACACGTCCCTGGCCGGGCTCGCCGGGGCGCTCGACGACGGGAACACCGGGGTCCTGCTCACGCTGCGGACCGCCGAGGAGGAGCCGGACGCGCTGCGGCGCCTCGCGGCGCGGGTCCGGGCCCTCGCCGACGGTGACGTGGTCGTGGCGGCGGGGGAGGGGGTGGCGACGCCGAAGGAGGCGCGCCGGTCGCTGCTGGAGGCGAGCCAGGTCGCGATGTCGGTCCGCCACACCGCGTCGAGCCCGGAGGAGGTGCTCCGCGTCGCCGACGTGGGCCTGCCGGGCCTGCTGCACATGCTGCGGGACGAGCCGCGGCTGCAGACGTTCGTGGAGCAGGAGCTCGGCCCACTGCTCGCGTATGACGTCCGGCACCCGCGGGAGCAGCTGCTCGGCGTGCTGCGCAGCTACCTGGAGTGCGGCCGGAACAAGTCCGCTGCGGCCGAGCACAGCCACCTGTCCCGGCCGGCGTTCTACGAGCGGCTGGCCCGCATCAGCCGGGTTCTGGGTGCCGATCTGGACTCGGTGCAGGTGTGCCTGTCACTGCACGTGGCGCTGCTGGCCCTGGACGCGCTCAGGGACTGAGTCACTGCATCGACAGGTGGACGTGGTTGTAGTGGTCGCCGGCGGGGGTGCCGTCGCCGCCGTAGGACTTCCAGCCGCTGCTGGGTTGCCAGATCCGTTTGTACCAGATGACGTACTTGACGCCGAGGTTCTTCGCGTTGGCCACGCACCAGGCGGCCAGCTTGTTGCCGTAGGCGAGGTCGTCACCGGTCGCCCGGGCGTTGACGAACGTGCTCTTGTTGGCGGAGAAGTCGCAGGCCTTGCCGAGCGGGTGGTCGCCACCGCCGCCGCTGCGGTAGCAGGACGTGTAGTGGGTGAAACCGGCCAGCCGGGCCTCGTTGTAGGCGTTGCGCATCCGGGCCGACATGCAGTTGCCGGTGGTCGGGTCGTTGCCCTTGATGCAGGTCTCCGACGGGTACGACCCGTCGGAGTTGCGCGCGACCGGCTTGGTGGTGACCACGCCACCGGTCGGCGCGCCGGTGGTCGCCCCGCCGCCGCCGGCCTTTTTCAGCGCGTCCTCGGCGGTCTTCTTGTTCGCTTCCATGATCTTCAGCTGGGCCTGCTGGTTGGCGACCGCCGCGGCGATGTCGGCCTTCTGCTGCTCCAGTTTCTTGCGCGTCTCGGCCAGCTCGCGCAGGGCCTGGTCGTCGCGCGAGACCATGTATTCGATCGTGGACATGTCGTGCAGCAGCTCATTGGGGTTGTCGCTGCCGATCATCACGTTCACGAGGCTGACGCGGCGGCCACGGTACGCGGCGGCGGCGACCGAGCCGGCCGACACCTCCAGCTCCGCCAGCCGTGCCTGGGTCTTGCCGAGCTCCGCCTCGATCGCGGTCTGGTCGGCGACGGACTTGTCCAGGCGGCCCTTGGCGTCGTTGTACTCGCCCAGGGCCTTGTCCAGTGCCTGACGGACAGTGAGGTTGCTGCCACCGTCCTCGCCGGGCTCGGCCGAGGCGGGGTCGGCGAACGCCACCACGAGCATGAGTGTGGTGGCCAGGAAGGTAAGGATCCGTCGCGGCGCCGTCAACATCGCCGGACAGCATATCGAAGCGACGTGAAAATACCAGCGCGCGAATGTGCGGTCCTCGCCCGGTTACGCAGGGTGACGTTTCCGGGGCGCGACGGGGCGCGTTTGGAAATTTTGACCAATGTGCGGACGGAAATGGGAGCGCTACCAGCTGAGGTGCGCACACACGGGTCGAAAGGGCCGAAAGGGCTTGTTCGGCCCTTCCTCGTGAAAACCACCGATCATCCCGGGTTCCCCGCATGTAACAAAACGGGCTATATCTGCGGATCGCCCTGACGATCACCCCGTTGGGTCTGGTCTTCTTGGTCGGGTTGGCCGGGGCGTGGAGGTTCTGTTACCGCCATGTGTCGAGGTGCTCTGAGCAGGGCTTTTAGCTCTCTTTAAGATCCACTTCTTAGGTAACAGTTTGAAAACTTCACCCAACTCCTTGACAAGAAGGGCCCCTCAGTAAGAACTTTTACCACTAACAGTTAAGGAACTTTGCTGAAAGGGAACGACATGACATCTCGCGAGGAGCTCACGACGGCGGTGCACTCCGCTGTCAGTGCCTCGCCCGTGTCGTCAATTCCCGCAGGGCCGCTGTCCGGCGCGATGGACGGGTTCCCGGCCATCGTCACCGGCGACAGCGTGCTGGCGAAGGTCCGGGCGCAGCTGCCCGAGCTCACCGGCGCCCTGCAGCGGGTCGCCGAGCTGATCCTCGCCGACCCCGCCGCGGCCGCCCGCTCGACGATCGTCGAGCTGGCCGAGCGCAGCGGCACCTCACCGGCGACCGTGACCCGCTTCTGCCGGGCGCTGGGCTTCGTCGGCTACGCCGAACTGCGGCTGGCCATCGCCGGCGAGACCGGCCGCGCGTCGCGGACCGGCGGCTGGACGATGGACATCGGCCGGGAGATCCAGCCGACCGACCCCCTGCAGCGGGTCCTCGGCCAGATCATGGCCGCCGACACCCAGGCGATGCACGACACCGCCTCGCTGCTGGACCTCACCGAGGTCGAGCGCGCCGCGGAGGCCATCGCCCGGGCCGAGCGGGTCGACATCTACGGCGCCAGCGGCAGTGCCCTCGTCGGCGGCGAGATGCAGTTCTGCCTGCACCGCATCGGCATCGCCGCGTGGGCGTGGGCCGACGTGCACAACGGCCTGGCCAGTGCCTCGCTGCTGAAGCCCGGCGACGTGGCGCTGGGCGTCTCGCACAGCGGCCAGACCCGCGAGACCATCGAGATGATCGCCGAGGCGAGCAGCCGGGGCGCGACCACGATCGCGCTGACCAGCTTCCCGCGCTCGCCGCTCGCCGAGGTCGCCGACATCGTCATGCTCACCGCGACGCAGGCGACGACCTTCCGGCCCGATGCCCTTTCCGCCCGGCACCCCCAGCTGGTGGTGCTGGACCTGCTGTACATCGCGGTGGCGCAGCGCACGCACGAACGCGCGCACGCGGCCTTCAGCGTCACCGCGCAGGCGGTCGCCGGTCACCGGTCGGCCAGTGGGAAAGAGGCAAGCGCATGACCGTCACTGCTCACGGATACGTGTCGGCGATCCAGGCGGTCATCGACCGGATCGTCGTCACCCAGGCCGGCAACGTCAGCCAGGCGGCCGACCACATCGTCACCGCGCTGCGCGCCGGTGGCCTCCTCCAGGCGTTCGGCACCGGGCACTCCGAGGCGGTGGCGGTGGACTTCGCCGGCCGCGCCGGCGGGCTCGTGCCGACGAACAAGATCCTCCTGCGGGACCTGGTCGTCTACGGGGGCCAGGACCCGCAGATCCTCGAGGACGAGAAGCTGGAGCGCGATCCCCGGATCGCCCACCAGCTGTACGAGATCGCCGCGCCGCGTCCCGAGGACGTGTTCGTGATGGCCTCACAGTCCGGGATCAACGGGGGGATCGTCGAGATGGCGCTGCTGATCAAGCAGCGCGGACACAAGTTGATCGCAATCACGTCGGTCGAGCACACCGAGCGGGTGTCCCCCAGGCACCCGTCCGGCCAGCGACTCGCCGATATTGCCGACGTCGTGCTGGACAACGGCGCGCCGTACGGCGACGCACTGCTGTCGCTGGATAGCGGCGGCGCGGTCTGCCCGGTCTCATCGGTCACCAACGCGCTCATGGCGCAGCTGGTGGTCGCCGAGGTCGTGCGACGCATCGAGGCTGCGGGCGAGGTAGCTCCCGTCTACCTGTCCGCGAACGTCCCCGGCGGGGACGAGCACAACCACACCCTCGAGTCGCGGTACGCCGGACGTGTCCGGCGCACCGCCTGACCCGAACCGAGGAGACAGATCATGTCCGTTACCCCCGAGTCCCCGTCGCAGCAGCCAAACGCGCTCTCGCGGCGGACCGTCCTCCAGCGCGCGGCCGTCGCCGGCCTCGTCGCCACGCCCGCGGCGGGCTTCCTCGCCGCGTGCGCCGACAGCGGCAGCGACGACGAGACGAGCACCCCCAACTCCGGTGCCACCAGCGCGGCCAACCCGCTGGGTGCCCCCGAGGACCAGCCGATCAACGTCGTCATCTTCAACGGTGGCTACGGCGACAAGTACGCCACGGACGTCCACGAGCCGCTGTACAAGAAGGCGCACCCGAAGTCCGAGGTCAAGCACCAGTCCAGCCAGGCCATCTCCACCCTGGTGCAGCCCCTCATCGCGGGCGGCAACGCGCCGGAGTTCGTGAACAACTCCGGTGAGAAGTCCCTGGACTTCGGCGCGCTCGTCGCCGACGGCCAGCTGCAGGACCTGACCGCCCTGTTCGACGCGCCGTCGGTCGACGACCCGTCGAAGAAGGTCCGGGACACCCTGGTCCCCGGCACCGTCGACACCGGCTCGTTCAACGGCAAGCCGTACGTCCTGTACTACGTGTCGACCGTGTTCGGCATCTGGTACTCCGGCAAGCTCTTCACGGACAACGGCTGGGCGCCGGCCAAGACGTGGAGCGAGTTCACCGCGCTCTGCGACAAGATCAAGGCCAAGGGCATCGCGCCGTACGCGTACGCCGGTGCCAACGCCGCGTACTACCAGTGGAACATCATCCTCACCAGCGCCGCGAAGATCGGTGGCGCGGACGTCCTCAAGAACATCGACAACCTCGAGGACGGTGCCTGGAAGACCGACGCGGTCAAGCAGGCCGCCGAGGCGTGGGCCGAGATCGGTGCCAAGTACAACCTGCAGGGCGCCGAGGGTCTGAAGCACACCGACGTCCAGCTCAAGCAGAACCAGTACCAGCTGGCGATGTACCCGTCGGGTGACTGGCTCGAGAACGAGCAGAAGAAGGACACACCCGAGGGCTTCAAGTACCAGATGGCGACCACCCCGAGCATCACCGGCTCGGACAAGCTCAAGTCGACGGCGCTGCGCGCGACCGCCGGCGAGGGCTACATGGTCCTGGCGAAGAGCAAGAACCCCAAGGGCGGCCTGGAGTACATGCGCCAGATGCTGTCGAAGGCGGGCGGCAAGGGCTTCACCGAGGTCGTCAAGGCGCCTACCGTGGTTCTGGGCAGCACCGAGGGCCTGACCTTCACCCCCGGCACGCAGTCGTCGCAGGACGCGCTGAAGGCCGCCGGCCAGGAGGTCTTCAACATCTTCTTCGACGGTTGGTACAAGGACCTCGACAAGGAGGCCCGCACCGCCACCAACGAGCTGATGTTCGGTCGCATCAAGGCCGACGCGTTCGTCGAGCGTATCCAGAAGAAGGCCGACGAGATCAAGAAGGACTCGTCGATCACCAAGTTCAAGCGCTGATCGGAGCCTGATCATGCGGCATGGGAGAGTCCCCTTCATTCTGGGGTTCCTGGTTGCGCCGGTAACGCTCTACTCGTATTTCGTCCTGTGGCCGTACGTGCAGACGATCAATCTGTCGTTCTACCAGTGGCGCGGCTTCACCAAGAAGCGATGGGTCGGGCTGGAGAACTATGATCGGATGCTGCACGCCGACCGGTTCTACCAGGCGTTGGAGCACCACGCAGTCATACTCGTCCTCCTGCCGCTGGCCACGATCGCATTCGCCCTGTTCTTTGCCTTCCTCCTCAACGTGGGGGGCAAAGGCAGGGGTGGCAAGACGGCGGGGGTCTGGGGCTCAGGGTTCTACCGGGTGGTGTTCTTCCTCCCCCAGGTCCTCGCCGTGCCGGTCATCGGCGTGCTGTTCGCGACGGTGTACCGGCCCAACGAGTCCGGCCTGATCAACGGTGTGCTGTTGAAGGCCGGGCTCGACAAGCCCATCGGCTTCCTGATCGAGAAGAACCTGGCGCTGCCCGCGCTCATCGCGGTGCTGGTCTGGCAGGCGGTCGGCTTCTACGTGGTGCTCTTCTCCGCCGGCATGGCCAACATCCCGGCCGAGATCTACGAGGCCGCCGAGCTCGACGGCGCGTCCAAGGTGTCGCTGTTCTTCCGCGTCACGCTGCCGCTGCTGTGGGACACGATCCAGACCGCCTGGGTCTACCTCGGCATCCTGGCCTTCGACGCGTTCGCCATCGTGTCGGTCCTCGCCCAGGACAACGGCGGGCCCGACGGCGCGACGACCGTGCTGGGCCTGGAGATCTACAACAACATGCAGCAGAACCGCTACGGCGACGCTGCCACCTATGGTGTCGCGCTGTGCGTGTTGTCGCTGGTGTTCGCCGCGTTCACGCTGCGGCTCACCCGTCGTGAGTCCTACGAGTACTGAGAGGCCGAGACATGACTGCAATCATCGGCCGCGACGCGCCGGGCCAGCGCAGCGGCGGGCAGGGCGCCCGCGTGGTGCCGAAGAGTGAGCGCCCGCGCCGCAAGCTGAATGTGGCCGGCGGCATCGGCCACGTGTTCCTGGCCATCTGGGCCCTGATGATCATCATTCCACTGCTGTGGGTGTTCCTGGCGTCGTTCAAGAACACGACCGAGATCTTCAGCTCGCCGTGGACCGTGCCGGACCACCTGCGCTGGGAGAACTGGAGCCGGGCCTGGACCAAGGCGCACGTCGGCACGTACGTGCTCAACAGCGTCTTCGTCGTCACGCTCGCGACGTTCGGCACGATGCTGCTGAGCTCCATGGCCGCCTATGTCCTGGCGCGGTACAAGTTCGTCGGCAACCGGGTCATCTACTTCCTGTTCGTGGCCGGCATCGCGTTCCCGCCGTTCCTCGCGGTCGTGCCGCTGTTCTTCCAGGTCAAGCAGCTCGGCCTGCTCAACACGTACACCGGCCTGATCGTCGTGTACATCGCGTACTCGCTGCCGTTCACGATCTTCTTCCTGACCTCGTTCTTCCGGTCGTTGCCGAACTCGGTGGCCGAGGCGGCGACGATCGACGGCGCCTCGCACACCCGGCTGTTCTTCTCGGTCATGCTCCCCATGGCCAAGCCAGGCCTGATCAGCCTCACGATCTTCAACCTGATCGGCCAGTGGGGGCAGTTCCTGCTGCCCCTGGTGCTGATGGCCGGCGCGAGGGACAAGTGGGTGCTCACGCAGGGCATCCAGGAGATCTCGACCTCTGCGGGATATGAAGCCGACTGGGCAGGCCTGTTCGCCGCCCTGACGATCTCGATCCTGCCGATGATCGTGATGTACATGATCTTCCAGCGGCAGATCCAGGCCGGCCTCACCGCCGGCGCAGTGAAGTAACCCACCAAAGGCACGCGCACCCCCGGCGGTTTCTCGAAAACTGTCGGGGGTGTGCGATGTAATGCGGTCGTGCTTGTCGCGGTGATGCCCTCAGGTGCCGGTGGTCTGCTGCGACCACTGGCCGACGACGGCACGCCTGCCGGTTCCGAGCGCAGGGTCGACGACCTGGCCACCGCCATCGCCGCGATCGAGGCCCGGGACAGCCCGCGCTGGCTGTGGCCCTCCACCGCCGAGCTCTATCCCCGGCTCCTCGCCGCCGGCGTCCGCGTCGAGCGGTGCCACGACCTGGAGCTCGCCGAGGCCCTCCTGCTCGGCGCCGAAGGGCACTGGGGCCAGCCCCGCTCCCTCGCGGCCGCCCACGCCCGGCTCACCGGCGCCCCCGTGCCGCCGGACCCGCCGGCCCGCGCGGCCCTGCCGCCCGGCGGCGCCCAGGACTCCCTCTTCGACGACATGTTCATGGCGGCGGTCCCGGAGCTGCCGCTCGACGCCGTCCTGGCGGTCCACGCCGCCCAGCGCACCCGCGCCGCGGCCGCCGCTTCCCTCGCACCCGGCGGCGGCGCCATGCGCACCCTCATCGCCGCCGAGTCCGCCGCCGCCCTCGTCGCCGTCGAGATGGGTGCTGCGGGCCTCCCGTGGCGGCCCGACGTGCACGACGCCCTGCTCCGCGACCTGCTCGGCCCGCCCTCACCGATCGAGGGCGCGCCGCCGGCCCGGCTCGTCGAGCTCAACGCCCGGCTCAACGAGGCGTTCGGCGCCCGCGTCCACCCCGACTCGCCGGCCGAGGTCCTGCGCGCCTTCGCCCGGCAGGGCATCACGCTGCGCAACACCCGCCGCTGGGAGCTGCAGCACGTCGACCACCCCGCCGTGCCGATCCTGCTGGAATACAAGGAGCTCTACCGGCTCTGGGTCGCGCACGGCTGGTCCTGGCTCGACCAGTGGGTCACCGGCGGCCGATTCCGCGCCGAATACATCCCCGGCGGCGTCGTCTCCGGCCGCTGGGCCACCCGCGGCGGCGGCGCCCTGCAGATCCCGCGGGTCGTGCGCCGAGCCGTCGTCGCCGACCCCGGCTGGACCTTCGTCGTCGCCGACGCCGGCCAGCTCGAGCCCCGCATCCTCGCCGCCGTCTCCGCCGACCACCGCCTCGCCAAGGCCGGCGCCGCCGGCGACCTCTACGCCGCCCTCGCCGCCGACGCGTTCGACGGCGACCGCGCGAAGGCCAAGGTGGCCCTCCTCGGCGCCATGTATGGCCAGACCGGCGGCGACGCCGCCCCCGCCCTCGCCGCACTGCGCCGCTTCTACCCGACGGCCTGGGACCTCGTCGAGGAGGCCGCCCGCACCGGCGAGTCCGGCGGGCTCGTGCGCACCTGGCTCGGCCGCACCTGCCCCCCGTCGTCGGTCAGCTGGCGCGAGGGCTTCGACGAGCCCGGCCTGGAGGTCGACGCCCGCGGCGGCGCGAAGGGCCGCGCCCGCGGCCGGTTCACCCGTAACTTCGTCATCCAGGGCACGGCGGCCGAGTGGGCCCTGGTCCTGCTCGCCCGCCTCCGCTCACACCTCGCCTCGTTATCCGCGGAGCTGGTGTTCTTCCAGCACGACGAGTTCGTGGTGCACTGCCCCGAGGGGGAGTCGGACGCGGTGGTCGCGGCCGTCCACACCGCGGGCGACGAGGCGCGGCGGCTGCTGTTCGGGGAGACCCCGGTCCGGTTCCCGCTCGACGTCGCCGTGGTGCCCTGCTACGCGGACGCCAAGTAGCGCCGGCCCCTCCCGTGATCCGGAAGACCCTGGGCACCTCTGGGTACACAAGGTCTTCCGGATCACGGGTGGGGGTCACCAGTCGGTGGTGGCGAGGTAGCGGGCCATGGCGTCGGTGTGGGTCGGGAAGCACAGGGGCTGCGGGCCGACGCCGATCTCGAAGCCGAGGGACTCCTCCGTCGCCACCGACGACGGGATCGCGGACAGCGGGCGCGGGGGGAGGACGCCGAAGACGATGAGGTTGCCCTGGGCGGTGCTCTGCACGTCGAAGAGGCGCACGTCGGCCGGGTCGGCGAGCAGGGTGGTCTCCTCGCGCAGCTCCCGGACCATGCCCTCCTGCCAGGTCTCACCGAGCTCGATGAAGCCGCCCGGCAGCGCCAGCTCGCCACGCATCGGCTCGATGTCGCGGCGCACGAGGACCAGGCCGCGGCCGTCGTCGGTCTCCACCGGCAGGAGCGCGACCGCGACCGGCAGCGGGTTTCGCCAGGTCGTCTCGCCGCAGGAGGCGCACACGCGGGGCCACGGTGCCCCCGACGCATAGGCGACACCGCAATACGAACAGTGATCGTGCAGGGCCATGAGCAAGGAGCCTACCGACGGTATTACGCTGAGCCTCGCGCCGGTGTAGCACTAAAAGGAGCACCCGAGGAGTTCCGCTGAGCACGATCGTCGGACTGGTTCTCGCCGCAGGTGGTGGCCGCCGGTATGGCGGGCCCAAGGCCCTCGTGCGCCACGAGGACGGCCGGTTACTGGTCGAGCGCGCCGTGGCGACGCTGCGCGACGGTGGCTGCGCGCGCATCGTCGTGGTCCTCGGCGCCGAGTCGGCGCGGGTCCGCGCGGAGGCGCAGCTCGGCGACGCGCGGCTGGTGGACAACCCGACCTGGAAGAGCGGCATGGGCTCGTCGTTGCGGGCCGGCCTGGCGGCGATGGCGGAGGACGACGCGGCCGACGCGGTCGCGGTGCTGCTGGTCGACACGCCCGGCATCGGACCCGACGCGGTGGCCAGGTTGCTCGCCGCGGCCGAGGGCGGGCCGAAGTCGCTTGTGACAGCGACGTACCACGGAAAACGCGGCCATCCGGTGATCCTGGGAAGAGACCATTGGGCCGGTGTCGCCACCCTCGCGACCGCTGACGTCGGCGCGCGGGCGTATCTGGTGGCCCACACCGACCTGGTCCAGACGGTGCCGTGCGAGGACATCGCCGACGACACCGACCTCGATGTGCCGCCGGAGCAGTAGCCGACGATCACGGCGAGGCGCATAGTGGAGCGGTGCCGGACTTCGAGTCTCCGGCCGCGCTGGCGGCCGGCCTGGCCGACGCGGGCTACCTCGCCGACGAGGGGCTCGCGATGGCGGGCTTCCTGGCGCTGCGCCTGCACCGGCCGATCTTCCTGGAAGGCGACGCCGGCGTCGGCAAGACCGCGTTCGCGGCCGCCCTCGCCGAGACCGCGGGCGTGGAGCTGATCCGGCTCCAGTGCTACGAGGGTCTGGACGCCTCGCACGCCCTGTACGACTGGGACTTCGCCCGCCAGGTCCTGCACCTGCGCGCGGTGGAGACCGCGGCGCACGGCACGCTGTCCGCCGCCGACCTGGAGGCGGACCTGTACGACCGCCGATTCCTGCTGGCCCGGCCGCTGTTGCAGGCGGTCGAGCGGGCACCGTGCGTCCTGCTCGTCGACGAGGTCGACCGGGCCGACGACGAGTTCGAGGCGTACCTGCTCGAGGTGCTCGCCGACGCCGCGGTGACCGTGCCCGAGCTCGGCCGGATCACCGCCGCGGTGCCGCCGATCGTCGTGGTCACCAGCAACCGGACCCGCGAGGTGCACGACGCGTTGAAGCGCCGCTGCCTGTACCACTGGGTCGGTCACCCGACGCCGCAACGGGAGACCGCGATCCTGCGGCGGCGGCTGCCCGGGCTCGACGAGCGCCTCGCCGCGCAGGTCGCCGCGGCCACCGCCCACCTGCGGACCCTCGATCTGGTCAAGCCGCCCGGGGTCGCCGAGGCCATCGACTGGGCCGCGGCGCTGGGCGCCCTGTCCGCGGACGCGCTGACGGCCGAGCTCGCCGACGCCACTCTCGGCGTGGTCCTGAAGGTCCGCGAGGACATCGCGCTCGCCACCGGGGTGATCGGTGCTCACTGAGGTGGCCGGGAAGCTGCGGGCGGCCGGGCTGCCGGTGACGCTCGACCGGCTCGCCGCATACGGCGAGGCCCTCGACGCGGTCGGCGTCGGGCACGCGTACTGGGTCGGCCGGCTGACCCTGTGCGGATCGCCGGAGGACATCGCCCGGTACGACGCCGCCTTCGCCGGTGCGAAATCCGCCGCTCGCGGTCCGGCCTGGCAGGTGCGGCGGCTGCCGGAGCGGTCCCTGTTCCGGGCCACGATGCCGCCGTCCGCGGCGGCCGGCGACCAGGACCCGGCCCTCGCGGTGCGGGCGACCGACACCGAGCTGCTGCGCCATCGCGACCTCGCCACGCTGTCGGCGGACGAACGCGCCGAGGCGGCGGCGCTGCTCGCCCAGGTCGCCGCCGCCGACATCACCCGCCCTGGGCACCGGCACCGCCCGGCCGGGCACGGCGACGTCGACCGCCGGCGCAGCGTCCGGGCGATGCTGCGGGCCGGCGGCGAGCCCAGGCCGCTGCTGCATCGGGTGCGGGCGCCGCGGCCCCGCCGGCTCGTCCTGCTCGTCGACGTGTCGGGGTCGATGTCGCCGTACGCGGACGCCCTGCTCCGCCTCGCCCACGCCTTCACCCGGCACCGTCCACGGTGGACGGAGACCTACACGCTCGGCACGCGCCTCACCCGGCTCACCCCGGCGCTGCGGATCCGTGACGTGGAGGCAGCGCTGCGCGAGGCGGGCCGGCTCATCCCCGACTGGCGCGGCGGGACCCGGCTCGCCGACGGGGTCGCCGCGTTCGTGCGCCGCGACGGTCACCGGGGCGTCGCCCGCCGCGCCGTGGTCGTCGTCTTCAGCGACGGGTGGGAGTCCGCCGACCCCGCCCGCCTCGGCGCCACCGTCGCCCACCTGCACCGCCTCGCCGCGCGGACCGTCTGGGTCAGCCCGCACGCCGGCCGGCCCGGGTTCGCCCCGACGGCGGGCGGTCTCGCCGCGGTGCTCCCGCATGTTGACGCACTCGTAGCGGGGCATACGGTGGCGGCGCTACACGCCGTCCTTGAGGAGGTCCGCCGTGCGTGAGGTTCTCAGTGATCTGCTCGGCTGGTGGGAGTCGGGCCGCACCGTCGGCATGGCCACCGTCGTGCGGACCTGGCGCAGCTCACCGCGCCCGGCCGGGGCCACCATGCTCGTCGGCCCGGACGGCACCGCGGTCGGCAGCGTCTCCGGCGGCTGCGTCGAGGGCGCGGTCTACGAGCTCTCCGGTGAGGTCGTCGAGTCCGGTTCGCCGCTGGTGCAGCGGTACGGCGTGAGCGACGACGACGCGTTCGCAGTCGGTCTGACCTGCGGCGGGATCATCGAGCTGCTGATCGAGCCGGTGTCGCGGGAGACGTTTCCGGAGCTGGCCGAGGTGGCCGCCGCGATCACCACGCGGGACCCGGTCGCGGTCGTGTCGGTGGTCGAGGGGCCGCCGGAGCAGATCGGGAAGCGGATGGTGGTGTGGCCCACGCACGCCTCCGGGTCGTTGGGCTCCGAACGACTTGACGCGGCGGCCGGCGACGACGCCAGGGGGCTGCTCGCCGCCGGGCGGACCGACACTCTGCACTACGGCCTGGACGGCGAGCGGCGCGGCGAGGGGCTCACCCTGTTCGTCGCCTCGTACGCCCCGCCGGCCCGGATGATCGTCTTCGGGGCGATCGACTTCGCCGCGTCGGTGGCCCGCATCGGCGACTTCCTCGGCTACCACGTCACCGTCTGCGACGCCCGGCCCGTCTTCGCCACGTCGAAGCGGTTCCCCGGCGCCGACGAGGTCGTCGTCGACTGGCCGCACCGATACCTGCGGGCCGAGCTGGACGCCGGCCGGATCGACGCCCGCACCGTGGTGTGCGTCCTCACCCACGACCCGAAGTTCGACGTGCCGGTGCTGCAGGTCGCGTTGCGGGAGGAGCTCGCGTACATCGGCGCGATGGGATCCCGGCGGACGCACGACGACCGGCTCGCCCGGCTCCGGGAGGCCGGCGTGACCGAGGAGGAGCTCGCCCGGCTGTCCTCGCCGATCGGCCTCGACCTCGGCGCCCGGACCCCGGAGGAGACCGCCGTGAGCATCGCCGCGGAGATCATCGCCGGTCGGTGGGGTGGTGGGGGCGCCCGCCTCGCGACCACCGAGGGCCGCATCCACCACGACGTGTCCTGAGGTCTCCTGAGGTCTACGGGGCCCGGCAGTCGGGGTGCTGGTCGCGGCGAAGGTCGTCGAGGAGCTGCTGGCCGACCGGCAGCAGCGACACCCGGCGGCTGGTCCGCTCGAACAGCCGCACCCCGACGCGCAGCTCCAGGGACCGGATCGCCTGACTGATCCGCGCGGTCGACACGTGCAGGCGCACGGCCGTCCGGCCGAAGTGCAGCTCCTCAGCAAGGGTGAGGAACGCCTCCAGCTCGTGCCGCGCTGCACCGTGGGGGTTGATGCATCGATCCTCGCCTACATCGGCGCCAGCCGACACTCGGGCACGTGTCATGGATGCGACACTTCGGCGGCCCGGCCCGGCGGGCCGCCCGGCGGCCGCGAAGATCAGGAATTGTGGAAGTCAAGACCCGCGGAGGGTTGCGTTGATCACTGCTTGTGGGGTCTGCTGATCAGGCAGTGGCCCGGGTGCGTCCGCCGCGCGACGGGCCGTTTCGGCACGTCCCCGCGGGAGGCGCTTCATGTCCTCTTCCCATCGAGTCCGGGTGAGCGTCGACGTCGACGGCAGTCGCTACGTCGACGACGTCGAGCCTCGCACTCTGCTGGTCCATCACCTTCGAGAACGCCTAGGCAAGATCGGTACGGTCGTCGGCTGCGACACCAGCAACTGCGGCTCGTGCACCGTCCTCATGGGCAGCGCCGACGGCGAGCAGCACTCGGTCAAGAGCTGCTCGGTCCTGGCCGTGCAGGCCGACGGCACGGCGGTCACCACGATCGAGGGCCTCGCCGGTCCGGACGGTGCCCTGCACGCCGTGCAGCAGGCGTTCCACGAGCTGCACGCGTTGCAGT
The DNA here is from genome assembly GCF_042653625.1 of Dactylosporangium cerinum. Lineage (NCBI taxonomy): Bacteria > Bacillati > Actinomycetota > Actinomycetes > Micromonosporales > Micromonosporaceae > Dactylosporangium > Dactylosporangium cerinum. The sequence continues at coordinate 80,194 of NZ_JBHSIU010000085.1, read as the reverse complement.
GCGGCTTCTGCACCCCGGGGATGATCCTGTCCGCGGTCGACCTGCTGCGCGACAACCCGGCCCCCACCGAGGCCGAGATCCGCGCGGGCCTGTCCGGAAACCTGTGCCGCTGCACGGGGTACCAGAACATCATCCGTGCGGTGCAGTCGGCTGCAGCGGCCTTGCAGGGCGCCGCGACGGCCGTCCTCCCTTCGGAGGTGACGGTATGACCGCGGTCGTCGAACCGGCCGCTGCCGCGGGGGAGGTCGGCGCGGCGCGCCGGCGCAAGGAGGACGCGCGGCTCATCACCGGCCGGACCCGGTGGACCGACAACATCGTGCTGCCCGGGATGCTGCACCTGGCGATCCTGCGCAGCCCGCACGCGAGCGCGCGCATCGTCTCGGTCGACGTGCGGCCCGCGCTGCGGCAGCCCGGTGTCATCGACGCGTTCAGCGCGGCCGACGTCGCCGACGTCCAGGGCAGCCTGCCGTGCGCCTGGCCGGTCACCGAGGACATCGTGCACCCGGTCCGGCCGCCGCTCGCCGACGGATTCGTGCGCCACCACGGCGAGGCGGTCGCGGTCGTGGTGGCCCGCGACCGTGACAGTGCCGTCGACGCGCTCGAGGCGATCGAGGTCGAGTACGAGCCGCTGACCCCGGTCCTGGACCTGGCGGCCGCGTCGCGCGACGAGGGGCTCGTGCACCCGGACAAGGGCACGAACCGCTCGTACACCTGGATCTTCGACTCGGCCCAGGCCGGCACCGGCACGGACGTCGCCGACGCGGCCGTCGCCGCCGAGGTCACGCTGCACCGGCAGTACATCCAGCAGCGGCTCATCCCCGCGTTCATGGAGCCGCGCAGCGTTGTGGTCGACCCGGGGATGGGGGAGTACACCATCTGGTCGGCGACGCAGATCCCGCACATCCTGCGGGTGTTCTACGCGCTGCTCACCGGCGTGCCCGAGCACCGGATCCGGGTCATCGCGCCGGACGTCGGCGGCGGGTTCGGCGGGAAGCTGCAGGTCACCCCGGAGGAGATGATCGCGTTCTTCGCCGCACAGCGTGTGCGGAAACCGGTCAAGTACACCGAGACCCGCGGCGACTCGATGCTGTCGGCGCACCACGGTCGGGACCAGATCCAGGACATCACCCTCACCGCGACCCGGGACGGCACGCTGACCGGCATCGACGTGAAACTCGTCGCCAACATGGGCGCCTACCTCGGTCTCGTCGGTCCGGGCGTGCCGATCCTCGGCGCCTTCATGTTCAACTCGATCTACAAGGTGCCCGCGTACCGCTTCGAGTGCGTCGGCGTGTTCACCAACACCACCATCACCGACGCCTACCGGGGCGCGGGCCGGCCCGAGGCGACGTACGCCATCGAACGGGCCATGGACGACCTCGCCGACGAGCTCGGCATCGACCCGGTCGAGCTGCGCCGCCGCAACTGGATCAAGGCGGAGGAGTTCCCGTTCACCACCGTGGCCGGCCTCGTGTACGACTCCGGCGACTACGACGCCGCGACGGACAAGGCCCTGGACCTGTTCGACTACGCCGGGCTGCGCGCGGAGCAGCAGCGCCGCCGGGACACCGGCGACCCGGTCCAGCTCGGCATCGGCGTGTCCACCTACACGGAGATGTGCGGCCTGGCGCCGTCGCGGATCCTGGGCGCGCTGCGGTACGCGGCCGGCGGCTGGGAGTCCGCGTCGGTGCGGGTCCTGCCGACCGGCAAGGTCGAGGTCGTCACCGGCACCAGCCCGCACGGGCAGGGGCACGTCACCGCGTGGAGCCAGATCGTCGCCGACGAGCTCGGCGTCGCCTTCGAGGACGTCGAGGTCCTGCACGGCGACACCCGGACCTCGCACAAAGGTTTGGACACGTACGGCTCCCGGTCCCTCGCCGTCGGCGGGGTGGCGCTGGTCGAGGCGTGCCGCAAGGTGCGCGACAAGGCCCGCGTCGTCGCCGCGCACATGCTCGAGTGCAGCCCCGACGACATCGAGTTCACCGGCGGCGCCTTCCGCGTCCGCGGCACCCCGGACGCGGCGAAAACCCTGGCGGACACGGCGTTCGCGGTGTTCGCCGCGCACGACCTGCCGGACGGGGTCGAGGCGACCCTCGACGCGGACGCCACCTTCGACCCGCAGACGTTCTCGTTCCCGCACGGCACCCACCTGTGCGCGACCCTGGTCGACACCCAGACGGGCCACGTCACCATCCACCGCTACGTCGCCGTCGACGACGTGGGCAAGGTCGTCAACCCGCTCATCGTCGAGGGGCAGGTGCACGGCGGCGTCGCGCAGGGCATCGCGCAGGCGTTGCACGAGCAGGCGGTGTACGACGATTCGGGCACCCTGCTGACCGGATCGTTCGTCGAGTACACCATCCCCAGCGCCGCCGACCTGCCGCACCTCGTCACGGATCGCACGGAGACCCCCGCGACCTCGAACCCCCTGGGCGTCAAGGGTGTCGGGGAGGCGGGTGCGATCGCCTCCACCCCGGCCGTCGTCAATGCGATCGTCGACGCGTTGCGCTCGTACGGCGTCGACGACATCACCATGCCCTGCACGCCCGAACGGGTGTGGCGGGCGATCAAGCGCGGAGGTGCGTCGTGATCCCGGTCGCCTTCGACTACCTGAAACCGTCCACAGTGGAAGAAGCGGTGGCCGCGCTCGGCGCCTCCGAGGATTCGAAGGTCCTCGCCGGCGGGCAGTCGCTGCTGCCGGTGCTGCGGCTGCGCCTGGCCGCGCCGACCCTGCTGGTGGACCTGGGTGGCGTGCCCGGGCTCAGCGGCGTCCGGCTCGACGGCGACACCCTCGTCATCGGCGCCATGACCACGCACGCCGAGGTGGCGTCCTCGGACCTCGTGCTGCGGCACGCGCCGCTGCTCGCGGCCGCGGCGGCCACCGTCGGGGACCGCCAGGTGCGGCACCGCGGCACGCTCGGCGGCTCCCTGGCGCACGCCGACCCGGCCGCGGACCTGCCCGCGGTCGCGGCCGCCCTCGACGCCACGTACGTCGTGCAGGGGCCGGCCGGACGGCGGTCCGTCGCCGCCGCCGACTTCGCGGTGGACCTGTTCACCACGGCGCTCGCCCCCGACGAGGTCCTCGTCGAGGTGCGGCTGTCCATCGTGGACGGCTGGTCGACGCACTACGAGAAGTTCCACCGCATGGCGCAGGCGTGGGCGATCGTCGGGGTGGCGGTGGCGGTGTCCCGCTCCGACGGGACCATCTCCGGGGCGCGGGTCGCGCTGACCAACATGGGGCCGGTGCCGCACCGGGCCGTCGAGGTCGAGGCGGCGCTGACCGGTGCGCCGGCGACGGCGGAGGCGGTCGCGGCCGCCTGCGTGTCCGTCTCGGCCGGCACGTCGCCGGTGGACGACCTCAGCGCCTCCGCGGACTACCGCCGCGACCTGGCCCGGGTCCTCACCGGCCGGGCGGTGTGCCGGGCCCTCGGGATCTGAGCCGCTGCGCGTCCGCGCATCGTTCGGGGCCGTCCGGTTTCGCCGGGCGGCCCCGTCGTTCGGGACCGTCCGGTCTGCCGGGGTGGCCGCGTCGTTCAGGACCGTCCGGTTCGCCGGGCGGTCGCGTCGTTCGGGGCCGTCCGGTTCGCCGGGCGGCCGCATCCGTGCGGGTTACGGGTGAGCGTGCTGCGCGCCGTGGTCGGAGCGGACTATGGTCGACAGCGTGGCCCGGGTCACCGCGCGGGCCGTGCCGCCGAGCGCTGGGGGTCTGACGACCGTGCTGTTGGAACACAGTTTCACCGTGCCCGTCCCGGTGTCGCAGGCCTGGGACGTGCTGCTGGACATCGAACGGATCGCCCCGTGCATGCCGGGCGCCGCGCTCACCTCGTTCGAGGGCGACGACTTCGCCGGCACCGTCAAGGTCAAGCTGGGTCCGGTGAGCCTGACCTTCAAGGGCAAGGGCAGGTTCGTCGAGCGGGACGAGGCGGCCCACCGGGTCGTGCTCACCGCCTCCGGCGCCGACAGCCGGGGCGGCGGCACCGCCGCGGCGAAGGTGACCGCGTCCCTGCACGCCGTCGGGGATGCCGGGACCAGGGTCGAGGTCGCCACCGACCTGGACATCACCGGCAAGGCCGCCCAGTTCGGCCGCGGCCTCATCGGCGACGTGAGCGCGAAGCTGATCGGCCAGTTCGCCGACTGCCTGGCCGGCAAGCTCGCCGCCGGCGCGCCGGCCCCGTCCCCGGCCCCGTCGCAGGAGCCCACCCAGGCGCCGGCTCAGGAACCGGCACCGGCGGCGGCTGCGCGGCCCGCGCCCACGGCGTTGTCCGAGGCCTCCGCGTCCGTCGACCCCGGCGACGAGGTGGAGCCGATCGACCTGCTCGCCGTGAGCGGGGTCGGCTCGGTCGTGCGCCGGGCCGTTCCGTACGTCGTCACCGCCGCCGCCAGCTTCGCCGTCGTGTTCGGCATCATCTGGTGGATCAAGCGCCGCTGACGGTTCGTCAGGCGGCGGCGCGGCCCTCGGCGAAGAAGGCGGCCACCGCGGCGGCGTCGCCGAGGGCGCTCAAGGGTCGGGCGGCCCCGAAGGACACGTTCCAGAAGTCACCCTCGCGCGGGGTCCACGGGCCCACGTACGCGTACGGCTCCGGGATCGCCGAGTCGCCCGTGGACACCCCGTAGTTCACCTCGTCGAGGGAGATGCCGACGTCGAAGTGCTCCGGCCACAGCACCGGCGTCTCGTCCGGGGCGAATCGGCGCAGGGCCGCGTCGCCGACGGCGAGCGCCCCCAGGACCGTGCCGGCGCCGGTGGTCACCACCGGGTCGTCGACCCCGGCACCGGAGCCGTCCTTGTAGAGGCCCTCGGGTGCGCCGGCGTCCACGCCGGCGGCCGCCGCCAGCTGCGCGAACGTCTGCCCCGCGTAGGGGACGCGGCGCCCGTCGACGACGAGCGCGTCGGCCTCGGCCTGCACGTCCGGCGCGGCGACGGTGGCGAAACCGGCCGGCGTGACCCGGAGCCGGATGGTGCCGCTGCGCCGGTACTGCGGGCCCGCGAGCAACAGCTCAGCCAGGCCGTGAAAGGAGTTCGTCACCGTTCCATCATGCCCGCCGCGTTGCCCCAGCAGACGGCGCGCAGCCAAGCGTCACCGAACCCTAAGCGTTGCAGCGAGTCGAGCTGGTGTGCGTACGGGTGAGGGATGTTCGGGTAGTCGCTGCCGAGCAGCACCCGGCCGGCCAGGCCCAGTTCCTCCACCCTGGGGAGGAGTTCCGGGGGGAAGCCCGGGAAGAACGTTGTGAAGACCATCGTCGTGTCGAGCCTGACGTTGGGGTGCCGGTCGGCGAGGTCGAGGAAGCCCTCGTACTCGGGGGCGCCGAAGTGGGCGATGACCGCCGTGAGGGCCGGGTGGCGGCGCAGCACCTGGCCGAACGGGCCCGGGCCGGTGTACCCGTTGGCGACCGGACCGGAACCGGCGTGCACGACGACCGGGGTGCCGGTCTCGGCGAGGCGGCCCCAGACCGGCTCCAGCAGCGGGTCGTTCGGGTCGTACGCGCCGACCTGCAGGTGCACCTTGAAGATCCGGGCACCGCCGGCGAGCGCGGCGTCGACGACGCCGAGGACACCCGGCTCCGGGAAGAACGTCGCGCTCGGCACGCACTCCGGGGTGCGGGCGGCGAAGCCGAGGGTCCACGCGTTGAGGTCGGCGGCCATGGCGGGGCGGTGGGCGTAGGCGAGGGCGGTGAACCGCCGCACCCCCATCGCCCGCAGATGCCCGGCCCGCTCCTCGTCGGAGCCCCGGTAGCGGATCGGCCACGGCCGCCCGACCAGCGGCCCGCCGGCGTCGAAGTGCGCCCACACCTTGCGCAGCATGCGCTCGGGCAGGAAGTGCGTGTGCACGTCGAACAGGCCGGGCAGGCCCAGCGCCTGCCAGAACGCGGGGACCTCGGCGTCATCGTTCACACGGATATGTTGAACCTGTCGAGCAGGACCGGCGCGACCAGCATGGCACCGGCGAAGATGGCGACCGTGGTGAAGACGATGCGCAGCACGACCGTCTCGGTCTTGTCGCCCGCGGTCAGGGCCACCGAGTGCGGCAGGCCGATGTTGCGCCACAGCCGCCGGCCGGTCGGGATCGGCCAGAAGATGGGTGAGCCGTGCCGGGTGATCATGTCGCCGGCGAGATGGATGAGGCCGCCCACCCCGACCGCCATGCCGAGCAGCGGATAGCCGCGGTCACCGGGGAGGCGCTCGTAGACGAGGTACGCGGCGGCAGCGGCGGCGAGCGTCACGATGAGCCAACCGGCGCGCTCCGCCCACCGCTCGAACAGGCCCCGCAGCGCCATCGCGAACGAGAAGAACAGCACACCCATGACGGCCCACTTGCCGAAGGCGTTGCACAGCGCCAGCGTGCCGTACCCCACGCCGACGTTGAACACAATCGTGTGGGTGAGCGTGCGGTGGCCGTTACGGCGCCGTGGATCGTGCTTGAGCCTGGTGAGCTTGTAGACCCCGAGGGAGAATTTCTCGACCACCTCGGCCAGGAACAAGGTGAGCACCCCGAACGTGTGCGCCACCGTCGCGCCGCCCTGCCTGGTGGTGACCCGGCCGGACAGGTCGAGGTCCGGCAGCAGCGCGCCGCCGGCGCAGATCGCGGTGCCCACGGCGAGCTGCAACGGCGTCTGGTGGAAGTCGGCGAGCTGATCCAGCACGAGGGAGCCGGCCAGCCACACGGCTGCTCCGGAAAGCGCATGCGAAGAGCCCATCATGATCGGGACTATCGCATGTGTGCCGGCGTTCGTACATAGGAGCTACAGGCGTGAATAAGTGCCGGCAACGTCGAGTGTCGTTGCCGTCATCGTCGCCGACGCGTCGGAGGCCAGGTAGACGGCGGCGAAGGCCACATCTTCCACCCGCTCCGCCTGTGGTGTCCAGCTCACGACATTCGCCCGCACACCCGATCCGGCGACCTCCCGCGCGACGTGTTGCGTGAGCGCGGTCACCCCGCCGCCGACGGCACTCGTGGCGGCGTCGGTGCCGAACGGCGCGACGGTCACCACCGCGCCGGTCCGCGCCTCGGCCATGCTCGGCACGAAGGCCTGCAGCGCCTCGAACGTCGCCGTCAGTCCACTGTCGACACTCAGCCGGAAGTCACCGCCGGCGCCGCTCATGCACGGCAGGACGAACAGCAGGTCGGGGGCGCCGACCTCGCTGAGGACCCCGGCGTGGACCGACGCCGCGTCGACCCCGGTGGACACGATGCCGACCGCGTCCGCGCCCACCCACCGCAACTCGTCGACCAGGTCCTGCAGCTCCGCCTCGTCGTCGCCGATGACGGCGATCCGGGCGCCGCGCGCGGCCAGCAGCCGGCACACCGCCGCGCCGACCCCGTCGGCACCGCCGAGCACCACCGCGACCCGGCCCTTGAGCTCGGTTCGGTACATGCCATTCAGCCTCTCGTCATCGGCGGGGCGTCGCGCCACGGCGGCGCCCCGCTGCCGGTTGCCTCGGTGCAGCGGTGCCGGTGCTCCGGTCCCAGCGGGTTGCTGGTGCGTCGGTCCGGCGGTGCCGGCTGCCTCGGCTCCGGCGGTGTGGGTGCTTCAGCTCCGGCGGTGTGGGTGCTTCAGCTCCGGCGGTGCCGGTGCTTCAGCTCCAGCCTTGCCGGTCTGACGCGGCCGCCCATGGACCGTGTCCGTGCCCGTGTCCCCAGTGCCTGCGCCCCCACGGCGGACCCCCCGCCGCCGCCCAGCGCCGCCAGCGGGCGTGCTTGAAGACGCTGAGCACCAGGAAGAACAGTGGAATCGCGGGCCAGAAGAAGTGCGCGCCGGACAGCGCCCACAGCCCGGTCAGCGCCACCGCGACCACGGCCACGAACGCGCCGTGCCGGGCCAGGTGCCGCCGGCCCTGCCGCAGGAACTCCGCCTGCGTCTCCGGCAGCTCGAACAGCCCGCGCCGCCCCCCGTCGGGCAGGTCCGCGGTCAGCGGCGCCAGCTCGTCGCGGAACTTCGCCGCGTACACCTGGGCGAGCCGCTCCTCGCCCTCCTCGAGCGTCAGCCGCCCCTCGGTCATCCCGGCCCGCACCATGGTGGCGTACTGCTCGCGCTCCTTGTCGGATGCTCGTACCCGATCGCCGGCCATCTCGGCCCCCTTCCGTGTTGCTCCCAGCCTGACCGCCACCGGCGGCGTGCGCGTCGCACGTGTGTCGTGTCGTCGTGTACTGCTCAGGTCGCACGCCGCCGCCACGTGTACGACCCAGGGAGTACGCCGTCGCGCGACCGGAAGGCGACGTCGCAGCTCCCGACGCTGCACTACCTTTGCGGTGTGAGACGACGACCGCCCTGGACCCGGGAGCTGCGCGAAGCGCGCGAGGCCCGGCACGCCGAGCACCTGGCGCGGCGCATGGCGTCCCTGGAGCGGCACGAACGCCGGCGCTGGAACGGCCCGCCCCCGTTCATGATCGTGGTGGCGATGGCCCTGGTGCAGATCCTCGGCACCCGCGCCGCCGCATACGGCTCGACGGGCACTGAGGTCCTGGACCGCACCGCCTATCTGCTCCTGCTCGCCGGCCCGCTCGCATTGGTGGTGCGCGAGCGGTGGCCACTGGTCTCACTGGTCGGCGCGCTGGTGCCGACCGCCGCCTACTTCAGCCTCGGCTATCCGGACGGCCCCGGGTTCCTCGCCGCGATCGTGGCCATGTTTACCGCCCTGGCCGCCGGCTACCGCTGGCTGACCTGGGCAGCCGTCGCCGCCGCGTTCACGGTCTTCGCGGTGCTGGTCCGAGGCGAGGCGTCCGTCTCCCGGGTCGTCCTCATCGGCGTGTGGTGCCTCGTCATCGCGGGCTTCGGGGAGGCGGCCCGGGTCCGCGGCGTGCGCTACTCGCAGATGGCCCGCGACTGGTCCATACAGCAGCAACTGGCCCGCGCCGAGGAGGAGAAGGCGCGGGCGGAGCAGGACCGCCGGCAGGCCAGCGACGAGCGACTGCTCATCGCCCGCGAGCTGCACGACGTCATCGGCCACCACCTGTCCCTCATCAACGTCCAGGCGGGCGTCGGCCTGCACCTGATGGACGAGCAGCCGGAGCAGGCGAGGATCGCCCTGGCCGCGATCAAGCACGCCAGCGCCGAGGCGCTGCGCGAGACCCGCTCCGTCCTCGCCGGCCTCAACCCGGGCGAGGCGGCGCCACGGACCCCCGCACCGGGCCTGCGCGACCTGGACCGGCTCGTCGCGGAGGCCCGCACCGTCGGCCTGCCCGTCACGGTCAGCACGGCCGGGACACCGCGGCCACTGCCGCCGCAGGTGGACCGGGCCGCGTTCCGGATCGTGCAGGAGGCGCTGACCAACGTCCGCCGCCACGCCGGCCCGGGCGCGGCCGCGACGATCGTCGTCGGCTACGCCCCGGGTGAGCTCACCATCGACGTCACCGACGACGGCCAGGCCACCGCCGCCGCCACCTCCAGCACGGGCATGAAGAGTTCTGGCGACATCGGCTCCGGCGACGTGACCGCAGCGGCAGGTGCCCGGTCCGCCGCCGCGGTCGCCAGTGTCCACGCCGGCACTGCGGTCGCAGGCGCGCGCCCCGGCACCACCGGCTCGGGTCCGGGCGCTGTCCCGTCCGGACCTGACACCGGTGCCGGCAATGCGAGCGGGGGAACCGGCGCGGGGCCGACCGGCGGCGTCGGTGCATCGGGCGCGGCCGACCGCGTGGGCGGCAAGGCGGGCAGCGTGGGTGATGCGGCCGGCGCGGGCGGCAGTGTGGGTGGCGCGACCGGCGGGCCCGGTGTCGGTGGCGCGACCGGCGCGGGCAACGATGTGGACGGCGCGGCCAGCGTGGGCGCGGCCGGCGTGAGCGGCGGTGCGGGCAGTGTGGGCGCGGCCGGCGTGAGCGGCGGTGCGGGCAGTGTGGGCGGTGATGCGGGCCGCGGCGCGGGCGGTGTGGGCAGCGCGGGTGGTGCGGGTGGCGGGGACGACGGGGGCGGCCGGGCGGGCGGTGGTGAGGGCAACGGGATCGCCGGCATGCGGCATCGGGCGGCCACCTTCGGTGGGGTGGTCGAGGCCGGGCCGCGGCCCGGTGGTGGGTTCCGGGTGCGTGCCAGGATTCCCGTTCGCGAGGAGCAGCCATGACCACACGCCGCGGCGGGGCCGCCGGTGTCAGGACCGCGGAGGAGCAAGCGTGATCAGCGTGCTGCTGGCCGACGACCAGGCGTTGGTGCGGGCGGGGTTCCGTGCGTTGCTCGACGCGCAGGCCGACATCGAGGTCGTCGGGGAGGCCGCGGACGGCGCCGAGGCGGTGCGGCTCGCCGTGCAGACCCGGCCCGACGTGGTGCTGATGGACATCCGGATGCCGGTGCTCGACGGGCTCGAGGCGACCCGGCAGATCGTCGCCGACGCCCGGCTGGCGCAGGTGCGGATCGTGATCCTGACGACGTTCGACCTGGATGAGTACGTGTTCGAGGCACTGCGCGTCGGGGCGAGCGGCTTCCTGGTCAAGGACACCGAACCCGTCGACCTGCTGCGCGGCATCCGGGCCGTGGCCGGCGGTGACGCGCTGCTGTCGCCCGGGGTGACGCGGCGGCTGATCGAGGAGTTCGCGAGCCGGTCGCGGGCACCCCTCGCGCCGATGTCCCTGGCTGTGCTCACCGACCGCGAGCGCGAGGTGATGGCCCTCGTCGGCGCCGGACTGTCCAACGAGGACATCGCCACCAAGCTGTTCGTCAGCCCGGCAACCGCGAAGACACACGTCAGCCGCGCCATGATCAAGCTCGGCGCCCGGGACCGCGCGCAGCTGGTGGTGTTCGCCTACGAGGCCGGCCTGGTCAAGCCCGGCTGGCTCGGCTGACCCCCGCGGGCCGCCGCCTGACCTGGCGCCGGCGGTGGCTCAGATGCCGTTGCGGGCGATGACCTGCTGATACCAGTTGGCGCTGGCCTTGCGGGTGCGTTGCTGGGTGGCGTAGTCGACGTGGACGATGCCCCAGCGCTGGGTGTAGCCCTCGGCCCACTCGAAGTTGTCCAGCAGCGACCACACGTGGTAGCCCTCGAGCCGGACGCCCTCGCGGATGGCCTGATGGGCGGCGGTGAGGTGGTCGCGCAGCAGGGTGATGCGGTCCTCGTCGTCGGTCGCATGCACCGAGGGCATGCCGTTCTCGGTGATGGTGAGCGGGATGTCGCCGTAGTCGCGCTTGATGCGGGTCAGCAGGTCGTAGAGGCCCTGCGGGTACACCTCCTGCCAGCTGGCCTGCGTCGTCGGGTGCTTCTGCACCCGGCCGCCCGTGGCCGTGATGTAGGCGGGGTTGTAGTACTGCACGCCCAGCAGGTCGCTCTTCGAGCCGATGACGGCCAGGTCGCCGTCGTGGATCGCGGCGCGGACCGGTGCGTCCGGGGACTGCGTGGCCAGCCAGTCGTCCGGGTACCGGCCGAGCAGCACCGGGTCGAGCCAGCGCCGGTTCTCCTCACCGTCGGCGAGGATGGTCTGGCGGCGGGCCGCGTCGGAGTCGTCGGCGGGATAGGTCGGCGACAGGTTGAGCGCCGCGCCGATGCGGCCCTTGCGGCCGGTGGCCCGGAAGGCCTGGACGGCGAGCCCGTGGCCGAGCAGCAGGTGGTGGCCGGCGACGTTGGCGACGCGGCGGTCGCGGACCCCGGGCGCGTGGACGCCGGCGGTGTAGCCGACCTCGACCACGGTCTTCGGCTCGTTGAGCGTCAGCCAGGTCTGCACCTTGTCGCCGAGGGAGTAGCAGACGACGCTGGCGTAGTCGGCGAACCACTTCGCGCAGTCGCGGTTCTCCCAGCCGCCGGACTCCTGCAGCGCCTGCGGGGTGTCCCAGTGGAAGAGGGTGATGACCGGGATGATGCCGCGGGCGAGCAGGCCGTCGACGAGGCGGTGGTAGAAGTCGAGGCCCTTGGCGTTGACGGTGCCGCGGCCGGTTGGCAGCACCCGCGGCCACGAGATCGAGAAGCGGTAGCTCTTCAGGCCCAGGTCGCGCATGAGGTCGAGGTCCTCGTAGCTGCGGTGGTAGTGGTCGGCGGCCACGTCGCCGGTGCCGCCGTCCCTGGTCTTGCCCGAGGTGTGGCTGAAGACGTCCCATACCGACGGTCCGCGGCCGTCCGCCGTCGCGCCGCCTTCCACCTGGTACGCCGATGTCGACGCGCCCCAGGCGAACCCCTTCGGGAACGTCAGCCCGGCCCGTGCCGCGGCGGAGGCCGAAGCAGGAGGGGAGCGCCGTCGGGGCGAGCAGCCGGCGGTCACCGCACCGGCGGCGGCCAGGGTGAGCACGTGACGCCGTCGCATGCGGCAAACGTAGCTCGTGCCCGCACGCGTTTACGATGCAAAATGCCACAAAACGGCCGCTCCCAAGATCGGGAGCGGCCGAAGCACGAGCAATCAGTCGGCGAGCGCGACGAGGCCCTGCGCCCAGCGGAAGTACTTGTTGGTGCCCAGGTCGCGGACGGTCTTGATGCCGAAGGCGGCGGCCAGCTTCTCGGCGTCTGCCTCGGTGACGCCGGCGATCGCGGTGACGGGAGCGTCGGCGATCTCCTGGGCGCTCTTGCCTTCCCATTCCTTCATGAGCTTCTTTTCCAGACCAAGCATGTGGTTGCTCCTTCTCGATCGAGATTTCGACGCGGGGGTCGGCGCGGCGGTGCCGTGGACCCCGCGAAAGGCTACCCAGCACTCGCGCTTGCCACACTAGCGGTGCCACCGCGATGATCGGTTGATGACCAGCCAATGGGGGCTGACGGTGCCGCTTGCCGGTGTGCCGTTGCCCGAGCACGCGGGGTTGCTGCAGGCGTTGCCGGATCTGGGGTATTCGGACGTCTGGACGAGCGAGGTCGCCGGCACGGACGCGTTCACGCCCCTGGCGCTGGCCTCGGTGTGGTCGCCGCGGCTGCGGCTGGGCACCGCGATCGTCCCCGTGTTCACCCGGGGGCCCGCGCTGATCGCGATGCAGGCGGCAGCCCTCGCGGAGGCCGCGCCGGGGCGGGTCGCGCTCGGGATCGGCGCGTCGTCGCCGGTCGTCGTCGGCGACTGGAACGCGGTGCCGTTCGACCGGCCGTTCGAGCGCAGCCGCGACGTGCTTCGCTTCCTGCGCACCGCGCTCGCGGGTGAGGTCGTCGACGGGGTGTTCGACACGTTCCAGGTCAAGCGGTTCCGGCTGGAACGGCCGCCGGGCGTGCCGCCGAAGCTCCTGCTCGCCGCCCTGCGGGCGAAGATGCTGCGACTGGCCGCTGCCGAGGCGGACGGTGCGGTGCTCAACTGGCTCTCGGTCGAGGACGTGGCGACGGTCCGCAGTGAGCTGGCCGGCGCGCCCGAGGGGTTCGAGGTCGCGGCCCGCATCTTCGTCTGCCCCACGGAGGACGAGGCCGTGGCGCGGGAGACCGCCCGCAGGCTGATCGCCGCTTACCTGACCGTGCCCGCGTATGCGGCGTTCCACCGTTGGCTCGGCCGCGGCGAGGTGCTCAAGGCGATGTGGGACGCGTGGGCGGCCAAGGACCGCAGGGCGGCGCTCGCCGCGATCCCCGACGAGGTGGTCGACGCGCTGATCGTGCACGGCAGCCCGCAGCGGTGCCGGGAGCACGTCCAGCGTTACGCCGATGCCGGGATCACGACGCCCGTGATGGCGCTGCTGCCGACGCCGGAGCTCACCGCCGGCGGTCCGGAGGTCCTGCTGGACACGCTCCGGGCACTGGGAGCGCGGTAGTGGACCTCGCCGGGAAGGTCGTCGTCATCACCGGAGCGGCCGGTGGCATCGGCGCCGCCCTCGCCCGCCGCTTCGCCACCGAGGGTGCCGCCACCCTGGTCCTCGCCGACCTCGACGGCGACGCCGCCGAGGCCGTGGCGGCCACCATCGGCGAATCCGAGACCAGGGCGGTCGCCGTCGACGTGACGGACGAGAACCAGGTCGCCGAGCTGGTCGCCGAGGCCGAGGAGCGCTACGGCCGCATCGATCTGTTCTGCGCCAACGCCGGCATCACCACCGGTGCGGGCCTGGAGGCGTCGGCGGAGACCTGGGCACGGACCTGGGCGGTCAACGTCCAGTCGCACATCTCCTCCGCCCGTGCGGTGCTCCCGGGCATGCTGGAGCGCGGCGAGGGGTACCTGTTGCACACCTGCTCGGCGGCGGGCCTGCTCACGGCCGTGGGCGACGCGCCCTACGCGGTGACCAAGCACGCGGCCGTGTCGTTCGCGGAGTGGCTGTCGATCACGTACGGCGCGAAGGGCATCAAGGTCAGCGCGCTGTGCCCGCAGGGCGTGGACACGCCGATGCTGCAGGACGGCCTGGCCGCCGGGCACATCGGCGCGAAGGTGACGGCCGCCGGCGGGGCCGTGCTGTCGCCGGACGAGGTCGCCGGGTCGGTCGTGGAAGGCCTGGCGGCGGAGCGGTTCCTGATCCTGCCGCACCCGGAGGTCCAGAAGTACTACCTGCACCGGGCCACCGACACGGACCGGTGGCTGGCCGGCATGCGAGGGCTGGCCGCGAGCCTCGAGACCTCATGAGGAGACCGGACGTCCTCAGCGAGGCGATCGAAGTCATCAAGCCGCTGGTGCAGAAGCAGCAGGGGCGCTCGATCATCGGCATCTGCGGGCCGCCCGCGGCGGGCAAGTCGACCCTGTCCGGCGCCCTCGCCGCGGCGATCGACAACAGCGTGGCGGTGCCGATGGACGGGTTCCACCTGTCCAACGCGGAGCTGGACCGGCTCGGCCTGGCCGACCGCAAGGGCGCCCCGGAGACGTTCGACGCGGCCGGGTTCGTGCACCTGCTGCGGCGGCTGCGGGCGGCGGACGAGCTGGTCTACGCGCCCAGCTACAGCCGCACCCTGCACGAGTCGATCGGCGGCGTGATCCCGGTGCCGGTCACCACCCGGGTGATCGTCGTGGAGGGCAACTATCTGCTGCTCGACGACGGTCCATGGGCGGCGGTGCGGGGGCTGCTGGACCTGGCGCTCTACCTGGACGCCCCGGACGACCTGCGGCAGGACTCGCTGGTGCGCCGCCAGCTGGCCAAGGGGCTCGACCTGCACGACGCCCACGACTGGGTGGAGCGCAGCGACGAGCGCAACGCGGCCGTCATCGCCGGCACCCGCGACCGGGCGGACCTCATCCTGACCCGAAGTGTGGCTTAAGTCTTCCTGTGCCGGATTGACCCGGACCGATCGGATAGGCAACCTGCCTGACAGTTGTCTATCTGTGAGGAGCACCATGCGCAGACTCGTCCTCGGCGCCGCAGGGCTCGCCGTCGCGATCGCCGTGGCCGGCACCACGTACGCCGTCGCGGCGACGAAGGCGCAGAACGCACCGGCCGCCGCTGCCGTCGCCGCCGCGCCCGCCACGTTCGCCCATCCCGGCGTGTTCGTCAGCCGGGCCCAGCTCGACTTCGTCCGCGGCAAGGTGCAGGCCGGCGCACAGCCGTGGAAGGCCGCCTACGACCAGATGCTCGGCAGCAGGTACGCGTCGCTGTCACGGACCCCGAAACCGCGCGCGATCGTCGAGTGCGGCTCCTACTCCAACCCCAACAACGGCTGCACCGACGAGCGCGAGGACGCCCTGGCCGCGTACACGCTGTCGCTCGCCTGGTACATCACCCGGGACAGCCGGTACGCCACCAGGGCCATCGCGATCATGGACGCCTGGTCCGCCACGATCAAGGACCACACCAACAGCAACGCGCCGCTGCAGACCGGCTGGGCCGGGTCGTCGTGGCCGCGCGCCGCCGAGATCATCCGGTACACGTATCCGTCGTGGCCGAACCAGGCACGCTTCGGCACGATGCTGCGCACGGTGTACCTGCCGAAGCTCATCAACGGCTCCAGCAGCAACGGCAACTGGGAACTGTCCATGATGGAGGCCGCGATCGGCATCTCCGTCTTCCTGGAGGACCGCACCAGCTGGGACAAGGCCATGGCGAAGTTCCGGGCCAGGGTCCCCGCGTACCTCTACGTCACCGCCGACGGCGCCCTGCCCAAGGGGATCGGGAGCATCGACACCCGCACCGAGATCATCAACTACTGGCAGGGGCAGAGCACGTTCGTCGACGGGCTGTCCCAGGAGACCTGCCGGGACTTCACCCACACCGGCTACGGCATCTCGGCGATCTCGCACATCGCGGAGACCACGCGCATCCAGGGTCAGGACGTGTACCCGGAGATCGCCGACCGGCTCCGCCACGCGCTCGGCTTCCACAGCAAGTACCAGCTGGGTGAGGGCGTCCCGGGGTGGCTGTGCGGCGGGAAGCTGACGCTCGGCCTGGGCCCGGTGACCGAGGTCGGCTACAACGCCCTGCACAACCGGATGGGCATCGCGATGTCGAACACCCAGCGGCTGACCGAGCAGTCCCGCCCGGCCGGCAGCAACAACCTGTTCGTCGCGTGGGAGACCCTGACCCACGCCGACAACCCGGCCTGACGCGGCGCCCGGCCGCGGGCCGGGCGCCACAACGGCGTCATCTCCAGAACAGCGGCCGGGGGTCGAGGCTCCACCAGAGTCGGCGCCAGAACCCCCGCCTGGCGCGCAGTTCATCGACGTAGGCGACGGCCTGCACGGCGGCCCGGGTGGCCTGTTCGTCCCCCGGGCCGTTCGCCGCCGGCGGCCCGGCGAACGCGACCGCGTTGACGAGGGCGGCGACGTCGTCGATCGGCGGCGTGGCGGAGCGGATCGTGGCGACCCCGCGGGGCTTGGAGTGGGCCCGGCCGGTGGCCGCGGTCGCCGCGTAGTGCGCCACCTCCGACGCCGTGAGGTGGGGCGGCGCGGGACGCCCCGCGAGGCGCAGGCCGGCCAGGACCTCCGCCCAGGCGGCGTCGATGCGCTGTGCCGGGGTGCCCTGCGCGAGGCGGCGGCGCCTGCGATGGCGTTTTGCCAGGGGTACCACCGCCGCAAACGCCAACACGGCGACCAGTATCCCGCCGCTTCCAGCCGCGACCGTGACCACGAGATTCGAGTCCGGTCCGGACGCGTCGCCGGTCGGGGCCACCGTGGGTTTCGGCGACTGCGACGCGGCCGAGCCCGACGGGGCGGGCACGGTCTCCGGCGGCGGCTGCGACGCGGGCGGCTTCGGGCGGAAGTCGTCCTCCGTGGGCCGCTGGACGGTGTCGGCCTTGGGCATCGGGTCGAACGGCTCCCAGATGCCGTTGAACAGCACCTCCGGCCACGCGACGGCGTCGCCGCCGTGGACCTCGTTGCGCCCGGCGTCGACCCGGAACCCCACGGCGAGCCGGGTCGGCAGGCCCATCAGCCGGGCGAGGACCGCGAACGCGGCCGCGAACTGTTCGGACGTGCCCTTCTGCCCGCCAGCCTGTTTGGGACCGAACAGGAAGTATTCGACGTTGGGGTAGGCGTGGCCGCTGGGCGCGTCGCCGACGACCTTGTAGTGCTCCGACAGCCAGCCGACGATCGCGAACGCCTTCTGGTACGGCGACGACACGCCCTCGCCGAGGTGCTGCGCCAGCTGCGCGATCGAGTCGGGGACCTTCCCGGGCAGCGCCAGGTAGTGGCCGACGGCATCGGAGTTGGGCACCTCGGCGACCTGCATCGCGTTCTCGTCGGGGCGGTGCGCGCGGGACACGACGCTGTACTGGACGCCGGGGCGCAGCCCGTCGGACAGGATCATCGTGCCGTCGGTGGTGTCGACGGCCACCCGCACGCCGTTGACCTCCTCCGGGGTGGCGATGCCCGGCAGCAGCCGCCCGTTCAGGTCGGCGATGCGGAACACCTGCCGGACCTGCGGGTCGGTGAGGACGGGCTTGCCGGCGACGACCCGGCCCGCGTTGCGGTAGGTGGCACCGACCCGCCAGGTGACGCCGTCGTAGTCGTTGAGCACCGCGAGCCGCACCGGCGGCGGCGCGTCGGTGCCGGTGACCTCGACGTCGAACAGGTGCTGGTCGTGGTTGAGCGCCCAGCCCGACAGCCGGACCAGTGGGCTCTCGTCGAGCGAGTCGAGCTGCGGCGGGGTCACCATGTTGCGCGGCTCGGCCGGGCTGTTGCCGACCTTCGCCGCGACGCTCGGGCCGAGCAGCTGCGACAGCGCGACGATCGCGGCCAGGCCCACCGCGGCGCCGGTGCCCACCCGCAGCCGGAGGGTGCGTCGCTGGCCCGCGGTCAGGCGGTCGTCCTCGGCGGGCGGGGGGCGGTTGGACACGATGAGACCGAGCGCGGCGAACCCGGCGAACGCGAGCGGCACCCAGCTCGCGCTCTTGCCGTTGGGGCCGACGAGGTACAGCGCGCCGCCGAACAGCACCGTCGGCGGCGCATAGGACAGCAGGACCCGGTGGTAGCGCACGCCGAGCTCGGCGGCGGCGAGACCGGCCAGCCAGGTGAGGATCACCGGCAGCAGGACCGTGTCGGGCTGCGGCTCGATCGGGATCAGCGCGAGCAGCAGCCGGGGGATGCTGTTGCGCAGCGCCTCCCGCAGCGCCGGGACGCTGCCGTCGACCCCCGCCGCGGCGGCGGAGACGCGCATCGTGAGCACGACGACGCCGGCCAGGCCGAGCACGCTCAACGGGGCCGCGCTCCAGCCGGGCAGGCGGCGGGCGGCGACGCTGATGCCGACGGAGCCCGCGGCGGCGCCCGCCATGAGCTGCAGCAGCAGCGGGCCGCGGTAGATCGGCGACAGCGCGAACGCGGCCATGACCAGCATGCCGAGCAGCGCGACCGCGACCAGCAACCGCCTCACCACGCGCTGACTCCGTCCCAGGCGGCGGCGAAGTCGGCGCCGTCGGTGGCGGACAGGACCTGCAGGCCGTCCAGGGCGGTGGGGACCTCCCCGTCGGTCGTGCCGAACGCGCCGGCGATCAGCGACGGGTACGCGGCGCGCAGCGTCCCGACCCGGCCCAGGTCGGCGACCCCTCCGGGTCCGGTGAGGAACACGAGGGTGTCGCCGGCCCGGCGGGTGCGCAGCTGCGCCACCGTCGCGTCGAGCTGGTCCCCGGTGGCCAGGGTCGCCTCGGCGAGAAGGTCCAGGTAGTCGCGGGTGTGCTTGCCACCGGCGTGCGCCCCGCCGGCGAGCCGCAGCGCCACCGGCAGCTCCTCCCGGAACGCCGCCATCACGATCGACGCGGCCGCCTCGCACGCGGACTCGAAGTGCACGCTGTCGCGGGTGCGGTCCGCGTCGGGGTAGGCGGCGAGGCGGTCGTCGAGCAGCACCACCAGGCGCGGCAGGCTGGTGTCCAGGTGCTCGCGGACCATCAGCTCGCCGATCCTGGCCGTGGTGCGCCAGTGCACGTGCCGAAGTTCGTCGCCGACCACGTACTCCCGCAGCGTGTCGAACGTGATGCTGCCGTGCGGCACCCGGTCGACCCGGCCGTCGAGCGAGCGCATCACGCCGGTCGGCACCGCCGTCAGGTGGTGCACCGTCGGATACACCCACACCTTGCTGACCCCGCCGTAGCCGCGGGCCAGGGTGAGCAGCCCGAGCGGGTCACGCCGCACGACCCGCAGCGGCCCGATGTCGACCACGCCGCGGCGGGCCGTCGGCACCGGGTAGGTCGCGGTGGTGGTGCCGCCGGCCTTGAGGCGCAGCAGCGGCACCGGCACGCTCGCCGGGCCGCACCGGTCGTGGGCGATGAGCGTGGCACCCCGCAGCCGGCTGCTGTTGCCGACGGTGAGCGTCACCGTGCTCGACTCGCCGCGCATGACCCGGTCCGGGTCCACCGCCCGCTCGACGGTCAGCCGGGGCCGCCACCACACGTACGCGAACCCGAACAGCACCGCGGCGACGGCGGCGGTGCCGACGACGGTCAGCTGTGCGTACTGGAACGCGAATCCCACGGCGAGCAGGACCAGCGCGGCCAGGGACAGGCCGATCCCACGGGACGTGAACCGCATCGTCCGCCCGCTCCGTCAGGCCGCGACGGCGGCCGTCGGCACCGGCACCGGCACGGCGTCGAGGATCTCGCGGACCACGTCGCCGGGCGCCACGCCGCGCACCTGCGCGTCGGGCGACAGCAGCAGCCGGTGCGCGAACACCGCCTCGGCCAGGGCCTTGATGTCCTCGGGCACGACGTAGCCGCGGCCGTCGATGAGGGCGTAGGCGGACGCGGCCCGGGTCAGCGCGATCACGCCACGCGGGCTGACCCCGACCCGCACCCGCGGGTGGGAGCGGGTCGCGTTGCCCAGCTTGACCGCGTAGCCGAGCAGCGGGTCCGCGATGTGCACCCGGCGGGCCAGCCGGACCAGCTGCGCGACCACCTGGGTGTCGGTGACCGCCTCCAGGGCCTCGGGGGAGCGGGTCACGGCGCCGCGCAGCACCTCGATCTCGACGGCCTCGCTCGGATAGCCGACGGCGAGCTTCATCAGGAACCGGTCCAGCTGCGCCTCGGGCAGCCGGTAGGTGCCGTCCATCTCGATCGGGTTCTGGGTGGCGACGACGAGGAACGGCCGCGGCACCGCGTGCCGGACGCCGTCGACGGTGACATACCGCTCCTCCATGACCTCCAGGAGCGCGGACTGCGTCTTCGGCGAGGCCCGGTTGATCTCGTCGGCGATGACGATGTTGGCGAACACCGGCCCCGGGTGGAACTCGAAGCCGCGGGTCGCCTGGTTGAAGATGGTGACCCCGGTGACGTCGGACGGCAGCAGGTCGGGCGTGAACTGGATGCGCCGCCACTGCCCCTGCACGCTGGCCGCCATGGCCCGGGCCAGGGTGGTCTTGCCGACCCCGGGCACGTCCTCGAGCAGGACGTGGCCCTCGGCGAGCAGCGCCGTCATGGTCAGCCGGATCACCTGCGGCTTGCCGAGCACGATCGACTCGACGTTGCGGGCGAGCCGGCCGACCAGGTCGGCGGCCGCAGCGATCTCCTCGGGGGCGGGGGGACCGGCCTCTGCTTCGGATGTGCTCACTCTGCTCCTGCGCTCAACACTGTTTCAGCGGTCCGGTGCCGTTCGGCAGGTCGAACCACGCGTACGGGATGTAGTTCTCGCCCTTGAAGCTGATCTTGATCCAGACGCTGCTCTGCTTGCCGCCATACGGTTTCGCGTTGACGCTGGAGCCGTTGGTCTGGCAGATCGCGGTGTAGCTGTCGGGAGCGTAGACGTCGCCGACGGACGTGCCGTTCTGGGTCGCGGTCCGGTAGACCCAGATGCCGCCGCCGGGCGCGCCGTGACCGCAGTAGCTCGTGTCGCCGCAGACCACGGTGCCCCGGTACACGGGGGTGGACAGCGAACCGGTGGCGTTCGCCGTCATGCCGGCCGCGTTGGTGACCGTGACGGTGTAGTTGTACGCCGTGTTCGGCCACAGGCCACCCATGGTCAGCGAGCCGCCGCAGGTGTTCTCCACGGCGCCCACGCCGGCGACGTCGAGCCGGCACTTCGCGGGCGCGCCGCCGCCGTCGGTCGCGGTGAACGCGACCGTGATCGACTGCAGCGCGGCGCGGGTGTTGGCCGCGTCGACCCGCATCGTCGGCGCGGCGAGGGTGTTGGCCGCGCCGTTCACGGCGGCACCCTGGCCGGCCTTGTTGACCGCCCTGATCTGCAGCGTGACCCGCTCGTTGTCGCCGAACCCGCCGAACTCCTTCGACAGGCCGGTGCCGATGTCCTGCTTCACGCCGTTGACCGTGGCCTCGTAGCCCGTGATCGGCGCGCCGTTGTCCTCCGCGGCGCGCCACGCGGCCACGATCGTGCCCCGCTTCGTGGTGACCGCCCGGACCGTCAGCCCGCCGGGCGCGCCCGGCTTCGTGAACGGCACCACCGACGGGCTCAGCGGCGACTGGCCGGAGCTCGCGCCGATGTCGTTGATCGAGGCGACCCGGAACGCGACCTGCGTGCCGTAGGGCAGCTCGCCGGCCGGCACCTTGAACGTCGGCTGGGCCGACTCGAACGTCTTGGACTCATCGCCGGACACGGTCGTGATCGTGTACTTCACGATCTTGTGCCCCTGCCCGTTGGCGGCCGGCCACGTGACGGTGACCGTGCCGTCGGGGTTGGCGGTCGCCGCCACGCTCACCGGCGCGTCGGGCACCTGCGACGTCGGCGTGACCGGGTTGGCCGCCTTCTTCGGGCCGTTGCCCTTCGCGTTGACCGCATAGACGGTGAACTTGTAGACCTGCCCGTTGGTCAGCCCGGTGAGGTCCAGCGCCCGCTGGCTCGCGCCGACCTCGTGCTGCTTGCCGTCGCCCTCCACCACGTACTTCGTCACCGCGCTGCCGTTGGCGGGCGCCGCGGTCCAGGTGACCCGCGCCGAGGCGTTGCCCGGCGTCGCGATCACCCGCGGTGGCGCACCGGGCGGCCCGACCGGTGGCTTGGCCGGCGGTGGTGGTGGCGGCACGGGTGGCGCCTCACCGCCCACGACGTCGTTGTTGTACTTGTCGACGACCTGCACGTGGTGCTTGGTGTCCACGACCCGCGCGGTCGACCCGCCGGGCGCGTTGATGAACATCCGGTCCTCGCGGACCTCGATCTCCAGGGCCTTGCCGCCGGCCTTGATCTGGATCGCGTCGAGCGGCTTGCCCGTGGCGTCCAGCACGTAGACCGTGCCGGTCGCGTCGTCGGCGCAGTAGAACCGCCCCGACCAGGCCACGCACGGCTGCAGCTTCGGGCTCTCGCCGGGCACGGTGAAGTCGCTGACCGTGTCGCCGTTGACGACGTAGACGTGCCGGTCGTCCACGACGGTCACCGGCACGTCGCCGCCGACGGTGCGCTGCGGCATCGCGCCGTTGCCGGCCAGGCGCAGCGGCACCTTCTTCAGGGCCTCGCCGCGCAGCGTGGTCAGCGTCGTGGCGGTCTTGTCCAGCACGGCGACGCCGGTGTCCAGGATGGACAGTGCCAGGTCGTGGTTGGGGTCGGCGACGCTGACGGTCTTGACCTTGGTCGGGTCGGACGCGAGCCCGCCGCCCTGGCCGCCGCTGCCGCTGCTCGGCTTCTTCGTCGACGCCGGCTTCACCGCCACGACGGTGCCCTCGGACGGCACCAGGAGCCACAGCCGCCCGGTGTCGTCGAACGTGCCGCCGGAGATCCCGGGCGGGAACGTCACCGTCTCGCCGACCGGCAGCAGCGTCGCCGGGTCGAGCTGGCGCACCTGCCCCTGCACGGTGTCGACGATGAACGCGACGTCGTCGTGCACGGCCACCGTCACGCCGAGCCCCGGCGTCGCCTGCGTGGTCGCGCCGAGCGTCAGGCTGGTCAGGTCCAGCACGCTGATCTTGCCGGTGTTGAGGTCCCGCAGGATCACGAACCGGTCGCTCTGGGTCACCTGCATGGTGTGGCCCTGCGCATCGGTGATCTTCGTTCGGGTGTCGACCTTGCCGGTGACGCCGTTGACCCGGGCGACCTCGCCCTTGTCGTTGCTCCACAGCCAGGAACTGACGTCGAAGCTGGCCACCGCGTTGTTGGCGGCGCCCGTGCCGAACAGCGTCAACCCGAGAACGGCGATCAGGCCCACGACGGTGCCGAGCGTGACCAGTCCGCCGCCCTTGCGCGAACGAAAGCTCACCATGCGGCCCCCTCCCCGAAACCGGCGCCCATCATATTCCTGTCAATGTGTGGTGCACACCCGGCGTGTCTAGATCCGTTCGCATTGTTACTTTCGCTGCGTGCAGGCCAGATCCGACAGCGCGACGCTGTCCGTGCCATAGACCGCCGCAACTGTGAAGCAGTAGTCGAGCTTCGGATTGAGGCCGTTCAGGGTGTACGTCGTCACGCCCGCCGCGAGCACCTGCAGCTGCCGCAGCGCGCCCTGCTGACCACCGGCGACGATGAACGGTGCCGACCCCGTCGACGGATCGGTCCACGTCAGTGTGATGGACGTCTTGTCGTCGCGCAGCCTGAGGGCGCCCGGCGCCTTCGGGTTGGCGGCCGCGGCGCTGCTCGGCTGGCTTGACCCGCTCGGCTCGCCGGTGTTTGCCGTCGTGCTGGCCGGCGGGTCGGGACGGGCGGCGAGGAACGACACCACCGCCGCGGTGATCCCGCCGAGCACCGCCACGATCAGGATCGCCAGCAGTGCGGTCAGCGGCGACCGGCGGCGGGCCGCGTCCTGCGTGGGCAGCGGCGGCGGCGCGGTCCAGGGCCCGGACTCGGGCCCGGCGGCGCCGCCGCTCGTCGGGAACGGGCTGCCGCTGACGGGGTAGGCGCCGCTGACGGGATAGGCGCCGCCGCTGGTCGGATCCGTGGGGCCTGGGGACGGCCAGGATGGCGTGTCCGGGCGTTGGAGGACGCCCAGGTCCACCTGCTGCCAGCCGGCGTCGCCGGTGCCCTGGAACGCCTCCTGGCGGGGTTCCTGCGACCAGTCGATCCGGCCGTCCGGCTCGTCCGGTCGCCACGGCGGCGCGGGCCGGTCCTCCTGGCGGGGCTCCGGGTGGAAGATCGGCCGGTCGTCCGGGGCCGTGTCGGCGCGCTGGTCCACCGGCCACGTCGGCTGCGGTGGCGTGGCCGTGTTGGTCGGCGCGGTGGTCGTGCCGGTCGGCGCGGACTGCGGTGGGGTGGTCGTGCCGGTCGGCGCGGACAGTGGTTCGAACGGTGCCGGCGCGGACTGGTGCGGCACGTGGAACGGCCCCTCCGGCTCCGGCAGCCCCAGGTATCGCCGGGCCGCCCGCACGCTCGGGTGGTCCTCGCCGAGCGCGGCCGGCCCGAGCCTGGCCAGCTGCCCGTATCGCCGTTTCGCCTCGTAGACGTTGCCGAGCTCGTCGGCGATGCGGGCCAGCTCGTAGGACAGCGCGAGCATCACCGCGTGCCCGTCGCCGAGCTTGTGGTAGCCGGCCGCGAGCCCCTCCTCCAGGACCCGCCGGGCGTCGCTGAGCTCGCCGAGGTCGGTGTGGAGTTTCGCGAGCACGCAGGTCGCCGCGAGCACGTCCGGATCGTCGTCACCCAATGCCCCGCTGGCCCCGCCGAGAGCCCGGTCGAGCAGCGCCAGCGCGCCGCGCACATCACCCTGCGCGGCCACCGCGCGGGCACCCTGCACCGCGTTGGCAAGCTGGGCGGACGAGGACACGCCGTTACTCTGCCCTGTCGCACACCCCGGGCGCCACCCCGGTGCGGCGAGCGCGCCTGATCGATACTTGAGTCATGGCAGATCACCCGCTGAGCCCGCTGCCCGGGGCCCGTGAGGCGCGCGACCCGGCCCGTGCCATCAAACGCGGGCCCAGCCGGGTGCCGCCCGAGGTCGTCGCGGCCAACCAGCGGGAGCGCCTCTTCGACGCCGTGGTGCACACCGTCGCCGAGAAGGGCTACGCCAACGCCACCGTCAGCGACATCTGCCGCGCGGCCGGCGTGACCCGCCCCGCGTTCTACGCCCTGTTCGCGGGCAAGGACGACGCGCTGATCGCCACCTACCGCCACGGCACCGACCTGCTCCTGCACCTGATGGAATCCGCGTACCGGGCCGAACCCGCCTGGCGCGACGGGGCCCGCGCCGCGCTCCGGGTGCTGCTGCAGGTCCTTGCCGAGCTGCCCGCGTTCGCGACGACGGCCGTGGTGGAGATCGACGCGGCCGGCCCCCTTGCCCGGGCGGAGCGCGCCGAGCTGCTGCGCCGCTTCGACCGCTTCTTCAGCGAGGCACCGAGCGCCAGCGACCTGCCGATGCCCGAGGAACTGGTCGAAACGGTCGTCGGCGGCATCTACGCCACGATCTACCGCTACGTCGCGGCGGGACGGGTGGAGCAACTGCCGGCCCTGCTGCCGACCCTCGCGTACTTCACGCTGGTGCCGTTCGTCGGACGGGAGGAAGCGGCCAGCGAGCTCACGATCCCGCCGACGGACGACCCGTCGGGCTGCCAGTTGGGGATGTAGTGCTGTAATTCTGCCGCGCCTGCGGCGCGGCGGCGGGGGTTCCCACCCGCGGCCCCCATGCGTCCGCTGCGCGGCCGCACTCTCGTAACCAGCCCGTGTGGCTAGATCGGGCGCTGCGCTTCCACAGGTTCGTCGTGGTCGCCGTCTCTACCTGGTTGGAGTGGGGCGGGGCCGCTGCAATGCTGCCGCGCCTGCGGCGCGGCGGCGGGGGTTCCCACCCGCAGCCCCCATGCGACCGCTGCGCGCCGCACTCTCTTGGCCAGCCCGAGTGGCTCGATCGGGCGCTGCGCTTCCGCAGGTCGTCGTGGTTGCCGTTCCTGCCTGGTTGGAGTGGGGTGGTTGACCGGTGTGATCCTGGCGCGTTGATCGAAGTCGTGTGCGGGTTGCTGTCTGGACCCAGGTCAGGGGTCTGACGGTCTTGGTTGCTTGATCGAAGACGTCGGGTGGTCGCCTTGGGCTTGGGCGACTGCGCGCTCCTTCGATCGCCGGTGGGTGGCGGTCGCGAGGATGACGGCGGGGCTTCGCGGTGATCGAAGTCGGGTGCGGGTCTTGGGTGGCCGGTGCGGGGCTCCGGGTGAGCGGCCTCCGGAGTGATTACACCTTATCTATATGTGGGTGCTCGGGTCAGGCGGAGCGGGGGGCCAACGGGGTCAGGCGGCCCGGCAGGGACGAGCGCTGGTGGGGGATGCGGGGGGCGGCGGGGGAGCGCAGCAGGCCGGCCCGGAACGCGCCCGGTGCCTGACCGGTTTCGCGGCCGAAGAAGCGCCCGAAGTTCGTCGGCTCGTCGAAGCCGAGCCGGCGGCCGACCTCGGCGACCGGCAGGTCGCTGGTGGCGAGGAGGCGCTTGGCCTCCAGGGCGATCCGCTCGTCGATGAGCTGTTTCGCGCTGCGGCCGGTCACCGCGAGGCTGGCCCTGGTGAGCGTGCGGACGGAGCAGCGCAGCGTCTCGGCGTAGTCCTCCACCCGGCGGTGGGTGAGGTCGCGCTCGATCTCGGTCCGCAGCAGTTCGATGAGGTTCGCGGCGGGGCCGGAGTGCGGCGGAGGTGCCAGGGCGATGATCCGCATGAGCAGGACCGCGACCTGGTGGGCGAGGAGGGTGCGGCTCAGGTGGCTGTCGTCGCTGCGGGCCCGGTCGACCGCGATCTGGGCGATCTCCGCGACGATGGCCTCCTCGTCCTCGCCGGCGGGTTGCCAGCAGGCGGGGGCGAACGGGTCCGCCACGAGCTGGACGGGCAGCGGCGGCAGGATCGACGGCGGGAAGGCCAGGACGGTCGCGTCGAAGCCCGCCTGGCCGCCGAACTGGTGGACCTGGCCGGGCCGCCCCCACAGCAGGGTGCCGGGGCGGCAGGCGTGGGTCACGAAGTCGAGCGTGTGGGTGCCCTGCCCGGTGCTGGCGAGGATGACGACGTGGTCCTGGGCCCGCTGCGGCGCCCGGTGGGCCGGCAGGTCACTGAGCCGCGCCGCATCGACGGCCGTGGTCGGGGAAGGGCCGAGAAGCACCATGACCAGGCCGACTGTACCCAAACCCGGACCGGGCGGGAACCCTCATGAGACGCTGATGCCCGCGACGGCCAGTTCCTCGAGGCGGACCCGCTCGAACGCGGCGCCGATCTCGATGAGTCTTGCGTCGTCGACCGCGTCGCGCAGGGCGGGGAGCACGGTGTTCTCCTCCTCCTCGATGTGGTGGCCGACGGTGGCGATGAAGTCGTCCAGGCAGTCGGCGAACCCCTCGTCGTCAGGTCCCATCCGCTGCAGGTCGTGGAGCATCCGCTCGGCCTCGTGGTGCTCGTCGGCACCGTGGTGTGCCTCGTCGGTGGGTAGCGACGGGTACACCTGCAGCTCCTCGGCGTGACTGTGCGCGGTGAGCCGCGCGGCGATCTCGTCGAGCAGCAGCTGCCGGTCGCCCGCTCCTGCGCGCAGCCGGTCAAAGAGCTGCTCCATGACCCGGTGGTCATTCATGATCAGCGTGACGGCGTCGGATGCCATGACTCCCCCTGTCGTCGCGGTCACGTTCAGCGTGCACGCATACCCGGTGACAAGAGGTGCCAAACGGTCAAAACGCACCGCACGACGTGCGCGTGCGCGCCGGCCGTTCGATGATCGAGGTATGAGGTCGTGGCTGTATATCCCCGATATCCGAAATGTCGGGAAGAGTGGGGCGGACGCGCTCGTCGTCGACCTCGAACGCGCCGGTGACCCGGCCCGGGTGCGGTCGTGGATCGAGACCGCCGGCCCGGCGGCGGTCTGGGCCCGGATCACCAACGACGAGCCGGGCCGGCGCGCCGTGCGTGCCGTCGTCTCACCCGCGCTGACCGGGGTCTGCGTCGCCGCGGAGTCGGCCAACGAGCTGGCCGTCCTCGCCACCGTCCTGGCCGAGGCGGAGGAGGCGGTGGGCCTGCCGGTCGGCCGGATCGCGGTGGTCCCGCGCCTCGAGTCCGCCGCCGCGGTGCTGCAGGCCGCCGAGATCGCCCGGGCCCCCCGGGTCGCCCGGCTCCAGCTCGCCGAGGGTCCGCTGATCCGCCGGCTCCGGGTCGAACCGGGGCGGGACGAACGCGAACTGCTGTGGGCCCGGTCGATGGTCGTGATCGCCGGCGCGGCCGCCTCGCTCGAACCGCCGATTGCCGCGTCGTGCCCGGCCGGCACGGATTGTGAACGGTCCGCCGAGGTCCTGCGACGGCTCGGCTTCCGTGGCCGGACCTGCCTCGACGAGGAGCAGGTGCGGATCGCGAACAAGGTATTTGCAAACGCTTCGGCATTCGCATGAAATTATGTGGTCAATGACAAGCACTAACCCTTTGTGCTGTCGACAATGCGTTGTGTAAGTATTTCGGTATCGTAAAAACCCGGAAACGTCGGCGTTGCGCCCGGCGTCCCCTGAGCGGCGAAATCAGGGCCCCCGGCAGCCGTTAGGGTCCGTATGGCTTCCGGTACACCGACCCAACGGATGAGGAAAAACGAGGCGTTCGGCGATGCATCACGGACGTCGGTATTGACACGGATCGGCCGAGCTGTGATTGTGCTCATCGTCATGCGCCTGCTTGTCAGGACTGACCCGTATTGTCAATCTCGGATGCCTGCGGGGACTCTTCGTGACCCAAAGCCAGAGCTCGTCGTCGCTGCCCGTCCCAAGGCAGGAGCGCGACCCTCGGCTGAGTCCCGATCGCCGCCCGACGCGCCATGCCATAGCCGCCACCGCCGCGCAGCAGCGCGACCCTGGCGGCCGGCGGGAGCGGCCGGGCCGGCGCATCATCGACCAGCTCCGGCTCATCGTTGCCCTGCCGCTCGTCGCTGTCGTCGTGTTCGCCGGCATCGCCCTGGTGACCACCGTGCAGGACGTGAACCGCAGCCGGCAGCTGCAGGAGTACGCCGAGCTCGCCTCCGACGCGGGCGCCCTGGCCCACGCGTTGCAGCGCGAGCGGGCCGCGGCCGTCAACGTGCTGGTCAACCCGGCGCCGGCGCAGCTGGAGGCCTACTCGTCGCAGGTGATGATCACCGACGACGCCGTCGACGCGTACCGCGACCGCCGCGCCGGCATCAGCGACGTGCCCGACGCGGTCCGCCGCGTCGACAGCAACCTCGACGCCCTGGCCAACCTGCGCGACCAGGTCCGCAAGGACGCCCGCGCGTCGGTGTCCGGTATCGCGTTCAGCTACCGCATCCTCATCGCCGACCTGCTGTCCTACCGGGAGTCGGTGGCCCGTTCCGGCGCCCCGACCGAGCTGGCCGACCAGATCCGTGCCGCGGCCGCGCTGTCCCGGGCGGCGGAGGCCCTCGGCCAGCAGCAGGCGGCCGTCCTGCGCGCCTACGCCGCAGGCGAGCTGACCCCGGCGCTCCAGCAGGAGATCACCGCGACGCGGACCAGCTTCGTCGAGGCCACGGTCCAGTTCAACGACCTCGCCCCGGTCGAGTGGCGCAGCTGGTTCGAGCAGGCCAGCACCGGTGAGCAGATCATCGCCGCGCAGCGGCTGCAGGACCAGGTCAACCGCGCCCGGCCCGGCGAGAGGTTCAACCTCGACACCAGCGGCTGGATCAACGCGATGTCCGGCTGGTCGGGCCTGCTGTTCGGGGTCCAGCAGAAGATCGACGACTCGGTCGTGGACGAGGTCGCCGGACTGCGCGACGAGCAGGTGACCCAGGCCGGTATCCAGATCGCCGGCGTTGCCCTGGTGCTGCTCATCGCCATCGTGCTGACCGGTGTCGTGGCCCGGCGGATCACCCGGCGCCTGCGCGCCCTGCACGACGCGGCCCGCGAGGTCGCCTACGACCAGCTGCCCGCGGTCGTCGCGGAGCTGCGAGCCGCCGCGCCCGGCACGGTCGACCCGGACGAGGTCGCGGACCGGGCCTCGGCGAAGCTCGTCGTCGGCGGCGCGGACGAGGTCGCCGACGTGGCCCAGGCGTTCCGGGCGGTCCACCGTGAGGCGGTCCGCATCGCCGGTGAGCAGGCCGTCATGCGCTCCAACGTCGCGGAGATCTTCGTTCACCTGTCCCGCCGCGAGCAGCGACTGGTCGACGCCGTGCTGGCCCAGGTCGACCGGGTCGAGCGCGACGAGACGGACCCGGACCGCCTGCAGCAGCTGTACCAGCTGGACCACCTCGCGACCCGGATGGCCCGGATCAACCTGAGCCTGCTCGTGCTGGGCGGCTCCGGCGCGGCCCGCGTCCGCCGCGAGGACGCCCCGATGGGCAAGGTCCTGCAGGCCGCGATCTCGCAGATCGAGCACTACACCCGGGTCCGTTTCGGCAGCGTCGACGACGACGTCGCGGTCGTGGCCGAGGCGGTCGACGAGATCGTGCACCTGCTCGCCGAGCTGCTGGACAACGCGACCGGGTATTCGCCGCCGGAGTCCGAGGTGTGGGTCACCGGCCGGGCCCTCGGCGACCGGATCATCCTGCAGATCGTCGACGAGGGCGTGGGCCTGGCGCCGTCCCGGCGCGAACAGCTCAACCAGCTGCTCGCCCAGCCGCCCGCGATCGACATCGCCGCCGTGCGGGCCATGGGTCTGACCGTGGTCGGGCACATCGCGGCCCGGTACCAGATCGAGGTGCAGCTGCGGCCTGGCCAGCACGGCGGTACCCTCGCCGAGGTCGTCATCCCCAAGGACGTGTTCCGGCCGATCATGGCCGCGGAGCGCCAGCCGCAACTCGCGCCGTCCGTCATCGCGGGCCCGCCGGCCGGCTACAGCGCGACCGCCGCCGGCAACGGCAACGGCAACGGCGGCAGTGGGGGCGCCGCGGCCCGTCCGGTCGCCGCGGAGCTGTTCACGCCCGCGCCGCGCACCGCGCCGCCGAGCCTGTTCGACGTGCCGACCCAGGAGTACCGGGTCGCGTCGCCGAGCCAGGCGGCCGAGTACACCCAGGACTACTCGCAGGACCAGACGCAGAGCTTCGCGGCCGTGCAGGACTACGCGCCGCCGCGCGACTACCGCGCCGCCACGCCGATGCCACCGGGGCCGGGCGCCTGGCCGCCCCTGCCGGAGCCGGACGTGCCGTCGATCCTCGCCGACGCCGACGATTCGATCGAACTGCCGATCTTCCAGTCGGTCAACGGCTGGTTCCGCACCACCGAGGTGCCGGTCGAGGTCACCGTCCCGAGTCCGTACACCGTTGCCGCCGTCCCCGTCGCGGAGGAGCCCCCCAACTGGGAGTCCAGCGCCGATGAAGGCTGGCGTGCCGCCCAGCAGGCGGCCACGCCCGATGTCAGCTCGATGACCGCGTCGGGCCTGCCCGTCCGCGCGCCGCAGCGGCATCTGGTCCCGGGCGCCGCCGTGCCGTCGCAGGTGGACCGTTCCAACACACCGCGTCGCGACCCCAGCAAGGTCGCCGCTGCGATGTCCGCCTACGCCCGCGGTGTGGCCGGTCGCCGGCCTGCCGGCTCCTGAAGCACGAAGAACAGCAAGAGAGGACCATTTCTGTGACCGACCCGAGTAATCTCGGTTGGCTGCTGGACAACTTTGCGAGCCGCACTCCAGATGTCAGCCATGCGCTGGCGATCTCCACCGACGGGCTGGTCCTGGCCCATACCCGGGCTCTGCCGCGCGACCGTGCCGATCAGCTGGCCGCCACCGGCAGCGGCCTGGTCGCGCTGCTCGCCGGCGCGGCGCGGTTCTTCGAGGCCGGCAACGTGGTCTCCAACGTGACCCAGCTCGACGGCGGCTTCATGTTCTGCATGGCGTTCAGCGACGGCGCGTCGCTGCTGGTGCTCGCCTCACCGCACGCCGACGTGGGCAAGGTGTCCTACGAGATGACCGAGCTGGCCAACCGCATCGGTGACGCGCTGTCGCCGTCGGTCCGTGGGGCGCCGGCGTGACGACTCCTGGACGCGGGCGACCCACCGCAGTCAAGATCATCATTGCGGGCGGGTTCGGTGCCGGCAAGACCACTCTCGTCGGCGCCATCTCGGAGATCCCGCCGGTGACCACCGAGGCCGTGATGACCGCGGCCAGCCTCGGGCACGACGACGCCACCCTCGTGCCGGACAAGGGCAGCACCACCGTCGCCATGGACTTCGGCCGGATCACGCTGTACCAGGACCTCGTGCTCTACCTGTTCGGCACGCCCGGGCAGAAGCGGTTCTGGTTCATGTGGGACGAGCTGTGTCGCGGCGCGATCGGCGCCGTCGTCATCGCCGACACGCGCCGGCTCGCCGACTGCTTCGGCGCGATCGACTTCTTCGACAACCGGCGGCTGCCGTACGTCATCGCGGTCAACCACTTCGAAGGCGCGGCCAAGTATCACCTTGAGGACATCCGCGAGGCCCTGGCGGTCAGCCGGGGAGTCCCGATGATCAACGCCGATGTCCGCTCACGTGCGTCCGCCAAGGAGATCCTGGTCGCCGTGACCGAGCACGCGCTCGCACAGCGCACCGGCGCGCGTCGCTGAACCCCGCGCGAAACCCCCGTTGAACCGTTTCACCAACCGCGAACGCACAGAACACATAGGGGAGAACCATGCAACGACGATCGCTGGTCAGTGCGGCGCTTGCCGCCGGGCTGCTGCTCGCAGCCGCCGGCTGCGCCGATTCCGACCCGAAGAGCTCCAGCGGCGCGGCCGCGTCCACCCTGAAGATCGGCTTCCTCGGCTCGCTCACCGGCACCTATCAGGCGGTCGGCACCGACCTGAAGAGCGGCTTCGAGCTGTACCTGGCCACGCACGACAACAAGCTCGGCGGCCACCCGATCGACCTGAAGATCGCCGATGAGGGCGACGGCGCGCCGACCGCGGTGCCCGCGGCGACGAAGCTCATCAAGGACGACAAGGTCGTCGCGCTGACCGGCATCGTCGGCGGTGGCTCGGTCGCGGCCGTCGCACCGCTGCTCGCCGAGGCGAAGATCCCGCTGATCGGCTCCAACGGCCGGCCGGACCTCAAGGACCTGAGCGGGGTGTGGACGACCAGCTTCATGTCCACCGACACGGGCAAGTCCATCGCGCAGTACATCAAGGACAAGGTCAACGGCCCGGTCTACGCGATCGGCCCGGACTACCAGGGTGGCTACGACCAGGTCGGCGGCTTCACCACCGAGTTCCTGAAGCTCGGCGGCACGCTGGTCAACGGCAAGGCCACGTTCACGCCGTTCCCGACGACGACGAACTTCCTGCCGTTCTTCTCGCAGATCAAGGCGAGCAACGCCAAGGCCGTGTACACGTTCTACGCCGGCAAGGCCGCGATCGACTTCGTGAAGCAGTACGCCCAGTCCGACGCCAAGGACATCCCGCTGTACTCCGCGGGCTTCCTCACCGAGGGTTCGGTGCTGCAGGCCCAGGGTGACGCCGCGAAGAACATCCTGAACGTCTGCAACTACTCGCCCGACCTCGACAACGAGGAGAACCGCAAGTTCGTCGCCGCCTGGAAGCAGAAGCACCCGGACGCGACGCCGACCACCTACGCGATGGCGTCCTACGACGCGGCCGCGGTCCTGGACCGCGCGATCGCGGCGGCCGGCGACAACCCGACGCCCGAGTCGATCAACGCGGCCGTCGGCAAGCTCGGCCAGATCCCCTCGCCGCGCGGCAACTGGCAGTTCGGCCCGCAGACCCACTCGCCGATCCAGAAGTGGTACCTGCGGCAGGTCCGCAACGACGGCCGGGCCCTCGCCAACGTCATGGTGCAGGACCTCGCGACGGTCGGTGCCTGACCGAGTTGGACGCGTACCTGATCCCGGCGGTCGACGGCGTGGGCTACGGCCTGCTGCTGTTCGTCGTCGCCGCCGGGCTCACCCTCGCCTTCGGCGTCGGTGACGTGCTCAACCTCGCCCACGGCACGCTGTTCGCCTTCGGCGCCTACGCGGCGGCGAAGGTCAGCGACGGCACGTGGCTCTCGCTCGCGCTCGCGGTGCTGGTCGGCACCGCGGCCGCGGCGGCGGGCGGCGCGGTCCTGTCGGCGCTGCTGGTGCCGCTCGCCGGGCGGGGTCACCTCGCCCAGGCGCTGCTGACGTTCGGCGTGGCGCTGGTCGTCGGCGACCTGCTCGTCGGGCTGTTCGGCCCCGACGAACTGCCGGTCAAGGTCCCGGCGGTCCTGGACCGGCCGGTCGACATCGTCGGTCACTCCTACCCCGGCTACCGCCTCGCCTTCATCGGCGTCGCCGCGCTGATCGCGGTCGTGCTGTACGTCGTCGTCGCCCGGACTCGGGTCGGCAGCCTCGTGCGGGCCACCGTCGACGACCGCGACATGGTCGCCACGCTGGGCGTCAACCCGTTCATGGTGCGCACCGGGGTCCTCGCGGCCGGCGGCGCCCTCGCCGGGCTCGCCGGTGCCCTCGGCGCCCCGATCATCGGGCCCGGGCCGCGCACCGCGGACCTCGTCCTCATGCTGTCGCTGGTCGTGGTGGTGCTGGGCGGGCTCGGCTCGATCGGCGGCGCGCTCGTCGCCGCGATCGCGGTCGGCGAGATCCAGACCATCGGGGTGACCTCCGAGGCGACCCAGGACTTCGCCCCGTTCCTGCTGTTCGGCGCGATGGCCGTCGTGCTGTCCGCCCGGGCCCGTGGCCTGCTGACATCCGGCCGGAGCGCGGCATGAGCATCCTGAAGCGGCTGACGCCGCTGGGCTTCCCCCTGCTGATCGCCGTGCTGGTGCCGATGGCGTGGGTGCTGGACGAGTACGCCACGAAGACCCTCACCAGCATCCTCGTCCTCGGGCTGCTCGCCGTCAGCGTCGCGCTGCTCACCGGCGTCGCCGGCCTGCCGACGCTCGGGCAGACCGCGCCGTACCTCGTCGGGGCGTACACCGCCGCGACCCTGGTGCGGCACGACGTCTCGATCGGCGTCGTGCAGCTGCTCGCCGCGGCCGCGGCGGGGGCGGTGTTCGCCCTGGTCACCGCGCCGCTCGTGGTGTACGCCCGAGGTGTCGTGGTGCTCATGATCACCCTCGCGCTCGGCGAGCTGACCATGACCGTCGCGGGACGGTGGAAGTCGGTCACCAACGGCACCGACGGCATGCTCGCGTTCGCCGCGCCGGCGCCGCTGCCGGGGCTGGTCACGCTGGACACCGACCGGGCCACGTACCTCTACGTCCTCACCGTCGTCGCGGTGCTGGTCGGCGTCATGCTGCTGGTGCTGCGCTCACCGGCCGGTGCGCTGCTGCGCGCCGCGCGGGACGGCGAGACCCGGATGCGGGCCAGCGGGCATCCCGTCGCCGGATACCTCACGGTCACCTACGTGGCCGCCGGTGCCCTCGCCGGGGCGGCCGGCTCGCTGCTGGTCACCGTCGAACGCTACGTCTCACCCGGCGCCGGCGGCTTCGACATCTCCGCGCTCGTCCTGCTCGCGGTCGTGATCGGCGGCGCCACCTCACTCGTCGGCGCGCTGCTCGGCGCCGGCCTCGTCGTCGCGACCCGCGACTGGATCGCGAGCCGGGACTGGTTCGGCGGATCCATGGCCGGGCACGCGCCGCTGGTGCTCGGCGGGTTGTTCATCCTCTGCGTCTACCTCCTGCCCCGTGGCCTGCTCGGAAAGCGGACGGCACATGAGTGACCTGCTTGCCGTCGACGGTCTCGGCCGCCGGTACGGTGACCTCGCCGCCCTGGACGGGGTCGACCTGCGGGTGGCGCCCGGCGACCGGCTCGGGCTGATCGGGCCCAACGGCGCCGGCAAGTCCACGCTGCTCAACCTCATCGCCGGGTCGTTGCGGCCGACGTCGGGCCGGATCCACTTCGACGGCCGCGACATCACCCGGCTCGCGCCGGCCCGCCGGGCGCGGCTCGGCATCGGCCGCACCCACCAGCACCCGGCCGTCTGGGCGAGCCTGCCCGCCCTGGACAACGTGCTCGTCGCCGCCCGCCTGCCGTGGGGACGCTTCCGCGCCGGTCGCCGGGCCAAGCCCCGCGAGCACGCCCGGGAGCTGCTCGCCGGGGTCGGGCTGACCGGCGTGGAGCAGACCCTGGCGGGCGCGCTGTCGCACGGGCAGCGCCGCCAGCTGGAGCTGGCGATGGCTCTGGCCGGGGAGCCGCGCCTGCTGCTGCTCGACGAGCCCGCCGCGGGCCTCGCCCCGGCGGAGGTCGAGGTCCTCGCGTCGCTGCTGGCGTCGCTGCCGCTCACCGTGGCGATCCTGCTGGTCGAGCACCACCTCGACCTGGTCTACGGCTTCGCCGACCGGATCACCGTCCTGCACTCGGGACGCCACGTGCACACCGGCACCGTCCCGGAGACCCGCTCCTCGCCCGAGGTCGCGGCAGCCTACGCGGGGGTCATGCCATGACGCTCACCATCGAGGGCGTGCACGCCGGGTATGGCGGCGGCACCGTCCTGCACGGCGTGGACCTGGTCGTGCCGGAGGGCGGCGCCCTGGCGGTGCTCGGCATGAACGGCGCCGGCAAGACCACCCTCGTGCACACCATCGCCGGCCTGGTGAAGGCCCGCTCGGGCAGCATCCGGCTGGGCGACGTGGAGCTGGCCGGGCGGCCGGCGCACCGGATCGCCCGGGCCGGCGTCGCGCTGGTGCCGCAGGGCCGCCGGGTGTTCGCCAGCCTCACCGTCGCGGAGCACCTCGCGCTGTCGCGGCGCAAGGGCGACTGGACCGTGCCGCGGATCCTGGAGCTGCTGCCCCGGCTCGGGGAGCGGCTCACCCACAAGGGCAACCAGCTCTCCGGCGGCGAGGCCCAGATGCTCGCGATCGCCCGGGCGCTGCTGACCCAGCCGCGGCTGCTGCTGCTCGACGAGCCGTGCGAAGGGCTCGCCGTCGACCTGGCGGCCCGGGTCCGGGCCGTCGTGGCGGAGCTGACCCGCACCGGGCTGACCGTGCTGCTGGTCGAACAGCAGCCGGAACACGCCCGCGCCGTCACCGACCGCCTCGTCGATCTGGCGAACGGCGTGCTGGGAACCGTCACGGAACATGGCGACGAGAACACCGAAGGTGCAGCAGGAATCTCTTCAAGCAGGGCATGATCGTGCACAGCGTGGAGTCGCTGCCGGTGACCTGGTAAAGCCTGACCTGGTAAAAGCCGCAGTAACAACCGCAAACGCCTCACGTGCACCCGCCGTCCTGCCGAACAGGCGGGTATGGCAGGACTCAGGGGACGCCCCGCACCGTGGCAGATCTGGATCGGGTGCGGGGCGCTCATGATCGCCGTGTACTACATGTTCCCGCTCGGGGGGATCCAGCGCGGCTTTCTCTACCCGGCCCTGTCGGCGTCGTGCACGCTCATGGTCGTCGCCGGGATCCGGCGCAACCACCCCGTCCGGCCGTCGGTCTGGTACTGCGTCGCGGCCGGGCTCGGCATGTGGTCGACCGGCGACTTCGTCTTCGCCTACCTGTACTACGTCCGCGGCGACGAGGCGTTCCCGTCCTACGCCGACGCCTTCTACCTCGCCGCGATCCCCGTCCTCGCGACGGGCGTGTTCATCCTGATCAAGGGTCGGGTCTCCGGCCGGGACCGCGCCGGGCTGCAGGACGCGCTCGTCATCTCCACCGGCCTGGCGCTGCTGACCTGGACGTTCATGATGCGCCCGATCGCCGAGGACCACTCGATCGGCATGCTGGCCAGGCTGGTGTCGCTCGGCGCGCCGGCCGGGGACCTGCTGCTCATCTCGATGCTGCTGCGCCTGCTGTCCAGCCCCGGCGGCCGCAGCGCCAGCTACCGGTTCCTGATCGGCGGGTTTGCCTTCACCCTCGGCACCGACGTGCTCTACAGCGTCGTCAACACCGTCGCCGTGTACGAGGGCGGGGCGATGGACGCCGGCTGGATGGCCTCCTACGTCATGTTCGGCGCCGCCGCGCTGCACCCGTCGATGCGGTCGCTGTCGGAGGTCGCGCCGGACCGCGCGGAACGCTTCCAGAAGCAGCGCATCAGCCTGCTCGCCACCACCTCGTTGCTGGCCCCGGCGATGCTCGTCTACGACGGGCTCACCGACCCGGCCCACGTCGACTGGAAGGCCATCAGCGCCGGCTCGGTCGTGCTGTTCCTGCTGGTCGTGGCCAGGATGTCCGGTCTGGTGGCGCAGGTGCGCGACCAGGCCGTCCAGCTCGACGCCCTCGCACACAACGACGGCCTGACCGGGGTGCCCAACCGCCGGTCCTGGGACATTGAGCTGCACCGCGAGACCACGAAGGCACGCCGCAGCGGCGCGGAGGTCTGCGTGGCGCTGCTGGACCTGGACCACTTCAAGCGGTTCAACGACACCCACGGCCACCAGGCCGGCGACCGGCTGCTCAAGGAGGCCTCGGCCGCGTGGCGGTCGCTGCTGCGCCCCGGCGACGTCCTGGCCCGCTACGGCGGCGAGGAGTTCGGGGTGATCCTGGTCGGCGCGTCCCCGCAGGAGGCCGCGCGCATCCTGGACCGGCTGCGCGCGGTCACCCCGCAGGGGCAGACCTTCTCCGCCGGCCTGGTCCGGTGGAACGGGGTCGAGGCCGCGGACGAGGTCGTCGGGCGCGCCGACGAGGCGCTCTACCACGCCAAACACAACGGCCGGAACCGTGTTCACCTGGCCGACCCGATCCGGACGACCAGGGACACCAAGATTCTCGCGTGAACTTCGTGTCGGCGTTGTTGCAAGCTCTTGGCAACAACGCCCGATCGGCAATAGGCTCCATGGCATGCCTGCGGTAGCCATGCACATCTCCAACGGGATCATCGACAACCAGATCGCGTTGCTGTTCGCCGCCATCGCCCTGGCGGGGCTCGGCCTGTGCTTCGTCCAGGGGCGCCGCGAGCTCGACGACCGGCTCGTGCCGATGGCCGGCCTGGTCGCGGCGTTCATCTTCGCCGTGCAGATGCTCAACTTCCAGGTCCTGCCCGGGGTCAGCGGCCACCTGCTGGGCGGCACCCTTGCCGCCATCCTCGTCGGGCCATACCTGGGCGCGATCTGCGTGTCCATCGTCCTCGTCGTCCAGGCGCTGATCTTCAGCGACGGCGGCGTCACCGCGCTCGGGCTGAACATCACCAACATGGCGCTGCTCGGCACCGCGGCCGGCTACCTGCTCGTCGCGACCCTGCTGCGGGTCCTGCCCCGGCGCACCTGGACGCTGACGGTGGCCGCCGTCATCGCCTCCGTCGTGTCGGTGACCGTCGCCTCGCAGGGCTTCGTCCTGCAGTACTACCTGGGCGGCGCCGTCGACGTCGGCCGCTCCCTCGGCGCGATCTCCGCCGCGATGGCCGGCACGCACCTGCTGATCGGGCTCGGTGAGGGCGTCATCACCGCGCTCACCGTCACCTACGTGGCGAAGGTCCGGCCCGACCTCGTCTACGCGGTGCGCAACCTCAAGCGTCCGGTCGTCAGCGAGGCGGTGACGGTATGAAGAAGTCGACCTGGTTCATTCTCAGCGGGCTGATCGCCGCGCTGCTGCTCGCCGGCGTGGTCAGCAACTTCGCCTCCGGCCACCCCGACGGCCTCGACTCCGTCGCCCGCGAGGGCTGCACCTTCGACGCCGACGACAACATCACCGGTGGCACCTGCATGGCGCAGAGCGAGACCGGGAACCAGACCAGGGACAGCCCGCTGGCCGGTTACGGGCTGCGCGGCGTCGGCAACGACCTCCTGTCCACCGGCCTGTCCGGGGTGATCGGGGTGGTCGCCACGTTCGCGATCGGCGGCGGCGTCTTCTGGCTGCTGCGCGCCGGCACCAGGAACCGCAAGAAGCAGACCGCCTGACATGGGCGCCGGCCACAGCCACGCGCTGTTCGTGCACCGCGACTCGCCGGTGCACGCGCTCGCGCCCGAGGTGAAGATCGCCGCCAGCGTCCTGTTCACCGTCGCGGTCGTCGCGACGCCACGTGAGGCGCTGTGGGCGTTCGGCGGCTACCTCGTGGTCATCGTCGCGGTGGCGTTCACCGCCCGCATCGGCCTGGGCTGGCTCGCGCTGCGGTCCCTGATCGAGCTGCCGTTCATCCTGTTCGCATTCGCGCTGCCGTTCCTCGGCCACGGCGAGCGGGTGCACTGGCTCGGGCTGAGCCTGTCGGTCGACGGGCTCTACGGGGCATGGAACATCGTCGCCAAGGGCACCCTCGGCGTGCTGTCCTCGCTGCTGCTCGCCGGGACGACCACGCCCCGTGACCTGCTGCTCGGCCTGGACCGGCTGCGCTGCCCGACGATGATCACGCAGATCGCCACGTTCATGCTGCGATACCTCGACGTGCTCGCCGCCGAGGGCCGCCGGATGCGGATCGCGCAGCGCTCGCGCGGCTACGACCCCCGCTTCCTGTGGCAGATCAAGGGCTTCGCCAGCGGCATCGGCGCCCTGTTCCTGCGCGCCTTCGAGCGCGGCGAACGCGTCTACCTGGCGATGGTCTCGCGGGGCTACGAGGGGCGGATCCCCATGGCACTCGCCGGGACGGGCGCGACCGCCCGGCAGTGGGCCGCCGCCGCGCCGGTGCCCGTCGTGGCCGGCGCGATCGCGACGGTAGCGTTACTCGGGTGACGCCATCCCTGCAGGTGACCGGCCTGCACTTCGCCTACCCGGACGGGCACGTGGCGCTGCGCGGCGTCGACCTCACCGTGCCGCAGGGGGACCGGGTCGCCCTGCTCGGGCCCAACGGCGCCGGCAAGACCACCTTCGTGCTGCACCTCAACGGCATCAACACGGCCACCGGCGGCGGTGTCGAGGTCGGCGGCCTCGCCGTCGACCCCCGCGACCGGACCGGGCTGAAGGAGGTTCGCCGCCGCGTCGGGATCGTCTTCCAGGACCCCGACGACCAGCTGTTCATGCCGACCGTGGCGGAGGACGTCGCGTTCGGCCCGGCGAATCTGGGCCTGCGCGGCGCCGAGCTCGCGGAGCGGGTCGACGAGGCCCTCGCCGCCGTCGGGATGGCGTCGGTCCGGGACCGGGCCCCGCACCACCTGTCCTTCGGCCAGCGCCGCCGCGTCGCCGTCGCCACCGTGCTCGCCATGCGCCCCGAGATCCTGGTGCTGGACGAGCCGTCCTCCAACCTGGATCCCGCCTCCCGCCGGGAGCTCGCCGAGATCCTGCGGTCGCTGCCGGTCACGCTGCTGATGGTGACCCACGACCTGCCCTACGCGCTGGAGCTGTGCCCCCGCGCCGTCATCCTCGACGAGGGCCGGATCGTCGCCGACGGCCCCACCCGCGAGCTCCTGGCCGACGCCGACCTGCTCGAACGGCACAGGCTGGAGCTCCCGTTCGGGTATACCGTGACAGCGTGACCGAGAGCGCGACCTGGACCCGGGTCGACGACGGGCGGTTCCAGGTCGACCTGCTCACCGCGGACTACCAGCGGCACGCGTTCACCCGGCACAGCCATTCCACCTTTGCCATCGGGGTCGTCGTCTGCGGCGTCGAGCAGTTCCATTACCGGGGCTCGCTGCACCGCGCGGGCGTGGGCACCCTCGCGATCCTGGAGCCCGACGAGCCGCACGACGGGCAGGCCGCCGACCCGAACGGCTGGGCGTACCGGGTCTTCTACCCGCCCGCCGACCTGCTCTTCGAGGACGGGCCGAGGGCGCACTTCGCCGACGCCGTGGTCCACGACTCGCGCAGCGTGCACCTGATCCGTTCGGCGCACGAGGAGCTGACCGCGGGCGTCGACCAGTTCGCCGCGCATTCAAAGCTGGTGTGGGCCATGTCCGCCGTGGCCCGCCGCCACGGTGACGGGCGTCCTGCCGGGCCGGTCCTGTCGCCGCGGGACGCGGCCGCGGCACGGAAGATCGCCGAGATCCGGGACCGGCTCACGGCCGACCTGCGGTGCGCGCCGAGCCTCCGCGAGCTCGCCGCCGGTGTCGAGCTGTCCCCGTTCCACCTGCTGCGCGTCTTCCGCGACGCGACCGGCTTCCCCCCGCACACCTGGCTGGTCCTGGAGCGGGTCTGCCGGGCCCGGCACCTGCTCGCCGCCGGCCTGACCCCGGCCCAGGTCGCCAGCGGTGTCGGCTTCGCCGACCAGGCCCACCTCACCCGCTGGTTCAAGCGCGTGACGGGCGTCACCCCGGCCGCATTCCGCAACTCCGTTCAAGACCCGGTGCGCACCGCGGCGTGACGCTGTCGGCATGAGTCGTCGCGGATGGATCCTCTTCCTCGCCATGTCCGTCGTGTGGGGCATCCCGTACCTGCTGATCAAGGTCGCGGTCCGGGACATCGGCCCCGCCGAGCTCGTCTTCGTCCGCACCGCCGTCGGCGCGCTCCTGTTGCTGCCGATCGCCCTGTATCGCAAGGAACTCCGCGCGTCGCTGCGCCCGTGGCTGCCGCTGCTCGCCTACACCGTCGTCGAGATCGGCGTGCCCTGGCTGCTGCTGTCCCACGCCGAGCAGGAGGTCGACAGCTCGCTCACCGGTCTCGTCATCGCCGGTGTCCCCCTCGTCGCCGCCCTGATCGCCCGCGAACGCCTCTCCGGCACCCGGGTCGCCGGACTCCTCACCGGATTGGCCGGGGTCGGACTGCTCGTCGGTTTTCACGGGGGTACGGGCGGCGCCATCCCGATCCTCGAGCTCCTCGGCGTGGTGCTGTGCTACGCGACCGGCCCGCTGATCATCGAACGCTGGCTCGCCGACGTCCCCCGCTACGGCGTCTCGGCCGCGTCCCTGGTCGCCGGCGCGCTGCTGTTCGCCCCCGTCGCGGTGCCGAACCTGCCGTCGCTGGCCCGCACCGTCACGCCCGGCCCGGCGCTGGCCGCCCTCGCCCTTGCGGTCATCTGCACCGCGCTGGCGTTCGTGCTGTTCTTCGCCCTCATCGCCGAGGTCGGCGGGGTGCGCGCCACCGTGATCACGTTCGTCAACCCGGCGGTCGCGGTCGTCCTGGGCGCCCTGGTCCTGGGTGAGGAGATCACGCCGCTGACGGTGGGCGCGTTCGCGCTGATCCTGGCCGGCTCGTTCCTGGCCACCCGGCGCCGTCCCGCCGGGAAGGAGACCACCCCGGACCCCGAGCCCGCGCCCGTCTGAGCCGGAATGGGATAGCGGTGTACGCTCCGCGGCTGAGCGACTACCGTCCCCAGACGTGCAGTTCGGTGTGCTCGGACCGGTCGAGGTGCGCGTCGGCGACGTGCCCGTCGACCTTGGTGGGCCCAGGCAGCAGCTGATCGTGGCCGGTCTGCTGTTCCACGCCGGGCGGGTCGTCACCGTCGCCGACCAGCGGAACACGGCGCACGCCCTGTTCCGGGCGTGTGGCCTCAGTGGGCAGGCCGCCGCTCGTGCGGCGGGCCTGACCCACGTGGTGACCGTGCCCTGACATGGGCGTCGGCCGGGCTCCGGTCGGGCATCAGTCGGCGAGGATGGCGTACAGCTTGCGGCGCGTCTCGGTCAGCACCTCGAGGGCCTGGGTCCGCTGCTCCGCGGTGCCGTTGAAGCCGACCTGGCGCAGGGCGTCCATGATGCCGACGGCGGCGTCGCGGAACTCCTGGGCCTGGGAGACGTTCTCGTCGCCGTACTCCTGCCAGGGGGCGTTCTGCGCGGCGGCCTCCGCCTCGGGCCGGCCGGTGTCGGTGAGGACGAAGCGCTTGCGGCCGCCTGTCTCCTCCGCGGTGATGAGACCCTCGTCCTCCAGCAGCTGCAGCGTCGGGTAGATCGAGCCGGGGCTCGGTCGCCAGATGCCGCCGGTGCGGGACTCGAGCTCCTGGATCATCTCGTAGCCGTGCATGGGGCGCTCGTGCAGCAGCGCGAGGACGGCGAGGCGCACGTTGGGGCGTCCGCCCCGGCCCGTGCCCTTGCCGCCCCAGCCGCCGCCCCGGCCCGCGCCGCGGCCGTGCCCGGGTCCCCATGGCCCGCGCCCACCGGGCGGGAAGGGCGGGATGAAGCCGCCGAAGCCACGGTGCCAGGCACCTGCGTCAAAGAGCATTGCTCCGTGTCGTGATCGCATGATCGTTCTCCTGTCATCGAACTGTCGACGACTGTCGCCGACAGTTCGACGATATATCGGGAGACTATCGGCGACAAGTCGTTGACCGGTACATCCCGTTATGT
This sequence comes from Dactylosporangium cerinum, assembly GCF_042653625.1. Lineage (NCBI taxonomy): Bacteria > Bacillati > Actinomycetota > Actinomycetes > Micromonosporales > Micromonosporaceae > Dactylosporangium > Dactylosporangium cerinum. Next base: position 36,242 of record NZ_JBHSIU010000085.1, on the reverse strand, counting down.
TCGTTACAGGACGATGACCGTGCGCAACACCGATCCCGCCTCCATCTCGTGGAAGGCCGCCTCCACGTCGGACAGGGTGCCGGTGGCGCTGACGAAGCGGTCCAGCGGCAGCCGGCCCTGCAGGTGCAGGTCGATGAGCAGCGGGAAGTCCCGGGAGGGCAGGCAGTCGCCGTACCAGCTGGACTTGAGCGCACCGCCCCGGCCGAACACCTCCAGGAACGGCAGGGTCAGCTGCATGTCGGGGCGCGGCACCCCGACCAGGACGACCGTCCCGGCCAGATCACGGGCGTAGAAGGCCTGCTCGTACACCTGCGGCAGCCCGACCGCCTCGATGACGACGTCGGCGCCGAAGCCCCCGGTCAGCGCCCGGACCGCCTCGACCGGGTCGGTCTCGCGTGAGTTGACGACGTGCGTCGCCCCGAACTCCTGCGCCCAGGCAAGCTTGCGGACGTCGACGTCGATCGCGATGACCTTGCTCGCGCCGGCGAGGACCGACCCGACGATCGCCGCGTCGCCGACCCCGCCGCAGCCGAAGACCGCGACCGTGTCGCCGCGGCCCACGTTGCCGGTGTTCAGCGCGGCGCCGATGCCCGCCATGACGCCGCAGCCGAGCAGCCCCGCGACGCTCGCCGACGCCCGCGGGTCGACCTTCGTGCACTGCCCGGCGGCGACCAGGGTGTACTTGAGGAACGCACCGATGCCCAGCGCCGGCGACAGCGGCGTGCCGTCGGCCAGGGTCATCTTCTGCTTGGCGTTGTGCGTGTTGAAGCAGTACCAGGGACGCCCGCGCAGGCAGGCCCGGCACTGCCCGCAGACGGCCCGCCAGTTGAGCACGACGAAGTCGCCCGGCGCGACGTCGGTGACGCCCGGCCCGACGGCCGAGACGATCCCCGCCGCCTCGTGGCCGAGCAGATACGGGAAGTCCTCGCCGATGCCGCCCTCGCGGTAGTGCAGGTCGGTGTGGCAGACCCCGCACGCCTGGACCTCCACCACCGCCTCGCCGGGGCCGGGGTCGGGGACGATGACGGTTTCGAGGCTGACAGGCTGGCCCTTGCCCAGCGCGACCACGCCTTGCGTTTCGATAGGCATACCCTCCGTCCTACCAGACGGATCGAGGGATGGTAGTAAGAGCGGCATGACGGACGACCTGCGGCGCATCGCGAAGGAACGCTTCGGCTGGGACCGCCTGCGCGACGAGCAGGTGAAGGCCATGGCGGCGCTGATGGCCGGGCGCGACGCCCTGGCGGTGCTGCCGACCGGCGCCGGCAAGTCCGCCATCTACCAGGTGCCGGCGCCGCTGCTGCCGGGCCCGACGATCGTCATCTCGCCGCTGCTGGCGCTGCAGCAGGATCAGATCGCGTCGCTGACCGCCCGCAACCAGGCGTCGCTGCAGGCGGTGCGGCTGTCCTCCGCCGAGGGCAAGGCCGAGCGCGCGGAGGCCCTGGAGGCGCTGCGGGCCGGCGACGCCGAGTTCGTGTTCCTGACCCCGGAGCAGTTCGCCGACCCGGCCCGCGTCGCGCAGATCAAGGCCCTGAAGCCGAGCCTCGTCGCGGTCGACGAGGCGCACTGCGTCTCCGCGTGGGGGCACGACTTCCGGCCCGACTACCTGCAGCTGGGACAGTTCATCCGGGAGCTGGGCCGGCCGCCGATCGTCGCCCTGACCGCGACCGCGTCGCCGCCGGTCCGCGACGACATCGTCGAGCGGCTCGGGATGCGCGACCCGGAGATCGTCGTGACCGGTCTCGACCGGCCCAACCTGTTCCTGGAGTCGGTGCACTGCCCCGACGAGCAGACCCGCTGGCGGCGGCTGCTGGCCCGGCTGAAGGAATCCACGCCGCCGGGCATCATCTACGCGCCGACCCGGCGCGCGACCGAGGAGCTCGCCGAGCGGCTCGTCGAGGAGGGCATGCCCGCCGTCGCGTACCACGGCGGCATGAGCGCCGGCGACCGCGAACGCGCCCACGAGGCATTCCTCGCCGACGAGGTCGAGATCATGGTCGCGACGACCGCGTTCGGCATGGGCATCGACAAACCCAACATCCGGTGGGTGAACCACATCGCCCTGCCCGACTCGCCCGACTCCTACCTGCAGGAGATCGGCCGGGCCGGCCGGGACGGGCAGCCGGCGCAGGTGCTCCTGCTGCACCGCACCGAGGACACCGGGCTGCGGAAGTTCTTCACAAACGTCTCGGTCGACCGCGAGGAGGTCAGCTCCCTCGCGGCGCTGCTGCGCTCGGTCGCGCCCGACCCGATCACCCGCGACGAGCTGGAGGAGCGCACCGGCCTCGGCGCCCGCAAGCTCGGCCAGCTGCTGAGCCTCCTGGAGGAGGTCGGCGGCGCACAACTGCTGCACGGCAGCAAGGTCAAGGCGCCCCGCTGGGCGCCGACCCCGGCGAAGTCCGCCGAGCTGGCCGAGGCGCAGGCGGAGAAGCAGCAGACGGTGTCGCGGTCCCGGCTGGACATGATGCGCAACTTCGCCGAGACGGAGCTGTGCCGCGGTCAGGCCCTGCTCGCCTACTTCGGCGAGCACCTCGACGGCACCTGCGGGCACTGCGACAACTGCCTCGACGGCAGCGCGCAGGCCGGTCTCGACGCGGCCGGGGACGTGCCGTTCCCGATCCACAGCGAGGTCCGCCACGGCGAGTGGGGCAAGGGCGTGGTGCTGTCCTACGCGGGTGAGCAGATGACGGTGCTGTTCGACAACGTCGGCTACAAGACCCTGTCAGTGCCGGTGGTCGAGGAGCACCGGCTGCTGCGGCGGCTCTGACGCCTGCGTCGCGGCCGCGTCGCTCAGCCCGCACGCCCGGAACAGGGCACGTGCATCGGCCCGTTCGCCGGCGTCGTCCCGCCCGGCGCGGCGCAGCGCGTCGGCGATACCGGTGTGCGCCCGGGCCTGCTCGTACTGCTGCCCGGTCTGCGCGGTGAGCAGCAGCGCCCGATCGTGCTCGGCGATCGCCTCGTCGGTGCGGCCGAGCAACGTGAGCGTGGTGCCCAGGTCGTTGCGGATGCCCAGCTCGAAGTGCGGGTCGGTCAGGTGCTGCACCTGCTGGCATGCTTCGAGCTGGCAGCGCAGCGCCTCGTCGAGGTCGCCCAGGGCCGCGTGCGCCCGGCCGACCGAGCTGAGCGTCTCCGCCGCGCCGGACACGTTGCCGGCGTCGATGTTCACCCGCAGTGCCCGGCGCAGCAGCAGCAACGCGAGGCGCGGATGCCCGAGCGCGAGATGGACCCGGCCGAACTCGGACGCGGCCCAGGCCAGGCTCACCTGCATCGTCGCGCCGAGCTGGTGCATGCTGATCACCGCCTCCCGCAACGCCAGGCGGGCCTGCTCGGGCCGGCCCAGCCGCAGCTGCACCGCGCCCGTTTCGGCCACGCCCCGCAGCCGGCTGCTGATGTCGCCGGACGCACGGCAGGCGGTCTCGGCGGTGCGCAGGTGCGCCAGGCTCTCGTCGAGCCGCCCGGTGACCCGGCAGACCACGCCGAGGTTGACCGCGACGGCGCCGAGCTGGCCGGTGACTCCCGCCGCGGCGTAGTGGGCGGCGGCCTCGCGCAGGTATTCGACGCTCTCCGCGGGGCGGGACAGGCGCAGCATCGTGCCGGCGTGCCACTTGCATGCCTGCGCGATCAGCTCGTCGTCGCCGAGGACGCGGGCCGACGCGATCGCCTGCCGGCCGAGCCGTTCGGCGACCGCGGAGCGGCCCTCCTTGTTCGCGAACCGCCACAGGATCCGGTGCAACTGCACCGCGTGCCGGTGCGCGCCGGCGCGGTGCGCGTCGTCGGCGAGCGCCACGAGGGCCGGCCACGCCGACCGCATCCAGGCCAGACCTTCCCGTGCCCCGCCGTCCCGTGCCCCGCCTTCCCGCACGCCGGCGAACGGGCGGGTGAACGCGTCGGCGGGGAAGCTCGGCGCGTCCTGCGGCCGCAGCTCCAGGTGGGCGTTGACGGTCGCGGCGGTGTGCAGGTAGTAGTCGAGCAGCCGGGTCAGCGCGGCCGGGCGTTCCGCACCGGTGACCAGGGTTCCGGCGAACTCCCGCATCAGGTCGTGCAGCCGGTAGTGCCCGGGCTGATCCTCCTGCAGCAGGTGCACCTCCACCAGCCGGTCGAGCAGTTCCCGCGCCACCGGCACCGGCACCTCGGCCAGCGCGGCAACCGGCCACACCTCGAACTCACCCGCCGGATGCAACCCCAGCAACCGGAAACACCGCTGCTCCAGACCGCTCAACTGCCGGTACGACACGTCGAACGCCGCCGCCACACTGTGCCCCTCCGCAGACACCGCGATCGGCGGCGGATCCGCAGCCCGCAACCGCCCCACCATCGCCGACACACTCCACCGCGGCCGATGCTGCAACCGATGCGCGATCAACCGCACCGCCAGAGGCAACCGCCCACACAACTCCACCACCTCGGCCGCCGCAGCCGGCTCCGCATCGACCCGGTCACCGATCGCGTCCCGCAACACCGACACCGCATCACCGACCGGCAACGGCTCCAAACTCAACAGGAACGCACCGTCGATCGGACCGATCCGCGTCCGGCTCGTCACCAACACCACACACGCCGCATCCGCCGGCGGCAGCAACGGCCGCACCTGCTCCGCACCCGCGACGTTGTCCACCACCACCACGGCCCGCCGGCCGGTCAGCGCCTGCCGCCACAGGACCTGCCGCCCGGGCAGGTCGTCGGGGATGCGCTGCGGCGGCTCACCGAGCTGGGCGAGCAGCAGCCCGAGCGCATCGACCGGGGCCACCGGCGCGCCCTCACTGTGCCCCTGCAGATCCACGAACAACTGCGCGTCCGGGTACTCCTCCCGCAACGCCTCCGCGGCGGACACGGCGAACGCCGACTTGCCGACGCCGGCCATCCCGTCCACGACGATCACGCGGTACACCCCGTGGGCCGCTCGCAGCAGCCGGTCCGTCTCCTGCACCCGGCCGCGCAGCCGGGCGACCCGCGGCAGCGCGCTGGCCGTGGGCGGCCCGCCGGCCCCCGCCGGCCCGGTGCCGCGCAGCACCTCCAGGTGCAGCTCACGCAGGCGCGGGCCGGGGTCGACGCCGAGCTCCTCGCGCAGGGCCACAACGGTGCGCTGGAACAGCTGCAGCGCCTCCGCCTGCCGGCCCTCGCGGTGCAGCGCCGCCATCAGCACACCGGTCAGCCGCTCCCGCAGGGGATCCCCGGCGACCAGCGGCGCCAGCCGTTCCACCACTTCCCGGGGCCGCCGCAGGTCGAGCAGGGTCTCGGCCCACTCCTCGACCGTCGCCCAGCGCTGCTCGGCGAGCGAGTCGCGCCACCGCGCGACCATGGAGCCGGGCAGCCCGGCGAACGGGGTGTCACGCCACTCGTCGAGGGCCGCCCGGTAGTGCACGGCGGCGATCTCGGGGTCCGTCGCGGCGCGCGCCCGCTGCAACAAGGCCTGGAAGCGGGTCAGGTCGAGCCGGTCCTCCGGCAGCGTGATCCGGTAGCCGGCCGGGTCTGTCTGCAGGGAGGCGCCGTCGGCGCCGAGGAGCCGGCGGATGCGGTACACCGCGGTCTGCAACTGGTTGCGGGCGGTCGCCGGCGGGTCGTCGTCCCACACCAGCTGCACCAGGTCCGGGACGGTGACCGCGCGACCCGCGTGGAACAGCAGGCCCGCCACGATCAGCTGCTGCCGGGGCCCGCCGAGGTCGACGGGCACGCCGCCGACGATGACCTTGACCTGCCCCAGCACGTAGCACTCCACGCAGTGGGACGCTAGCGCTTCGTGCGCGTGGCGTACACAAGGATCCCGATCAGCGGCGATCTTTGCCGTCAGCGGCGGGTGGCGTCCTCGTTGCGGTGGCCCAGGGCCGCCCACACCTCGCTCACCGTCTCGAACAGCTCGTCCTCGGGCAGTTGCTCCAGCTCGGCGAGGACGTCGTCGGGTGCGTTGAGGTCCGTCGCGCCGGCCACCAGGTCGTCGCGGTCGCCCGGCAGGCTGGCAAGCGGGATGAACCGGCCGAGCCGGCTCCGGGCTTCGACCTCGTCATGGGTGAGTTCAGGCTCCATGTCACCGGCGATACCCGGGCATACCCCCACCAAACGAACGACACCCGATTGAGGTGGGACGAGGTTGGGTACCCGCATCGACATCCGCCCGATCCGTCGCGCTCCCACCCCCGGGGTGTGCGGCCGGGCGCTTCACAGGAGGTGAACACACGTGGCACGCATCGGGCAGCTGTTCGGCAAGCGGGACGCCGCAGTGGTGGACCGCGACCACGACGGTGTCGACGACCGGGACGAGGACCGCACCGTCGACCAGCGCGTCGACCGTGACCGCGACGGTGTTGTCGACCGCACCTTGGACAACCGGGTCGACCGGGACGGTGACGGTGTCGACGACCGGGTCGAGTCGAAGCGGCTCCGCACGTCGGACCGCACCCAGCGGATCCCCGCCGTCGCGCCCCTGTCCGGGGTCACCGACCGCGACACCGACCGGGACGGCATCGCCGACCGCCGGGAGACCCCCACGACGACCATGAAGCCGGTCATCGACCGTGAGCCCGCCCCCGACACCGCCTCCGACACCGACGCCGTTGCCGTCGTCGAGCCGGGCCGCCCGGCCCGCGCGAGCCTGCTGTCAACGCTCGGCCTCGTCGTCGGCGTGGTCGCCGTCGCGACCGCCCTCACCGGCCTGCTCGCCACCTGGGCGCTCCCGCTCGGCGCGCTCGGCCTGCTGCTGTCCTTCGGCGGGATCATCGCCGGCGCCCGCCGGCACGTCGCCGGCCGTGGCACCGGCACCCTGGGCGTGCTGTTCAGCGGCACCGCCGTGGTCTTCGCGATCCTCGCCCTCACCGGCCAGGTCAGCTGGCTCGACAGCGACGTCGACCAGGTCGCCCGGCTCAACGAGTGGCTCGACGCCCAGTTCCCGTGGATGAAGGACTGGTAAGCGTCTCCGCTGTCGCTCGACGCCGGCCGGGGCTCGCCCCGGCCGGCGTCTGCGTGTCGTCCTCAGGTACTGGCCGGAGTGGGAATGCCGTGCAGGACGCCGTTGCCGGCGTTGAGCACCTTGGTCAGGTCCTCGGCAGGCAGCGGGCGGGAGAAGTGGTATCCCTGCGCCTGTGGGCAGTCCAGCTCCCGCAGCCGTTCCGCCTGCTCCGGCGTCTCGACCGCCTCCGCGATCGACGACAGGCGCAGGCTGTTGCCGAGCTCGACGATCGCGCGGGTGAAGGCCATCTCCTCGGCCATCCCGCCCTCCGGGGTGAACGCCCGGTCGATCTTCAGGATGTCGACCGGCAGGTGCCGCAGGTACGCCAGGGACGAGTACCCGGTGCCGAAGTCGTCGACGGCGACCCGTACCCCCTCCTCGCGCAACGCCGACAACAGGACCGTCACGTCGTCGTTCTCCGTCGACGAGGACACCAGGACCGTCTCGGTGATCTCCAGGATCAGCGCGCTGCCCGGCAGGTCCGCGTCCCGCAGCGCGGACAGGACGGTCTGCGCGAAGTCCGGCTCGCGTAGCTGGCGGCCGGAGACGTTGACGGTCACGGAGATGTCGAACCGGTCATGCCACGGTCGGACGTCGCGGCACGCCTGCCGCAACACCCATGCACCGATCGGGACGATCAGGCCGTACTGCTCGGCGATGGGGATGAAGTCCAGCGGCGGCACCGGCCGGCCGTCGGGACTCCAGCGCAGCAACGCCTCGACGGCGGTGACCCGGCCCGTGGACAGGTCCACCACCGGCTGGTAGTTGACCATGAACTCGTCGTTCGCGACGGCCCGGCGCAGGTCCGACGCCAGGCGCATGTGCTCGTGCCGCTCGCTGGCCAGGCGGGGCTCGTAGGCGGCGAGCCGGTTCTTGCCGGCCGCCTTCGCCGCGTACAGGGCCAGGTCCGCGTTGCGCAGCGCCTCCGCCGGCGTGTCCGGGGCGTGCACCACCAGGGTGCCGACGCTGGTCGTGACGCTCAGCTCCCGCCCGCCGATCTCGTACGGCTGCGCGAGGGCGTCGACGACCGCCTGCCCGACCGCGTTGACCCGCAGCACCGGCACGTCCTCCAGCAGGATGGCGAACTCGTCCCCGCCGAGGCGCACCAGGGTGTCGGCGGTGTCGACCTCACCGAGCAGCCGGGCGGCGACCTCCATCAGCAGCGCGTCGCCGACCGGATGCCCGAACGAGTCGTTGACGTCCTTGAACCCGTCCAGATCCAGCAGCAGCAGGCCGTGCGCCGCGTTCGTGCGGGTCAACGCGTGCTCGAGCCGCTCCTGCAGCAGCGCGCGGTTGCCCAGGCCGGTCAGCGCGTCGTGCAGCGCCCGGTGGGTCAGCTGCTGCCGCAGCGCCTCCTGTTCCCGCAGCGCCTCGCCGAGGGCGAGCGCGTGCGCGTCGAGCTCCTCGACGCGCCGGTTCGCGAACTGGACGAGCTGGCTCAACCGGGCGATCAGCAGCACCGACGTGACGATCGACGTGGCCAGGGGCACGACGGCCCACGACCGCGACGGCAGCGGGTCGGCGGCCAGCAGCATCGTGATCGCGATGACCGGCCCGATCAGCGACAGCACCGAGTACAGGGAGATACGGTGCCGCGGGATCACCTGCTGCGCGCGTTCGAGCCGGCCGGCGGCCTCGGCCATCGACGGGTGCAGCGCGCCGGTGCCGAGCAACGCGTACGCGCACAGGTACAGCGCCGCGGACACGCGGTCGCCCTTCGCGTCGCCGGTCCAGGCGAGGGCGACGTAGTAGACGATGTCACCGGCGATGAGCGTCGCGGCGGCCACGCAGACGAGCCGGTGCGCGGTGTTGCGCACGCTGCTGGTGAACGCCATCCGGGTCGTGACCACGACCAGCAGGAGGTCGATCACCGCGTAGGTCAGGTGGCTGGTGCGGTGCGGCCCGTCGAACCGGGCGCTGGACAGCACCGGATGCACGATGAACGTCCAGCTCAGCGCCGCCACCCCGGACGCGACGATGCCGGAGTCGATGAGCCGCTCCCAGCGCGGCCGGCGGGGATCCCGGCGCACCCAGCTGACCAGCCCGCCGCCGAAGAACGGGTACGCCGCCAGGAACAGGGCGTCCTTCACCGAGGGGAAACCGACCTCACCGGTCAGCGCGTAGTCGACCGCCCACGCGCCGGCACCCAGCACGGAACAGGCGAGACCGGCGCCGAACAGCCACCACGTCCGGCGGTGCGCGGGCCGGTGGCGGCGCATCCCGACGCCCACCGCGACCACCGTCGACGCGCCGACCAGCGTATACAGGAACTGGCGTGGCATGATCGGAAGGAGCGCGCCGAGGATCACCGCGCCGAGTCCCAGTCCCGCATACCAACGCCATGCGGTCATCGGTCTCCTTGTCGCTGATTCGGCTGACCTGCCTATCGGCAGCGGGACCGCGTAACTGAGCAGGGCGAAGATGGACGGGTTCGACTGCCGAGCGAGGGGTAGGAAGCGCCGATGAAGGTCGCACTGCTGGGGCCGATCGCCTGGCGGACCCCGCCCCGCGCGTACGGGCCGTGGGAACAGATCGTGTCCCTGCTCGCCGAGGGGCTCGTCGCGCAAGGTGTCGACGTCACTCTCTTCGCCAGCCTCGACTCGGTCACCGCCGCCCGGCTCGACGGGGTCGTCGCGCGCCCGTACAACGAGGACACCTCCTATGACGGGAGGATCTGGGAAGCGCTGCACGTGGCGCACTGTTTCGACCGCAGCGGCGAGTTCGACCTCGTCCACAACAACCTGGACTGGCTGCCCCTCGCGATGAGCGGGTTCTGCGCGGCGCCGCTCGTCACCACCGTGCACGGCTTCTGCTCGCCGGCCATCCTCCCCGCCTACCAGCGGGCCCGCTCCGCGTTCGTGTCCATCTCCGACGCCGACCGCGGCCCCGGCCTCGACTACGCCGCCACCATCTACCACGGCATCGACGTCACGCAGTTCCCGTTCCAGGCCGCGCCGGGCGACGCGCTCGTCGCCTTCGGCCGGATCCACCCCGACAAGGGCACCGCGGAGGCGATCCGGATCGCCCGCGCCGCCGGCCGGCGGCTGCTGATCGCCGGCCCGGTGCACGACGAGCGGTACCACGCCGAGGAGGTCCTGCCCCAGATCGACGGCGACCAGGTCGCGTACCTCGGCAACATCGGCCCCGCCGAGCGCGCCGACGTCCTGGGCGCCGCCGCCGCGCTGCTGCACCCGATCGGGTTCGCGGAGCCGTTCGGGCTGTCCGTCGTCGAGGCGATGACCTGCGGCACGCCCGTCGTGGCGTATCCGCTCGGCTCGATGCCCGAGGTCGTCGACGAGGGCATCACCGGCTACCTCGCCGGCTCCGTCGCCGAGGCCGTCGAGGTCCTCGACGACGCCCTCAAGCTCGACCGGCACCAGGTCCGCGGTCACGCGGTCAGCCGCTTCTCCGCCGACCGCATGGTCGCCGACTACCTGCGGCTCTACACCCGCCTGCTGAGCTGAAATCCGGTGGTGCACCTTGGAATTCCCTCAAGGCCCACGCCCCGCGGCCGAACCTTCACAGTGTGCGGCGCCCGCGGCATACGACGCGGTAACGCGGGACGGCTCGGCTCCGGCAGCGACGTGGCAGGCTGCCGGAGCCGACGCCATCTGCGCGCATCGTGATCGAAGGCTGGCGTTGCGTCACCGTTCCCTCTAGGCTCTCGGGCGGAGGGAAGGCTGTGACTAGCGTCGATACCACTGCGGGTCTCGTCCCGGCACCCGGGCCCGGCTTCGGCGCCCGGCTCGCCGCCGTCGAGGACCTCGTCGCCAACTGGGACCTGCACGGCGCCCAGGTGGAGGCCCGGGCCCTGCTCGACGAGCCCGACCTGCCGCCCGACGACCGGCTCACCGCCCGCCGGCTGCTCGCCGAGGCGCTGCGCGAGCTCGGCGACCTCGACGCCGCCTACGACCTCGCCGAGGCCGTCGCCGCCCAGGCCGAGCACGCGTACGGGCCCTCGGACGTGTCGACGGTGCACGCCTGGGCCGTCCTCGCCGCCGTCCGCCACGACTATGACGAGTGGGACGCGGCCGAGGCGCTCTACCACCGCGTCCTGGACAGCGGCGTCGACGAGTCGGATGCTGAGGCGGCCCGTGTCATCCGGCTCACCCGGGTGAACCTGGCCCTGCTGCAACGCGACCGCGGTCAGCGCCCGCTCGCGCTGGCCATGCTCAATGCCGCCTACGTGGTGCACCGCCGCGAGTACGGCGCCGACGACCTCGACACCATCCGGATCGCCGCGGAACTCGCCGCCCTGCACCACGCCGACGGCAACGTGCCCGCGTCGCGGCGGCTGTTCACGCTCGCGCACGCGGCGGCGAGGTCCCGGCTGGGCAACCGGCACCCGTTGACGAAGGCGGTCGAGTGGGAGCTGGCGGCGGTCGAGCCGGCGATGCCCGCTTCGCTGCTGCCGCCGGTCGCGCCGGTCGCGCCGGTCGCGCCGGTCGCCCCGGCTGCCACGGCTGCCACGGCTGCGCTCGCTGCCCCGGTGGCCGCGGCGCCGTTCGGCCTGTCGAGCCCGGCAGGCGGGCTGGATGCGCCCGCCGAGTTTGATTCCGGCGGCGACGACCGTGGCGCGGTCGGTGTCGACCTGGATGCCGACCTGGACGCCGACCTGGACCCGGACCTCGATGCCGACCTGGACTTCGATCCCGACCTGGACCTGGATGCCGACCTGGACCTGGAATCCGGCTCGGACCTCGATGACGATGTACTGTCCTGGGGGCCGGTCGGGGCTCCTCCTGAGGTCGTAGGCGCCGCTGCCGTGGTGCAAGTGGCTTCCGGTCCGGTCGTCGTGGGTCATCCTGAGGTCGGACGGGCCCCGGTCGTGGGGGAGCGGCGGGTCGTGGTGCCGCTCAAGGCGGTGGCCGGGCTGGTGGTCGGGGCGCTGGTCATCGCAGCGGTGTCGATCCTGTGGCCGTCCGGGGACGCGTCGGACCGGTCCGCTGGGGCCGCGAGTTCCGCCGGCGCTTCCGGCGCTTCCGACATTTCCGGCGCATCCGGTCCGTCCGGCGCCGCAGGGGCTTCGGGTGCGGCCGGGGCTTCGGGGGCGGCAGGGGCTGCCGGGGCTGCCGGGCAGGGTGGTGGCGGTGCGGGCGGTGAGCCGGTGCGGGTGCGGGACCTGCGGCTGCGCGACGACGGGACCGCCCTCGCGGTCACCTGGACGGGGCTGCAGAGCAAGGCCGTTGTGGCACTTTCACGGGCCGGTGGGCCGGCGGTCGTGCTGGCGGAGGTGCCGCCGGGGACGACCTCGTACGTGGTGAAGGGCGTCGATCCGGCCGTGGCGTATTGCGTGGTCGTCGGGCCTGTCGACGCCACCGTCGCGCTCACCCCGGGCACGTCGGTGTGCACCGGGCAGCGCTGAGCGCGAGGGTGGGAACGAGTGGCAGGCGTCAAGCGTGTCGCAAGGTTTGCCGGGTATAGTCCGGCCGATGCGGCTCACTGACCGGACCCTCAACCGGCTACCCCGCCCCGTGGCAAGCCTGATGCGGGACCATCGGGAGACGGTCAAGTTCGTGATCGTCGGCGGTTTCTGCTACGTCGTCACGCTCCTGGTGAACTACGGGCTCCGGCTGACCGTGCTGGAGGACAAACCGGTCACCGCGCTCACGATCGCGAACGTGGTCGCGTCGGTCGTGTCGTACTTCCTCAACCGCGAATGGTCGTTCCGGACCAGGGGTGGCCGGCGCCGCCATCACGAGCTGGCGCTCTACCTGATCATCAACGGCATCGGCGTCGCGGTCAACGCGGCGCCGCTGTTCGTCGCGCGCTATGTCTTCGGACTGCAGGAGCCGGCGGTCAGCGCCCTGGCCGAGGAGATCTCCGACTTCGGCTTCGGCATGGTGCTGGGCACCGCGCTGGCGATGCTGTTCCGGCTGTGGGCGTATCGCACGTGGGTCTTCCCCCACGACGACGTGCGTCCGGCCCCGCAGCGCTGGGACCACACCGTGCCGTCCCAGGCGGGCGCCGCCCCGTCGGTCAACGCCACCGACTAGCCGGAGCGGTCAGAACGGGATGTGGTCGGGATCCGGCTCCGCGGGCGCGCCGAGCAGCTGGTCGACACCCGCGATGCGCAGCTGCCGGAGCACGAACGGGCTGGCCCGGTGGATGACCAGGCGGACACCCTCGGCGCCGGCCTCCCGCTGGGCACCGACGATGGCGCCGACCGCGGCCGAGTCCAGGAACGTGACGAGCCCCAGGTCGACCCGCAGCACGCTCGGCCGGCGCTGGGTGGCGGCGGCGACGAGGTCCTGACGGAGCGTGGTGGCGGTGCCGTGGTCGATCTCGCCCCGGACGGAGACCACCGTTGATCCGTCCATCATGACGTTGACCGTTACCGACATCGACATGGCGCTCCCAGCGTGCTCATCCGCCACAGCATAGGAGCGATCGCGGCCGCTCGCAGCGCGCATCCCGCCCCGTTCACCCGGTGCGCGGTGGCGCCCCGCCCTGAATGTGGTCAGGGCAGTGCAGCCGTAGCTCCCGGTAACCGAACGGGGCGTCGACGAACCAGCAGTGGTGCGGCGCCTCGGTGCCGGGGTGCCGGTACCCGTCGAAGAAGCGACATGACAGGCACATCCGGCTCACCGGGATCCGCCCCTCGCGCTGCAGCTGGGTGATCCTGGTGGTGACCATCCGCAGCAGCCGCGCCTGGGTGGGCTCGTCCAGTTCTTCGACCTTGCCCAGCACGGTCTCCGCCCAGTTGGACGGCGCCGGGGTCAGGGCAAGACCACGCTCGGTCGCGGCGACCCGCATGTCGTGCGCCGCGTACGACGGCGCCGGCCGCATCTCGACCAGCCCTTCGGCGATCAGCGGCGACACGATCGCCATGGTCGCGGCGACCGACGACCCGAGCTCGGCGGCGAGGTCGGACAGCCGGAACTCACGGTCCCGCCGGCCGAGCAGCAGCATCACCTGCCGGTGCGGCGGTGGCAGCGGTGGCGGATCGTCCGGGGGAGCGTCCGTGGGCGCCATGACGGCGACCCGCACCAGGCCGGCGACGAGCTTCTGCGCCTGTGCCTCAAGGGTCACGGCAGTCTCCTCCCGAGCATCCGCTGCTAGCACCCTAGACCTCGACGTCGATCAACAGGGAGCACCGCGCTCCGCAATTCGCCCCGACCCGTCAATCACCCGTCAATCACCCGTGGACGGGGTGCGGGCAGGACTGCGCGCGGATGTAGGGGCGAAGGGGCGGGGCGGCGCTGGTCGTACAATACGGAAAAATGCGAAATGTCCAGGTTTAAGGTGTAGGCTACGCACGATTTCAGCAGGTGCAACGGGGGTCAGGAATGGGTGCAGGACGGTTGGTCGCGACGGCCACCATGCTGGTGGCGGCGATCGCGGCCGTGGAGACAGCGACAGCGGCGGCGGCGGCAGCGGCCCCCGTCAATCCTACGAAACTCGTGCTCACGGTCGCCAAGGGCGAGAGCACGAAGCCGGTGCAGCGGCGGGCGTCGCTGACGTGCCGGCCCGCCGGCGGCTCGCACAAGATGGCGCGCGACGCGTGTTCGGCGCTCGCCAAGGTCGGCGGCGACTTCGGCCGGCTGCAGCAGGGGGCCGGGGTCGCGTGCACGATGCAGTACGACCCGGTCACCGTCACGGCCGTCGGCCGGTGGAAGGGCAAGCGGGTCGACTACAAGAAGACGTACGGCAACGCGTGCTCGCTGTCGACGACGACAGGCCCGGTTTTCAGCCTGTAGGCGAAAGATCAGCCTTTGAACACGCCCAGCGTCTTGAACTGGTGGTTGGGGAAGATGGCCGCCGAGTCCTGGACGTTGAAGCGCTTCTTGAGCATCTCGGCGAGGATGTCGCGGTAGTCGTTGGCTCCCGCGACGTCACCCTGGTCGAGCGCGCCGGGGGACAGGCCGGGCCAGTTGCCGTGGACCTTGCCGCCGTTGAGGCCGCCGCCGAGGAGCAGCATCGCGTTGCCGTGGCCGTGGTCGACGCCGACGTTGCCGTTCTCCTGGACGCGCCGGCCGAACTCGCTCATCGTGATGATGGTCGTGTTGTCGAGCAGCGGGCCGAGGTCGGTGGCGAAGGCGCCGATCGCCTCGGACAGGTTGGTCAGCGAGTTGCGCATGTCGCCGCCGTCGACCTTGCCGAGGTTGGTGTGCATGTCCCAGCCGCCGACGTCCAGCGCCGCGACCCGCAGGCCGACGCCGCCCTTCATGAGCTGCGCGATGTCCCGCAGCCGGTCGGCGAGGCCGCCGCCGGGGTACTGGACGCCCTCCGCCGGGCGGTACTGCGAGTTCGCGATCTTCTGCGCGGTGTTGATCGCCTGGATGGTGCCGGCGGCGGTGCCCGCGAGCGGGTGGTCGAGGCCTGTGTAGAGGGTCTGCAGCGCGGCCATCGTCTGGCTGCGCATCGCGTCGTTGTCGATGCGGAAGTCGCGGATGCCGTTGAGCACGATCGCCTGCTCGCCACCGACGAGGGAGCGCGGCAGCGCCGAGCCCTGCGCGACGGCGCGGAACGTGGTCCCGGGGCCCATCTGGGCGAGGACCCGGTCGAGCCAGCCGGTGCGCACCGCGACGGAGGCCGCACCCCGCTCGAGGGCGTCCTGCGCCTGGAAGTGGCTGCGGCTGGCGTCGGGGGAGGCGACCGCGTGCACGGCGGCCATCTTGCCGGCCTGCCAGAAGGGGTACAGCGCGGTCATCGCCGGGTTGAGCCCGAAGCCGCGGCCGGCGGGCAGCAGCGCCGCCATCGGGATCGCGATGTTGGGCCGCATCTGGCGGTAGTTGGGGTCGTCGCCCGGCGCGACCACGGACAGCCCGTCCATGCCGCCGCGCAGGAAGATGACGACCAGCGTGCCCTTGGTGTCCTCGGGCGCGGCGAACGCGACGCGGCTGGTCACCAGCTGCGCGCCGAGCGCGGCCACGCCGACGAAGCCGGCGCCCTGCACCAGGCGGCGGCGGGTGAAGCCCTTGCTCCAGCGGTCGCGCTCGGCGTCCAGCTCATCGGAGACCTGCTCGGCGTGGACGCGGATCGCGGCCTCGCACAGGTTGGGCCCGTGCCGGCGGAGCTCCTCAAGCGAAGCCGGTCGGCGTTCACCTTCAGGCAAAGGAATCATGACCTCACCGCAGCGCGTGGTAGACGGAGTCGAGCACCAGTGGCGCCAGGTTCGGCAGCTTCCCGCCGAGGTTGGCGTCGGTGATCCGGGTGTCGGGTTTCGCGCCGAGGAACTTGATCAGCGCGTCCCGTTCGGCGGGCTGCATCGGCTGGAAGATCAGCCGGTTGCACAGCACGTCCAGGTAGGTCGCCATGGTCGCGGCGGGCTGGGTGACGAGGGAGTCGGCGCGCGGGTTGTTGAGCCCCTTGAACGACTGCTGCAGGAAGGCGCGGTGCGAGTTCCAGGTCTCCAGCATCCCGGCCGCCGAGCTCCAGGCGTTCGCGACGTCGGGGTAGCCGTCCGGCGGCTCCCACCCCAGCGGCGCCTGGCCGAGCTTGCGGGTGAAGTTGTACAGGTCCTCGAGGGCCTTGCCGGTGTCCGCGCCGGGCTTGGTGCCCACGACCCGGGCGGTGGCGACGAAGTTCTCCAGGGGCCGGCGGGTCTTCAGCCCGGCCGCGATCCAGAACTCCAGGGACCGGAACAGCACCTTGAGCACCGGCACGATCGCCGAGCCGCTCTGCTGGTACGCGGTCGCGAGCCGGTCGACGAGGGACTGCGGCGGGGTGTCGCAGACGAAGCGCACCGCGAGCTTGCGCGCCACGTACTTCGCGGTCGACGGGTGCGTCGCCAGGTACAGCAGGTACGCGTCGCCGACGGCCAGGCCGTCCTTCGCGGACTTGTTGGCGTGCTGGAAGCCCAGCACCTTCACCGCGCCGGTCCAGTGCCGGTTCTGCTCGTACTTGAACACGCCCTCGCGGGTCGCGGTGCGGCCCGTCATCAGGTACGCCGAGTTGCGGACGTCCTTCTCGTTGTAGCCGCCGTCGATGCCGACGGTGTGCAGCTCCAGCAGCTCCCGGCCGTAGTTCTCGTTGACGTTGCGCTTGTCCGAGGACGTGTTGTCCAGGTAGCGCATCATCGCCGGGTCCCGGGCGGAGGCGATGAGCATGTCGGAGAACTTGCCCAGGGCGTGCTTGCGGATGACGTTCACGTCGTACGGCACGCGGGTGTCCCAGCCGCCGTCGAACGGGCTGGTGATGTTGAGGTGGTTGTTCCAGAAGTCGACCATGACCTCGTAGAGCTGGCGGTTGCTCCAGACCTGCCGGGCGATGACGGCCTTGGTCAGGTCGTACATCGCCTTGTTGTCGCCCTCCTTGACCGTCGCGCGGATCTCCGCGGTGGTCATGGTGACGGTCGGCGTGGTCTTCAGCGCCGCTTCCGCGACCGGGTCGGGGATCTTGTCCGGTTCGAGCTGCTGGTCGATCCAGCCGTCGATGCCGAGCTCCTTGACCGCGGCGACGTCGGCCTGCGTCGGGCCGAACGTGCAGCGTCGCAGCAGGTGCAGGACCGGGTCGCGGTTGAGCGGCGACGGGAAGCGCGGCGTGGCGCGCATCGCGGCGACGGCGGCGGCGGACGCCGAGTCGGCGGTCCCGGTCGCGCCGAGGTCGTTGAGGTCGCCCTGGCCGCTGGTGTAGCTGGAGTCGCGGTTGGAGAACGAGCCGGCGTCGCGCGGGGAGACGTTGCCGCCGCCCTGGCCGGTCTTCACCATGTCGTCGGTGTCATCGGCGGGCCGGCCGAGCATCACGGCCGCGCCCGATCCGAGCCCGCCGATCGCGACCGCGCCGCCGCCGAGGGCCATGAGCGCCTGGCGCCGGTTGCGCATCAGCTCGTGCAACGCGGGCCGTCCCGCGCGCAACCAGGCGGGTGCAGGTCCTCTGGAGGTCCTCGCGGCGGGAGGTGTACCGGTGTGCGCCTCGCCGTCGTCCGCGGCCGGCGACTCAAGGACGCGTGGCATCGGAAATTCGCCTGTGTAGTCGGCGAAGAAGGCGCCCTTGACCTTTTTGGGCGAATCGGACGCGGGGGTGTCGTCCGAGAAGAGCCGCTCAGGCATCCCTGAACCCTAATGAGCGCGTGATCTCGCATTCAAGCCAGCAGGTGCGGGTCCGACTCAACTTTGTCTTTGTTCTTGCTTAAGCCGAGCGCATACCGCGTCAATGCGTGGAATTCGGGCGACTACCTGAAGTTATCTCTTCCGCACGTAACGCAAGAGGGTGTACGCATGAGGAAGCCGAATAGGGAGGCGGTGGGGGTCGTGGCCGACGCTGCGCCGGTCCGCCGACGTCGGGGGGTGACGATCGCCGACATCCCCGTCGCCGGGAAGCTCGCTCTCATCCTGGTCCTGCCGCTCGCCGGGCTGCTCGGCCTCGCCGGCGTCGCCGCGTCCGTCTACGCCGCGCAGAGCGGCCGCATCGGCGACCTGCGGGGCGCCGTCGCCGCCGGCACGGAGGCCGGCCGGGTCACCGACGGCCTGCAACGCGAGCGCCTCGCGCTGGCCCGGCTGCTCAGCGCAGACGGCTCCCGCGACGCGTTCGCCACCGAGGCCGCCGGCACCGACACCGCCGTCGCCCGGTTCCGCGCCGCCGCCGCGCACGTCGACGGCGGCGCCGCGCTGGCCCGGGCCGTCGACGGCCTGGACGGGCTCGCCGTGCTGCGCGCCCGGGTGGCCGACACGTCCGGGCAGCTGGTGCTGCTCGGGTACCGGCAGCTGATCGCCGACCTCGTCGCCTTCCAGCAGGGCATCGCCGAGCGTCCCGCGCCGCCGGCCGTCGCCGCCGCGATCCGGGCCGCCGGCTGGCTCGCCGAGGCCCGGGAGGAGCTCGCCCTGGCCCAGCTGGGGACCTTCCGCGCCGTCGCGGCGGGGGAGCTGACCCCGGCCGAGCGCGACGAGGTGGTCGCCCACCGGGCCGCCGCCGCGGGCGCGTTCGAGCGGTTCGCCGCGGCCGCCACCCCGGCGTGGCGCGCGCAGCTGGCCGGCCTCTCCCTGGATGTCGAGCGGCCCGGGCCGGTGCCGGCCACCGCCACCGAAGCGACCCGGACCAGCCTCACCCAGCTCGACGGCCTGCGCGACCTCGCCGACCGGGTCGCCGCCGACAACGCCGCCGCCGTCACCGACGCCCGTGACCGGCAGAACCGCACGATCATCCTCGGCCTCGCGGCCGTCCTGCTGGTGGCCGCCGCCGCGGTCTGGCTCGCCGTCGCCGTCGGCCGGTCCCAGCGTCGCGGGCTGCGCGCCCTGCTGCAGGCGCCGGCCGCCGAGATCGCCGCCGGTGGGCGGGACGAGATCGGCCGGGTCACCGAGGCGTTCAACGCCGTCCGGCGGGAGGCGGCCCGGGCGGCCGCCGAGCAGGCCGCGCTGCGCACCGGCATGAGCGGCGCGTATGCCGACCTCGCCCGCCGCTCCGCCCGGCTCGCCGACGCGCTCCTCGAGCGCCTCGACGACGTCGAACGCGACGAGGCCGACCCGGACCGGCTCGCGGCGCTCTTCGCCGTCGACCACCTGGCGACCCTGCTCCGTCACGACAATCACAGCCTGCTCGTCCTCGCCGGCGCCGGCACCGCCCGCGAGCACCCCGCCCCGGTGCCGCTGCTCGACGTGCTGCGCGCCGCCCAGTCGCAGATCGAGGCGTACCAGCGGGTCGAGTACGGCCGGGTCGACGACGACGTGGCGGTCGAGCCGGCGGCCGTCGACGGGGTCGTGCACCTGCTCGCGGAGCTGCTCGACAACGCCGCCAGGCACTCGCCCGCCGACCGGCCCGTGGTCGTGGAGGCCCGGCACACCGGCGACGGTGCCGTCATGCACGTCGCCGACCATGGCCCCGGGGTCGACCCCGCCCGCCTCGAGGAGCTCAACGGCCGGCTCACCGATCCGGCCCCGTTCGGCCCGCGGCCGGGGCTCACCGTCGTGGCCCGGCTCGCCGCCCGGCACGGGCTCGACGTCACCATCCTGTCGTCGCCGCATGGAGGGCTGGTGGCCGCGGTACGGCTGCCGCCCGCGCTGATCGTGTCGGCGCTGCCTGTTGTGCCGCCTGTTTCGGCCCGTCCCCTGCCGCCGCGGGTGCTCGAACGCAGTCCCGCGCTGCCCGGGGCCGAGCCGATGGACATCCCGCATCCACGCAAGGACGGCGGCCGGCTCCCGGCCGTCCGGGCTGGTGTGACGGCCGACGGGCCCACGGTCGAGGCCCGGGCGTTCGACGGCGACCCGCCGCGGCGTACCGTCGAGCCCGGCCCCGCTCCTGTCTCAGCTCCCGGCCCTGCTCCGGTCTCCGCTCCGGTCGAACCCGACGACGTCAGCGACCTGCTGTCGACCTACCAGCACGCGATCGGTCGTTTCGACGCCGTGGCGGTGCCGGTGAACCAGGAAGGACATGCCACGTCATGACAGCTCCCACGGGGCTCGACTGTGTGCTCAGCGGCTTCACGGAACGTGTTGCCGGCGTCCGTCACACGGTCGCGGTCTCCGGGGACGGCCTGCTGGTCGCGGCGTCCGACGAGCTGCCACCCGAACGCGCCGACCAGCTCGCCGCGATGGTCGCCGGCGTGGTCTCCCTGGCGCAGGGCGTCTCCGCGTGCACCGACGCCGGCCCGGTCCTGCGCACGATCGTGCAGATGGGGCACAGCCTGCTGTTCGTCATGACCCTCGGCGACGGCCGCACCCTCGCCAGCCTGGCCACGATGGTCCAGCCGGGCTGCGACGTGAGCCAGGTGGCGTTCGAGATGACCGGCCTCGTCGACCAGGTCGGCGCCGTCCTGACCCCGGCCGCGCGGTCGTTCTCATAGGTCCGGATCCCGGTCCTCCGTGGCCTTCAGGTCCGGATCCCGGTCGTCCTTGACCTTGCTGGCGTCGCGCAGGGGGATGAACGGCTCCTTCTCCTGCGGCATGCCGCCCTGGATGGCGCGGCCGCGTTCGAGCTCGGCGTCGAACTCGGCGCCCAGCAGGATCGCGATGTTGGAGATCCACAGCCAGACCAGGAACGCGATGATGCCGCCCAGCGTGCCGTAGGTCTTGTTGTACGAGCTGAAGTTCGACACGTAGATCGCGAAGCCGGCGGAGGCGGCCAGCCAGATGAACACGGCCAGGCCGCCGCCCGGGGTGACCCAGCGGAAGCCGGTCTGGCGGGCGTTGGGGGAGGCCCAGTAGAGCACGGCGAGGATCAGCAGGACGATCAGCAGCAGGACCGGCCACTTCGCGATGTCCCAGATCTGCACCGCCTGCTGCGACAGCCCGATCCAGCCGCCGACCTTCTCGGCGAACCGGCCGGTGAAGACGATGCTCATCGCGGCGACGGAGATCAGGACGCCGACGACGACGGTGACGCCGAGGCGGATCGGCAGGACCTTCCAGATCGGGCGGCCCTCGGGAACGTCGTAGATGGCGTTGGCGGCGCGGATGAAGGCGCCGACATAGCCGGAGGCGGTCCACAGCGCGCCGAGAAGGCCGACGATGGCGAGGAAGCCGGCCGAGCCGGAGCCCTGCTTCAGCTCGTCGACGGCGCCGGTCACCGGCTCGGCGACCGACTTCGGGAACAGCTCCTGGGCGTTGCGGATGACCGCGTCCTGGGTCGTGTCGGTGAGCAGCATGCCGGACACGGCGAGCAGCACGAGGATGCCGGGGAAGATGGACAGCACCCCGTAGTAGGTCAGCGCGGCGGCCCAGTCGGTGAGGTTGTCGTCGTTGAACTCCTTGACCGTGCGCTTGAGCACGTCGATCCAGGAGCGCTTGGTGAGCTGCGAGAGCCGGCTCGGGGGGTTGTCGAGCTGGGGGCCGCTCTCGTCGTCCTGCGCCATGCCGTACCTATGCCCTGCCGGTGAGCGGGGATAACGCTACGGTGCGACCCTTCCGGCCCGGATGAGCGCGACCTGCACCATGTCGACCAGTTCGGTGGCGCGGAACGGCTTGGCGATGACCGAGGCGTCCTCGCCGAGCTCGACGACGGCGGCGTCGAAGTACGGCAGGCCCGACATGTACATGATGAGCGCGTCAGGACAGTTGGCGCGCACCACCTCGGCGACCTGCACGCCGGAGCCGTCGTTGAGCTTCAGGTCGGTGATGGCGAGGTCGATCGCGGCGGGGTGCTCGACGCAGACGCGTTCGGCGCCGGCGAGCCCGGACGCCGTGTACACCTCGGCGCCGGCGCGGCTGAGCACCCGTTTGACGATCTCGCACAGGTCCGGCTCGTCGTCGACGACGAGGACGCGTAGGTGCTCCAGCATGCCTTTACGATAAATCGTGATTGTGCCGGACTTGCCGTACTTGGCCGATGTGCGTGGCTTACTTCGCGGGGTTGGCCGGTCGGATCCGGCGCCGGCTGAACCCGAGGAACACCACCAGCACGCAGGCCACCACCAGCAGCACCGCCGCGTAGGTCCACCAGGCCGGTCGGCCGGCGGGCGTCGGGGTGGCCGCGGCGGGCGGCGGGGTGATGCTCGTGACGAAGTCGGCGGGTGCGGCGGCGGCGCTGGTCGCGGGCGGCGGCGCGACGGTCGGCGACGACGTCGGGGTCCGGGTCGGCTTGGTCGAGGAGCTGCTCTTCGTGCCCGTGGTCACGGTGAAGGAGAAGCTGCCGTTGCCCGCCACGCCGCCGCTGCCGCTGGCGGTGTAGGACACCGTGTAGCTGCCCGGCGGCCCGTCGGGCACGCCGAGGGCGATGCGGGCCGTCTCGTTGCGCACGCTGACGGTGCCGAGGGCGACCGTGGCGTTGTCCGGTCCGAGCAGGGTGACCTGAGCGCCCAGGATCTTGTCGTTGAAGACCAGCTGGAGCTCCTGTGGCAGGTGCCCGACCCGGGTCTCCGCGCCCGGGGTGCTGCTGGCGAGCATGAGCCGCGGTGCATATGCGGTTGCAATTGACGGAAACGGCAGGATGCCAAGAATTCCGACAATTATCGCGGCGAGAACTGAACTCCGCCTGACCACACCAACAAATCGCCCGGTCATGGGCGGAAACGATAGTGCATTGACGTCAGCGATGCGCGGTCGACGGTGTTAGCGTGCCGTTTCATGCAGGGCAGTTGGCGTGAACTGGTGCAAATCAAACGGCCTCCGGCGCCGACCCCGGCGAGCCGGCGGCTGCGGCGGATCGTGCTGCTCACCGCCGTGCTGACGCTCGGCGCGGACCTCGTCAACCTGGAGTACGCGGCCGAGGGCGGATTCGGTCTCGGCGTGCGGACCTTCTGGGCGATGCTGCGCGCGCTCGGATTCCTGTTCCTGATGCGGGAGATCCGCTGGGGGCGGCTCACCGCCCGGCCGTTCGGGTTGATTCTCGCGATCACCACGGTGTTCGCCTCGGCCCGGCTCGCCCAGCCCCGCGAGGACGGGTACCTGCCGCCGTGGCCCGTCCTGGTGGCCCTCACGGTCATCCTGGCGCTGTGCGCGGTGGTGGTGTGGCAGCTGTTCCGCTCGCCCGACATCGCCGCGCACCTGACCCGCCGCCCGCCGAAGCGGCCGATCCCGCCGTGGGCCCTGACCGCGCGGGTCGCGGCGCTGTCCTACTCCGCGCTGCTGACGGTGCCGTGCCTGGTCGCCGCCGGCACGCTGTGGGACGAGCCGCGCCAGCCCCGCTCGACGGCGGTGCCGCTGGTCATCTCGTGGTTCGTGCTCGGCATCGCGGTCGCCTTCGTGGCGTCGCTGATCAGCTTCGCGATGATGTTCGGGCACACCTGGGCCCGCGTGCTCCTCGCCATGATCAGCGTGTTCGTGCTGCTGGTGCAGCCGGTGCTGTGCTGGCTGATGCTCGGCGCCGACGGTCTCATCCGCGACGGCATCCCGCTCGTCCTCGCCGCGCTGGTCTGCCTCTACGGCCTGGCCAGATCCGGCGCCGGCAGGCCCACCATGGCAGCCGGCACCTCCTCGACACCGGTGTAGACGCTGATCTTGTACTCGATGAGCGCCAGGTCGGTCTGCAGCTCGGCGATCTTCTGTTTGACCTGCCGGCGGTGCTCCTCGAGCAGCTCGCGGCGCTCGTCGAAGGTCGCCGGTCCGACCCGGCACAGCTCCGCGTAGCGGCGCATCTCGGCGATCGTCATCCCGGTCGCCCGCAGGCGGGTCAGCAGCTGGAGCATGCTGACGTCGCGCTCGGAGTAGCGGCGGTGACCGTTCCAGTCCCGCTCCGGCGGGTCCAGCAGGCCCGCCCGCTCGTAGTACCGCAGCGTGTGCGCGGTCAGCCCGGTCTGCTCGGCCACCTCGGCGATGGTGTGCTCCATGCCGCCAAGCTTGCCTTAGAGCGCGCTCGAAGGGGGAGGGTGGAGGCATGCGACAGCGAACCCTTGGCACTCTGACCACGTCGGCGCTCGGCCTGGGCTGCATGGGCATGAGCGAGTTCTACGGCCCGGGTGACGACGCCGAGTCCGTCGCCACCATCCACCGCGCCCTCGACCTGGGCGTGACGTTCCTGGACACCGCCGACATGTACGGCCCGTTCACCAACGAACAGCTCGTCGGACGGGCCCTTGCTCAGTTGGGTGCCGGCCGCCGCGACGAGGTGACCCTGGCGACGAAGTTCGGCATCCAGCGCGACGGCGGCACCCGCAGCATCAACGGCCACCCCGACTACGTGCGGGCTGCCCTCGACGCGTCCCTCGCCCGCCTCGGCGTCGACCACATCGACCTGTACTACCAGCACCGCGTCGACGACCGGGTGCCCATCGAGGACACCTGGGGCGCGCTCAGCGAGGCCGTCGCCGCGGGCAAGGTCCGCCACCTCGGCATCTCCGAGGCGTCGGCGGAGACGGTGCGCCGCGCGCACGCCGTGCACCCGGTGACGGCCGGGCAGTACGAGTACTCGCTGTGGACCCGCGACCCGGAGGACGGGGTCCTGGCGACGTTCCGTGAGCTCGGCATCGGCCTGGTCGCCTACAGCCCGCTCGGCCGCGGCTTCCTCTCCGGTGAGATCACCGATCCGTCGCAGTTCGACCCGTCGGACTTCCGCCGCTCCAACCCCCGCTTCCAGGGCGCGAACTTCCAGCGCAACCTCGACCTGGTCGCCGAGGTCAGGTCCCTGGCCGAGGCGAAGGGCGTCACGCCGGCGCAGCTCGCCCTCGCGTGGGTCCTCGCGCAGGGCGACGACATCGTGCCGATTCCCGGGACGAAGCGGCAGCGGTACCTGGAGCAGAACGCCGCCGCGGTGGACGTGGTCCTCACGGCGGACGATCTGGCCGCGATCGAGAAACTGGCCATCGGCAGCGACGTCGCCGGGACGCGGTACGCCGCCGAGACGATGGGATCGCTGAACCGCTGATCGGTTGGTTGCCCCCGGGCGGTGCTGGCGCCGCCCGGGGGTTCGTCGTATGGTGGTCGACGTGTCCGCGTTCCAGAACAGTTGCTGGTGGCCCGCCTGACGAGGCGGCCCACTTCCGCGTGACACCCACATCCGCGGCCGCCCTTTCCGGCGGTCGCTTTTTCGTTCCCTCCTCGTAGGGGCCGGCCGCCCGGACGGACGGCCAGACCTGAGAGGGACGACCCGAATGCTGCCCGACCTGACCCGCCCGTTCGCCCTGCTGCGCCGCGAGGGCCGCGACGTCGTCGAGGTGCTCGCCGGCACCGTCGTCACCGTCGCCTCGCTCGCCGACATTCCCGACGAATCGCTGTCGCTGGTGCCGTTCCGGCAGGTCCGCGAGCGCGGCTTCGACTGCGTTGACGACGGCACGCCGCTGTCGGTGCTGCGCATCGCGTCGCGTGCGCTGCATCCACTTGCTGACGTCGTTGCCTGTCTGTCCGCCGTGCCGGTGGTGTTGTCCGGTGGCGCGTTCGACGTGTCCGACGACGACTACGCGACGATCGTCGC
The DNA here is from genome assembly GCF_042653625.1 of Dactylosporangium cerinum. Lineage (NCBI taxonomy): Bacteria > Bacillati > Actinomycetota > Actinomycetes > Micromonosporales > Micromonosporaceae > Dactylosporangium > Dactylosporangium cerinum. Next base: position 10,582 of record NZ_JBHSIU010000085.1, on the reverse strand, counting down.
CGAGGTGCTCCGGGACGAGATCGGCCGTGGCGAGGGGTCCAACTTCGTCATCCACCGGGTGTTCGAGGCCGACGTCGACGGCGACCCGGTCGCCGCGGCCCTCGCCGTGTTCCGGCGGCTCCTGGAGCGGGAGCGGGGCGCGTACTGGACGTTCGTCGTGCACACCGGGGACCGCACCCTCGTCGGCGCCACCCCCGAACGGCACGTCAGCGTCGAGGACGGCCTGGTCATGATGAACCCGATCAGCGGCACGTTCCGGCACCCCGGCGGCGTGCCGGACCGGGAGGCGGTGCTGCGGTTCCTGACCGACCGCAAGGAGATCGACGAGCTGTCCATGGTCCTCGACGAGGAACTCAAGATGATGGCGACCGTCGCGACCGAGGGCGGGCAGGTCGTCGGCCCGTACCTCAAGGAGATGGCGCACCTCGTCCACACGGAGTACCTCCTCGCCGGCCGTAGTGCACTGGACGTGCGGGACGTGCTGCGCGAGACGATGTTCGCGCCGACGGTCGTCGGCAGCCCGATCGAGAACGCGTGCCGGGTCGTGGCCCGGCACGAGCGGCGTGGCCGTGGCTACTACGGCGCCGTCCTCGCCCTCATCGGCCGGGACGCCGCCGGCCGGCAGACCCTCGACGCGCCGATCCTCATCCGCACCGCCGACATCTCCGCTTCCGGCCGGCTGCGGGTGCCGGTCGGGGCCACGCTGGTGCGGCACTCGACGCCGGCCGGCGAGGTCGCCGAGACGCACACGAAGGCCGCGGGGGTGCTCGCCGCGCTGGGCCTCGGTGGGCCTGTTGAGGTTTCCGCGCCGACGTTGCTCGCCGCGGACCCCGGGGTGCAGGCCGCGCTCGTCGCGCGCAACGCCACCCTGGCGCCGTTCTGGCTGCAGGACCACCACACGCGGGCCCTGGCGACGCCCCAGCTCGCCGGGCGGAGGGTCCTCATCGTCGACGCGGAGGACACGTTCACCGGCATGCTGCACCACCAGTTGCGGGTGCTGGGGCTGGACGTCACCCTCCGGAAGCACACGGACGTCTCATCCGTCGCCGGTTTCGACCTCGTGGTCCTCGGCCCCGGGCCGGGCGACCCGCGACGGATCGAGGAGCCGAAGATGGCCGCGATGCGGGCGGTCGCCGCGCGGCTGCTGGCCGACGGCACGCCCACCCTCGCCGTGTGCCTCGGCCACCAGCTGCTGTCGGGGCTGCTCGGGCTGCCGCTGCGGCGCAAGGCCAACCCGTATCAGGGCATGCAGCGCGACATCGTGTTCTTCGGGCGGCCGGCGATCGTCGGCTTCTACTCCACCTTCACCGCGACGCACCCGCACGACCATTTCTCCAGTGAGTACGGCGACGTGGAGCTGTCCCGCGACCCGGCCAACGGCGACGTGCACGCCCTGCGCGGGCCGACGTTCGCCGGGGTGCAGTTCCATCCCGAGTCGGTGCTCAGCTACGACGGCATCGACCTGCTGCGCGCCATGCTCACCACACTGTTGCCGGCCGCCGTGTCGTAGCCGTCCGGGGTGGGTACCGGGCGGTCGTGATGCGTCTGGTGCGGGTCGTCCTGCGGTTCTTCCACGGCCGTGACCTGAACCTGCACGCCGGCGCCGTCACGTTCTACGGCGCGGTCGCCGTCGTGCCCGTCGCGCTGCTCACCATCAGGCTCGCCGGGCTGATCGCCGGCGCCGGCCGGGTCCGCGACCTGGCCGGCCCGGTGATCGCGGCGATGCCGGACCGGCTCGGTGCCGACCGGGCCCTCGCGGTGCTCGTCGACGCGGGGCTCGGCATGTCCTGGCTGCTGACCCTGACCGCCCTGCTGCCCGCCACCTGGTACGGCGAGGGCCTGCGCCGCGCGTTCGCCTCCCTCGCCGGCTCCGGCCCTGATGCGGCCCCGGTCTCCGGCTGGCGGGGGCGGCTGCTGATCCTGCCCGTCCTCGCCGTCGCTCCGGTGCTTCTGCTCGGTCTCCTCCTCGTGCTGACCGGCGCCGCACGTCGCTTGCAGGACGGTGGCTGGTCGAGCGTCGGGGCGGTGGTCATGTCGTTCCTTGCCGCCTGGCTGGCGCTCAGCCCCGCGTTCGTCATGGTGTACCGGTGGTGCGCCCCGCCCACGCCGAGCTGGGCCCCGACGGTCGTGGTCGGCGCGTTCACGGCGGCGAACGTGTCCGGGTTCGCCCACGGGTTCGTCCTGTTCTGGTCGCTGCCGCTGGACCTCGGGGTGCCCTTCGGCGGCCTGGACGCGGTCGGCGCGATCGTCGCCGTCCTCTTGTGGCTGTACGTGCTGCACCTGCTGACACTCATCGGATACGGTGCGACCCTGCAGGCGAGCCGCTGGTGGGCCTTGCGCTCCGCAGTTTCGTGAACGATGCTTCCGAAGAATTCTCACCATTGGGGGCCTTCATGCGGGACCGCCGGGCAAGACTCAGCGTCGCCGTGGCGTACCTCGTCCAGGGCTTCTGCTTCGCCGCCCTGCTGACCCAGGTCGGCGTCCTGCAGGACAAGTTCGGCTTCTCCGACGGTGAGCTCTCCCTCGTCCTGCTCGCAGTCCCCGTCGTGGCCGGCGTCGGCAGCGTCCTGGCCGGTCTGCTCTCCACCCGCCACGGCAGCTCCCCGGTGCTGCGCGCCGGTGGCCCGGGCGTCGCGCTCGCCATCACCGCGGTCGGCCTCGCCGGGCAGGCCTGGCAGCTGTACCTGGCGCTCGCCTTCGTCGGCCTCATGCTCGGCGTCGTCGACGCCACCATGAACATGCAGGGCGTCAGCGTCGAACGCCGCTACGGCCGCCCGGTCCTGAACTCCTTCCACGCCGTGTGGAGCGTCGGCGCCATCTTCGGCGCCCTGGCCACCGCCGGCACGTCCCGGCTGGACTGGTCGATCGCCGCGTCGCTCGGCTCCGTCGCGGTCGTCGGCGCGATCCTCGCCGTCGCCGCCGGCCCCTGGCAGCTGCGCCGCGCCGAGGAGGTCGCCGACGTGCCACCCGGCGTGGCCACCGCCGTCCCGTGGCGCCCGGTCATCCTGGTCGGCGTCGCGATGATGCTCATGTTCATCGCCGACTCCGCGGTCTCCAACTGGAGCACCGTCTTCCTCGACAACGCCTTCTCGGCGAGCACCAGCGTCGCCGCGCTCGGCCTCGCCGCGTACCAGGCGATGATGCTCGTCGGCCGCACCGCCGGTGACCTGATCGTGCGCCGCTTCGGCCCGGTCGGCGTCGTCTCCGTCGGCGGGGTCGTCGGTGGGCTCGGTCTCGGCCTGGTCGCCGCGTCCCAGTCCGCCGCGATGGGCATCGCCGGGTTCGCCGTGGTCGGCATCGGCCTGTCCCTGGTCGTCCCGCAGTCCTTCTCCGCCGCGGGCCGCCTCGACCCGGCCGGCACGGGCGTCGCGATCGCCCGCGTCAACCTGTTCAACTATGTCGGCTTCGTGGTCGGCGCCGGGCTCATCGGCGCGGTGGCGGAGGGCGCGTCGCTCCGCCTGGCCTTCGTGGTGCCGGCGGTGCTCGCGGTGGGGATCGTCGCCCTGGCGCCGGCGTTCCGCACCACGGCACCGGCCCCGGCGGCGGAAGTGCCGGCACCCGCCACCCCCTGACCGCGTGATAGCCGGCTGACCGCGTGATCGCCGGCTGCTCGCGTCGTGGGCGTTGGCTGTCCGCGTTGTGGCGTCGGTTGTTCGCGTGGGCGTTGGCTGTCCGTGCCGTCCGCACCGTGGCACCGGCCCTGGCGGCGGAAGTGCCGGCACCCGCCACTCCCTGACCACATGGTTGCCGGCTGTCCGCGTTGTGGCGTCGGCTGGCTGTGGCTGTGGCGTGGGCGTCGGGCCGGTCAGGGTTGGTGGGCGGTGGCGCTGACCTTCTCGGCCGCTGCCGCCACCGAGCCGCGGGTCGTGGCGGCGAGGCTGGTCTGCTCGAACAGCGACGCCTCGACCTCGCGCTGAGCGGCCGCGACCGTGCCGAGCCGGTCCGCGACCCCGCCGACCGCGTTCGCCGCCGCGGCCGCGCCCGCGGTGACCTGCCCGACGGTCGTCTCGATCCGGCCGGTCGCGGCGGCGGTCTGCGCGGCGAGATCCTTGACCTCGTTGGCGACCACGCCGAAACCCTTGCCGGCCTCCCCGGCGCGGGCGGCCTCGATCGTCGCGTTGAGCGCGAGCAGCTTCGTCTGGTCCGCGACCGCCTGGATGAGCCCGGCCACGGTCGCGATGTCGGCGATCGCCGTCTCAAGCTCGCTGATGACGGTGCGCGCGTGGTTGGAGTCGCTGAGCGCCGCCTCGACGTCGGTGACGGCGTCGCGCACCGTGCCCGTCATGCCGGCCAGCTTCTGCTCGAAGGACTCCATCGCCGCGCCGGCCTCGGCGCCGAGCTGGACCCCGGCGTCGGCGACGTCGGCCAGCACGGTCTCCAGCTGCCGGCCGAGCCGTTCGCTGTGGGCCACCTGCTCCGCGGCGTTGCTCGCGGCGGCCTCCTCACGCCGGGTGGCGTCGTCCGCGGCGGCCCGCAGCGCTGTCTGGTTCTCGGCCGCGACCCGGGCGCGGTCCGCGTCGACCTCGGCCTCGGCGTTGGCGGCGAACCTCCAGTACGTCAGCTGCGTCAGGCACATCGCGATGACGAAACCGGCGTGCATGAGCACGAACAGGATCGGGTGGTCGCGGGCCTGCGGGCTGCTGAACAGCATGTCGGGCATCGCCAGGGCGACCAGCAGGTGGTGCGCGCCGACCAGCAGGACGGTGACGAACAGGGCCACCCAGTCCTGGTACAGGCTGACCAGCCCCACCACGACGAAGAAATGGAAGTGCAGGTCGGTGAGGCCGTTGCCGGCGTGCACGAGCGCGGCCGCGGCCAGGACCATCCCCGTCGACACGGCGACCGCGGCGCCGCGCCTGCTGCGGGCGATGTTGCCGGCCACCGCGCAGATCAGGACACCGGCGTTCGCCGACCAGACCAGCCAGGCGCCGTCGTGCGCGTGCTCGCCGGTGATCGTGTGGCCGTTGAGGACGCTGATCAGGACCAGCACCGGCAGGTGCAGCCACAGCAGCAGTCGCAGCGCCCGATGTCTGGACTGGAAGGCCGCGTCGCTGAGCCGGACCTTCGGCATGAGCCAGGCGAGGACTCCGGGCATGACGTTCGACGCTCCCTCTGGTCGGTTGACCCCGGGACCCTGCAAGAGGACCCAACCGCCCATCGGCCGCTGGAGGGCGAACTGAAGGGTGTTCGCCCCATTCGTGCCGATCGGGTGCCCGCCCGCCGCCGTGGGACGGGCACCGACCGGCGCTGTCAGCCGGCCTCCGCCAGGAGCGCGGCGGCCTCGGCCGGGGACGGCAGGCCGTCGGTGTCGCCGGCCGTCGCGACCACTCCCGCCGCGAACCGGGTGCCGAGCCACGCGGCGCCCCTCGGTCCGATCCCGCGGAGACGGGCGGCGAGATAGGCCCCGGCGAACGCGTCTCCGGCGCCGACCGGGTCCACCACCCGCACCGCCACCGACGGCAGGTGGGTCGGCGTGCCACCCTCGTGCCAGCAGCCGCCGGCACCGGCTTTCAGCACCACCTCACCCACGCCGGCGGCCCTGGCCTGCGCGAACACCGCAACGGGATCGTCGGTGCCGAAGAGCGGCACCGCTTCGTCCATCCCGAGGAGGAGGTACGTCGTCAGCGGCAGCAACTCCGTCACAACCCCCACCGCGCCGTCCAGCCCGGGGCGCAGGTTCGGGTCCACGGCGACCGGGATGCCCTTGGCGTGCGCCTCGCGGGCCAGCCGCAGCACCGCCCGCCGCGGTCCGGCGCCGAGCGCGGCGGTCAGGCCGGACACCGCGACCAGGTCCGGCCCGGCGGCCAGCGCGCGGTCCGCGTCGGCCTCGTCGAGGACGGACGCGGCCGAACCGGCCCGGTAGTAGTACACCCGCCGGGCGCCGTCGGGTTGCACGTCCTTGACGAACACCCCCGTCGGCCGGGTCCCGTCGACGGCCACCAGGCCCGTGCCCACCCCGAGGCCGGCCGCCGCCGCGACGACCCTCCGGCCGAACGGGTCGTCGCCGACCCTGCTGCAGAACGCCGTCCGGGCGCCGGCCCGGCCCGCCGCCGCGAGGAGGTTCAGTTCGGCGCCGGCCACATGCACCGACGCCGACCGGCACGCCTCGAGGGTGCGGTCGGTGGGCTGGAAGAGCACCATCGCCTCACCGAGCCCGACGATGAGCCCGCTCATGCCACCCACCGCCGCCGTGGACCACCGCATCCCACGCCGACCCGTCCGGCGACACGGCCCGCGGGCTGTCCCACGTGCCGTTGCCTGGCCGGTCGGGTGGACGGTCCCGCATACCGTCGCATGGCCGGCTGGGTGGCCGGTCCCGCGTGCCGTGGCATGGCCGGCTGGGTGGCCGGGGCTGCGTGCCGTCGCGTGGCCGGTTGCGTTGCTGGGGCCGCGTGCCGTGGCATGTTCGGGCGGGTGGCTGGAGCCGCGTGCCGTCGCGTGGCCGGCCGGGTGGTCGGGCTGGTGGCCGGGGCGGTCATGACAGCCACCGGGCGCGCAGGTCCGGGCGGAGGAACGCGGCCGGCGAGGCGATCGACAGGCCGCCGTCGACGGGGAGGCAGGCGCCGGTGATGAAACCGGCGCCGGGCGAGGCCAGGAACGCGACCGCCGCCGCGACCTCCTCCGGCCGGCCGACCCGGCGCAGCGGGTACCCCTCGGTGACATCGGGCAGGTGCTCGCCGCCGATCATGCCGGGCGCGACGGCGTTGACGCGGATGCCGCGGGGCCCGTACTCGAGGGCGAGCTGGCGCACCAGGCCGTCCAGGCCCGCCTTCGCCGCGGCGTAGGACGGCAGACCGGGCGCGGCGAGGAAACTGTTGACGGAGGTGACCGCGACGATGCTGCCGCCGGAAGGCAGGTGCGGCAGCGCCGCCCGGCAGGCGTAGAAGGCGCCGGAGAGGGTCACGTCGATCGCGGCGCGCCACTCGTCGTCGGTCTGCGTCTCCGCGGGGGAGACCGGCATCACCGCCGCGGCGAGGACGAGCACGTCGAGCCGCCCGAACAGGGCCGCGGCGCGCTCCACCACCGCCGTGGCACCGGCACTGGTGGAGCAGTCGGCCGCCCAGCTCGCCTCGAACGCGGGATCGTCGGTGGTGTCCAGGGCGGCACCCGCGACCCGGTCACCGGCGAACGCCCGGCCGATCGAGAGCCCGATCGGCGAGGTCGCCCCGAGCACGAGCACACCCCTCACCGGGCAGGACCCCCGACCTCTTCCGTACCCCCGAGACCGAGGTCGTCCAGGATCAGGGCCAGCGCGGCAAGCGTGGCCGGGTCGGCGTCGACGGCGGGAGCGCGGACCGTCGTGGACGCGATGATCCCCCGCCGGTGCAGCACGTGCTTGTGGATCGACCACGCGATGCCGGGCTGCAGCCCGAAGCGGATCAGCGGCAGCAACCGGTTGAACCCGGCCCGGGCCTCGGCCGCCGCCCCCGCCTGGTACGCCCGCAGGACGGGCCCGAGCAGGTCCGGGAACTCGCTTGCAGGCATCGTGCCGACGGCGCCCCGGGCGTACTCCTCGAGCACGAACAGCGCGTTCTGCCCGCCGAGCACGAGGAAGTCCGTGGCGGTGGCCTCGATGACCGCGCCGACCTTCGGGGTGGTCGGCTGGGTCTCGACCTTCACCGAGTCGACGCCGTCCAGCTTCGACAGCTCGACGATGAGCGGCACCGGCAGGTTGACCCCGGTCGACGCCGGCGCGTCCTGCACCATGACCGACAGCCCGCCGGCCGCCGCGACGGCGCCGTAGAAGTCGACGATCTGCGCGGGGGAGGGCTTCACCATGAACGGCGGGATCAGCATGGCCACGCTGGCGCCGGCGTCGGCCGCGGCCCGGCACTGGTCGATCGCGTCGCCGGTGCCGGTCGCCGACACCCCGGCGACGATCGGCAGCGCCGGGCCGAGCGCCTCGCGGACCACCGCGAGGATCGCCGCCCGCTCCGGCGTGGTCAGCGTGAAACCCTCGCTGGCGAAGCCGAACACGGCAACCCCGTCGACGCCGGAGCGCACGGAGAACTCGACGAGCCGGCGCAGGCTGCCGGTGTCCAGCGAGCCGTCGGGGTGGAACGGGGTGGCGAGCACGGGGATCAGCCCGCGCACGTCGGCGGAGCGGCTCACTGGTCCTCCAGAAGGGCGGTGATGTCGACGTCGACGCCGAGGCCCGGCGTGGTCGGCACGTGGAACGACCCCGGTCCGCCGGTCAGCGGCCGGGTCAGGATGCGGTTGGCGACGGGGAAGGGTCCGGGCTGGAACTCGAAGACCGGCATGGCCTCGATCGCGGCGGCGACGTGGATCCCGGCGGCGAGCACGACGCCGAGCCCGACGGAGTGGTGCGGCGCCACCGGCACGTGGTGCACGGACGCGATCTCCGCGATGGCCATGGCCTCGGTGATGCCGGTGCGGCCGACGTCGGGTTGCGCGACGTCCAGGGCCCGCTCCTGCAGCCACAACTTGAACTCGAAGCGGTTGCGCAGTGTCTCGCCGACCGCGACGGGGGTGATGAGCGCGGCGGCCAGCTCGTGGTGGCCGTCGACGTCCTCGGGGGCGAGGGGTGCCTCCAGGAACCAGGCGCCGCGCGCGTCCAGGGCCTTGCCGAGGCGCAGCGCGTCGGCGAGGTCGTAGGCCCAGTGCGCGTCGACGGCGACCCGCATGCCGGTCGCGGCGACCGCGTCGAACGTGGCGAGGTCCTCCTCCACCCCACGGCCGAGGTGGAGCTTCACCGACGTTGCACCCTGCGCAATCCAGTTGCGGGCGAGGGCCGCCCGCTCCGGGTCGGTGGCGACCGGAAGGCCGGAGACGTAGGTGGGCACGGTGTCGCGGTACGCCCCGCCGAGCAGCGCGTGTACGGGCAGCCCGGCCGCCTTCCCGGCGAGGTCCCACAGCGCGATGTCCACGGCGGCGAGGGCGTCGGCCTGGTGACCGACGAGGTGGCCGCGCTCCCGCATGAGCCCGGTGAGCCTGGTCCACAGCGGCCGGACCCGGCGCGGGTCCTGTTTCAGCAGGGCGGGCGTCAGCAGCCGGTCGACGATCGCCTGCACGATCTCCGGCCCGACGGGTGCGAGTGCCTCGCCCCAGCCCTCCGTGCCGTCGTCGCAGGTGATCCTGACCAGGAGCGTTTCGTAACGGTCCGAGTACAGGCTGCGCCACGGCGGCCGAGTGTAATAGTCCGACTTTTCCGGATTCTCCCGGGTGGCGGCGCCCAGATAGACGTCGTCGCCCCGCAGTTTCAGCGGAAACGTCGTCACGTCAACGATCTTCACCGAGCACCACCGCCCTGCGGTTGACCACTTGCAGCATGCGGGATATCTTGCCGTATCACGCAAGTAACTTCCAGAGAGGGTCCCGATGGCTTCGGATGTCGGAAGCAACCAGAGCGTCGAGCGGGCGCTGACGGTGCTGCGGGTCTTCACGGCCGGCCGCTCCGAGCTGCGCGTCTCCGACGTCGCCAAGCTCGCAGACCTTGGACTCTCCACCGCGTCGCGCCTGCTCGCAACCCTGGAGGCGGCCGGTTTCGTCGACCGTGACCCGGTCAGCGGGCTCTACCGGCTCGGCCTGGACACGGTCAGCCTCGGCGGCGCGGTGCTCAACAGCCACCCCGTGCACCGCGAGGCGCGCCAGATCGCCCAGAACCTGGCGGCCGACCTCGGTCTCGGCGTCAACGTCGCGGTCCGCCGCGACGCCAGCCTCTTCTACCTGCTCAACTTCGAGGGCCGGCAGGCGCCACGGGCGTTCGTCCTGGCCGGGCAGCGCAACCCGCTGCACGCCACCGGCCTGGGCAAGTCCCTGCTGACGGGTCTGACGCCGCTGGAACGGCGGGGGCTGCTGCCGGCGAGCGCCCTGGTGGCGTACACGCCGCGGACCATCACCACCCACGAGCAGCTCGACGCCGAGCTCGACCGGACCGCCGCCCGCGGCTACGGCTCGGAGCTGGAGGAGCTGGCGCTCGGCCGGGCCTGCGTCGCCGCCCCGATCCGCGACGGCGCCGGCAGTGTCGTCGCCGCGTTGTCGGTGTCGGGTCCGCTCTCCGCAATTGACTTGCAGACCCGGGAGGTCGCACTGTCACGGATCGTCATCGAGGCCGCCGACTCGATCAGCATCGGCCTCGGGTACGTCGGACCGGCCCACCACCCCAGCGCGGTGTCGCTGTGAAGGACCGGACGTTCGGGTTCCTGCTGACCCTGCCGGCGCTCGCGCTGCTCGGCGCGGTCGTGCTCTACCCGCTCGTCGGGTCGCTGTCCACCAGCCTGTTCAACCAGAGCCTGGTCCTGCCCGGCCGCTCGTTCGCCGGCCTGGACAACTTCAAGGAGGTGCTCCAGCGCAACTTCTGGCCGGTCCTGGAGCACACGGTCGTGTTCACCGTCGGCTCGACCGTGGTCCCGGTCGTCATCGGTTTCGCCCTCGCCCTGGCGCTGAACACGAAGTTGCGTGGGCGGGCGGTGCTGCGTGGGTTGTTCCTGATGCCGTGGGTGATCCCGGGTGTGGTGGTGTCGTTCGTGTGGCTGTGGATTTTCAACGCGAACTACGGTCTGCTCAACGGTCTGCTCGTGCAACTGCACCTGGTTGACGAGCCGATCGTGTGGCTGGGCAG
>NZ_JBHSIU010000084.1:0-6878 GCF_042653625.1 Dactylosporangium cerinum | reverse complement strand
CGGCCGGGAGGCGGGGCGGCGTGTCATCCAACACCGTCAACGTTCGTGGTCAGAGCACTAGCCGTGCAGCACGATCCCGCGACATCGAACGCTCCGTCCGCAATTCGATCAGGTGCTTGGCGGCCCCTCGCGTGCCAGCAGCCACCTCGTCTTGTAGTTCGCTGATGCGACGTTGCTCGACCAGCAAGTCGACGAGCAGTTCGGCAGCCATTAAGTCGTCCGCGTCGGCGCGGTGCTGGAGCATGGTTATGGCTTCCTGCGTGCGTCCTTGTTGAATGAGCAACTGAACGAGCATTCTGGAGGGCGGCCATCCATGAGCGTCTGCGCGACGTTGCAGCATGGTGATCGCCTCCTCGGTCCGGCCCTGTTTAGTGAGTGACTGAACGAGACGCTTAAGAACGAATTCGTCCTTAGGGTCTTGACGCCATAAGGCGGGTTTGTCGATGATTGCGTCAAGAATGCGCAAACTTTCGAGCCGTTTCATAGCGCGTGGATCGCCGGTACTGGCCCTGTGTCGGAGTTCGTCAGTGAAACCATGCTCAGCCAGCAGGTCAGCCAGCCGAGCGGCCGCATACTTATCCCCAGCGTCGGCATGCTGCCGCGAGACTGCGATCGCGTCCTCAATGCGACCCTGCTCGACCAGTAAGTGGACGAGCAACTCACCCGCGTACGTGTCACCTGCAGAGACAAGTTGATACAGATCATCGATACGGTGATGTGCGGCCAGAAACTCAACGAGTACTTCGGCGGCAGAGTTGTCGCCAGCTTCAGCGCGTTGCTGAAGCTCCTCGACTTGATCCAATTGCATCAACAGTTCCGCAAGCTCGTCCGCTGCGGCAGGATCACCCGCGTCAGCGAGCGGTCGCAAAATCTTTAGTGCTTCATCATGCCGACCCTGCGCCGCTGTCGCTACGGCAATCATAACGACGACGTAGCTGTTGCTGTCGTCATCGAGGGATCGGTAGAAGGCTTCAGCAGTGGCGTGTTGACCGCGTCGCTCAGCGCTGTAGGCGAGGTTGATCGTGTCGCTCGGATCATGGTGATCGATGAGCGCTTGCCAAGCAGCGGTGGGTAGGTGGGTGGTTCGGCGGGCTCGGAGAGCGTGCTGGTGAAGGTAATCAGCGGTGGTGTAGCCGGCGATGTGGCCGAGGCTGGCGGGTACGGGTACGAGGGCAGCGGCGGCGCCGTGGAGCTGGGTGGTGGCGTAGGTCATGGCTTGGTCGAGCCAGTCAGCTCGTGCTGAGGCTTGTTGCGCGGGAGTGAGGTATCCGACTGCGGCGACTTCGAGGAATGCGCGCGTGAGTGGTGCGTCCGCGCCGACGCGGCGAGCGTCGAGGGCGGCGGTGATGACGGCCTTGCCATAGGGGTCAGATGCCTGCTCCCACCAGCGCACCAGTTCTGGCCCCGCGGCCAGCACCTGGGTGAACCCGGCATCAGTGCTGCTCAGTGCGGTACGGATTCGAGGGTCGGTGGCGAGGGTCTCGCCGCGACGCCGTTCCTCGGTGCTAAATGCGGCGGGTACGTCGAGGATTTGGGCGAGGCCGAGCAACTCTCGGTCGTTGGCCTGTCGACGAGTTTCGCCGACGGTGCGTGGTGCAATGCGGGCGTGATACTCGTTGGGCCACAGAGTGCCGAGTAAGACGGTGCCCGCGGCGATCAGATCGCGAACGACGCCGGCTGGTAGGCGTCGTGGTTGGTTGAGGTAGCTTTGTAGTTCGTCGAGCCAGAGCACCGTGCGCGGCGTGGGGGCCATGGCGTAGCCCCGTATAGTGTCGGTGTCGGCTGGGTGCAGCAGCCACCACTCCGGTAGCGCCGCCCGGACCGCTTCGAACAGTGCGCGGGTTTTGCCAACCGAGGAGCCCCCGACGAGCAGCACGAACCCGCCATTCTCTGCGGCGGCTGTGACTGCGGACCGCAGAGCAAGGTCGAGATCGCGGGCTACGTACGGAGGCAGCTCCCCGTCGGCGCCAGCGACCTGAATCGATGCATGCACTCCGAGCAGTCGTGGCCGGGAATCCTGAACCCGAGTTGCGGCGGGCAGGTGATGTAGTGGCGACGCCGCGGTTAGTAGCTGCGCCGTTGTTTCCCACACTCGGGCAGGACCGTAGAACTCCTGTAGTACATGTGCCGCGTCAGCCAACATGAGCATGCCTCGCAGGCGTGGGGCATCCCAGAGGTCGAAGTTGGTCCCTGGGAACTCCTTCGTCCACGCCTTGCAGCGTCCATCCCACCACTTACGCTCAGGTGCATCGAGGTCGCATGGCACGCACAGCGTCCATGTCTCGACCATATAGCCATGTTTTCGGGCATGGTCCATTGCCGATACCAACGACTCGCGGACCTGGTCCTTCTGGGATTTGTCGATGCCGTCGGGAAAGTACTTTGACTGCCAGATATTGATCTTGTCGACGAGGCTGCCGACGAACGTGTCGATACCCCAGTCGCCCGGGTTTGCCCGAACCTCGGTGGCTGTTGGGTGACGCACCTGGATGAGTGCGGTAAGCATTCGGTGGAAGTCCACCCGAGCCGCATCGTCACTGCCCAGCCGGAACCGGTGTTCCCTGAAATCAAGGCGGGAGGCCAGAGTCACCGTACCTCCTGTCATAGACGCGGAACCGCGATGATACACACGGTCGAGCGATACAAGCCGTAGCTACATGGGCCGCTGCCCAAATCCACACCTGACCCTCACCGGCGGTCTTGGGCGCAGCATCACGCACCTGATCAGCGATAGGTGTGGACTCCAAGATCGTAGAGTCGCCTGCCCCGGCAATGCTGTTTCTGCCCAGCCTGGCCGCAGCCGCCGGTTCGCTGAAGTGGACGGTCCTGCAAGATGGGGTAGGGCTCAAAGCGGGCAGTTCCGCCGTTTACGTACGTTCCTCCCTGGCGCTGCTAAGAGTAGTGGCCGTGCTTGCGGCTGCGCCGTCCGTGGCCGGGAAGTTCTTTCCAGGCGCACACGGCGCAGGTGCTGGTGAGGTTGATGCCGCCGCCGATTACGCCGCCCACGACCGGTGCGAGCTTCGTCAGGTTCCCGATGCCCTTCGTGTCGGTCTTAATGATCAGTCGGATGCTGACGGTCTTGTCAACTTGCATCAGGCCGCGTACGCCGCCGGGTGGATGTCAGCGACGATCGTCCGTGCCGCGAGGGATCACGGTGAACGGTGCGGCGGCTGCCAGACCTGCCGTGACCTCAGCGAACTGCTGTCGGGAGTTGCGGCGGTGCAGATCCTCAACCCACCACCGTTGAACCTCCTCGACCCGGCGCGCGCCGTTAACACGCGTGCCGCCCTCACCGCGGACGACATCCTGCAGCGGGAGCTGCTCGCGATGGCCGCCGGTGCGAGGCGCCGGATGCCGCTCGTCGTGATCGTGCTGGTGGCGCTCGCCGCCGCGACCGTCGCGGCGCTGATCGCCAAGGCCGCCGGGATGTAGCGGCGGTGTGACTCGCAGCGCGACGGTGCCGTGTTGGGCGACCATGCTCCTGGCGCGGTGTTGCCGTCGGTCATAGTGAGTTGATGTCGACTAGCTTCGACCTCACGCGCATCGAGCAGCTGATCGGCGCGCTCGCCGACAATGAGCGACAGCGCCTGGCGACCCTGCTGGTACCGATCCGAGACCGGCTACTGGCACAGCGGCCCGCGGACGCGAAGGCGTTGCAGCGTGATCTGGCGGCTGCGGCCCGGGTTCGCGAGCAGGACGCAGCGATCCGGGAACACGTCGGTCGCTTGGCCGATGCTGCGCCAGCCCTGGACGCCGGCCAGCGCGACCGTCTCGCCGTGCTGCTAACCCCGGTCGACGGTGGGACTGCAATGCGGCAGGCGCCGCGGGCCGGCAAGCGGCCGGCGGACGCAATCGTGGCCACGCTCGAGCGGCTGCTCGTGCCTGACCCTGTCGCACCGGCCATGCGGGAGCAGATCCTGACGCTGCTGGTCACTGTCGCTGGGGACGGCGACGGGGGTGTGCCGTCAGCGGAGGTGATGATCGAGTGCCTGCGGCATGGGCCGTTGCGGATACCGGATCCACCGACGCCGGTTCGGGCCGCGTGGCGACGGACCATCTCGGCCGCACTGCGACTGCAACTGGTACCGGAGGGCCACCAGCTGCGTCACCACGGCCGAGACCGCGGCGACCTCATCATCGAGCTGCAGCCCGCCACGCCCGCTCCAGCCCGGCCGGCAATCGTGGTCCCCGCCGACACGGAACTCAGCCACCCGCTCGTGGAAGCCCTGCATGCCCGCCCAGCGGCCCTCGCGGTGTCGCCGCAGGCACGGCCTCGCGCACTACGACTGATCCAGGCGCTGGCCGTAGCGGCGACCCGGCGAGGCCACATTGTCGACCTGCCACCCGGCGACAGCCCCGGGGTGCAGTTCACGAAAGGCGCCAGCACGATCGTGCTGGCGGTGGTCGAGGAGGACGACATTGTCGACGTGCTGCCCAGCGGTGATGACCTGAAAGGGCCGCAGGTCTATGACTGGCAGCGCATCTCCCCGCAACAACAGTGCGTGCCGTCCGGCCGGTTGATGCTGGAGCTGCCGGACGACTTGCGCTTCCACGGCCGGCGACGCCGATGGGCAGACCGGCAGCGGTGGCGACTGGAGGACAAGCTCGGCCACGTCCTGGCGGAGCTCGAGTACCGCGCAGCCGCGCAAGCACAGGCTGAGCAGGAGGCGCAGCTGGAGGCCGCCGACCGGCGTCAACGCTGGGAGGCGGCGATGGCCGCCGCCCGCGCCACCTACATCGACGCGCACTACAACAAGACGGTCCGCAAACAGGTCAAAGACTGGCAACGCGCCCAGGCCGCCCGCGCCTACGCCGCCGCCCTCGCCGCCACCGTCGGCGAGCCGCCAGCGCCGCCCACAGCAGAGCATGCCGCAGCGGATGATCCCCGCTGGACCTGGTGGATCGCGCGCATCCGCCGATACGCCGACGACGTTGATCCGCTGCTGCCAACCCCACGACTGCCCGCGCCACCACCGGAACCGGAACCCGACCAGCTCCGCCCGTTCCTCGACGGGTGGAGTCCGTACGGGCCGGACAGTCACCGCTAGTCCGACGCCCGCCCAGTCCGGGGCGGCATCGCTGCAACCGGCTACTGCGGCATCGTGCCCTTGCGCAGCTGAGCGACCGGCACACCGAGGCGGCGTTCGAGATCGTCGGCCTGCCGACCCCGGCCCGCCTGCCGCAATTCGGTGATCGCCTCGTCGACCAGCCCGCCGAGACGCAGGACTTCGGCTCGCAGCGCGATCAGTTCATCCATACGCTGCCGCGGGCCGGCGCCGCACCACTGCCGGACCACATCCCGCGCGGGCCGGTAGATCGTTGTGTCGAGCTCGGCACACGTCTCCGGCTCGATATGCATCCCGCCGTTACGGCCTGGATAGAACCTGCCGTGGATCGCCTCATGCTCGGCCTGCTCGTCCTCCCGGCGCAACACCTCCAGCACCCTGTCGGCGTGCTGCTCGGCCAGTCGCTGCGACACCGCCAGCAGCGTGTTCCACGACGCGACGACCGAACCATCATCGTCCACATAGCCCGGCGCAACGGCGACGTCGGTAGCTTCGGATCCCGTCGCGCCGGTGAACGCCGCTGCGTCACGGACCCGCAGCACCGCGCATCGATGCAGATCCCGCGAGTCGTAACACCCCTGCGGCAGCAGCTCGTTCACCACCCACATCACGGCCTGGTGCTCCACCGAATCCACCGCCGCTTCGGACACCGCTGCCACCGCGTCCCACCGCTGCTCGGCAAACCGGAACGCCTCAACGCCATCCCACGTCACCTTGAGCCGGGCCGGAGAGACCCAATCCTCCCGCCCTTCGAACTCGGCGTCGAGAAATCGCACCAACAAGCGCGGCGGCCGCTTCACACCGACCCGAAGCACCTCAACCCGGACCAACGGATCCTGCGAACGCGCCCGATATGCCCAAATCTCACCAACGTCCACGCCCTCACCTCCGACGACCGAGTTCAAGTTCGCCACCCGCAACGGGCCAAGTCCGCAACCCGGAACGACATTACGGGCTGTGCGCTACCTGGCCTGCTGGGACACCGCCCCCGATCGGCATGCTGTAGTCGGTCTTCTCCACAAGTTCCAGCTCCGCAGCTACCCCATGTCCTTGCCCTGGTTGACGAGGCCAAGTTCCTGGAACTGCCACCCGACTTGGGTCGTTGGAGTCGTTGTCGCAGGGGTAGGACCCGCGGGGGTAGTCCGTTTGGCGGTAAGGAGGGGGGCGGTGGTGGTGGCAGTGGTGGAGTTTCCGGTGCAGGGCGGCGGAACTGTCCTGGTCAACGTTGCTCCGGAGTACGCCGACGAGGTGGTGACCCGTGATCTGAGGGGCGCCGGGGCGACGCAGCGGGCTAAGCAGTCGTTTGAGTCGGCCCTGGACACGATTCGCACGGTTGCCGACAGCGTGTTGGGGCAGGTAAGCGAACTGGCGCGGCACCCTCATGAGGTCAAGGTGGAGTTCGGGCTGGAGTTGACCGCGAAGACCGGCGCGGTGCTGGCGACGGCGGGCAGCACCGCGCATCTTCGGGTGGAGCTGACCTGACAACCAACGCCGGACGGCGACGGTCTTTAGTCGTGGCGGGGTCGATCAACTGCGTCGGGTTCCCGCGCCTGAGGTAAGGGTGAGGACGCTTTCGACGCATGTCAAATGCGCTGAGACCATGATCATGCCGCTTGCGTGGCAGGCCGAGTGGGGGGTGGACGATGGGTGAGGATCTCGAGCTGGAGGTTGGCATCGGCCCCGGCGATCGGACCTACCAGGTTCGTGTGGTGCATGCGCCCGCTGGCGGCGAACCGGTGGCCACATTGCAGCTAGTGCTCTGACCACGAACGTTGACGGTGTTGGATGACACGCCGCCCCGCCTCCCGGCCG
>NZ_JBHSIU010000083.1:0-46643 GCF_042653625.1 Dactylosporangium cerinum | reverse complement strand
CAGCATCGATCCCGGTGGCGGCGCCTCGACCCGGGCCGGCAGGCGCTGCTCGCCCTGGCCCATCTCCGCAACGGCGACACCTACACCCGCCTCGCCGCCGGGTTCGCGGTCGGCGTCGCGACAGCCTGGCGATACGTCCAGGAAGCGATCACCCTGCTCGCCGCGGCCGCCGCCGACTTGGCCACCGCGATGGTGCGCATCCGCACCCTCGCGTACGCGATCCTGGACGGCACGCTCATCCCGATCGACCGGGTCGCCGACCAGCGGCCGTACTACTCCGGCAAACATCGACGACACGGCGTCAACGTGCAGGTCATCGCAGATGCCGCTGGCCGCCTCGTATGGACGTCACCGGCATTGCCCGGCGCGACACACGACCTGACCGCCGCCCGCACCCACGACATCATCAACGCGCTGAGCGCCGCCGGCGTGATGACGTTCGCAGACAAGGGCTACCAAGGCGCCGGCGGAACCGTGCGCACCCCGCTCAAGCGCCACCGTCACCGGCCCAGGCTGTCCCGCCGACAGAAGGCGGTGAACAAGACACACGCGAAGATCCGGGCCTGCGGCGAACGCGCGATCACCACCCTCAAGACCTGGAAAATCCTGGCGAAACTCCGCTGCTGCCCACGGCGAGCCACCTCGATCGTGCAAGCCATCCTCGCTCTACACCACGTCGAGACCAGCCGCTGCACACGATGAAATAGCTCACCGATCATCGGTATGATCAAGGGCGTGGCCAGAGTCGTCCGAATGACCGATCGGTTGCGGCGCCACCCGGACGCCGCCGACGTGACGGTTGCCGAGTTCCTGCACCTTCCGGCTGGCGTGTCGATCGCGTCGCTGACGCTCGGGCCCGGAGCGGAGCTCGCCGTCGCGAGGTCCGACGGCGATGGTGAGGGGCTCTTCGTCACTCACGGCAGTGGCTGGATCACGAGCGGGCAGGCCGGTCGCGAGGACATCGTCGCGGGCAACATCGTCTACCACGACCGCGACCCGAATCTGGTCGTCGGCACGGAAGTGGGCATGATCCTGCTCCACATCCGCGGCGGGTTCATGATGCCGGGCCCGCCCGGATGACGGCGGTGCCGTGAGGCCCGGCAGGCCAGGGCGAGAAGACCGAACTCGCTGCCTTCCGAGTCGATCCCGAAAGTGCCGCACCCGCCCCTAGCTGCAACGTCAGCTTGGAAATGGCTCAATGTCGGACGCCCACCGTGGGGCAATGGTACGTGTCGAAGGGGGGATGTGAACCCCCACCCATAGCATCCCTGCAAGAAACAGGGATGCATGCGTACTAACCTATCGACTAATTGCAGTTCCTTCAAGTAGCTGGACGTTGGAGTCGCTCTTCCGCTGTCGTGGCTTGCATCACGGGATGTTCGACGGCGATCAAGTGGGGATTTGAGTTTCTGGCGGTGGCATCGCGAAGGTCGCGTCGCGCCTCGCTGTTCCCCGTGCGCGACCGGGACTGCTACTACGGATCGGCGGTTTGCGCTTCGTCGGGATCCGGGAACTGCATGTATTCGTACGAGGGGAGCGGTACGTACTCGCCGACATGATCGTCCGGGTGGTTCCACGTGGCGACCAGGTCGATGATGTACAGGAACGCGGAGCGGGTCACCTGCAGCGCGAGGATCGTGGAGTCCACGAGGTCGAACAGGTCGATCCTGCTGCGGGAGTCGACGGTGACGCCCGTGGCATCCAGCAGGGCCGCATGCACGATCCTGTGGGTCCCGGCGTTGCGTAGTGCCTGCGAGGGTTCGTAGAGGCCGTCTTTGTCCATGTCGAAGGCCAGTTCCGACAAGGCGAATGCCGGGAGCGCCCTGGCCGGGCTGTGGACGAGGTTCGCGCGGACCGATCCGTCAGTTTCCGACCAGAACTTCCGGAACGACACGCGGTCGGGGCGGTCGCCGATATTGAGGTACTCGTTGATGACCACCGCGGTCTTGTCCAGGACGTCGAGTGCCGACCGCTGCGCTAGCAACAGTCTTGAGTACTGCGTGCCGTACAGAGAATGGTCCAGGGTCTCGACGTAGTACCCCGAGTCGTCGTCCTTCTGCTCGGGACCTTCGGCGATGTGGAGGATCCCGTCGAATGCCAGCCGCCGCGACACCAAGAAGTCGGACTTCAGGACGTTCATCTCGGCCAGGATCGGCGGTGTCACGTCGGCTGCCGTGGTGCCATAGAGCTGTTCGATAACCGCACCGTCCCAGTGCAGGTCCTCCGTGCCGAGCCCTTCGACGGCAGGCGACAGTGCAAGGCGATGCGAGGCAACCCAGATCCGGTACCCGTCGCTATCGTCGCCGAGCCCGTGAGAGAGATGACCCTCGCTCTCGGTGAGTCCGAGTGCGTCCCACCTGTCGGCGGTTGCCTCGCCGGCGAACGACAAGGTGCCTTCACGAAGCGACTGGGCCATCTTGACGTACTTGTCGTACACGGCGCCCAGGTGCCCCAACTGCCCGACACCGTTGCTGATGCGTCCCAGCAGCAGCTGAGCCAGATTGCCGGCTGCGTTGCCGTTGTCCGGATTCTCCTCCAATGCTCGCAGATAGAGGTCGTACGCCTCTGCCCAGCGGCCCGAATGGTCGAGGCTGTTCGCCAGGTTGCAGTACGCCGCCGACCGCGTGCGCGGGTCCGCCCCCTCGGCAGTGCCGATCTCGAAGAACAAGTTCCGTGCCTTGCGCAGTTGCACACGATGTGCCAACCGGTTGGCGACCAGCTGGGGCACCCAGGTGTCGCGGCTGCCCTCGCCCGGCAGCCCATAGTCGCACTCGGTCACAAGGGCGTTTGCCACGTTGTACAGGCACTGGAAGTGCAGCGGCTCGTCCGGGGTGGTCTCGGTCAGCGACTGCTCCGCGAGGTCCCGTCCCTGTCGGAGCAATGCCGTGTCCCGCAGGTCGAACGCGCAGTTCAGGACCACGGACGAGCACATGAATCGAAGAATCTTCGTCTCGGTGGTGGTGAGCCGCGCAGCGGCGGCCTCCGCCGCGATCGACAGCACCTCGGCTGCGACGTTGGCGGCGGCATTCGCATGACGGCCACCCTGATGCAGGACCGCCTCATGCAGACGCTGATACTCCGCCGAGAACTCCACACCTCAAGCTAGGACGGCTTAGCATGCCGACGCGACCGGATTTGCGGAGTGGGATGAGACAGACGGCCACCACGTTCAGGCGCCCGCCGAACACACTGACCTGCGGGATTCGCGGACCTCTCGCGGCCGGCGCGGTCAACGCCTTCTGCGGCGCGCTGGCCTGGATGCTTGCCGGAGGAGGTCACGAGCCGCATGAGCCATCAGAGCATGGTCGGAAGCCACGAACTTGGCCCGCGATGAGCCTGAGCAGCAAGTCGAGGCAGGCTGCGAACGGACGCTATCGGTCCCGGAGTCGGATGGCGGCCCTCGAAGCTGAGCCAGCCGCCTTGGCCGTGAAAGGACACCGGCTCTGACGGCAGGCCCGACGCGTTCGAGAGGGCCGGGGTTGCGCCATCATGGAACGATGCCGCAGAGCCCTTCCTACGCCGACGCTGTCAAGATCCTGGGCGGCTCGGGATCGCTCGCCAATGCGGCCGACGACTTGCTCCGCGGTGTCCTCAACATAGCGACTGAGGGCGGCAGCGAGCTCGAGGCCAGCCTGTTCGACGCCAAGACCGGGGTGGTCCGGTTCGGCGTCATAGTCATGGCCAGCATCAATGACTCCCTACGTGGGCTGGGACGCCACGATCGCAGTGAGCGGCTCCAGGCTGCGCACACCGTCCTGGTGGTCACCGCCTTCTTCGAAGAGCTCGATGGCTGCCTAACCGCCGCAGGTATCTGCACGCCCGGCTTCGCATATGACCACCAACTCAGACTTGCCGCAAGCAACGGCGAGGGCAGGCTGATCAACCACCTCCTGCACACATCCGTACCGCTGCCGGGACCCGACCGCTCGCACTCGAGCCTCTTGACCAACCTGACGAGCTGGTTCGCCGAGGCGGCCAAGAACATGAGCCGCCATCTCACTGTGCCCGCCGTCGGGGATCACGCCGATGAGCGTGCCCGGCACGCCTTAACCGACCTGCTCGACCGGCGTCTTCCCATCGCGGCCGTCGCCCGCTACGACGCGATCCATCGCCGCCTGTCCGAGGAGATTCCCGAGTTCGCGCTGTGGGCCGATCGCCTCGCGGCGCGTGCCACCGCTTGCGGCCTCGAACGTCTCGAGGAACTCCTACTGCAGGTAGCCTCGGGCCGCGATCTCGGCATCCACCGGGCCGCGCTGGTCCGCGCCTACCGCGCCGAGCTCGACCGTCCCGTCCTCGGCGGCAGTGCTAGCGAAGTGCTCCTGCCCACACTTGGGGCCACCTACATCGATCCACACTTTCGGGTCAGGGCGGCCGGTCCAGGCGCCCGTCCTGCGGACGATCGGTGGTGGATTGACGCCGCCGTACGCGCCGACTTTGCCGGGTTCCTTGCGGCCCACCTGACCACGACCCAAGCCACTGAGGCGCCGATGCTGCTGCTCGGCCAACCTGGCGCTGGGAAGTCGTCACTGACCCGCATTCTCGCTGCCCGCCTCCCCGCTGGCGACTTCTTCGTCTGCCGGGTCCCGTTGCGCGAGGTGTCCGCCGAGGCAGAGATCCAGGACCAGGTCGAACGGGCCCTACGCCGCGCGATCGGAGAGACGGTGTCCTGGGCAGATCTCTCCCGGGATGCTCTCGGCGCACTGCCGGTGCTACTGCTCGACGGCTTCGACGAGCTGCTCCAGGCCACCGGCCTGCACCAGTCCGACTACCTGCAGCAGGTCGCCAAGTTCCAGCAGCGTGAGGCAGCACTGGGCCGCCCGGTCGCGGTCATCGTCACCACACGGGTTGCCGTCGCAGACCGCGCCCGCCTGCCCGCCGGTGCCCTAGCCGTACGCCTCGAGCCGTTCGACGACGCCCAGATCGAGCGCTGGCTGACCGTCTGGAACGAGACCACCGCACTCGGCAAACCCCTGGCGGCCGACGTGATCCTGCGCTTCCGCACCCTCGCCGAACAACCGTTGCTGCTGCTCATGCTCGCCCTCTACGACGCCACCGGTAACGCGCTGCAGGAACCCGCCGCGACGCTCGACGGGGGCCAGCTCTACGAGCGGCTACTGGCCTCCTTCGCCGAGCGTGAGGTGCGCCGGGTCCACGCGGGACAGCCCGACTCGGCCGTACCGGCGCTGGTCGAGCAGGAACTTCTGCGCCTGTCGGTGGTCGCCTTCGCGATGTTTCACCGCCAACGGCTGTGGGTCACCGAACGCGAACTGGATGACGACCTCGACGGCCTAGGCATTACCCCGGCTCGTACAGGTCGCAGCGAGGCGTTCCGCAGCCCACTTACCGCCGGTCAGGAGATGGTCGGGCGCTTCTTCTTCATACAGCGCGCCCAGGCCGTACAGGAGAATCAAACTCGGCAGACATATGAGTTTCTGCACGCGACCTTCGGCGAATATCTCGTGGCCCGGCTCGTTGTGCAGGCTGTCCGCGACATAGAGGCGCGTGAGGCGGCGAGCACACTGGCCCTGCGTCTGGGCCCGTCGAACGACAACGACCTGCTGCGGTCCCTGCTCGGGTTCACGCCGCTGACCGCCCGTGCCACGGTCCTGCGATTCATCGCCGGCCTCCTGGAAGCCCCCGACCGCGATCGCATCCGCGCCTGGCTGGTCGGCCGCACCGCCCAGGCAGTGACCCGCCCGCAGTACGCCGAGAGCCGCTACCGCCCGGTTGACAAACGCATCGACCACTGGATGGCAACCTACTCGTTCAATCTGCTCCTGCTGACTCTGGCCTGCGGCGGTGAATTGCGCGCGTCGGACCTGTTCACCCAGACCGGCGACCCGGCTGCCTGGCTGCGCAATTCGGCGCTGCAATGGCAGGCCGCCGTCCCCGACGGCATGTGGATGGACGCCATGGAAGTCGTCAAGGTCACCCGCAGTTGGCGTGACGACAACCGTGACATCGTCCTCGAACACGCGCGTGAGCGGATGCCCGACCTCCCGGACCCGACGGACGTCTACTGGACCAACGAGCTGGAACCCGGCGGAAATCTCGACGAGGCGTTCGGGGCCGCCTTCGAGATACTGCCCGCGCTCAGGTCTATGCACCTAAGCAACCACCTCAGCGGCGATCTGCTGCTGCACGCCCTGGAGCCGTTGATCCATCGGATACCCGCGGCGCTGACCCAGTTCGCTCCACAGGACGGCGGCGGCGGCCACACCTCGGTCGCGCAGAGTCTGATCCGGATGTGGCTGGCCGTCCCGCAGAACCTTTCGTCGGAGGAACTGGTGGCGGTCTACGAGGAAGCGTCCAACGCCCCGCGGGTCCTGGCCTACGGCAAACTGTCCACCGCGAGTGGAGAGGTCACCGAACTGCTGCTCGGCACCATGCGCGCGGACGCGTATCGGCTGCCTGCGCAGGCCGTGTGCGGTATTGTCCACGAACTGATTGACGA
Source organism: Dactylosporangium cerinum (assembly GCF_042653625.1). Classification (NCBI taxonomy): domain Bacteria; kingdom Bacillati; phylum Actinomycetota; class Actinomycetes; order Micromonosporales; family Micromonosporaceae; genus Dactylosporangium; species Dactylosporangium cerinum. Next base: position 40,189 of record NZ_JBHSIU010000083.1, on the reverse strand, counting down.
GGCGATCGTAACTCCAGCCGCCGCCGCCAGCGCGATCTACTGCCTGGTGACTTCGGACGCCACACGCGGCTGGTACGGTGCCAACCTCACATCCGACCTGATCTCGAACCACGCGGACAGCATCGACAGCCGCGTGCTCATCCCCGCTTTGCGTGCACTCATCGGCGGCGAGGAAACTGAGCATGCGGACCTCCGGCGCACGGCAGAACTCCTGGCCGAGGCCGGCCGCCGACCGGAACTCGAACGTGCGGCCCCAGACCTCGTCGAGTCGTTGTTCGCCCACCTCTGAGATCACGCTCCGGGAACGGGCATGAGCCACGCTCATCGGCGGGCCGTGCCGGATCGGCCTTGGCGAGGCCTGCGATCGCGGCGCTACGCAGGTTGTCCGGCGATGGGATCAACTGTTCCTCGGTCGTGCCGGCCTGGCGTTCCCGCCACGCGCGGCGCGGCCGACACCGTGCTTACGATGGCGAGGACGGCCTCGACCTCGCGGGTGCAGGCAGTACGAGTCCGCTGCGGCCGACGATGCGTCCATCTACTCGGCAATCCGCCTGCGCCGCAAAACCTCGGGCGATTCCTTGCCGCGTTCATACACTTCAAGTGCGGAACGGAGCTCGATGAGTCGACCACGATCCGAGTCAGAGGCATTTCGTTCGCCGAATTGAAGAATCTGGATGACCCAATCCGGAACCCGGCCAGAAATGGCGTAGAACGCGGGGTTGCTTAGTACTGGGGCGGTTTCGAGCAAGTTGGGGTGTTCTGCTACAACGAGGCATAGGGAAGGAAGTCCAACGTCACAAGAGGCGCCGAGCCGCGCAAGGGCTTCGGCGTTACCGCTGCCGATCTCCTTCGCATTGATGGCGAGCGCCCAACTGAGCAGCCTTAGGGTGTTCGGCGAGAGACTGGGGTGCGCCGTGGTTCCACGATGCACGCCGTCCAACACATGCCGCGTCCAGAAGTCTCCTGGACTGTCCAGGATGTCGGCATAAACGATCGCGCCGGCCGCCCACGCTACGAGCTCGGTCTCGGAGAAGTATCCGGGGGTGAAGTGGCTCGTAGTCCTGGTGATCTGGGCGCCAACTCGGACATCTCGTTCTAGGAGCGGGTCGTTGGCCAGCTGTGCGTAGCCAATCTCGGGCTCGGACTCCGGAACGGACCTCCCGACGCGCGGCACCACCTGCCAGTCGTCCGGCAGGACATCGAGAGCGGCGACGACTGCCGCCCAGCCCGCGTCGTCGAGGCCGGCCTGCCAGGCGCGGACGGTCGAACGCCACCAGGGCGTCACGCTCTCCCCGCTGGGCATGAGCCTGGGGATGGCGACTGGACCGAGGTGTGCCCGCAGCGTGATGAGGTTGACGGAGTACGCCGCCAGCTCCCGCCACCGGTCTATTCGCGTGGGCCGGTATCCGGCGAACCGGTCAGTGCCGTGCCGGTTGCGAACGGCCTGGAATAGCCGCTCCAGCACACGCGCGATGGGTGCGTGCCGATCCGTGGGCAACGCTTCCAGAATCTCCTGGACGAACGTAAGGATCGTGCGGCGCGCAGCGAGAGGCTGGTGAGACAGCAGTGCGAAGAGTTCATCGTCGGTATCCCGACCGATCCGTCGCCCGTCGCTAGCGGATAGATCGAGAAGCGCACGAACGACGTGCCGCGCGATGAGGTATTCGCCAAAGGTGGCGTGTAGAAACTCGTAACTGTGCCGCGCTTCATCCTGCTGCCTTGCATCGGCCTCAGCGGTGTGCACGAAAAAGAACTCGCCCGCGATCCGCCAGGCAAGGCGGCGCTCGTCACCGCGGTGCTCATGGCCGTCGCTGGAGTCGTCAAGCGCTGCTAGGTCCGCGCCGAGTGCTGTGTCCGAGACGTACTGGCCACCACGGTTGAAGATCGCAAATGCTGCGATTGTTAGGCGCCAGAGCCGCGCATCGAGGGCTCCGTCCGCGCCCTCGTCGGTAAGCGGTCGGGTCTTGGCGACCTCCCGACGTACGAAGGTGTCGAACAGCCGCTCGTAAAGCGCCGCACGGGTGAGGTCCACGTCGAGCGGTGGCGCCATCGGATCGGCGACGTAAAGTGCGAACATCAGGAGCAGCAGCGGCTGGCGAGTCAGCTCGATGTGGGCCAATGCGGACTCGGTCGATAGCGGACGGACCATATCCGACTGGACCGGGTCGTGGTTTACCTCATTCCACGCTTCCGTCCAACGTGTGATTTCGGGCCTGCCGAACTCCTCAAGGCGCAGGACGACAGTGCCGTGGGGAATCCGGGCTTGTTCCGCCACGATCGTGCGAGAGGTCACGATCACCGCGACAGGTCTGCCAAGGACGGCTTCGCGTCGCTGGAACTCTTCGATCTCCTGTAGGTACTGCGGTCGCCCGGTCGGCGTCGCCTGCAGCAGTTCGTCGAAGCCGTCCAGTAGGACCACACGGATCGTCTCGGCACTTTCGTCGACGAGGGCGCTCCAGTCGACGCGCCCATGCGTATCAACGTGTATCGCCTGTTGGATCTGGGTGTAAATCGGCGCGGATGCGTCGACGTGGCGCAGGGCGACGCGCACCGCGGTGAACGACTCGACCGGCAGCCGCGCGGCGATCACCTTCGTCAGCAAAGACTTGCCCGCACCCGGATGGCCGAGGACGAGCAGCGGGCGCTCCAGGCTCGCTGTGCCCGCCAGATACGCACCGAGAAACAAATCGACGTCGCCAGCGAAGCGCTGCTGCGCCCACCAACTGTCGTCGGCTGGCCTCGAGCCCGCTGCGTACACGATCTGTCGACACTTGGGGCTCTGGTGGATGGCGAACACGCTCGGTATTCGAACCGCGTCGAGGTGTCGGCTTACATCTTGCGGCAAAATCGGCTCGTCGAGGACAGCGCGATTGGTTGCTACCACCGCATCCCGGCGGGGCGACGCAGCACGCTGCGGATCGCCCACCATCGCCTCAAGCAGCCGTTGAAGTCGGCCGAGGGCAAGCGCTTGGGTACCGAGCACGTCGCCTAGCCCGCTATGTAGGTCGCGGATGTTCGCATGAGTGGTGGCGTGCTCGGCTAGCATGGCCCAGATCCCGAACTCCGGCACATCAGCTGCAAGCTGGAGAAACGCCGCCTCATAGCCACGTACGGCCGTGGCGACCATCGTGTTCTCGACGGCTTGCGTCTGCGATGCGTGCGGCGCCAATGCCGTGGCCAGACCTACATAAAAGCTGTTTACCCTGGCGCCGCCTTCGACGACGCCACCGACAAATGGATGGGGGGCCGAGGAGGTATAGAGTTTGACGAGCAACGACTCGTCCGGAGAGGCACGCACAATCGCCTTCTTGCGATCGCGGCGGAGCTTCTGGCCTTCTGGTGCCTCGAATGCCTCGAATGCCTCGAATGCCTCGAATAAGGACAACATGATCAGGATCGTGTGGGCAGCCGTGATCAGTTGCTGCCGCTCGAGGCCATTCGTACTCAGCAGACGGCTCTTGCCCGCGTCGAGTAGTTTGCCGACGAGCCCGAATGCCTCGTCCTTCTGGTCGATCCACCCGAAGAGCGCGGGCGCCCCCACGAGTGGTCCACCGAGTAAGGCCCCTCCAAGTAGGGAGTTCAGAGCGTTGAAGATCGGCCGATTGTGCTGGCCGAGCAACTGCAGCGCACCGCGATACGTCAGCGGCGGGTCGACTCGCACACCCACAGCGTAATGACACCGAGCCACCCAACCCACATCCCCGTCCCGCGGGCCGAAGCGCTACTTAATGGACCGGACGGCTGAACAGCGTCACCGCCGGGCGCGGACGGGCTGCCGGTGATCCGCTGCCGATCGACTCATCGTCGACTTGAATCTTCACCTGACCCAAGCGGCGCGCTAGACTGGACCACCCTCTCGGGGCGGTGTAGTAGATCCCAGTCGTGCTGTCCGGGCAGGCCGTGGCTGAGCGCGCCACGGCCGGCGTGACTGACTGTGGTGAGGCAGCGAGGTTGTCCAGGTCGCACTCCAGCGGCGTCTAGAAGCGCCTGCACGTCCGCCAGCACGACATTGCCGACTATGTTGTCGGGGATCACGCGTATCCAGCTGCGCGATGCTGGCCCTCAGATTTAGGCACTTCGGACGATCGAACGGCACCGACGACCCGTACGGCTGAGTGTTAAAGCGCCTATGACCAACGGCCGTTGGAAGAATGGCGGGTGTGACTGTGCATCGCTTCACCGACACTGACGGTGTCGAATGGACCTACGACGATCAGGACAAGATCGGCGACCCCAGCGGGATGGGCACGGTGTTCACGGGCGCCAGCCCAGACGGCACGCCGGTGGCGGTCAAACGGGTCCGGCTGCCCTACCCCAGCCTGAGCGCCGAGCGCCGACGCGACCGCGAGGTGCAGATCGGCAAGCTACTGGTCCGCACGGAGCGGTCCGGCAACGAGACCTCGCATCTCGTCCTGCCCCTGGGCTACCAGTTCGTCGGCGAAGACCTCTACATCGTGATGCCGCTAGCCGACGAGTCCCTCGGGCACGCGTTGAAACTCGGCCCCTTTGGCCTGCCAACCGGGGTCGACATCATGCGGCAGGTCGCAGTCGGACTCGAGCAGCTCGCGGCCGTGTCGATCGTGCATCGCGACCTCAAGCCGGACAATGTCTTGCGCTACGGGGCCACCTGGAGGATCACCGACTTCGGCCTATCCAAAAACCTTTCCGAGGGCACCGTGACCGTCTCGCTCGCGGGCTGGGGCACCGATCCCTACACCGCGCCTGAGCTGTGGAACAACCAGCCCGCCACCCCACGATCCGACCTGTACGCGCTCGGCGTCCTCGCATTCGAGGTCTTCACCGGGGCACGGCCGTTTCCCGGCCCGCGCGGCGAGTATCGCCGTCAACACCAGCAGGACCCACCGCCCGACCTGCCCGACCTGCCGCCGCGGCTGGCCCGGCTCACCCTCCGGCTGCTGGCCAAGAACCCGGCCGAGCGCCCCCAAGACGCCCGAGCGGTCGTTGAGGCGATTGACGCCTACGCCCTCCGACTACGCCCCAACCAGGAAGCCCTCGTTGACGCCGCCCTTGAGCTGGAGCACGCACGGGCCAACGGCGAGGCTGGCGACGCCGTCGCTATGGCCCGCGCCGAACAGGTGAAGGCACTGCGGCTGCTAGCGGCCACCGACCTGGGCAACGTACTCGCCAACGCCTACGACGACGTCCGCGAGGCACTGCCCGACGCCCGGATCGATCGCGCCGCGCTTGAAATCCTAGTTGGAGGCCTCCGCATCGCCTTCGAAACGTCGGAGCCGCTGCACCTGTCCGCCATCGCCGACCCCGGCAGCGCCGTGCTGACAGGCGTGGTCCGGCTGGTTCCAGCGGATGGGCCGCGCCAGCTGGGCAAGGTGTTCGCCCACCTGACCTACGCCCCCGAGCTCGACGGACGGTTCCGCTGGGACTACACCGGAGCCGAACCGACTGACACGGACCGGCGACCGCTCGACGACGAAGCGATCCTCACCGTCGTGCGCACGGTGCTGGCTGCGGCCGCTCGCGGCGGGAACACCAGACCGGCACCCTGGCGAACTGGTGGGTGAAAGAGGCGATGCGAGACGATCCGCTGACCCTGCGAGGCGCTCTCACCATCCTGGGCGCCTTCGACAAAATACGCTTCGCCAAGCTCGACCGTGATCTCGGCGATGTCCTCACAGGCCAGTCAGCTCGACCCCTGATCGCGTTTCTTTCCTGGTTCTTCCCAGAGAATGACACGTCATCGCTGGTCCTGGGCATGGCGGAATCGGCTGTTGTCTGCCTTCCAACGGTGTCCGGCCGGGATCGGCCGGGCGTCGTGACGGCAATCCACACATCGTTGCTGATGGCTGCGTTCGTCGCGGGCGTGCAACAAACGCTCAAAGCCAAGGACCTTCCCGAGGGTTTGCCGCTCACCGCTAAGGATCGCGAGGTAGCCAGCACCACCAACATGTCGGCGAAATTCGATCTCGGCAAGTTGTACGATCGTCAGGCGCCGGAGCGGCTCGCGGCTGACATCGGCTCCTCTGTGAACTCCAGGGTGGGTACGTTCTTCGACGCAATCGCTGAGGTAATTGAGTCGTACGCCAGCGGCACCTCGTTCCATGACCGCATCAACTGGCGCATTCTCAATGCGGTGACCCTGCGTCAGGAGGCGCTCCGCGCCTACCACAACTACTACAACGCGAGGCGTCACGAGATTCCGGAGTTTCGTCTCTGGAGTGCTGAGCCGACGAAAAACCAGGTTGCCGTGGATGGAATGGCAACGCTCGCGGACGCGCTGAGGCCGATGACCCGTGCGGCGCAAGGCGACGGCCGGAAGTTCGTTCATCTCGCGAATGCCGACGAGCTCGACAGTCCGATTGTCCAACAGGGCTCGATCGACGAGCTGAAACACCTGCAGTTTCCGCTCGTCCGCGAGGTGTACGTGACACCCGGATTTCGTGTCGCAGTGAACGGGCCCGGGGTGCGGGCCGCCGACGAGGACTGGTGGGATACGCTGCCCGCCCGCCAAGACCTTGGACACTTTCTCGCATCCTTATTTTGCGGGACGGCAGTCTTGTCCGTGCCGATCATCGTCTTAGGCCACCCCGGCGCGGGGAAGTCGTTGTTCACCAAGGTCGTCGCGGCCCGCCTACCGCCTGAGACGTATACGGTCGTCCGGGTTCCCCTGCGCTCCGTCGATGCCGATGCCCATGTCCATACGCAGATCCAGCAGGCGCTGGACGTGCAGACCCATAAACGGGTGCAGTGGTCGGATCTCGTCGAGGAGAGTGTAGACACCGTTCGGGTCGTGCTGCTTGATGGCTTGGATGAGCTCCTGCAAGCAAATCCCTCCGGTCGCTCCGCCTACATGCTCGACGTTGCCGAGTTCCAGCGACGTGAGGCCTCGCTCGGTCGTCCGGTCATTGTTATGGTTACGTCGCGGACGGTCGTGGTGGACAGGGCCCGACTGCCTGCCAACGCGCTGCTCGTCCGGCTCAGCGAGTTCACACCCCTGGAAATCGACCGTTGGGTGGAGCGGTGGAACGCGAAGAACGAGGTGGGAATCGAGAAGAACGCCCTGCGGCGGTTGACCGCGGCTGATCTGAGCAGCCATCTTCACCTCGCCTGCCAGCCGCTGCTACTGCTATTGCTCGCGATCTACATCGCGGATCCCAAGAGTCCCGGCATCCACGCGAACATGTCTACAGCGGCGCTCTACAAAAGCCTCTTCACCTCGTTCATCCGTCGAGAACTGCGCAAGGATCCTCGGCTGGATGAGGCCCGGTTGGCCATTGAGACCACCAATCGGATGTGGCGGCTCGCCATCGCGGCGTTCGCGATGTTCAATCGCAGTCGACTCTTCGTGACGGACGACGAGCTAGGCGCCGACCTGATAGCACTGGCCTTCGACGAAAGCGGACCTGCCGTGTCGGCTGTTGCTGCCCGGCGGGGTCAGCACCTACTGGGTCAGTTCTTCTTTATCTACACATCCGAGTCCGACGCCCATCGCGACGGCGAGCAACGGCACTCGTACGAGTTCCTGCACGCCACGTTCGGTGAATATCTGGTTGGCAGTTGGATCGTGGAGCTGCTGGTCGAGCTGGCGCAGGCACACCAACTGGCCTTGCGCAGCCGGCCTGAGATCGACGACTCGGTGCTGTTCGCTCTGACCAGCTGCCAGCCGATTGCGAACCGCCGCACGATCCTTGAATTCGCACAAGAGGCGTTCGCTGAGTATGGCGACGCGGAGACCCAACTCGTAGCGATGCTTGAACTGCTGATCCAACGTTGGAGGTCTAGGCCAATACCGACGAAGCCCGTCGGCTACCGGCCCGCATACATCGACGACCACCTGCGAGAGCTGGCCACGTATACGGCGAACCTCGTTCTCATGCGGGTCTTCATTGAAAAGTCCGAACAGGGCGTGCCAATTCGGTCGCTCGCGGCTGTCGACACCGATCCGCGGGAGAGCTGGCGCTCGCTGACGCGGCTTTGGCATGCTGGCCTGGACACCACCGGGATACTTGCCCTGACCGCGACCCTGGCCATGTCAGCCGATGGCCAGCGCATTGTGCGTAGGCAGGCGCAGCACGATAGCGTCGATCTGGAGATAGAGGTGGCAGACCTGGCCGGCGACCGGGAGACCGTTGCCCGCCTGCTCATTGGCCGCAGGGTCCGCGACTTCCTGCCCGCCGCCGAGGAGTTCTTGTCAGACGGCGGAGCCGAGCTGCTCGCCGAGCTGTCGGCGATCGCAACGCATCCGCTGGCCGATGGCATCGGTGTCGCTTCTGCGCGAACCATTGAGCAGTGGCCCGCACCGGAGTCCGAGTATGCGGTGCATCTGTTGATCCACTATTTGGCCGCTAACTCGTACAAAGCCGACCTCGACACCGTCGCGAATCTGGTCCGTCTGTTGCTCGAGACGATGCGACCACACCGCCGTAGTGCACCACAGCTGGCGCTCGTTCTCGCGGCTCACCCTCAGCTGCTTGAGAAGGTGCCCGAACTAGGCAGCGCCGATCTCTATGCGGGCAAGGAAGAGGCGGCCACGGTTGCCGTGGCGCTGCAGGCCGCCTCCGACCGTGCGCCAGGAAAGCTCCGCAAGCAGCTCTACGAGCTGAAACGTAGGGTTGATCTGGATCGTCGCGACCTGGTGGACGATAAGGCCACGACCGTGAATCTCATGAAAGGTGTCATCGGCATCCTTTCGGGGCAGGGCCTGAGAATCAACAGCCGGGTAGCGGACCGGCAGCCGGACTGAGGTTCCCCCGGCTCTTCGGAGGGTGAATTACCTGTCGCCGGTCGGCTCAGGCTGAACGATAGCTGTGGTGTGCTGGACGTACCAGGCGGCTTCGTACTCGTCCGGCGAGCACCAGCCGAGGTCTTTCTGGATGCGGCGGGTGTTGTACCACCCGTCGATGTAGGCGAAGATCGCGTTTTCGGCCTCGTCCCGGGTCCGCCAGCTGGTGCGGTACACCAGTTCGATCTTCAGGGTGGACCAGAAGTTCTCCATCAGTGCGTTGTCGTACGAGTCGCCGACCGTGCCCATCGAGGGCAGGATCCCGTTGTCTGCCAGGCGTTGCGCGAACCGCAGTGACGTTTGGTTCGAGCCCCTATCGCTGTGATGTATGAGCTGGCCGTCGCGGACGTCGCGGGACCAGATGCCGTACTCGAACGCGGCCAGGATGAGTTCGGCGTTGCAGTGGTCGGAGGCCTTCCAACCCACGATCCGGTTGGAGAACGCGTCCCGGATCGCGGCCAGCCAGAACGCGCCCTCGCCGCACGGGATGCGGGAGGCGTCAGCGACCCACAGCCGGTTCGGCGCGGCCGCTGTGAACTGCCGGTTGACGAGATCCGGCGCGGGAGTCGTCCGTGGGTTCTGGCGGGTCGACGGAATGCGCCATTTGCGGCGCAGAAACGCGCCTTGTCGGCCGTGTGCGCGCCGACGCGACGCCCGCCGACGGCGCCCAAGCCCTGCGGACCGCCGACCCGTCGGAGCACAGCTACGGCCGGCATACGGCACTGTTCGCGACGGTGCCGCCCGATGCCCTGCCGATCGTGCGGGACTGACCACATGCCCACCCGGCGCCGCGCCGCAGGCGAAGCTGCCAGCCAATTGGCTTGGTGCGGCTTTCGCCACGAAATGCGGAGCGGGTCACGTACGTGAAGGACAAAGATCTTTACGATCTGCCGCTGGATGTCCCGGGTTCGTCGAGTTTCTTCGAGCAGTGCAAGGCCTGCATGCGTGAAGGCTTACCATCGACGGCAATTCCGGGACCGCGTTCTACCTCAAGACTCTGGAGCCCACGCGTCGGTAGACCGCACCGAGCCGTCACGGCATGCCGCAGCGCTGCGACTCGAGCGTGTTCAAGGCTTCGCTAGAACACCTGATGACCGTCAATGGGCTGCGCGAGCGGGTGCGGCTGGCCGGTCATGGCGGCGAGGGCGGTGGCGACGGCTTGAAGATCGGCGCGGATGTAGGTGGTGGTGGCTGGTCCGGTGGTGTCGGTGTGGCCGGCGTAGGCGCGGGCGGTGCCGTATCCGAAGTGCCGTTCGACCCAGGTCAGCGTGGTGTGGCGTAGCCAGTGCGCGGTGATGCCCTGGGCGGCGACCCAGGGCAGGTGCCGGCCGATGCGGCGCCACAGCTCGTCGTAGCGGCGGCTGGTCAAGGCGCGACCGTTGCGGTACCGCAGCAGCGGGTCGGTTGGCAGGACGGCGCCGCGGGCGGCGGCGTGCTGGGTGAGGCTGGTGGCGAGGTCGAGGCTGATCGGCTGCCAGCGGACCGTGCCGCCCTTCTCGCGGAGTTGGAGGAGGCCGCGTTCATCGTCGAGGTCCTGCAGCCGTAGGCCGAGGGCGCCGGCGCGCCGGCAGGCTGTTTCGGTGTGCAGGCGCAGCAGGAGTGCGTCGAGGATGGTGTCGTTGCCGGTGGTGCGGGCAACGAGGTTGATGTCGGTCAGTTCGGCTGGGGTGAGTGCCCGTCGGGTGGTGGGCAGTCGCCGGGGCTTGCGGACCCGGTGGGCTGGGCTGTCGGCGGCATCGATGAGGCCGTCGGCGATGGCGACGTTGTAGAAGGCGCGGGCGGCGGCGATGAGCAGTTCGCCGGCGTGGCGACCACCCCGGCTGTTGCGCCGGGCTCTGGCGCTGCCGACGACGCGCCGCTGGAGTGCCTGGATGTCGCTCGCGGAGACGGCGTCGATCGTGAGGTCGCCCCAGGCTGTGGTCATGCGCTGCCAATAGCTGCGGTAGGCGCGCAGCGCGCCGGGACCGGCCGCGGCGAGGACCTGCGGGAGATACTCGTCGAAGGTCGGCAGCGTGGGTCGGGCGTCGTTCTGCAGGTCGGCGAGGGTGACGCCGAGCTCGGCGAGGGCGGTCCAGGCGGCGTCGAGCCGAGCGCGGTCAGCCGCCATCGGCTGCGGCGGACCGGTCGACGAGGAGCCGTGCGACGGTGTGGGCCGGATGAATGAAGAGCAGGTCACGGCCGGGGTGGGCCAGGAGGACGACCAGGTCGCCGACGGCGAGGTGACACAGCTGCCGAGTCGCCGCCGGAACGCCCAGAAGACCCGTGGCGCCAATGGTGTGCCGTCCGGCCGGGTTGGAGGTCGCGGTGATGGCGCCATGCGCGATGTCGAACTGGATGCGGTGCCCGGGTGGCCAGCCCAGGAGGTGCAGAAGCGCGCGGGCCGAGACTCGGCCGGACGGGTCGAGCCGACCGACGTCCAGGTGCGCCTCGGCCTGGTCAGGGCCAGTGCGAGGTGCTGGCAGACGGGGCAGTGGTGGCCGTGGCGGGCGGGCGCGGGGGAGTGGCGCGGGGATGAGTGCCGCGATCATCTGCTCGACCGGGGCTAAATTGCTGCGCGGCACGCGGGTCATCGTCGCCGCCGGGGCGCGGTCCGCACATGCCGAAACCCGACCGGGTGGTCACCCGCTCGGGTCAGCTGCTGGGATGCTATAAGATCCAAGATCTTGGTAAACATTCACCAAGACCAGTGTCGAAGGGGGGATTAACCCCCACCCATAGCATCCCTGCCCGAAGCAGGGATTCATGCGTTTATGCTATCGACACGGTTTCATTCCTTCAAGTCCTCGTCGGATCTCGGCCGTTGCCCGCTGTAGTTAGTCGAAAGCCGGTTGACGGCGGTACAGGCCATCGCCCCGTCGCGCTCGTTGGCGGCCGGCTTGCTCTGCCATGTCGAGGTGTTGGGCTGAGTTACGAGCGGGCGTTTCAGGTGGCATGAGGCAATTCAATGGTCGCGCCTGACGATGTGCAGGGCCGCAACGCAACGGCGCCACCATCCATCCCGCCGCCGGTGGCCGGTGGGTTCTCTCAAGGTCTGTCGTACCCGCGCAGCGTCGCGACCTGCTGCGTTGCCATTGGTGACGAGCACCAGGACCGCAGCGGCGCGCAATGCCAGCGCGGCGTCGACGGGCCCGACATTGTCGGCGTAGCCGTGTGCAATGAGGTTCCGGAGGTTGGTGCCGTAGTTGAGCAGCAAGGTGCGTAGGAAGCGTTCCCAGTCGGGGTCAAAGTCGTTCTCAACCAGCAGCGGCAACAAGCTTCCGAGGCCGGGAAACTGGCCAACCGAGTCGCCGACGGCGGCCCGGTACATAGGTTCGTTGAGTTCGAGTAGCAACGCTCGCGTGGCGGCTTCGACCTTCGGCACGATGAGGTGGCAGCATGCGTCGTATTCTTCGACCCAGTACAGCTGGAATGCCGTGGCCAATGCCTGAGCCAGGTTCGGCGCGGCTCCTGATTGGAGCAGAAAGGCCTTGAGGTCGGCCTGGGATGGTATTCCGAATCGCTGTTGAAGTTGAACCAGTGCGCGGGCCAGGAAACGGCCGCGCATCTCCATTGTCTGTTGTTCGATCTGCACGAGCGCGTGCTCCAAGCGATCTGCGTCGCCGTCCAGCGCCCGGGCTGGAAGGTCGCCGTCGCGGAAGATCACCATGGAGGCGAGGCGGGTCATCACCGACGCCTGAAGGTTTCGGTTGGCTGCGCGTTCGTTGGCGGTAAAGCTGCCGCTGGGTGCCGTTGAGTGCAGCCAGATCGAAAGTGCTTGCCGCCACTCGGATGCCTGCGCGAAGCCGGGCAGGTGGGCATGGAAGAACCGAGATGGCGTAGTGATCTTGTACTCGGAGACGGTCCAGGTGACCCGGGGCGCAGACTGCAAGCCTGCGACCGCCCTCTTCTCCAGGTCGGCCAAACCGTACGTGTGGGCGGCCGCCGCAGCTTCGCTGTACCGGTTCCTGATGATCATCGGATCGGTCGCCGCGTCGGCCTCGGCGATCATCGCGTTCACCTCGTGCCTGCTCGCCTGTTCGGCCCGTTCGCTACCTTCGCCGGCGCGGCGCCGTACGAGGGCGGCGAATCCGCTGATGATGTGGGCCTGCGAGTACGCAAGGACAGCCCGGTCAAGCAAGGTGTCCACGTCGGGGTCGACGCATTCGGACCGTGTCCGCCCTGGGCTGATCAAGGCCGCGAGGACTGTCATGGCGGGGTACGGATCGCCTTGGTCGACGCCCTCCGCCGCCAGCGTCTTCATGGCCTCGTGGATCGCGTTGGACGTCGTGGTGTCGTTGAGGCTGACCCGGCGGGCGAGGACCCACGCTCGGACGAGGCCATCGCCTCGGTGCCGACGTGAAGTAGGTGGCTTGGATGCCTCGAGATACGCGTTTATCGCCTGCTCGGCGGAGGTGCGACGGTTGCGCAACAGGGTGAGGGTGAAGACGATGTCCCAGCATCGTGCACGTGCCATGGGATGTCGAACGTGTTCGGCAAGCCCGAGCCAAAGTGTGCGCATCGCTTCTGTGGCGTCGCGCAACGCCACCGGCAGCAGCGACGGTCCGTCCAGCGGCTCCAACCGTGCGTCGACTCGTGCCTGGTCCGGTGTCGTCACTTCCAGCAGGTACATGAACGTGTGAAACAGCACCATCTTCTCGGAGCGGCTCGTCAGCGGATCGATCTGCGGCGAGAGTTCATCGACTCGCAACGCGACGTCATGCGGATCCGTAGCGCCATCACAGGCGGCGTCGACCAACGTTGCAAGCGCAGGCAGTCGCTCCGGATCGTGGGTGTATGGCGGGATGGGACCGGCTGTCACCGCTTCGTCATCTGACGGAGTGGGGAGGGCGTCAACTTGTGGCTCGCTCACGATGCCTTCCTGCAATACGTGGAGGGAGTCAAGTGAACCAGGTCCTTCAGTTGCCACTCCAGCCGTTTACAGCGGGGGCGGAGCGTCGGCGCCCGCCGCGGGTGGGCCAAAGGGGCTATCTTGCTGATCTTGGCTCGTGCCGTACATGAGCCTAGGGTGGCGTCCGGCGGGCCTCGGCCCTGCGGTGCGGACGCCCGACTCTAGACTCCAACTGCCGTCACTGGCGAGGGCTGCAAACGAGTCCTACCGTCGGGTGCTTGCTGTCGGCCGGGTGAACCAACCCGCGCGGATCTGCGCCGTCACTCGTTCAGTCGCACCCCGACCGCCAAACAGCAGGGCGTCATCGGGGAATGTCGATCGAAGTACTGGAGGATGTATTTGCGAGCGTCTGCGGAGAGCCGGGCGCGGGTCAGGCTAGGTTCGACCGTGATGGCAGATCTCGAACGGTTCATTGGGGCGCAGCAGGCGACGCGGCAGCTCGACGGACCCTTGCTCCGCGAGGTTGATGGAACTGGAAGCGGTGTTGTCGAGCCGCTCGCGGGCCTGACGGCTCGTGCTGTCGTGCTTTTGCTCGGCGAACCCGGGAGCGGTAAGTCGCACGCTCTGCGATGGCTGAGCCAGCACTTCGGCGTGTGCCGCCCGGAGTGGGAAGTGCACCGCGCCGATCTCGTGCAGCACCATGATTGGTCACTGGAGACCAAGATCTTCGATCCCATCGAAGCGGCGATGCAGGCTGATGGACGGCAGCACGTGCTCCTGCTCGACAGTGTCGATGAGTGCAAGGCCAGGATCGGAACGCTCGCCGGCATCCTCGAGCGTCGACTGATCGAGCTGGTCGGCGCCGGGCTGCGGGTGATCGCGTCCTGCCGCAGCGGTGAGCTGGCCGGGCCCGTGCGGAACCTGTTCCAACGGCTCGGCGGTGACAGCGCCCTCGTGGAGCTGCAGCCGCTTCGCGCAAGCGACATCATGCAGTATGCAGAGGCGAAGGCCCTCGACGGTTGGACGTTTCTGCGACAGGTCCGGGCTGCTCGCGCTGAGTCGCTCGCTGCGATCCCGCAGACGCTCGACCTGCTTTGCGGCGCTGCGCTCGTCGACGTGACGCTGTTCGAGCGGCGTGCTGACCTATATGAATTCGGCGTAGGCAAGCTGCTTGCGCTTCCGGTGCGAGGTAATGAGCCGCCCAGCGGCGGGCGTGCGCGAGCACCGCGATCGCTCTGGGTCGCCGCTGAACGAGCCGCGGCTCTGACGCTGCTCACCGGGGCGTCCGGGGTGTGGATGCCACCTACAGCCGCGCCCCGCGGAGTGGTCCCCTCCGAGGCGGTCACGGGAGGCGAGCCGGACGGAGCCGGATCCACGGTCGAGCTTGTGACCGCGGATGCCTCGGCGGCGGTGGCCAGCCCGCTGTTCGCGCCGGCCGGGCTCGACGTTCGTGCAGTCGCGCACCGATCTTTCGGTGCATACCTGACGGCGCGGTTCTTGCAGCGGCGCGCACTCCCGGCCGCGCAGTTGCAGAGTCTATTGTTCGGCAGTGCTGCAGGGTGGGCGATCGTCCCGCAGCTGCGCGAGACTGCGGCGTGGCTGATCGCGCTGGAGCCCAGCCGCTACCGATGGCTTGTCGAGGCCGACCCACTCACGTTGGTGCGGTACAACCTCGTCCCTGACGACGTTGGCACCAGATCCGCAGTCGTGGCGATGCTCCTCGCGCAAGCTCACCAGTACCAGCATCTGCTGCGGCTGGATGATCACTTCTACGGGCTCCAGCATCCCGGTCTGGCGGCGCAGCTGGAGCCGGAACTGCGCAGTGCCGGCCCGGCGTCGAAGCTTGCCCTGGAGGTGCTGGCCGACTCGTACGTGCCGGGTCTGGAGGCATCGCTGCTGGCGATTTGCCTCGACGCGACCAGACCGCTTCGGGATCGCCAACGCGCACTGGCGATCCTGGCTGTGCATCAGGTCGACGAACAACTGCTGGAACTGATCGAGCGCACGGACGCGTTCCTGGTAGGTGATCAGGATGACCGACTGCTGGGGTCGCTGTTGGATCAGCTCTGGCCCCGGCTCCTGGATACGGCTGACATTTTGGCGCGGCTGGTTCCGTCACCGCCATTGCGCGGCGGGGCCTACGACCTGTTTCTCCATGATGCCGCAAGCAGGTTGCCGGACGAAGATCTTCCGGCTGCCTTGAAGTGGGCCGAGCGCCTGTTCAGCAGCGACAGCGAGCTGGACTCTAGCGGGCATGTATCCGCCATGGAGCGATCGCCCCTGACCGACTTTGTTGAGGAGGTCTGCACGCGAGCGGCGGCGTCGGGTAACGACGGGTACCTCCCGGTGCTGGCTCGGCTCTTCGGGGCACGAATCGCTGGTGGTGACGACGAACCGCCGTTTGGGCTCGGGGGCACTGACCGGCGTTGGCGTCGGCAGCTCGTGGTCCAGATGCTGGCAGCCGACGGAGTCGAGGGCACTCTCGGAGCGATGCTTGGCTTCGCTCGGGACTCGGACGGTGTGCCGTTGCTTGACGACGACGACTTCGTCTGGGCCTGCAACGAAGCCTTACGGCATGTCGACGACCCGGCATGGAGGGCCTGGTACGTCCTCGCGACCAGGTTGTACAACCCGGCAGCGTCAACGCATGACGACATCGCATGGCAGTACGAGCACAGCCCGCTGTGGACCGGCCTCGAAGGCTACTTCTACGTCCACCTCGATTCACCGCTGGCCGACATGCTGCGGCAAACACACGCCCGCCGTCGAGGCAAGGAGGAGAAGGTACCGGCGACGGCCCGTGACGAGTACGTCCAGCAGGTGCAGTCCCGGCTTGCGCAGATAGAGATTGAACCTGAGCACTACTGGATCATCGACCGGCTGTTAGACGTCGACGTCGCCCGCGGCGTCTACCGCGACCGCCTCTCCGACGACCTCAGCAAACTCCCCGGCTATGCGCTCTTGAGCGAGCTGGACCAGCGCCGGATCGATGAGGCAGCCTGGCAGTACATCTCGGCGGCCGAATCAATGCAGCTGCCGACGCATGAGAACGCCACGACGGTCTACCACAAGCTTGTTGCGGCATACCGGGCGCTCGCCCGCTGGCACCGCCTCGACCCGCAGCGGCTCGCACAACTACCAGCGAACCAGTGGGCCGCATGCGCAGAGGCGATCTTCACTTACCCCGCCCACGTAGTGAACCGCGACGCGGACACCCAGACCAAAGCCGACCTCCTCGCCGAAGTCGCGTCACGCGCGCCCGACGTGCTCGCCGACACGGTCAATCACCTGCTGGCCATCTTCAACGCCGATGACCAACCACTGGGGTGGCTTCGCGAACTCGCCCCTGTCATGGACACTCAACTGGCGAATGCAATCGCCGCCCATCTCGACGGGCCATCCGCCGCCAACCGCGCCGACATCCTCGATCTGCTGGTGCCCCGCAACGACCGACAGGGCATCGACTGGTGCACCCGCCAACTGCAAGGTGCACTTGATGTCGATGCCGGTGTCACTGCAGCAACAGTGCTGCTGAATCATGCTCCCGAGCAAGGCCTGCCACTGCTCGTAGCGGCCCTACGCCGCGAGCCTGCCACCGGTAGGGAGATCGCGCTTGCGCTCGGTCAACGCATGCGCCACCGACCTGTAGCGGTCATCGGCCACCACGACGCGGTCGCCGAACTCTACGAGTGGCTTGCAGAGCAGTTTCCTCCGCAGCAGGACCCGGACGAACGGCAGGCACACTTCTTTTCACCGCGCGAGCAGCTCGGGATGTGGCGCGACGAACTCCTCCACGGCCTGGTTGAGCGCGGCACCGAGGAAAGCCTCAGGGTGCTTGAGGATGTGCAGCGCCGTCAACCGCAACTGCCGCTCGACCGGGCCGTCCTGCTCGCCCGGGAGGTCACCCGCCAACGGACGTGGTTGCCGCCGACAGTCGCCCATCTGCACCAACTCTTACAGGACCGTCGGCGCCGACTCGTAACCGACGCTGCCGACCTGCAGTCGGCAGTCCTGGAAGCCTTGAGCACTATCGGGGGGTGGCTCACCGGAGAGACTCCGCAAGCATTCGCATTGTGGAATGTAACGCACGTGCCGGGCGAGCCCAAGGACGAGAACAGCATCTCCGACTGGTACTGCCATGGCTTGCGCCTGCTGCTTAAATTCTCCGGCATCGTCGTCAACCGCGAGGTGGAGGTTCGCCGTAAGCCGGGTGCAGGCATTGGGGAGCGCCACGACATCAGAGTCGATGCGGCCGACAACGCAGGCAACACGATCTGCGTCGTCATCGAGGTCAAAGGCTGCTGGAACGACTCGACCACGACCGCCATGACCAAGCAACTCGTCGGGCAGTACCTGGAACCCGCTGGCCACACGCACGGCGTTTACCTCGTGGCGTGTTTCCCGCCCGAGCAGGTTGAGGAAGGAGACAAGCGCTCGAAGGTCGCGCGCCACACCACGGATACATTGATCGAAAGCCTGACCGCGCAAGCGCGGGACCTCCCGGCGCCGTTCAGCGTTGGCGTTGTTGTGCACAAGGTGGCGCTGCCTGGATGAACTGAGTACAACGTCGCTACCGGCGTCGACGATCACGTTCGGGGGTGGCCGGAAGGCTGAGTCGCCCATCGACCGGGCAGCGGCGCGATGCAGCGAGCTGGTCGGGTGCGCTACGGGAAGCCATGGCCATGGATTGCGCTGTTGTCGCCACAGGAACGGCAAGCGCATGCTTCGTCATCATGACACCGGTCGACGGTGCCCTTGGTCGAGCGTTGGTCAGCCGGGTTTGGCTGCGGTCAATCCATCGGCCATGCCGTGCACTTCATCGGTAGCGCCGGCGTGATGGTCGTTCGCGCCGGTCGAGCACTCTGATGATGAGCGCCGTGCCGTCGGCGCCGACGGACACGGTGTCGCGCGATCGGCTGCGGGCTGCGTTCCACCAGCGGCGGAGCCATCCGGCGTTTCGGGCGTACCGGCTGAGGTTTCCTTCTTTGAGATCATGGTGGAGGCGTCGGTCGATGCCGCGGAAGACTTCGAGGGTTCGGCCGTCATTGAGGGGCATCAGGTGGGATGTGCCGGTGAGGACCGGGCCCGACGGCATGCGTACCTGTGCGCTGATGGTGTCCGGCCACGTGTCTTCCAGGGGCAGCATGGCGCTGCTGTAGCCGCGCTGGCGTGGGCTGGTGTAGTCCACGGCGGTGGTGCTGTCGCCGGCGAACAGCAGTACCGATGCGGCGACGGTGCGGTTCATCACCTGAGCCAGCCAGGACCGGTGGCTGGCAGGAATGACGTACGGCGGGGTTGGCGTAGCGGCTGCCGTCGCCGGGGTTGACGGCGCAGTGCTGCCCGCTGAGTCGGCGGCGTCGGGTTGTGTTGCCTGCTGTCGAGCTCGCCACTCGAGCTCGTCCGGTTGCTCTGCCAGCAGCTCGTCGTAGTCGCTCGTGGGCCCGGTCCACAGTTCGTCGTCGCCGGGCGGGTCGAGGACATAGGAACTGACGCCGCTGCGGAGCAGCCGGGAGGCGACCATCAGGCCGTACATCGGGTGATCGCCGATTGCGACGGTGCCAACTTGGAGACAAGCGTCGGCGAGTTGCTTGTACACCTGCCGCATGGTGCCGTGCGTTCCCTTGCACTCGAGGACCGCGATGCGCACCTTGGTTTGCGCGCCGGAGCGACGCCACCCGATGAGAAAGTAGTCGGGTCGCTTGTTTGTGCCGGGCTTGTTGCCCACTCTGCCGGTGACGTCGTTGACGTAGCCGTGCCGCAGGGCAACGTCGGCGTCGACGACGTGGAAGAGCCAGCCAGGGTGGCGTCGTTCGAGGACAGCGCGGGCGACGACGAGCGCGAGACCGATTCCGAGCTGCTCGGACTGGGTCACCTTGTGGTGGTGCACCACATCTTTGGACGCGTACGAGGTGAGGCGCATGAGCTGCTCTCGACCGGCCTCGAGCGTGGCGCAGTAGCGGACGTGCGCCCAATGCTGGGAGACGGAGAGGAACGGCGATCGGGTCAGGAAGGTTGTCGCGACGCCGAGTTCTCGGAGGATGTCGGCCGGCCTGGTTTGCAGGATCGAGGCTACCGCCACCGGGCTGGGTGTCTTCATGTAGGGGGTTCCTGCGGTTTTCGTCTTTGCCTGCTTGGCGAGTATCGAGATCGACTCGGCGAGTTCGATGTCCGACCTGACGGGCAGGCGAGCTGGGCTGGCAAGGTGTCGTAGGACGGGTCCGATGTCCATGACACCTCCACCCTCCACCGCATTGTTCGACGACGCTCGATAGCCTACGCGATTATCTCCCTGAGTACCTGGACGATCGCAATCTGTCGTCGTGAATGAATCGGCCAAGGCTCGCGATATACGCGCCGGGGGAGCGTCCCTTGCATCGACGACGGCCTTCCTCGGCGGTACTGCACTCGGTAATATCCTCACCACGTAGAGCGCTGGGGGTGTGGGTGGAAGCTGAAGCGAACTCGCACCGGCCGACGTGTGCGGCACAATCGGCGTGGCAGACGGCCGATCGCGGCAGCGCCCCTTGATGACGACCGGCACCTCGGCATCCGCCGAGTCGATGCGGCTTGGCGCCACCCGGCGGCTGCTCGACGACGGCCAGGTACTCCTCCAGCAGGCCGACACACTCCGTGACGCAGTCGCTGAGCTACAACGCGACGTCCGCGTCGAACACGAGCGGCTCCGCTCGCGACTGATCGCAGAACAGCTTGCCGGGATGCGCGCCGACACGCTGCGAACACCATCCGGCAAAGCGATCCGCAACATCGCAAAGCTCCCCCAGTACGGCTTCGACAGCGTCCTGGCCGTTCTGGGGACGTCCGCCGCTTCACTGCAGCAGATTCCCGGCATCGGTGCGTCGACAGCCGAAGCGATCCAGGCCGCCGCGCAGGCCGCTGCTGCCGCCGTCGAACACGACACCGTCATTCGTTTCGACGCGGATGAAGCACCGGCGAGCCACGTCGAACTGCTCCGTCTTCTCCACACGCTGGCCACCGTCATCCGGGTACACGCAGCCACCGCCGACCGGGCGGCCCACCTCGCCGTCACCGTGGATCGGCTCCTGGCGGCAGCATCGCCGGCCGGCCGCATAGGCCATCGCATCTTCGCGCTGCCGACGCGCCGACGCCGAGTCCAGCAGGCACTCATCGACCTGCAAGCACAGCTCGGGACCGTGGATGCCGTCATCGTCCAAGCGGCGCTTCACGACATCGGCCAGGCCATCGACAAGGCCGCCGGCACCTCGCCCGCGACGCTGTGGGCCGACTACGTCCGGGCCGCTGCTCTCTATCAGACGCTGCTGGCCGAAGCGCGTGGCGTGCCGGTCACCGACTCGGACGCCACGACCGGATTCGTGCCGCCCCTCATCGAGAAAGCGGCGCGAAAGGTCGCCCTCGACACCAGTCTCCTGCGGGTGCGGCTGCGCACCTATCAGGTGTTCGGTGCCCAGTACGCGATCGACCGCCGCCGCGTCATCCTTGGCGACGAGATGGGCCTGGGCAAGACCATTGAAGCGATCGCAGTCATGGCCCACCTCGCCGCGCGCGGCCAACGGCACTTCCTCGTCGTGTGCCCGGCCAGCGTGCTGTACAACTGGATCCAGGAGATCGAGGAGCACAGCGCGCTGAGCGCGTTCAAGGCGCACGGAGATGACCGTCAAGGCGCGATCGCAGCATGGACGACGTCGGGTGGTGCGGTGATCACAACCCTGGAGACCCTACGTCGGCTGACGCTACCCACCGGGCTCCGGCTCGACCTCCTCGTCGTCGACGAGGCGCACCTGATCAAGAACCGGTCAGCACTGCGCTCCCAGTCGGTAGCGGCGCTCGCCGGTGACGCCGCTCGGGTGCTGCTCATGACCGGAACACCGATGGAGAACCGGGTCGAGGAATTCCACAGCCTCGTCAGATACGTCGACGAAGGCCTCGCCGGGAGGCTGCTGCCGGGAAACCTGGTGCTCAGCGCTCGGTCGTTCCGCGTAAAGGTGGCCGAGGTGTATCTGCGCCGCAACCAGGAGGACGTGCTCAAGGAGCTCCCCGAACGGCTCGACGTCGACGACTGGGTCGAGCTTCGTGCACCGGAGCGGCACCGGTACCTGCAGGAGGTCCGCGAACGGCGGTTCGCTGGCATGCGACGGGCCGCCTACCTCATCGGCAGTGAAGAGGTCACTGCGAAACTCGAGCGACTCAAGGAGATCGTCGATGAGTCGGCGGCCAACGGGTGGAAGGTCGTCGTGTTCTCCTACTTCCGCGACGTCCTCGACCGGGCGGACAGAATTCTCGGTGAGTCGCCCCGGTTCCACCTCACCGGCAGCACCCCGACCAGCCGCCGACAGCAGATTGTCGAGGGGTTCCGGCAGCACGATGGGCACGCGGTGCTGATCGGCCAGATCGAAGCCGCCGGCGTGGGCCTCAACCTCCAGGCCGCCTCAGTCGTCGTGATCACCGAACCTCAACTGAAGCCGAGCACCGAAGATCAAGCCATTACGCGCAGCTACCGCATGGGACAGCCCCGCATGGTCCGGGTCCACCGGCTCCTCGCCAAGGACTCCGTCGACGAACGAATCCTGCAACTGCTCGCAACCAAGCGCAGCTTGTTCCATGCCTATGCCCACGAATCCGAAGCCAAGAACGCCGACTCGGCAGCGGTGGACACCTCGTACGCCTCGATCGACATCTCGGCCGCCGACGAAGCGCAGATCATCGCAGCGGAGCGCGCCAGGCTCGCGTCGTAGAAGACAGCACCTGCGCGGCTGTCGCAGTGTCAGTCGTGGTCCTCGGTACGCCACTCGTCGGTCCAGTCCAGTTAGGCCATGCGCCCGTCCACAGCCTGTCTACCTGTCCGGGAAGCCTTTGCGGCCCGCTGTTGGTCAGGACCGGCCGCTGGCAGGGGAGCCGTTCGATGCGGCGCATGAGTGCGGCCAGCTGGTCGTCGGCCTCGGTGAGGTCACCTGACACGTAGGAGACGAGCAGCTGGCGTGGGCTCGCGTCCGGGATGTTGTTGCCGGTGTCCAGCACCGTGCGCCAACCCAGCGTCGCTGGGTTGCATAAAGTGAGTGCGTCGGGCGGTCGGGGAGGTACGACGGTGGGGATCGCAAGCGAGTCCGAGGTTCATGATCAGGCCGAAGCGGTCCTCTGGGCTGCACCGACCGGACGGCTGCCCGAGCCGCCGGTCGAGACCAACCTCCAGGTGCTGCCTCTCGGTCAGTTGACCTGGCCTGACGCCGAGAAGCTCTTCCTGCGTCTTCTGCAGACTGTCCGGCCGGTCACGTACGCGAAGTTGTTCGGCACGCCCGGCCAGGGGCAGCAGGGCATCGACGCGTATGCACGCTTGCCCCTGGATCTTGTAGCTGTCGACGCCGCCGGCCGGGACTACATCACGCTTCAGTCGCGTCGGGTGCAGGCGTTGACCGCTCTGAAGATCGAGAGGGCGGTGGACGACTTCCTGAAGGGCGACTGGTCGGACAAGACCCGCACCTTTTACTACGCGACGTCATACGACCTGCAAGACACCAAGCTGGACGAGGAGCTCCGGACGCAAGGCGATCGTCTGGCCGCGCTCGGGGTGACTTTTGTCCCTTGGGGCGTGCAAGAGGTGTCAGCGCTGCTGAAGGACCAGCCGTGCATCGTCGATGACTTCTTCGGCAGGAGCTGGGTCGAGGCCTTCTGCGGTCCTGAAGCAGCCCGAGCGTTGGCGAATAACCTGCCCGCGTTGGAGAGCAGGGAGCTGCGCACGCGGTTGCGGCAGCTCTATCAGGCGGTGTTTTCCGCCCAAGGCGGCATGCAGCAGACGGAGGACCCTGCCCCCGAGCAGCAGTTCGTGATTGTGCATGTCGACCCGCGGCCGCAACAGCGCGGCGTCGTGGACGTTGAGCAGCCGAACACCGAAAGCTCGATCAGATCGGGGCATCCGGAGGACGGCTTCACCTACGTCGCCTCGCGCCTGGGTGCTCGCCGCCAGTCGTTCCGGTCCGCCCAGCAGCTCATCACCGCCGCCACGGCGGAAGGACCGAATACGCAGGGTGCCGTGCCGGCCGACGAATGGCTGGCCGAAGGCAAGTATCGCCTCGTCATCGGCGGTCCGGGCGTGGGCAAGTCGAGCCTGCTGCGGTTTGCGGCGGCCGACCTACTCGCCGAACGGCCGCAGTCGATCACGCTGCAGCGCGAGCACGGCGGTGACCTTCCCGTCTGGCTTCCCTTCGGGTTCCTGTGCCGGCACCTCGACGCCTCGACGGAAAATTCGCTGGTCTCCGCCGTCGAAGCGTGGTTGTCATCGCAAAGCGCCGCCGATCTCTGGCCGCTGGCCCAGCGGGCGCTGCACGACGACCGGCTGATGCTGTTTGTCGACGGCATCGACGAATGGAGCGATGTCAGCTCAGCCGAACGTGCCCTCGGCGTCCTCGAGGCGTTCTTGGGCCGCTCGAACGCCGCCGCAGTTCTCTCCACCCGCCCTTACGCCGTCGACCGGCTCAATTGGCAGCGCCCCTGGGCCCATGCCCAGATCACGCCGCTGACCGACGGGCAACGCCGCAGTATCGCTGCGGGGATTCTGCAGCGGAGCACGGCTTCTGAAGTTGACCCAGAGCCACGGCTGCACTGGGGCGCCGGCGTGGAGGCATTCCTAGCCCAACTTGAAATTTCCGCCGACCTCGCTCAGCTGTCACGGTCGCCCCTGTTCCTCACGCTGCTCGCGACGACCTGGCAAGGGGAGCCGTTACCCCGCCAAAGATTCAAGATCTATATTCGTCTCGTCGAACTGCTGATCGAGAAGCATCCTCAGATGCGACAGCGGGCCTCGCACGCTCGCGGCGGCCCGCTCCCGGCCGCCGACGCCAGCACACTGTTCGCCGCAGTCGCCTACCGGCTGCGCCTCAAGGACGCAGCCGGCGTCGCCACCAAACAGGACATGCGGAAGCTCATCGTCGAGTCGATGGTCGATGACGAAGTCCTCGGATATCAGCCTGCCGAAGCCCGACGGCTGGCCGACGCGGTCCTCGCGATGGCCGAAGAAGAATTCGGCCTGATCGTCTCGCACGGCGCTGGCTCCTACGGATTCCTGCACCGCGTCGTACTCGACCACCTGGCCGGCCAGCACCTGGCGATATTGGCGCCCGACGACCAGCTCGACGCTATCCGGCGGTTCGTTCACGATCCTGCCTGGCGCGACGTGTTGCTCGCCCTGCTCAGCGCTCAGGTCAGCCCGCACACCACCGAACCCCTGCTCGCTGCGGCACTGAACGTCGGTGATCACGTCTGGGCGGACCTCGATGGATACGAGCTGCTGGCCGACTCGCTGGCCGCCGGAGTCAGACTCACCCCCCGCGTTCAGGCCGCCCACACCAAGGACCTCGTGGAGCGGGTGGAGAATCATCCCTATACCTGGCACCGAGCCAACCTGATCACCGCGCTGGTCGCAACGCTCGCGAGCCCCGCCGCCAGCAGCCACCTGTTGCCCATCCTGAAACGGTGGCTTACCGCGCCGCGTCCCGAGCCATCCGCGACCATGTGGGCCCTGCGCGATCTGCCCATCGCCGACGAAGAGGCCGCCAAGCATCTTCTCTGGGGCCTGCGGCATCCTAGCGACGAGGTGAAGCTCAACGCGGCTGGAGCTCTCGCCCGACGGCTCGGTGGACAGCCACACGTGGTCCCGCCGCTGGTCGCACTCACCGAGACCGGGCCCAGTTCGTCCACCCAGGCGACCGCTATTCATGCTCTTGGCGAAGGATGGCCGGATGCTCCGGAAACCGGGCGCCTGATCGAGTGGGGCCGCCACCAATCGTCTACTGCGCTGCGGCTCGTGGCGCTGAACCTGGTTTTCAAGGCCGCTGAGCCACGAGACAGCTCCGCGTTCCGGGCAGAGGAGCGTACCTGGCTGCTCTCCATGCTCTATCACGAGGACTACAGTTGGGGGCCCTGGCCAGCTGCGGATCTGGTCGCGGCCTGCGCCGTTGGGAATACCGAGGCCGCCGACTTCGCGCTGGAAACCCTCAAGACTAATGGGCGGACCGGGGGTGATCGTGGTCTGGCGTGGCATCTGGCCTGCACGGTCTTCGCTGATGATGCCCGCTTCAAAGGCTGGGTCGCCGAGCAACTGGCCAGCAAGGACGAGCACAGCCTGATCCTCTACAACCTCGGCGCGGTTCCCAAGCAGTGGTGTGACGACCCGGTCTTCGCCCAAGCCCTACGTCCGCGCCTACAAAACGACCTGGCGAAACTTGCTTCTTTCGGCAGCGCTGGTCTGGCTACCGCGCTTCCGCCCGATCAGGCCACCACGGTACTGCTGCGAGGCTTGGATGGTATGCGCCCGTACGGGGTGGCCCGCGTCCTGGCCGACAAGTACGGCGGCAACGAGACCGTCCGCGAGGTGCTGACCGGTAGGCTGCGCGGCCCCTACAAGCAGGCGGCGCCCCTGGCCGGCGTAGCCGTTGATGTGCTCGGTCCCGAAGAAGGTTTTGCCGTCCTCGTCTCGCTGCTGCGCCAGCCCGCTGGGGCCGGACGGAACCAAGAACGCGTGGTCGTTGCCGAGGCTGTCGCCGAGGCGTGGACCCGTCTGACGACAACCGCCGACGAGTTCGGCGCCGGAGCAGCCGCCTCCGTCCTCGCCAGCTATGACCCGGCAGAACTGGCTGCCTTGTGCACGGCTGTCGAACCCCACCCATTGACCTGGCATGTGGACGCCGTCATCAACGCTTGGCCGTCCCAGCCTGCCGTACAGGACTTCGCCGAACAACTCATCGCCGACATCCGGACGCTCACCTCCGGCATCCCGGACACCATTCCGGTCGCCATTCTCCGCAGCTACTGCACCCAAGACGACGCAACGTCACGGGACCTCTGCGCCAAGGTGTGGGCTCAGCTTGGGCACGTGGAGCCGGAACTACGCGAAGTGCTGACGTTCGAGCTGACCCGCAGCGCGCTCACCCTAGACGAGCTCGTCGAGGTGCTATCCGAGTGGGAGAAGGAGCCTGACTCCGAAGTCCGCCGCATTGCCTTCATCGGACTGGTGCAAGCGATCAAGCGCCACCAGAAGACACACGACCAGACGGCTGGCACGGACGTGATCACCGACCAGATGCAGTGGCTGGTGCAGAAGATCAAAGCTAACCTCTGCGCCTACGGCCCCGACCTCGACGACCTGCGGCAGCTGGCATGGACCGGCATGCTGATGCTCGGTGACATCACCCTCATCGACGGCATCACCGAGCGGATCGGCGAATCCCGCCCCGTCGCCGTCACCCTCACCAAACTCCCCGAAGGCGCCATCGACCAGATCTTGGTCGACCTCATCGCCGAGCATTGGGACCGCCTACGCCAGTACTTCGGCGACGACCTGTACCAACGCCTCGACCGAAGCTCCGGCGACCGCACCAGGAGCGATGCGGACAGCCGGCACGACGTCATGGCGGCCTTGGCGACGACAGCTGCCCGGTTCCCGTCCATCGCGGAGATCCTGCGCCATGAAGCCGACACCGATCCGAAACTCCGTGAAGACCCGAACTTCCTACTCTGGGCAAAGCAGGAGAATCGCGGCGACGAAACCGTTCTCCGCGCCCTCGCCGGCAAGCTTGGCGCCACCAGGCACAGCTGGGCGAACCAGGTCCTTGAAGCGGTGCTCGACAGAGACAGCTGGGCCGTGCCCGACGACACCTTCAAAGCAGTGCTCACCGACGACGCGCGTACCGACCCATCCGGCGCGCGGAGGTACAACAGGGCCAAGCTCGCCGCCTACGTGGAACTCTTCCCCAACGATGCCGTATCCAGCACCGCGTTCCGAAACCTCGAAGCATGGTTCCAGGACGACGAGACCCACCGCGCGCCACGAGAATGGGACGACACCTTGGCGTTAGCGCTCGCGCTCGCTCCTCCGCAGGACCTTCCTGTGATCTTCCTCCGCGTTCATGAACGCTTCCGCCACGCCAGGATGACGCATCTCCTACCCACCCTGCTTAACCCCCTGATGCGGCGCCTGCGACGCGACGCGATCGCAGTCGACGCCTTCAAGACCGCCGTTCGCGAACCGATGGGTATCGCGCAGCAAACTCCTCTGTTCGAGATCGAGGCGGATCCCATCGCTCAGCAATGGCCAGACATGGTGCCGGCGCAACGGGCCTATCTCTTCGCCCTCGCCCTACGGCAAGCAGGAGCGCTACCACACCATGAAGTCGCCGCCGTGATGCAGACACTAACGTCCATCTCACCAGACATCGTCGTGGACAATCCATTCACCGAATGGCAAGGGCCGCTGCGTCTGGCGGTCCTTGATCTTCTGCACGGCTAGGCCAGATTCCCAGCTTGCCGCCGCAACAGCACCTGCGATGGTCAACTCACTGCCGTCGCCTCGGCGGATGTGCAGAACGCGCCGTCGTCGGCGAGGGCGATGGTGCCGCCGGCAAGCGAAGGAGGTCGCCGAGAAATGAGGTCGCCGCGGACGGCTTCACCGCGGCAGAGCACCGTGCAGCAGCCGTGATCGCGGTGATGTATCATACTCCGGCCCTCGATAAGGTCAAACGGCAGGGGTCTTCGATAAGGCGTGGCTCCTGGTCAGCGGTCTGGCACACGACGATCTGGACCTGCGCATCTACCGCGGTTCGCTTAAACGTGCGGTGTTCATGGCGGCAGGACAGTTGGCGGTCACGCAGGACCAATTCCGCCGGGTCCACACCCTGGCGCTCAAGCGTCTGGCCACACGGGACGGCGTCCAGGGCCTGCGCCACTTTATCGACACCGACCCTGGCAGTATTGACGCGATCCGTGTCCTCGCCCTCCATGAGAGCTCGGCAGCACGGCAGATGGCTGCCGTTCTGTGGTGGCGGCGGCGCGTTAGAGAGCGACCCCATTCGCGGACGTCGTTTATCGCGGCTGGCGGCGCCCGGTCGGCGACCTACGCCGTCCGGGTTGGGTCGGGATGCTTTCGGCCCCACACCGCAGCGCTGCGACTCTGCCGTGTTCAAGGCCTCGCCTCGCTAGACCACCTGGTGGCCGTCGATGGGCTGCGCGAGCGGGTGCGGCCGCCTGGTTCCTCTGGGGCCGCGTCCAGCACTCGGTCGAGCTCGAGTACGCCGATCGCGACTTGCAGTTGGAAGCCGCTGGCAAGCACGGCGAGCCATTACTGAACCTTGGTCTCGACGTTCCAGGCGCCTTGGCGAGGTCGCTGATGTCGGCCTTGTGTTTGAGCTTCTCGGCGAACGCATCGAGCTTGTCGATGACCTCGTTGCATCGCGGTTACCTCGATGCGCGAAGATCGTAGGATGCAGGACCCAGCCACCGGGCTCGTGCCTCACACTGTTGCACTAGCTTCGCACGTCCAGCGTGTGGACCTATCGATCGACGTGCACCGGCAGAATGGCTACGGTCACGTGGGCGCCATCCTCGTTGACGCTATCCTGCAAGCTGGTATGCGATACGAGACGGTGAACGCCCGAGCGCACCGGTTCCGCTCCGAACAGCCAGATGCGGACACAACAAGTGGTCTGTTGGCACTCGGCGGCCCAGATCGCCTACGCGAGATGCTCAAGTGGCCCGGCAAAAAGCCGGACCGCATCCATCGACTTGCCCTTCACCTGGCTACCCACGGCGTCGATACGGTCGAGCAACTTGCGGCTTTCGTCAGCAACCGAGAGAACGTCACCGCACTCTGTGCGATAAACGGTGTGGGTCCAAAGACCGCGGATTACCTGTGCATTCTGGCTGGCGTGTCCACTGCAGCAGTCGATGTTCATCTTCGTTCGTTTGCCGCCGACGCCGGCTTGCCGGATCTCTCATACGGCGACCTGCACAGCTGCTACTTAGGGGCCGCTGAGCGCCTTGAAGTGGATCCCCGGGACCTGGATCGTGCGGTCTGGAGGTATGTCTCGGGTCGTTAGAGCAACGACCGTGGTGAAGCCCGATCGGGCAACCCCAACGGGCCGACAGCAGGGGCAGACGGTGAGCGCCGAACAGGGGCAGGCAGTGATGCGATGAGCGAGTACGTCTATCCAGTCAACGAGAACGACCCGGAAGCGTGGGGATACGACGAGCGTGTACTCGACATGTTCCGAGCCGTCCGACCAGGCGGCATTGCCGATTGGCACCTCGGCAGCAGCTTCCGCCTGCTGAAGGCCGGCGACACGATCTGGGTGTATGCAGGCGTTCCGTACTCTCGGATCGTCGCGCGCGGCGTTGCCGTTGATGGTCCTCGCTGGTCGGAAGCCCATGCCTGTTGGCGGATCTACATCCAGTGGGATACGCAGACGACTAGGCAGCTCCTCTCCGCCTCGACGCCGCCCGAGGTCCTGTCCTCGTCACCGCGGACCGTACGCACGCTCGACTCGGCCGAAACTGACCGGATACAGGACTGGCTCGATGCCGTACGTGCACCGCGGCCGCAGATACTGCCGAAGTCCCGCATGCGGAGACTCCAGCAGGTGCTGGACCGGCAAGGCCAACCGGCATTCCGGGCCGAACTTATGAAGGCCTACCACGGGCGGTGTGCGATCAGCGGGTGCGATGTCAGCGACGTGCTTCAGGCCGCTCACATCGACCCAGTCGCCAGCGGCGGGCGTGACCACGTCAGCAACGGCCTATTGCTACGTGCGGACCTGCACAACCTCTTCGACAAGACGCTCATCTGGGTCGACGGCCGCAACCGTGTCCGCGTAGATCCAAGACTCAAGAACTCCGAGTACGCCGAGTTCGATGGAGTATTGCTACGTCAGCCGAGCGGATCCGCGAGTCGACCAGACAAGGAAGCGCTCCGTCGTCACCGAGAGCGAAGCCTCAGCAGCTCGTAGTTGGCGCTCGCAGGCACAACCTCCGACACGCGTCACAGCGAGTCCGCCCGGCTAGCGTCGAGTCCCGACGTCCGCACGAGCAGGACAGCCAGCGAGAACTGCCACGGACCGGTCCGGGTGATTCACTCCTTGGCGGAGGTCGCTATGTCACGAGGGGCTGGCCCTCGGTGCTCGTTCACCAGGGCTGCACGGCGTTTCAGGTCCGCCTCGCTTGGGTCGTAGAGCAGCCGCAGCGCGTGGCTAAGCATCTGAGCGCCTTCCAGGACGTCCTGAGGGCTTAGCCCCGACTCGTGGCTGCCGGAGTTGCCAATCCACTTCACCGCCAGGAGCATTTCGGCGGCATCGGGCTTGGTCTGGGCGAATTCCGTGATGCGCTCGTGAGCCGTTCGAGGCTTAGGCGGCTGCCCGCCACCCTGCGTGTTGACCGGTCTGTACTTGTCGATCGCCTGCACGGTCATCAACTCCTCGACCGCCACCCGCAACCGGCCCGCGGCTCCGGCCGAGTCGGTCCACATCACCACCGCGGCCGCGCAAGCTGCGTCTTGAACCGTCTTCGGCGTGAGCGGTGGGCAGGCCACGATCGACGGCGCCGGGTACGCGAACCGCAACCGATACCGCTCGGCGTACCGCTCCTGATAGTTCCATTCGTTGAGGGGAGTGGGTTTATCGACGACCTCAAAGCCACCGGCCACCGCCACACCTTCCAGGCAGCCGGAAAGCGAGCAGGTCAGAACGCCGGTAAAAACGCCCGTTATCCACTCCGGTTCGAAGCCCTCAGGGCATTCGGCCTCGGACTGACGCGACACTGCGGAGCGCTGCGTGACGAACTCACCAGTCTTCTCCAGATGGCCACGCGAGCAGGAGGGGCAGACGATGTACGGCAGGTCGAAGAACCAGTCGGTCAGCGGAAGAAGCGGGTGGTCCACCCCGGACACCGTACGCGGCCACGAATCTGTGCGCCATCCACATTCCTGCGGTACAGCTTGACCCACGTCGTGCCACTTCTGTCCGGAGCGCACCATTCGACCTCTCCGGTGGGCAGCGCCGGAACGGGCGGAGCGGTCGCCGGGCTTGCCGCGGTCGACCGGGCTCGGGGCCGCCGGTCAGATCGCCCATTTTCCGCCCGGACCTGGATCAGCCACCCATCGGCCATTCGTCACCCGTTCGGGGATTTTCCTTTGAACGCCGTGCCCAGACGGCCGACGATGGGCAGGCGGCAACGGCGTCAGCGTGGCCGTCCTGCTGCTCGGCACGACAGTCACCGCGTTCCATCAGCGGGCCGGCGTGGGCAGCACCCGCTTCGGCGACAACGCGTGGAAGAACGCCCCGGCCGTCGTGGCCCGCAAGGGGTTCGCGGCGATGATGGCCGGCCGGGACCACGTCATCGGTGGTGGCCAGGCCAAGGTCGTCGCCAGCGCGGCCGCGCACGTCGACGAGGTCCGCCGCGTCGATTTCGACCCGCTGACCGCGGCGCAGCAACGGCAGCTCGGCGCCATTGCCGAGCGAATGCTCCGCGCGGCCCGCCGAGCAGGATGCGGGCCTGCTTCGCGCCGGCGTCGTACGCGGCCAGTGCCTGGGTGGACCGGTTCTGGTTGGCGAGGGAGACGGCGACGGTGTTGCCGGACATCAGCCCGTACCAGTGGTAGAGCCACCAGGCGCCGGTGGCACGGTTGTTCTGGGTGACGAGCTGGTCGAGGTCGCCGGGTGGGGCCCAGTAGGGGTAGAGCGTTCGCCAGGACTACGCAAACAGGCTTGGCAGCGGTGTTCAAGGTCGAGCTAGACCACCGTTGTACCTGTCGATGGCCTGGGCGAGCGGGTGTGGTTGCCCGGTCATCGCGGCGAGGGCGCCAGCGACGGCTTGCAGGTCGGCGCGGATGTAGGTCGTGGTGGCAGGTCCGGTGGTGTCGGTGTGCGCGGGCGGTGCCGTAGCCGAAGTGCCGTTCGACCCAGGTGAGGGTGGTGTGGCGCAGCCAGTGGGCGGTGATGCCCTGGGCGGCGACCCAGGGCAGGTGGGTGCCGATGCGGTGCCAGAGCTGGTCGTAGCGGCGGCTGGTCAAGGCGCGACCATTGCGGTACCGAAGCAGCGGGTCGGTTGGTACGACGGCGCCGCGGACGGCGGCGTGCTGGACAAGGCTGGCGGCGAGATCGAGGCTGATCGGCTGCCAGCGCATCGTGCCGCCCTTCTCGCGCAGCAGGAGCAGACCGCGTTCGGCGTCCAGGTCCTGCAGCCGCAACCCGAGCGCACCGGCGCGCCGGCAGGCGGTTTCGGTGTGCAGGCGCAGCAGCAGCGCGTCCAGGATCGTGTCGTTGCCGGTCGTGCGAGCGACCAGGTTGATGTCGGTCAGCTCGGCCGATGTCAGCGCCCGCCGTGTGGTGGGGAGCCGGCGGGGCTTGCGGACTCGGTGGGACGGGCTGTTCGCGGCATCGATGAGGCCGTCGGCGATGGCCACGTTGTAGAAGGCGCGGGCGGCGGCGATGAGCAGCTCGCCGGCGTGGCGGCCGCCGCGGCTGTTGCGCCGGGCTCGGGCGTTGCCAACGACGCGTCGCTGGAGCGCCTGGATGTCGCTCGCGGTGATGGTGTCGATGGTGAGGTCGCCCCAGGCCGTGGTCATGCGCTGCCAGTAGCTGCGGTACGCGCGTAGCGCGCCGGGGCCGGCCGCGGCGAGGACCTGCGGGAGGTACTCGTCGAACGTCGGCAGCGTGGGTCGGGCGTCGCGCTGCAGGTCGGCGAGGGTGACACCGAGCTCGGCCAGGGCTGTCCAGGCGGCGTCCAGCCGTGCGCGGTCAGCTGCCATCGCCTGCGGCGAGCTGGTCGGCCAGGACTAGCGCGATGGTTCGGGCCGGGTACACCAGCAGCACGTCATGGGCGGGATCGGCGAGCAGGACGACCACGGCGCCGGCAGCGAGGTGGCACAGTTGCCGGACCGACGCCGGGATGGCGAGCAGGCCAGTGGCGCCGATGGCGTGCCGGCCCACCGGGTTGGACCTGGCCGTGACGGCGCCGTGTGCGATGTCGAACTGCACACGGTGCCCGGGTGGCCAGCCCAGCCGGTGCAGCAGCGGGCGTGCCGAGATCCGGCCGGACGGATCGAGCCGGCCGACGTCAAGGTGTGGCTCGACCTGGTCGGGCCCGGTGGATCGTGCGGGCAGGTGGGGCAGCGGCGGCCGTGGTGGGCGGACGCGGGGGAGTGGTACGGGGATGAGCGCCGCGATCATCTGCTCGGCCGGGGCCGGAACGCTGCGCCGCACGCGGATCATCGTGGCCGCCTGAGCGCGGTCCGCGCATGGCGAAACCCGACCGGGTGGTCACCCGCTCGGGTCTGCTGCTGGGATGCTACGAGTATGTCGATCTTGGTAAACATTCACCAAGACCAGTGTCGAAGGTCCGAGCGTGACCAAACCCCCATGCTTGTCGGACCATCGACAACAATCAAACTAGCGTAGGTTGCTGGACGGCGCGTTCGCGACGCCTGTCAGAGGGCTACCGTAGCCGGGTCGTCGCACGAGTTGCCGGACGGGCGGTGCGATTGCGGCGACCTCAATCCTCGGACCGGCGTCAAGGGCGTCGCTGATTGCCGCCCGACGCGGCCCCCAATATCTAGTTGAAGAGGTTGGCGGCGCCGTTTTCCGGTCGATGCTGCCCGATCTTGTTGGCGGCCGAGCGCCGCTGAGCGCTCGTGTCTGGCAACCACTGGTGCGTCTGGACGAGCGGATCGCGGCTATGAGCGTGTACCGATCGTCGGCGGTGAGCCGTACCCTTTCGCTGTGCTGGTTGTCGGAATCCGCCCTTACTCGGGCAGCTTCGTCTTCGGCGAGGTCACTGTGGGCGCCGAAGCGCTGGCTGCTCTGCGCGTAGAAGTGCCGCCCTACGCCGCGACGTTGTCCTGGCCGGACGATCCGGACGTGCGCGTCGGCGTGACGCTGCACGGCGCGGCGGAGTGCTCGATCGCGATACGACGAGACCTGCGGCAGAAGCGGACGCCGTCTACAGTCCTGTGATCTGGTCGTCGCCACCGACGGAGGGCGGGGCATGGGCTATTGGGGCACGCTCATCGCGGTTCACGGCAGTCGGACGCCGACGGCTCTGCAGGATCTCGACGCGACTGTCCGCTCGCATGAAGGCGCTGCTCGCGGTGACGGTTGGCGGGTCTACGACGTGCCTGACAACGTGCTCGGACGAGGGCCTGATGTTCTGCTGGGCCTGGCAGCCGCCTCGTCGAGCCCGGTGATCGCCGCGTACATCGCCGACAGCGACTACGGTCAAGTGGTCGCGGCAAGTCCGTCCGGTGACCGGTGGGGCGTCTGGCTTGATCGAGGCACCGCCTATGCGTTTGAACGCGATCACCACGTGATGAACGGGATGCCTCACGCGGCTGCGCGGCGCTGGGCCGACGAAACGATCGCCGCGTTCGGCTGTCCGCCCGCCGAGGCCGTACGGCATGCGATCGGCTGGGCGGCTGAAGCGGGGTACACGGTCCAGGCCGGGGCAATCGGACAGATCCTGCGCACGGCACGCCGGCCGGGGCTCGCCGCGCGGCTGAGGCTTCCAGGGACGCGGTATGTCTTCGCCGAGGACGCGTACTTCGGCCTTCTCGATAGCTTGGGTCTGCCTCGTGCGAGCGTCAGCAACGCTGCGCGGCATTTGGATGAGGCGTGAGCCGACCGTCCACCAGCCTGCACAATCGCGCACCTCGCGGCAGACATCCCATGTTCTTTCGTGTCAAGAGGCTGGCTGGATATGGGCCCAGGCGGTGTCTTCGTTGTAGGTGGTGTTGGTCTTGAGGCAGCCGTGGAGGATGCCGACGAGGCGGTTGCCGAGCTGGCGGAGTGCGGCCTGGTGCCCGATGCCGCGTTTCCGCATGGCGTCGTAGTAGGTGCGGGCGCCGGGTGAGCCTCTCATGGCGCAGAAGGCCCACTGGTGTATGGCGTCGCCGAGGCGGCGGTTGCGGGCGTAGCGGGCCAGCACGACGCGGCGGGTGCCGGAGGCGCGGGTGATGGGCGAGGTGCCGGCGTGGTTCTTGCGCGCTTTGGCGTCGGCGAACCGCTTCGGGGCGTCACCGAACTCGCCGAGGACCCGGGCGCCGAGGACCACGCCGAGGCCGGGCTGGCTCAGGTAGCGGTCAGCGTCCGGGTGTCGGCCAAAATGGTCGGCCACCACCTCGCCGAGTTGAGCGATCTCGGTGTTGAGCGCGGCGATCAGGCGCACCTGGGCGGTCACGATCGCCGCGTAGGCGGTCTGCACCGGGCCGGGTTGCCGTAGCTGTGCGGTGCGGAGAAGTTGTTGCAGGCGAACGGTTTTGGCGTTGATGCCGTGACGGTTCGCGCGGCGCAGCGCTGCGCTGATCTGCGCGCGGCTCAGCGCCGCAGCCCGGTCGGGGTCCGGGGCGTGGCCCAGCAGTTCCAGCGCGTCGGGTGTGGTTAGGTCGTCGAAGGCGTGCAGGGCGGCGGGGAAGAACTCCCGTAGTGCGCTGCGCAGGCGGAGCACCTGTCTGGACCGGTCCCAGATGAGCGTCTGGTGCGTGCGGGCGACCAGCTTGATCACCTCGGCCTGGTCGCTGTCACCGACGATGAGACGGTGATGGGCGTGGTCCAGCCGTACGATCTCGGCCAGCACGTGCGCGTCGCCCGGCGTCGGACTTGGCGCCGGAGGTGGAGTGCCGTTCCCGGTAACGCGCCACCGACATCGGGTTGATCGCGTAGACCTGGTAGCGGGCCGTGACCAGTGCCTGTACCCATGGGCCGCGGTCGGTCTCGATGCCGACTTTCACCAGGCCGGCCGCTTCGTTCGGGTCGAGGTCGGCGTAGTCGGCTGGCAGGTGCTGGGCGATCAGCGCATGAAGGCGGGTCATGCCCTCCAAGCCCTCGGGTAGTCGGGCCCGGGCCAGTTTGCGTCCCTGCTCGTCGACGAGTTCGACGTCGTGGTGGTCCTCGGCCCAGTCGTCTCCGACGTACAGCATCGCGCCCCTCCCTTGTGGACGGTGTAGTCCTGGCAGCGAGGAAGAGACCCCAGCGATCTAATGGCCGAGTGCTCACCACACACCGGCGGGGCACCTCATCCCATCAGCTGTCCAGCCTCCTCACGACCAGCGGGCGCACGGTCTGCCGCAAGACCTCAAAGGCCAGATGAGAAGAGTGCTGACCGCCAGCCGCTACCGGAGCCATCCTGCACCAGCAGGCTGACAAAACCCATTAGATGAGTACGCCAAGATCGGCTGATCGCATCACACGCCGATCGGCCACCGCGTCTTCGACCTGTGATTCCGGGCCGTCGAGGACGACAAAGCAGCGATGTCTGAACATGTCGCACCACCCTCGCCCTCAGCGCTGGCCGAAGGGTCCATCGAGCAGGTCGAGAGGGTCGCAGCAGCCATTGACGATCTGCTCGCCGATCCGCGGACCGCAGCGGCGGTGCAGCGGTTCTACGACCCCGCCACCCAGTTCGCTGGCGACACGTTCCTCAGCCTCGCCCCCAACGACCCCCAAACCATCGGCCCTGCCGACCTTCTCGCCGTCAGCCTCCTCACCGTCACCCCGGGCGCGGTCGCGGTCCGCACGCTCCTACCCGGCGGCTTACTCGCCGATCAGGTCTCGGAACTGCTGGCCACGATCCCCACCTGCACCCCGCTGTGGGACGCCACCGACCTCGACCTGACGAGGGCCAGCGCGTTGTGGACCCTGCTGAAGACGACCGTCGGGGTCAGGTCCACGATCGCCGGGAAAATCATGGCCCGGAAACGCCCGGAACTCATCCCGATCATCGACAGCGTCGTCGCCAACCGACTGGCCTGCACACCCGGCACCTACTGGACCACCTTCCGTCGCGTCCTGCAGAGCCCCGCCCTACGGACGCGCGTTGCCGCTCTCAAACCAGACCAACCGGTCCTGAGGATCCTGGACACGGTGATGTGGATGCACTGGCGGCGCCACGGTCTGACCTCAGCTCCAACGCCCACCTGAAGCACCCAGTGTTACGCCGCCGGCGCGACACTGTCATCCTGCTGGCAGCCCCGTCGGCGGATGGTGGCCACCATGGTCGGTTGCCCCAGGCACGCGTTCAGTCGGCCAGGTGTTACACCACAGACACGACCAGCACAGGTTCGCCACACCGTTCGAACCGCCGTTGAACCGCGCCAGCCGATGCCCGAGCGATCCGACCCGCCGACCCACCGCAGCCCACGCCACCGGCCGACCACCCGCACCCGACGGCCGACCCTCCACCGCCAGGCTCCCGCAGTGTTCGCAGCGACCTTGGGCGGCCTGCAGGATCTCCCACACCGTCGCAGCGGTGACCCTGCAGTCCGGCGGACCGGACATCAGGCGGGAACGATTCGCCGTCTTCGCCTTCAGCCGACACCACTGCAACCGCTGCTGCACGGACGTCGACGCCAGGAACTCTGCCCATGACATATACAGCAGGGGCGGCCGGGCCGCATCGTCGATGTCCGGCTCCGGCGCGAAGGGCATGGGATACGCCCGGGCCAGCAAGTCCCGGGCCTGTTCGGGCGGCAATCCCTCTGCAAACTCGAGCAGCTCGGCCAGCGTCGGCGCCTCACGCATCGGCTCCACACCCACTATGGTCCACCACCACCGCCACAATGGGATCGATCAGTGCCGGTAGCTGCGACGGAGCCGAGCGCATCGCGACAGATGTGCGCGCGAGCAAGTGGCTCCGGCGGCCCGCGTTACGGTCTGAGCACAGTCGCGGTCGGTGTCGTGCCGCACGCATCGTGGCGGAGGTTATCCCAGGTGCTGACCGGCGCAGTCGAGGTGTACGCGAACGATGGTGTGCTCGTCGTGGGGTCGACCGGCTGGCCGGACCTGGCCTGGGGCGACGGCCCAGCGCATGCGGACAGTCGACACGTGGTGATCAAGACTCGCGGGCAGGTCGATCACATGCCGGCACAGATGTGGCCCTGCAAGGCAGACACCCCGCTCTGCGGCAGGAGCGTTTGAGCTGTCCGGCCGGACGCTCACCCCTTCGCGGCGTCGGTGTACCGGCCGACCTGTTTGGTGAGCAGGTCTGCGGCGACATCGCCGGACACGTTCATCAGCCCGCCGACGCCCGCGCTGACGAGCATCGGCCCGGACAGGGCGAAGCCTTGCAGCACCGTGGCACCGTCAACGTCGATGCGGATGCCGATGGTCTTGTCCCCAACCTTCGGCATCGACATAACGGCGTAGGTGTTCTGCTTGCCATCCATTTTCTCGCCCTTGCAGGTCTGCATCGCCGTGACGAGCGCGTCGAACACGGCAGCGGCCTGCGCCGCGTCCGCGTACTGCCGCAGACCGACCGAGGCGACCTCGGCGCTCAGCCCACCACCCTTGATGAACAGCCTGCGCGTCTGGACTGTGGGCGTGTGCGGCTGCTGGTAGTTGCAGAACGTCTTGTCCTTTGGCGGTGTCTGGTCGGGATCCTCGCTGTACCCGGTGGGCATGTCGGTCACCTGCAGCAGCGCCGCGGTCAACGCCGGCTCGTCCAGCGTCCTGACCACCCGAGCGGTCGGCGACGGGCTCGACACCGACGCCGGCACCGACGCTGCGCGGCTGTCCGGGGTCGACGGCTGTCCGGCGCCCCCGCCGCAACCTCCCACAGCAAGCAGGACGACCCCTGCGACAGCAGCAGCAACAGCGCGACGACGGCGCTCCATCCGGTCCCCTCAAGGCACGTATTTGCCGGCTGGTGCGGGCGGCCCGCACCAGATCGCCTGCGACCGTAGCGCACCACGAACATTCGCCACGGCACAAGTTACTCAACCGTTGCGCTCCCTGGCGCACCACCGGCACAAGCGGACAGTTTCTCCGGGTCGCTGGACGTCGGGTCCGGGCAGGTCCAGTTCTCCTGGACCGCTGACAGTGTCAGTACCGCCGTCGTCAACGACCAGCCGTTCGGCAACTCGGCACTCTGGTCGTT
Organism: Dactylosporangium cerinum; assembly: GCF_042653625.1. Taxonomy (NCBI): domain Bacteria; kingdom Bacillati; phylum Actinomycetota; class Actinomycetes; order Micromonosporales; family Micromonosporaceae; genus Dactylosporangium; species Dactylosporangium cerinum. Next base: position 926 of record NZ_JBHSIU010000083.1, on the reverse strand, counting down.
CACCGGTCAGGCCCGGCTGGCACGCTGATCGGACCTGTCGTTCACTGTCCAGCCCAGCTGCGTGGCGGGCGGACCACCACGCTGGGAACGACCTCGCCTACCCGGCGGCCGGGTAGGCGAGCATCAGGGCCATTGTCACCGAGCCCTCTGGTACCGGCGTGTACTCGACCGTGTACGGTTCGGCGCTCAGGCCGGGCTCGGTCCGGTCCCGACCGGTACGGGCGACGAGAACGATGGGACCGTACGCGGAGAGCACGTAGTGTGCCACGCCACGGAAACCGTCACCGCCGAGCAACGCGGCGTCGGCGTCTCAGGACTGGACACGGCGATCCGAAGGCAGGTCGGGCTCTCTTGTCATGAGAGGTTGGCGTTGACGCGCTGGCGGCTTCCCAGAATGACAGTTCCGGCCTGGTCGATTCCTCGTGTATGTCCGTTGAAGGTTCCCCTCACGGAGGTCCAAGATTCCAACGACGCAGGGATTTCCGACGTCGGACGCGCGCGACTTGCGGCAGATGTGCGCGGTTGACGTGGAGTACCGGCGTCCTAGGCTGGGGGCATGGCGGGCTGGAGCGAGGAAGAGTACATCCAGTACCTGCGGGACGAGCGACGCCGCTACGGGTGGGTGATGCAGCGTCACGGAGGTCTCGACGCCATCCAAGCCGAGAGGGCCGCGGCGAAGCGGTATCCGTTCGAGGCGAGCGACGCGCCCTACCGAGGACTCGTGTTTCATAACGAGGCGTGGCATTGGGCGATGCGGGACATTCACGGAGACGAGTATTGGATCTCGCACCCACGCCTTGTTGAGCCGCCAGCCGAGTACGAAGCGCTCGATTGAACTCCTGCCGGAACGCGACGCTGAACGTCCGCTCATCGGCATTATGCAGGTAATCCTTGTCAAGGGGTCCGGGGAAGTTGATCGTGGATTG
>NZ_JBHSIU010000082.1:0-18199 GCF_042653625.1 Dactylosporangium cerinum | reverse complement strand
GGTGGCGGTCTTGCACCTCCACTCGAACAACAGCGCCTCACGGCGCACCGGATCAGAAGGTTGAGGGCAACGGCTGAGGGTGCGAGGCGATTGCGCACGAGACCGTGAACGTGATCGCCGACGGGCAGAACAACTGGCCACCGGCGAGGACGTCCTGGCCGTTGGCGTCCCGATCGCTCATCGGCAGCAGGTGCAGCACCGCGAATGCGTTCGTCACGCCCCGGCACGCCATACGCAGCCTGCACGGCGGACCATCATGCCCTGGCGATCGCCGGCTGCGTGAGAGCCCGGCGCAAGCAATCGGGGTCGATATCTCGCCCTACCCATGCACCAGCTCCGACCGGGCCGGATGGTTTCTGCAGGGGCAGCATTGCCTCGACGTCCACGGCTACCCGATCTGATCGAGCCGGGCGGCACCCGCCACGATCTGCTGCCCACCCCGACCACCGTCGCGTACGGCACCAACCAGTCCCCATCCCCGGGGGCGGCGGTGCGGCCCGGCCTGGACAGTCTCGCCCGCGGCCGGCACCGGCTGGCGCGGACGTCTGACCGACTTCCCGGAGGTACTACACACCGTCACCAGCGGTGCTGATCGGCGGCGCTGGCATCTCCGGCACCGAATCGATCTGCCGGCACGGCGTGGCCTGGTACGCCGGCCGTCCGATGGTTCCGCTTTCGTGGCTGGGGACGACGGCAGTGATACACCAGGGCCGGAGGCAGATTCGCCCACACGGTCCGCCCGAGGACGACTTCCTCGAACCGATCCGCCAATGACCGGCGGAGCCGGCGAGCCGGGATGGACCGGCGGGCATGGACATAGGCGAAGGTCGTGAAGGCACCCTGTGGCGACAAGGCGTCCACGACGGCGTCGAGCAGTTCACGCTGTCGTTCGTCCCGGAACAGCGTCCACGGTAGGCCGCTGACGATGGCATCGGCCTGACCGAGGCCGCGTTCGGCGAGGATGGTGGAGACGTCGCGGGCATCCGCCGTGACCGCGTCGAGGCCGGCGAAGCGTTCGGTCAACAGGGCGGTAAAACGCTCATTGATGTCGAGGGCGATATGCCGCCCCCGCCCGTTGAGTCGCTCTTGAATCGTCCGGCTGAACGCACCAGTGCCGGAGCCAAGTTCCACGACGACAGGTTGCCCCATTGACGGAATCGGTGATGTCATCTGCAGAGCGAGAGCTTTGCCGCTCGGTATCACCGATGCGACAACGGTTGGCGCCTTGGCGAACTCACGGATGAACGGAATGAGAGTGTTGTTCACGACGCCTTCTTTCTAACCGACGAAACGGGCGGACTCGATGTGTCGGGTCATCGGTCATTGCATGGCGCGCCGGGCATCGCGCCGCTCTACGAAGCGCGTGGCGGTCCGCTCCAGCTTGGCGAGGATGAGCGAGAGTTCCTCGCGTGCGCGCTCGCCCTCCCGGACGGCCCGGAAATTCCGAGCACGCCGAGGTCCGACTACTGGGTGAGGAGACGCTGGAGGCGATCAGCGAGTTTGAGTGTGCGCTACACGACCTTGGGTTTGTCGACCAAGGTGCCGGCGTTGTTGCAGAACAGCCGAAGCTCGATGATCTTGCCGTCCTTGATGTGGATTGTTCGATGTAGTGGGTCAGCTCTCCGGTCGTGACGTCCGGGGTGCCGATCCACGCCGAGACGCGGTCGCCGTCGGCGATGGTGTAGTGCACCGTGGTCGAGGAAAGGTCGAGGTAGTTCTGCATGACCTGGGTGAGGCCGAGGAATTCGTTTTGCCGTGGGAGACCTTTTCCTTTGAGGTGAAGGCTCTCGTGCGTCAAGAATCAAGGCCGTAACGTGGTGCTGGGTGGTTCCCCGGCCGGGTGCCCGGCCGGGGAACGCCACTGGCGTGTCATGTCAGTGGTGCGTCGTTGCCTGAGCGGCCTTGAGGATCAGCTCGGTGGTGGCCTGCGGCTGTGACTGCATCGGCACGTGGGACGCGCGCACCCGGGTGATGTGGGCGTTGGCACGAGTGGCCATGAACTCCTGCGCCTTCGGGGGGATGGCGTTGTCCTGGGTCGCGAGGAGGTACCAGGACGGCAGGGACCGCCAGGCCGGCTCGCCGGAGCCCTCGGTGAATGCCGCGACGGAGAACGGGCGCTGGGTGGCCTGCATGAGATCGGTCGTCGCGCGGGGCAGGTCGCCAGCGAAGGCCTCACGGAAGATGCTCGCCTTGAGGTACAGGTCGGTGCCGGTGCCACCTCCGTCCAGCGGGTACGGCCGCTCGACGAGGGCATCCGGCGTGATGTGGGTGCCCGGGTACCTGTTCACCAGTTGGGCCAGCGACTCTCCGTGTTCGGGGGCGAAGGCCGCGACGTAGACCAGCGCCTTTACGTTGGGCACGCCGACTGCGGCGTTGCTGATGACGGCGCCGCCGTAGGAGTGTCCGACCAGGACGATCGGCCCGTCGATGGTCTGCAGTACGCTGCGGATGTAGGCAGCGTCCGTGGACAGACCGCGCAGCGGGTTGGCCGGCGCGATCACCGGGTAGCCGCGTTCGGTCAGCGATCTGATCTCGGCGTTCCATCCCGACGAGTCCGCCCATCCGCCGTGAACCATCACCACGGTGGGCTTGACCGTGGGGCGGTCGGTGGCCTGCGAGGTAGCGGCGAGCGTTGTGGCGCCGAGGATCGCGGCGACCACGATGGGCAGCACGGCCAGTGGACGTCGAAACAGGCGAAACATGGCGGTCACTCCTTCATCAATCGGTGGGAGCTGAACTTGGTGGATGGCCGGGCTGTCGCGGCGCCTCCGTGCCGGCGGCGGTCACGTTGATGCACCCGGCGAAGCCGAACACAACGATTGCCCTGGTGGGCCTGGCAGGCGTCGCATGCCCCGGCCTCGAGCGCGGACCGGGACATGCGACGGGTGGTTCGCTCAGCTGACCGACTGGGCGGCCTTCTTGATCAGATCGGTGACGGCGGCCGGCTGCGAGAGGTACACAGCGTGGCTGCCGGAGGACTCGACCGTGGTCGCGGCGGCCCGTTCGGCCATTGCCCGCTGGGCGGGCGGCGGGGTCATGCGGTCGTCGGCAGCGACCAGGTACCAGCTCGGCTTGGTCCGCCACGCGGGCGCGGAGACGGTGCCGGCGAGCGCCTCGACGCCCCAAGGGAGCTGGGAGTCTGCCATGAACGCTGCCTGGCTTGCGGGCAGGTCGCCGGCGAACGACGCGGCGAAGCGCTCACGGTCCAGCAGCAGGAAGCCGTCGACGGGCGGCAGGATCGGCGGCACCGGCGCGCCGGGCGGCGGGTCGGCGATGAGCATGCTCACCGACTCGCCCTTGTCCGGGGCGAACGCGGCTATGTACACCACCGCCGCCACGGCATCGTGAGTGCCAGCCTCGGAGACGACGACTCCGCCGTAGGAGTGCCCGACAAGCACGGAGGGCGATCAGCGAGTTCGAGTGCGCGCTACACGACCTTGGGCTTGTCGACCAAGGTGCCGGCGTTGTGGTAGAACACCCGATTCTCGACGATCTTGCCATCCTTGATGGTGAATTGTTCGATGAACTCGGTCAGCTCTCCGGTCGTGACGTCCGTGATGCCGACGCACGCCGCGACGCGGTCGCCGTCGGCGATGGTGTAGTGCACGGTGATCGAGGAGATGTCGAGGTAGTTCGGCAGGACCTGGGCGAGACCGAGGAATTCGTCCTTGCCGTGGTATGCCTTCCCGAAGGGCATGAACAGCGGCTCGATGATCGTGACGTCCTCGGACAGCAAGGAGAAGACTCCATCGATGTCGCCCTTGTTCGCCGCTTCGAACATGGCTTCGACGATCGCGCGGTTCTGCTCGGTCAGTGATGTAGCTGGGGACATGGCGTTTCTCCTTTGAGGCGAAGGCTCTCGTGCGTCGAGAATCCCGGTAGGTTCAGGTGTTTGGGCTGGTTGGGCACACTCGGCGATGCTGGGATTCAGCGGTCGATCGAGGCCATGTTGACTTCGTCGTGTCGGGCCCCGGCGGCCGGCGTGATGTTGTTGAGCCGCTGCAACTGGTCGGCGGTCAGGACGACGCCGTCGGCGGCGGTGTTCTCCTCGACGCGAGCGACTCGCCGGCTGCCGGGGATCGGGGCGATGTCCCCGCACTGGGCCAGCAGCCAGGCCAGCGCGATCTGCGCCGGGGTAGCACCGGCCTCGGCCGCGATGTTCCGTACGTCCTGCACGATCTGCAGGTTCTGGTAGAAGGCCTCGCCGAGGAAGCGCGGATTGGTCTTGCGCCAGTCGTCGTCGGGGATGTCGTCCGGGGTGCGGATCTGGCCGGTCAGGAACCCGTGCCCGAGCGGCGCGTACGGGACCAGGCCGATGCGCCGCTCACGCAGCAGGGGCAGCAGCTCGGTCTCGGGATCGCGGGTCCACAGGGAATATTCGGTCTGCAACGCGGCAATCGGGTGCACGGCGTGGGCGCGGCGGATCGTGTCCGGCGAGGCCTCGGACAGGCCGATGTGCAGGACCTTGCCTTCGGCGATCAGCTCGGTCACGGCGCCGATGGTGTCCTCGATGGGGGTGTTCTGGTCGACCCGGTGCTGGTAGTAGAGGTCGATCCGGTCGGTGCGAAGGCGTTGCAGGGAGCCCTCGACGGCGGTGCGGATGTTGGCTGGACTGCTGTCGAATGGGCCGGGTCCACCACCGGAATGGGACAGGATGCCGAACTTCGTGGCGACGACGACCTGGTCGCGTCGACCCTGCAGCGCCTGACCGACGATCTCCTCGCTGTGGAACGGGCCGTAGCTTTCAGCGGTGTCGATGTGGGTGACGCCGAGGTCGAGCGCGCGATGGATGGCGCGGATGGATTCGGCGTCGTCCAGGCCGCCGCCGGAGGTGTAGGTGCCGGCCATGGTCATGGCACCCAGGCCGATCCGGGAAACCCGCAGGCTCCCCAGCATGGCGTACTGCATCAGAGAACTCGTTTCTCGTCGAAAGTATCGAAGGGAAGGTGCATCAGACGTAAGCGGCAGACAGACATGTCAGTTCCTTTCGATGAGCCGGTTTGCTAGGAGCGCCGGCGTGGGTGGGTTGGCGGTATCCGGGCAGCGACTACGCGGCGACAGACCGGATACCGTCAGCGGTGCGGGTTGGTTAGCGGACAGCCCCGGCCGCGGCCTGCTTGATCAGGTTGGCCACGGCCTGCGGCTGGGACACGTAGATGGAGTGGCTGCCCGGCGCCTCGGTGACCGTGGCGCCGGCGCGTTCGGCCATCGCGCGCTGGGCGGGCGGCGGGATCATCCGGTCGTCGGTGGCGACCAGGTACCAGCTCGGCTTGGTGCGCCAGGCGGGCTCGGTGACCGCGCCGGCGAGCGCGCTGACGCCCCAGGGCACCTGGGAGTCGGCCATGAACTGCGCCTCGTACAGCGGAAGGTCGCCGGCGAAGGAGGCGGCGAACTTCGCCCGGTCGAGGAACAGGAAGCCGTCCTGCGGCGGCAGGATCGGTGGCACCGGAGCGCCGGGCGGCGGATCGGCGATCAGGGTGTTGACCGACTCGCCCTTGTCCGGCGCGAAGGCCGCGATGTAGACCAGAGCGCAGACGGCCGGGTGGGTTCCGGCCTCGCTGATGACCGCGCCGCCGTAGGAGTGGCCCACCAGCACGGTCGGCCCGTCCTGCTGCTGGAGGATCCGCCGGGTCACCTCAGCGTCGACTTCCAGTGACAGGGTGGGGTTCTGCACGATGCTGACGGTGAAGCCGTCCTGCCGCAGAAGCTGGTAGACCTTCTGCCAGCCCGAGCCGTCGACGAAGCCGCCGTGTACGAGCACGACGTTGTTCGCGATTTGGTTCATGAGGAGCCTCCTCGGGGTGAGTTGATCGGATACCAGGCGACGCTACGGACGGGGTGTGCCGACAGAGTGCGCATCAAGTGACCGCCTGCGCGTGCGGGCCGCACTGGTCGGCGGCTGTTGTGTCGACCCGCATGCGGGGCAACCGGGAGGAGCGGGCCGGCGCAGGCCGTGCCGTGGTTCTGCGATGATGGGTCGGTGACCAGCGCGCCGCCCCGTGATCCTCGGCTGCGGTTCGGGCTGTTCGGGGGTGCTCGGGTCTGGTCCGACGGTGCGGAGCTGGCGCTCGGTCCGCCGAAACAGCGGGCCATGCTCGGCCTGCTGCTGGCTGCGGGCGGGCAGCCGGTGGCTATCGGCCAGTTCGTGACGGTGCTGTGGCAGGACGAGCCGGCCGCGACCGCGGTGAACCAGATTCACCGGTACGTCGGGGCGCTGCGGCGGGTCTTCGAGGCGGATCTCGAGCGCCGGGCGGTCGGGCGGTGGGTGCTGCCGACCGGTTCCGGGTACCGGCTGGCGGTCGATGCCGGCTCGTGCGACCTGTTGCGGTTCCGCGGCCTGATTGCGGCCGCGGAGTCGGCGCTGCGGGGCGGCGCGGCGGAGTCTGCGGTCGAGCTGTTCGCCCAGGCCATGGAGGTGGCCCAGGCGCCGGCCGGTGACGAGGCGTTTCGCGAGCTACCGATGTTCGTGGCGCTGGAGGATGAGCGGGTCCGCGCCGCAGTGGCCTCCGCCGACGCCGCACTGTCCTGCGGCCTGGCCGCCGAGGTGCTCCCAGGTCTGCGGCGCGTGGCCGCCGAACACCCGCTCGACGAGACCATCCAGGCGTCGGTCATGCGGTGCCTGGCGGCCGCTGGCCGCCCGGCGGACGCCCTTGCCACATACGACCGGGTACGCGAGCGGTTACGCGAGGAGCTGGGTAGCGACCCGGGACCCGGGCTCGTCGACGCCCAGCGGGCCGTTCTCGCCCAGGCGTCGATCCCCGGCTTCGGCTCGGCACTCAGCGCGGTCCGGCCGGCACAGCTGCCTGCAGCGCCGCGCGCGTTCGCCGGGCGTGGTGACGTCCTGGGTGTGCTGGGGTCGGGCGGCGCCGGGGTGTACGCGATCAGCGGGATGGCCGGCGTCGGCAAGACCTCGTTGGCCCTTCATTGGGCTCATTCTCGCGCCGCGGACTACCCCGACGGTCAGCTGTACGTGAACCTACGCGGGTTCGACGCGTCCGGCCGGGCGGTCGATCCGGGTGACGCCCTGCGCGATCTGCTGCAGTCGCTCGGCGTCACACCAGCCGCCCTGCCCGACGGCCTGGAGGCACGGGCCGGCATGTGGCGCACGCTGCTCAGCACCCGCCGTGTCCTGGTCGTGATCGACAACGCCCGGGACGCGCAACAGGTGCAGCCGCTGCTGCCCGGCAGGACCGACAGCATGGTCATCGTCACCAGCCGCAACCGGCTGGCCAGCCTGGTGGCGCTCGCGGACGCGACGCTGATCCCCCTGGAACCGTTCAGTACTGCCGAGGCACACCAGTTCCTGACTCTGCGGCTCGGCGGGCTGCGGACCAGCGCCGCACCGGCCGCCGCGCAGCGCCTCTGCGAGGCGTGTGCCGGCCTGCCGCTGGCCCTGGCGATCGTGGCCGCGCGCGGAGTGGCCAACCCACTGTTCCCGCTGGATCTGCTCGCGAGCGAGCTGGCGAACTCGGTCGGACCGCTGGACGCGCTGGTGGGCGGCGACGCCGAGGTCGACCTGCGCGAGGTTATCTCCTGGTCGTACCGGGCGCTGCAGCCGGACGCGATGCTGATGCTCGGCGCACTCGCGGTCCACCCCGGTCCGGACATCTCGTTCGCCGCGGCGGTCAGCCTCTCCACGCTGCCCTCGACCCGGGCACGCGCCGCGCTCACCGCGCTGACCGCGGCGAACCTGCTACGCGAGACCACGCCCGGCCGGTACGCCTTCCACGACCTGATCCGCCGGTACGCGCTGGAACAGCTCGGCACCGACACCGCCGCCCCGACCGCGCGGCTCATCGACCACTACGTCCGGTCCACCAGGGCGGCCTACCTGCTGCACGGCCGGCCGCCGCTGGTACCCCTCGATCCGGCCGTCGACGGTGTCGTCCCGGAGCAGCACGTCAGCGTTGCCGATGCCGTGCAGTGGTATCTGCGGGAAAGGGCCGTCCTGCAGGCGATTGTCCGGCGGGCCGCCGACGTGGGCGCGTATCGTAGTGTCCTGCTCATCACCCTTGACTGGCGCCCGATGAGCCAGAACGTGGATGCGCCCAGGGACATGCTCCCCTACGTTCACCTGGCGCTCGAGGCGGCCGCGGCGGTCAACGAGGCGATGCTCACCGCGGAGTGTCACCGGGATGCCGGGGCCAAGTTCGCCCGCTGCGGCGACCGCGGTGCCGCCCACGTCTACTACACGTCCGCTCTGGACCTGTTCCAGCAGCTTGGCGATCTCGCCGGCCAGGCGAACACCTGGCGCAACCTCGCGGTCACCTTCACCGACGACCCCGCTGAACGGGTACGGCAGGCGGAGCGGGCCGTGGACCTGGCCCGCCGGTGCGGCGTGCCGCACGTCCTGAGCACCGTGTTGCACGCGCACGCCATCACCCTACGAGGAATCGGTCAGGTCGCGGCGGCGTTTCCGGCGCTGTTCGAAGCGTTGACGCTGGCCGAGGACAACGCGGGCGGCGCCAACCTCAGGCCATGGGTACTCAGCGAAATCGCCAAGATCTACGCGGCAGCCGGCGACCTGGCCAACACGATCGATTTCGGCGAGCGGGCGATCACATCGGCGCGGCTGCAGGAATACACGGCCATCGAGATCGAGATCCTGCCCGCCTACGGTGACGCGCTGCTGGCCTCCGGGCAGCCGGACCGCGCCGCGCAGGTCTGGCAACGCTACCTGACCCTGTCGTCGAACACCGCCATCCTCGACGGCCTCGCCCGCGAGATCGGGATGCCCGCGACCGAGGCGGTGGACGAGGTACGCAGGAAACTCGCCAACCTTCGCGTAGGTCGCGCCTGACCGTGTCCGGACTCGACCTCAACAACGTCGGCTTCAGAGTCGTCCGGCATCATCCCGGCGCCATTCCTCGGTGCCGGCATGTACCTGCTCGATGTGCAAGAGCACAAGAAGTTGTCGGACCCGGAATTGGTCGAGAAAGGCCAACTGCTCGTGCTCCACGTTGCTCCTGCCAATAAGGCCACGGATCAGCGACGAGATCCGTGACCTGGTTCTGCGCCTGGCCCGGGAGAACCCCGGCTGGGGGCATCGGCGCATCCAAGGTGAACTCGTCGGCCTCGGCCACCGGGTCGGCGCCGGCACCATCCGCCGCATCCTCGCCCGATCGAGGGTCGGGCCTGCCCCGTGTGAGATCGACACCAGGTGGCGGACGGTCCTGCGCGCGCAGGCGTCCGGGCTGCCGGCGACCGACTTCTTCCACATCGACACCATCATGCTACGGCGGCTGTATGTCTTGTTCGTCATGGAGATCACGACCCGGCGAGTGCACATCCTCGGTATCACCGCACACCCGACCGCTGCCTGGACCACCCAGCAAGCCCGCAACCTGGTGCTGGACCTCGGAGACCGTGTGCCACAGTTCCGGTTCCTGATCCGCGACCGCGACGCCAAGTTCACCGCGTCCTTCGACGCCGTGTTCGCCGCCGAAGGCATCAACGTCGTGAAGATCCCGCCGCGCACACCTCGGGCAAACGCGTTCGCGGAGCGCTTCGTGCGCAGCGTCAGGGCCGAGTGCACGGACCAGGTCCTGATCTACAACGAGCAGCACGCCCGGACGGTGCTACACGACTACGAGGACCACTTCGACCGGCACCGGCCGCACCAGAGCCTGGACCAGCATCCACCCGACCACGACCCCAGCGTGATCGTCGCGATCGACAAACCGATCCGGCGACGCCGCGTCCTGAGCGGCGTCATCAACGAGTATCACCGAGCTGCCTGACCCACCTGCAAACCCCCAGCTCACAGCCCGAAGCACAGTTTTGGCACCGTACAGGATGCCGAGGTGGAGGATCTGCGGGCGTTTCATGTGGCTCGCCGATTGTCATCGCCGCCGTTCGTGGTCAGTGCCGCGACCTGGGATCGGATGGTTGCCGCGTTGGAGAAACTCGGCGAGATGGTCGGCGGTCCAGACCGCGACAGCGGGATGGGCGCCGGTCTGTTCCCAGGAGGCGACGCGGGCCTCGGTCCAGACCTTGGCGTGCGGCTGCTGGTATCCCTTGATTTCGATGTGCCGGGCCGGGTTGCAGTCGAGGACGCCTTCTTCGACGGCGAGGTTGAGCGCGGCGCGCAGGGTGGTGCGCAGGTGCTGCATCGCCGACGCCGACTGCGGTCGGCCCTTGCTGTTGGTGACCGCGGCAATCTTGGTGAAGACGGTGCGCAGCAGGCCGGCGTCGAGGTCGGCGAGCCGGTAGGCGCCGAGGTGGGAATGAGGACGGTGTCGACGTCCCGGGTGTAGTGGAACCGGGTGGTCGCTCGGATGGTGGTGCGGGTGTCGAGCCAGTGCCGCAGCCACCGTTCGACGGTCCAGCCCTGGGCGGTGCGGTCGGCGGCGGTACCGTCCAGCCAGGCGTCGCGGGCCTGCCGGGCGGCGGCCTGTGACGGGTAGCCGCCGCGCCGGTGGATGCATACTCCACCGGGCCCCACGATGTCTTCTCCGGCCACGCTCGGCTTTTGGCCTTGGCATGCCCTTGTTTGGTTTCGGCATGTTTCGACGCCGTCGCATCGTGCCGTCTCGGGGTGGCTCGTCCCGTAGGACGAACCACCCCGCCGGGCGGCTATCCGATCAGCTTCCGGGGACCCTTCGGATCACCAGGCACCTGACCACACGTCCGCCCCTTCTGGTCGTCATACGCCTTTGCCTACTTGCGCACGACGAGGGTCGGGGACTGAACAGCCCCATCCGGCAGTGAAGCCACCGAAGCCGACACCTGGTAGGTCCCCGAACGCAGCGACCGAGGAACCGTGATGTTGCCCGAGATGGCGCCGAACGCATTCGCCACGAGCACGACATTCGCCTTGTCGAGCGAGACAGTCACCGGCTCGCCGGGGGCGAAGCCGGACCCGGTCACAGCGACCACGTCACCGGCGTTGGCCTCGTTGGCCGCCAGGTGCACGGCCGGGGCGTCACCCGCGACCGCGAAGATCCGCTGGCCGGTGGCGGCCGTCGGGAACGTGATCGACGTGACCTTCCAACCCGCGGGAGCGACGTACGGCTTGGTCGCGAAGACGTACGCGCCCGCATCGTTGGCCGTCTCGGGGGCAAGGCGGTGCGGCATCCACGCGACGACGCTGTTGTCGTACTGCGGCTGCAGCGTCCCGTTGCGAACGTCGCCGGTCGTCGAAGGCAGGACCCAGTTCGAGAAGGCCACGGGGTAGGTGGCCTCGGCGACATTGGTGCCGTCCGTGATCTGCAGCGTCGCCTGGACGGTCGTGTTCCCGGTGTAGGCCGCGCCAACCAGCGAGAACGTCGAGGTGGGACGCTCGAGCTGGATGGTCTGGTTCGCGGCCGGCTGGTAGGCCTCGGCGTACCCGACGGGCGCGTTGGGCCACACGACGGTCAGAGGCACGCCACTGGCGGTGAAGTGCTTGACCGCGCCGGGGGCGAGACCCACGGCGGCGAGCTCCTTGCGGTCGTAGGTGTTGGTGGTGGTGTTGTTCCCCATGTTGGTGCCGTTGCTACCGGACCACGTAATGCCGCTGCCGCCGTCGAACGAGCCCTTGAGGGCGTCATAGAGGGCGGTGCCCGTGACGGTCTTGCCGGCCTCGAGCGACCCTGGCTTGGTGACCCGGAGAATGGCCTTCTCAGAGGTCGACGATCCGTTCGAGGTGACGGTCACAGTCGCCTGGTAGTAGCCCGAAGGCACGTGGGGAGCGACCGTGAAGGACAGGGGCACACTGACGCGGCCCTGAGCGTCGAAATGCTGGGTAGGAACCGAGGCGGCAACGATGCCCGGGTTTGAGGTGGTGACGGCGACGTGAAGCGCCTGGGCATTCGAGCCGATGCGCTGGATGTCGACCTTGGCGTTGCCTGTTGCGCCGGGCTGCAGCTCTACGGCACCGAACGTCGGCGAGCCGACGGTGTTGACGTTGAGCGAGACGGGCTTGGATCCGGCCTGCCACGACGGCGGGAGGTCGGAGTTGCCCGTGCCCCACCCGTTGGGACTGGAACCGACGGTGAAGTCGATCGTGGTGTCCTTGGACACGGTCTTCCAGTCGAACCACGACTTGCTCGACGTCGCACCGTTGATCTTGACATTGTTGATGTATCGCTTGCCCGACTGGGCGCCGGGGGCGTTGATGGTCAGCGTGCGACCGTTGCCGAGCTTGATGACCGACTTGTCGAAAAGCGGGGTGTTGAAGTTCACGGCCGACGCGCCAGAGGTCTCGGGGTACATACCCAGCGCTGCCCAGACGTAGAGGTTGGCGAGGGCACCGAGGTCGTCGTTGCCGGGCTCGGAACCAGTCGGCTTGTAGCCGAACAGGGTCCCGGTGATCTGGTCGACCACTTCGGACGTCCGGTCGGGACGGCCCAGGTAGTTGTAGACCCACGGCACACCGAAGTTCGGCTCGTTGTCGAGGTTCATGTAGGGCACGTTGGCGCCGGCACCGCGCACCAGGCCGGTCGACAGGAACTTGTCGAGCCGCGCGGTCGCGGCCTCCTTACCGCCCATGGCGGTGATCAGGCCGGCGAGGTTGTGCGGCACCATCCACAGGTACTGCTCGGCGTTGCCCTCCTCGAAGCCCTGCTGGCCGAGGTCGTAGACGTTACCGCGGTAACCGAACGAGGCCGGGTACTGCAGGCGCGGGTCGGACTCGGGGTAGCGGCCGTTGACGTCGCGCGGCTGGATGCCGTCCGCCGTCGGGTTCCACAGGTTCTGCCACCACTGGGCCCGCTCGTAGAACTGCTTGGCGGTGGCGGTGCGGCCCCTGGCCTGGGCGAGCTCGGCGACGGAGAAGTCGGCGATCGCGTATTCGAGCGTGTAGGACGCGCCCGTGACCACGTGATCCGCCTGGAAAGGCCGCAGCTGCGGGGCGTAACCGTATTCGTTGTAGTAGTCGGCCCCGGGCCGCTGCATGATGGGCCAGCGGGTGTTCGTCATGCCGTTGGTGCCACCGGCGCCGGTGTTGGTGCCGCCGGTGAACTTGCCGGCCTTACTGCCGATCGAGTTCTCGAGCATGATGTCGATCGCGCGGTCGACATTCCAGTCGCGCGCACCGAAGTGCCACGTGAACGCCAGCAGGGGTGCGACGCTGTCCCCGTTCATCTGGTTGGTCGAGGTGTTGGCAACCATCCACCTGGGGAAGGAACCCATCTGTTCGGCCGCATTGACCAGGGACTGGGCCTGGTCGGAGGCGACCTCGGGCCAGATGGCCGCCTGGAAGGGGGTCAGGGCCCGATAGGTGTCCCAGTCGGAGATCATCGTGTACTGGCGCCGGGTCCGCCCGTTTGCCCCGGGGCTCTCCGAGACGTTGTGGATCTTCGGCGTCGACTCGAACCCGAGGTACTCACCGTTGACGTCACTGTGGGTGGCCGGGTGGGTGATCGAGTGGTAGAGCTGGGTGTAGAAGGTACGCAGGTAGTCATCCGACTGGCCGTCAACCGGCGCGGAGACCTGGACCTTGCTCAACTCGGTGTTCCACGCCGCACGGTTGGCCGTCCTGACATCGTCGAACGTCCGCGTGTTGGGCATCTCGGTGTTGAGATTGAGAATGGCGTTCTCCGTCGAGGTGTAGGAGATCGCCATGCGGGCGCGGATGGCCTGCGTCCCGTCCGGGAACGTGAAGTAGCCACCGGTCTGGGTGTTCGCGCTGGTAGAGACATGCGTACGCCCGGCCTGAGCGGCCTGCCCGTTGACCCAGGTGCCGAAGCCGGCCCAGGGCTGCTCGAAACGCAGCGCGTAGTAGATGTTGTGCTGCTCACCCTTGCGGCAGAAGTTCCCGACCAGGGCCCGAGCCGTGACCAGCCCGGTCGCCGGATCGACCGTCATCTCCGAGTTGAAGGAGGACGTCGACCACGCGGTCTGGTTGGTCCGCAGGAACACCTTCGGCGCCGGCGTGTCGGCCGGGAAGGTGAACTGCGCGATACCGGCACGGGTGGAGGCGCTCAGCTCGGTGGTGATCAACCGGCCGGCGGCAGCCGTCCCGTTCATCGTCGAGGTGTCCCGAGCGGTCGCCTTGTAGTAGCCCGTCTCCCCGGTCTCCGGGAATTCGGTGCGGTTCAGCGAGATCTTCTGGGCCCACGGTGCCGCGGTGTTACTCGTGGCCGTGAGATTGTCGTAGCTGGTGGGAAGGATCGGGAAGTCACCGCCCATGCCACAGCCCTGAGAGGCGTGGGTCATGCCGAACCCGATGATGTGGTTCTGGTTGTACTTGTAGCCGGCACCGGTGGGCCCGGTGGTGCTCTGAACGTTGCCGGAGCTGGCCGTGTCCGGTGAGAACTGCACCATGCCGAAGGGCATGGCCGGCCCCGGGAACGAGTTGGTGGCGCCCTGTGTGCCGGCGAGCGTGTGGACGTACTGAGCGGGGTTGGTGACGAGGGGTTCGGCCGCCATCGCCGACGGCACCGCCACGAATCCTGAGGTGGCGACGAGCGCCACGATGCTTGGGATGGCGACACGCGGAATACGTCTGCCTATCCCTGGACTGACTAACTTCATTGTTGCCGGTCTCCTGATCTGTGAAGCCGAGCCGGGGTATTAGCTCGGTTCGTTGGCGTCGGCCCCGGCCGAGGTGTGGGGCGTCCCTGGACGAGGGCGAACACCTTGGCTCGGAGTCGTCGTTTCCTGGCTGCTGCACCAGGGCGGCGAGGCCCGCGCGCTGCCGCCAGGCTGCTCGGCGACCGCCCCGGACCAGTCCGTTGTGGGCATCGCGAAGCGGCACGGACTGCAGAGGTGGACCCAGCACCATCTCCGCATGATCATCAAACTGCTCACGCAATGTCGGCGACTGGATGGCCGCCGGCCGTGAGTCCGAGCAGGATGCCGAGGTCCTGATCGTCACCATTTTTGGCCGGGAATGGATGCACCCGCCGACGTGGTCCGTCGAGGCGTGGCCGGGGTGGACCCGTGACCGCTGGCCGCCATTCAGGTCGCGCACGGCCGGTCGGCCCGACCTACCCTGAGGCGCACGCGCGCCATGATTACTGCTCCCTCGTTTTGACAGCGCTGTCATTTACTTGGTTGGGAGCTTTGCAGGGCCGTGCCTTTGCCGTCAAGGGGCCGAATGTCCCGGTGGCCGGCGACGAAGTTCGCGTCGGCGCGGCGCAGAGCACCCAGTGCAGCCGTCCGCACGACGTCAGAGCTCAGCAAATGCGCCTCGGAATCGGCTCGGCCAGGGCCCACCACCCTGGCTGGCGGGAGCCGTACCCGCCGCTGGACACGGCGGGTCACAGCAAGACCCATCAGCCATCCCCAACGGGACGAGCCGACACGAACCCGACACGCGGCTTCCGTCCCGTACGGGGCTATGGCAATCTGATCGATTGAGCGGAGTTCATGGCATGGGTTGTCTTGGAGTGATAAACCCCTATGCCGGAGCTCTGCCTCTCCCTCTTTGAGCAACACGCACCTTGCCAGCTCGCTGCCCAGAGCGCTTGGCCGAGCGGCGTTGGCACTCGCCCACGCAGTGGGCCCGGTCTGAGGACAATGAGTGGTGTGACGAACCAACCCGCTGGACAGGCAGACGCGACCCGACGCCCGACGCTCGCGCACGTCGCTGAGCTCGCGGCGGTCAGTCTGAAGACCGCCTCTCGGGTGCTGGGAGGTGAGCCCCACGTCAGCGCTGCCAAGCGCGAGCGGGTGTTCGCCGCGGCCCAGCTGCTCGGCTACCGGCGCAACGCCGCGGCGAGCCTGCTCGCCCGCGGGCAGTTGTTCGACGCCGTCGGTCTGATCACCACCGACCTGGCCAACCCGTTCTACCCCGCCCTGGCGAAGGGGCTCGAGGACGAGCTGCGCACGGGCGATCTGCTGCTGACGGTGTCCAACTCTGGCGAGTCGCCCGAGGTCGAGTGGTCGCTGGCGCGCAATCTCGCCGACCGCCAGACGAAAGCGCTGATCGTCGCGTCGGCGATGGCTGACCACACGGTCTACGAGGAGCTCCAGGATCGTGGCATGCCGGTGATCTTCGTCGACCGCCCGGTGCAGCATCTCGATGCCGACGCCGTGGTGTTCGACAATGTTGGCGGCGGACGTGCCGCCGCTCTGCACCTGCTCTCCGCGGGGCACCGACGCATCGCCTTCATCGGTGACTACGACTGGCTGCCGACCCACCGCGACCGCCTCGCCGGAATGGCCGGCGCGCTCGAGGCGGCTGGGGTGACAGATTGGCGTCGATGGCTGCGTACCGGCGCACACGACGTGGCCGCCGCCCGGACGCGCGTAGCCGAGCTCCTCGACACCCAGGACCCGCCGACAGCCTTCTTCGCGGGCAACAACAGGGCGCTGCTCGGCGTCGTCGAGGAACTCGTCTACCGCGCCCCGGACCCGCTACCCGCCGTCGTCGGCTTCGACAACGTCGAATGGGCCAGGGTGCTCGGCGTGACGGTCGTGGCCGACGATCCCGAGGAGATGGGGCGGCAGGCGGGCCGGCTGGCCCTAGCCCGGCTCGCGGACCGGGACCGGCCGACTGAGACCGTCGTGCTGCCCACGACCCTCATCTCGCACGGGTCGGGCGAGCGGCGCGCACCGGTCCCAGCCTAACGCCGCAGAATGCGGCCGAGTTCGGGTATGCCGGGTCCGGGGACCATCGGTCGGCGTTGCCGAAGGCGCGGGTGGTGGCCCTGGCGGAGTGTGGCACGCACGCGTTCGTGGCCGCCGAGGTCGACGCGTACTCGGTGGGTGAGAAGACCCTCGCGGGCAGGTTGTATCCGCGGCTGCGCCCGGACGAGTTGCTGACCGCGGACCGCAACTTCTACTCGTTCGACGCCTGGTCGGCGGCGGTGCGGACCGGGGCGGCGTTGCTGTGGCGGGCACCGACGCAGTTGCGGCTGCCGGTGCTCGAGGTCCTCGCCGACGGCACGTTCACCTCGGTCGTGATCGACCCGCAGATCCGCGGTGCCCGCCGGGACCGGATCGTCGAGGCCGCCCGCGTCGGCCGGGAACTCGATCCTGATCAGGCGCATCTGGTCCGGGTGGTCGAGTACGACGTGCCGGACCGGGTCGGTAACGGCACCGGCGAGTTGATCGTCTTGTTGTCCACGATCGTGGATCCCGCGGATGCCCGCTGCGACGAACTGGCCGCCGCCTACCATGACCGCTGGGAGGAGGAAACCGCGAACGACCAGGTCAAGACCCACCTGCGCGGGCCCGGCAGGGTGCTGCGTTCGCGGCTGCCGGACCTGGCCCGGCAGGAGATCTGGGCCTGGCTGAGCGTCCACTACGCGCTGGCCGTGCTGGTCGCCCGCGCCGCCGAGGCCGCCGACATGGACCCCGACCGGATCAGCTACACCCGCACGCTGCGCCTGGTCCGCCGTACCGCCACCGGAACGGCGGCCTTTCCCCCTGAGGACTGGGACGCGGCACTACCCAAGGTCCTGGCCGACATCGCGGACAAGCCCAACCCCGAACGCCGGCACCGCAGCTGCCCCCGCGCCGTCAAACGCGCCCGGCACAACAGCTACCCCGTCAAGAAACCCGGCCAGCCCGCCAGCACCCGCCACCCCGGACCCGCGACCATCCGCTTCTGGCCCCTGACACCCCCACCACCGGCAGCCACCTACGCGCCGACTCCCGCAGGGCAACACCACAACGTCCACAAAGGACCAAACCAGATACCCGGCGGACACGTCCGGCCACCAGCCGGACGTCACCAGCCCTGCCCGGCACCTACCAGCCCACCACGACACACCCGCACAACGCGACCACACCATCGAGATGCTCACCCAAACCGCCACCGGGCCGACCGGCCCCGACCCGGCGCGAGAAGCCGCGAACCTGACCATCGCCGACTGCGACACCAAACTCCAGCGGTACCGCGCCGCCCTCGAGGCCAGCGCCGACCCAGCCGTCGTCACCACCTGGATCGCCCAAGTCGAACAAGAGCGCGCCAACGCCGAAATCCTGATCGCCGCAGCGCCGGCTGCCGGGACGCGCCAGCGTCGGATGAGCCACGATGAGATCTCCGACCTCGTCACCGGACTGGCGGACGCGATCGCCATCCTCCGCCGCGCCGACCCAGCCGACAAAGCCGAGGTGTACCGACAGCTAGGAATGCGGCTAACCTATGACCCAGAAACGCAAACGGTGGACGTCCAGACCAATGAGCGATTTCCAAACTGATGTTGCAGCTCAGGGCCGGTGCGGCAGGCCCGGGGGATCGATGAGGGCGAGGCTCCAGGTAAGACAGCAGTCGACCAAGATCTGTGAGGCTTGCTGTCAAGGGGTTGCTTGAATGGTTCGCCAG
>NZ_JBHSIU010000081.1:0-72652 GCF_042653625.1 Dactylosporangium cerinum | reverse complement strand
GAACCCAGTTCCCGCAACCGAAACGACGACCCCGCCGAAGATCATGACAAAGCACTACTAGTAGCCCTTCCACTCTTCGCGGGCGTACTCGAGGATGCGCGGGTCCATCAGCGTGGACGGCGGCACGGAGATCCGGCGCCGGTCGACGGGGAAGGTCGTGGCCGCCCGCAGCACGTCGGCGTCCAGGAACCGCAGCGCGGACGGCGGCGCCACCGAGAGGGCCGGGGCGGTGCCGGGGGCGGCGAGGAAGAAGCCCCAGTCGCCGAACGACGGGACGTCCACGTGATACGGCGCCGTCGCGAACCCGGCCTCCCGCAGCGACGCCTCCACGCACCAGTACGAGCGCTGCGCGAAGTACGGCGAGCCGGACTGCACCACGACCCGGCCGCCGGGGGCGAGTGCGCGGCGGACCATGGCATAGAACTCGACGGAGTACAGCTTCGCGGTGGCCGTCTCGTCGGGGTCGGGCATGTCGACGATGATGGCGTCGAACTGCGGCGGGCCGTCGCGCAGCCAGGCGAAGGCGTCGAGGTTGAGCAGGTGGACGCGCGGGTCGTCGTACGCGGCGGCGTTGAGCGCCCGCAGCCGTGGGTCGGTCCGGGCAAGGGCGATCACGGCGGGGTCGAGCTCGACCTCCGTCACCGCCGACACGTCCGGATATTTCAGGACTTCGCGGAGCGCCAGGCCGTCGCCGCCGCCGAGGATCAGGACCCGGCCCCGGGTGCCGGCGAGCACCGGATGCACCAGGGCCTCGTGATAGCGGTACTCGTCGATCGAGGCGAACTGCAGGTCGCCGTTGAGGAACAGCCGGACGTCGGCCCCGTCGATCGAGGAGGTGAGGACGATCTCCTGGTAGCGGCTGTGGGTCGCGTAGACGACCGGGTCGGCGTAGAGCTGCTGCCGCGCGGTGACCTCGAACGGCGCGGACACCCAGTACGCGAACCCGAGCACGGCGAGGACCGCGAGCGCGCCACCGGTCAGCGCGGCGCCCGCGCGGCGGCTCAGGTCGCGCCGGAACACGGCGAAGACCACGACCACGCCGATGACGGCGTTGACGACGCCGACGACCAGGGCGCCGCGGAGCTGGCCGAAGACCGGCAGCAGCAGGAACGGGAACGCCAGCCCGCCGAGCAGCGCACCGACGTAGTCGGCGGCGAACAGGTCCGCCACGGCGCTGCCCGCGTCCTGCCGCCGGATCCGCTGCAGCAGGACCATCAGCAGCGGGATCTCCGCGCCGATCAGGGCGCCGAGCAGCAGCGCGACGGCGACCAGCGCGGGCGCGTACAGGTCCAGCCACGCGAACGCGGCGTACAGCCCGAGGACCGACAGCCCGCCGAACAGCGCGAGCAGCAGCTCGATCCACGCGAACGCGACGAGCGCGTGGCCCTGCAACGGCTTCGCGGCCAGCGCCCCGATACCCATCGCGAAGACCATCACGCCGAGCACGATCGACGCCTGCGCGGCCGTGTCGCCGATCAGGTAGCTGCCGAGGGCGACGAGCGCCAGCTCGTACACCAGGCCGCAGGCGGCGCAGACGAACACGGCCGCCAGGACGGCGGTGCGCCGGAACCGGGTCACGGAGCCGGTCGGCGGGACGAGCGGATGCCCAGGAGCAGCGCGACCGCGGCCACGAGGAGCAGCCCGCCGGCGACGCTGAGCAGCACCCACCGGTCGCGGAGGAAGTCGCTGCCGCCGGTCGCGACGGGTGCGACGCTGCCGGTCGCGGCGGGCACGGGCACGGGCGTCGGCGCCAGGCCCGCCTCCTGGGTGAGCAGCGGCAGCGCGTCGGCGGCGACCAGGATCGTGGTCGACGGGTCGTCCAGGAGCTTGCCGGTGCCGGCGCCGAGCCGGTCGAACGCGGCCGGGTCCAGCCGGCCGGAGTCGCCGAGGGTGCTCCTGATCGTGTACGTGGCGGAGTCCTCGGACTCGCTGCTCTCCGGGTAGTAGCGGACGTTGGCCTGCACCTCGACGTATTTCGCACACTTCGCCGGGTCGTCGGTGACGGCCTTGCCCACGCCGAGGTTCGAGCCGACGTTCACCGTCGACGTGGAGGTCTGCAGCCGCCAGCCGTAGCAGACGCCGTGCGCGGCGGTGGCCCTGGCCAGTCCGTCGACGACCGACTGCTGGTCCGCGGCGACGGGCACGTCGACCCCGGTGCCGGAGTCGCCCAGCGACCCGTAGCACGACACCCCGCACACCACGACGACGAGCGCCACGAACGCCCAGAGCCACCCCTTGTGCAGCCCGCCCGACCGGGTCGCGGCGGTTGCTGTGTCAGGCGTTTGCGGCAGGGGTACGAACGGCGCCTGCGCCTGATCCGGCTGCGCAAGGGGTGCCGGCGGCGCGAGCGCCGCAACCCCGGGCTGCTCCCGCGCCCCGGCGCCCGATGGTTGCGGGGGCACAGCGACCGGTGGCTGCGGGGCCCCGGCCGGATCCGGTGGCAGGGCGAACGCCGGCTTCGGGGCGGGCGCGGGCTGCTGCGGCACCGCGGCGGGCGGTGCGGACGCGGGCGCCTCCGGTGCCGCGCCGGGCAGTGCGAACGCCGGCTTCTCCGGCTCCTGCGGTGCGCCCATCAGAGGATCGCCGCGGCGATGATCGCACCCACCGCGAGGTGGACCACGGCGCTGATCCACACCGCCGGGTGCGGCTCGGGGTGCACCAGCAGCTCGCCGAGCTTCCCCGGCGTCGCCATGTCCAGCACGACGAACGCGACCGTCATCACCAGCAGCCCGATCAGCCCGTAGCCGGCGGTCGAGCCGATGCCGCGCAGGAAGTCCCCGTCGCTGGCGACGATCGCCGTGGTCGCGATCGTGCCGACGGCCACGAGGTTGGAGGCGAGCAGGATCGCGGCGTTGGCGTTGCGCTCGTGCCAGATGAGGTGCCGCAGTGAGCCGGGGGTGGCGAGGTCGACGAGGACGGCGCCGATCCCCATGAGGGCGATGCCGACCGCGGCGTAGCCGAGGGTGACCGCCAGGTCGGTGACGAGATCGAGCATGTCGGTCTACTTTCCGGTGCCGGGGCCGCCACCGCGGCCGCTGTTGCCGTCGCCCCGGCCGATCCAGCCGTTGCCGACCACACCGGAGTAGCGGCGGTACGCGGTCCGCAGCCCCTCCACGAGGATCAGCGTGCCGGTGCCGTTCGGTTTGAGCACGACGGAGTCGTTGGAGTAGCGCAGGTAGACGCCGGTGCCGTCGGCGTACCGGCCGGCCGGGGACCAGGCGCGGGTGATCTCGTCCGCGACCCTGGTCGGGGACTTGGCGCTGGTGTAGGCACGGGCGTCGGTGCCGATGTCGCGGGACGCGGCGCGGCTGTAGTGCTTGGCGACGTAGGACGTCGGGGAGAAGTTGCCGGAGCAGGCCGTGAACCCGCCGATGACCAGCCCGATCGAGGCGAGACTCGCGGCGAGGACGTACCAGATGCGCTTCATGCGGATGTCACCGTCGTCTCGGTCGTGACCAGTTCGCCGGTCTGGGGGTAGGCGTGCGCGGTCCACCACGCGGCACCGCCGGGGACGGCCCGGGCGGCGAGGACCGTCAACGCGTCACGGTCGCCGGGGAACACCCCGGCCAGGACGTGCTCCTCGACCGTGGCGCGGCGGCGCAGATCGGCGACGGCGGCGTCGAAGTCCGCACCGGCCAGGCGCCGGACCGTCGCGGTGAAGCGGTAGCCGGGCTGCTCGAACGCTTCCGGCATCCGCGCGGTGACCGCCGGCAGGCACGCCACGGTCTCGTCGACGAGGGCCGTCCCGAGTGCGTGCGGCTCGAACCGCACCTGATGGGACGCGCCGAGCAGCCGCAGGACGACGACACCGGCCGGCAGCGTGACGCGCATCGAGCGCAGCGCGGGCTGCGGCGGCAGGCCGAGCGCGAACCGCAGATCGGCGGCGGTCGTGTCGGTGTACGGGGTGTCCAGGGTGACGAGCACGCTCAGCTGCCCGCCGACCAGACGCGGACCTCGGCGCGCCGCAGCGGCTCGCCGCGCCCGACCTCCCACCGGTCGGCCTCGCCGGGCCCGGCGTAGGACTCGAACGACAGCAGCGCCCCGTCGGCGGCGGCGTAGTCGACGTACTTCGCGGTCCCGGCGGCGTGCAGGCCGGTCGTGCCGGTCGAGGCGAACCTGGCGGTGCCCGACTCGTCCCTGGTGTACCGCCGCCCGTCGAAGTCGACAGTCGCCGCGCCCGGGCTCACCGTCGCCGACGGCACCTCGTGCCACAGCGCCAGCTCCAGGTCGGGGTCCTCCTCCACGGACAGCCACACCTTGGGCCCGCCGGCCGCGTCGTCGAGCAGGTGCTCGGCCCAGCCCCAGGACTGCTCGGTGTAGTGCAGGCTCCCGCGCACGGTGTACGCCTGCCCCTTGATCTCCACCGTGTCGCCCGCGGTCAGGGCGCGCGGGTCGCCGCGCAGCATGTCGGCGTCGGTGTCCCGGAACGGGTCCTGCGCCTTCGCCGGCTCCCGCGGCGGTCGGCGGCGGCGCAGGAGGACCGCGGTGAGGACCGCCACGGCGGCGAGCAGCACGACGACGAGCACGACGAGCAGGGCGGTCACAGAGGTCCTTCGGGCGGGGAAGATCCGGTGGGCGCTGAGGGTATCAACCGCTTCGGAGTTCCGCCTGTCGTGATTGCGCCATTGTGCGCGCGCCGGTTGCGGCGGGTGCTTACGGTTGATCAATGGTTGACTCCCAGCAGCGGGCCGATCAGCTGGTCGATGTGCTCGTGAGCGAGTTCGGCGAGCTGATGGCCCAGGACCCCGCCGCGTTCCGCCGCAAGTTCCGCAAGATGGCCGCCACGCCGTTCGCGTTCTACCGGGGCAGCGCCTGCGTCTACTACGCCGACCTCAACGGCCTCGCCGACCCGTTCCTCGACGAGCGGACCTCCGGCGTGTGGATCCACGGTGACCTGCACGCCGAGAACTTCGGCACCTACCTCAACTCCGAAGGCGTCCTCGTCTTCAACGTCAACGACTTCGACGAGGCATACGTCGGGCCGTTCATCTGGGACCTGAAGCGGTTCGCGGCGAGCGTCGCGCTCATCGGCTACGCGAAGGCCCTCTCCGACACCGTGATCGGTGACCTGGTCGCCGGCTACGCCCGCACGTACGTGTCGGAGCTGCGCGCGATCGCGGCCGGCGGTGAGGAGGCGATCGGGTCGCTGACCCTCGACACCACCGACGGCGTGCTGCGCGACGTGCTGCAGCGGGCCCGGCTCAACACCCGGGTCGCCCTCCTCGACGAGCAGACCGTGATCGAGGACTACGACCGCCGCTTCGCGATGAGCGACGGCGTGTACCTCGTCGACGCGCCCACCCGGGCCGAGGTCGAGGCGGCGTTCGCGGCGTACCTGCCGACGCTGCCGTCGTGGGACGGTTCCCACTCACCGCAGTACTCCATCAAGGACGTCGTGATGCGCAAGGGCGTCGGGATCGGCTCGGCCGGGCTGCCCTCGTACAACGTCCTCCTCGAAGGCCACACGCAGGCCCTGGAGAACGACGTCATCATCTACATGAAGCAGGGCCAGACCCCGGCGGTGTCCCGCTGGATCACCGACCCGAAGGTGAAGGCCTACTTCAAGCACCAGGGCCACCGCACCAGCGAGTCGCAGCGGGCCCTGCAGGCGCACGCGGACGCGTGGGCGGGCTACACCGAGCTGCGCGGCGTCGGCCAGGTCGTCGCCGAGGTGTCGCCCTACGCCGCGGACCTGGACTGGAGCGACGTCAACGAGCTGCCCGACCTGACCAGCGTGGTGAACTACCTGGGCCGGGCGACCGCACGCATGCACTCCGTCGCCGACGACGAGTCCAGCCACGACCTCGTCAACTTCTCCACCGAGGAGGCGATCGTCGCCGCGATCTCCCGCGACGAGGACGGCTTCGTCGACACCCTGGTCGACTTCGCCCACTCCTACGGTGCCCGGGCCCGCGCCGACCACCAGATCTTCGTCGACCTGTTCCGCAACGGGAAGTTCCCGGGTCTCTAAGCTGGGACGTATGGCGCGGATCGAACGACTGGTGACCTCTGGGACGTTCTCGCTCGACGGCGAGACGTTCGACGTCGACAACAACGTCTGGATCGTCGGCGACGACACCGAGGCCGTCGTCATCGACGCGGCCCACGACGCCGCCGCGATCCTGCACGCCGTCGGCTCCCGCCACCTGCTCGCGATCGTCTGCACCCACGGCCACGACGACCACATCGACGCCGCCCCGGAGGTGGCGCTGCGCACCGGCGCGCCGATCCTGCTGCACCCCGGGGACCTGCCGCTGTGGCATATGCGCCACCCCGACCTGGAGCCGTCCGCGACCCTCGCGGACGGCCAGGTCATCACCGTCGCCAGCACCGACCTGACCGTCCTGCACACCCCGGGTCACAGCCCCGGCGCCGTCTGCCTCTCCGCCCCGGCCCTCGGCGTCGTCTTCACCGGCGACACCCTCTTCCAGGGCGGCCCGGGCGCCACCGGCCGATCATTCTCGGACAAGCCGACGATCCTGGCATCGATCCGCACCCGCCTGCTGACGCTGCCCCGCGACACCGTCGTGCACACCGGCCACGGCACCGACACCACCATCGCGGCCGAGTCCGGCATCTGATCAGCCGACCGCCAACCAAGGCATACGGGGCTGCGGAACAAACGGCCACCTTCGGCTGGTGTCCCCCAAGGCATAGACCGGCTAGGGTGCTCCATAGCCGTGCGGACCTACCGGGAGCGGCTTGCCGTGGACATCATCACCCAGGGTCCAGGCAGTTGGGTGAGATGCAGGTCAGCGTTCCCGGTGCGGGGCCGGTCGGGGTTCAGGCTGTCGGGATGGCAGAACCTGGGCTGCCCGTGACCGGGTCGAGCTGTGTTTCACCCCGACCTACTCATCCTGGGCGAACTCGATCGAAGCGCACCTCGGACCCTGACCGTTCGGCGGTCAGCGCAACCCGTCCACCTGCTCTACGCTGCCGTGCTTGTGACCGTTGTGTCGATGCCGTGCGAACGCTGCGGCCAGCCCGGCTACGCCGCCGGTGCCGAGTTGTTGTGCGCGACCCACGGCGGGGTCCCGGACGCCGCCGAGGTGCGGGCGCTCGTCGACGCCGGCGGCCCGTCGCCGCTGTGGCAGGTCGCCACCGCCGGGTTCGTCCTGCTCGGCGTCGCGCAGGTGGGGTTGCAGGCGGTCAACATCTGGGCCCTGCGCCGCGCCGGCGCCGCCCACCTCGGCATGCTGCCCGGCGCCGACGACACGTTCCGCGCCGCGGCCGAGGCCGGAGCGCTGGCCCGGGACGGGCTCTGGGCGTGTCTCATCCTGTTCCTGCTGTGGTTCCTGATGATCGGCGCGGTCGCCGACCGCCTCGGCTTCGACCGGCGTGCCGTCCTGCGGCACTGGACCATCCTCGTCGGGCGCGTCGCCCTCGTGCCGACCCTGGTCTTCGCGGCCCTGTCGGGTCGGCCCGACGGGGCGGACCGGGAGATCGAGAACGCGATCGCCGCCTCCGTCGCCCACATCCTGACCACCGCCCTGCTGATCGCCTACACCGTCGTCGTCTGGCGCCGCCTGCGCCCCGCGCCGCTGCCCGACCTGCTGTGAGCCTCAGGCGCGAGCGGGTTGGCGCATCCACCATTCGGTGAACTCCCGGCACTGCCCGACGCCGTCGAGGCGGATCAGCCACAGGTTGCTGAACACCCGCTTCGGATACGTCGTGACACCCTGGACGACGCTGAGGTCCGGCCCGACCGTCACCGGATGCCACGTGAACGTCGTCGTGCCCGGCTTGTCCCGCTGCGCCAGCCACCGCCGCACGATCGTCGCCCGGCCCCGCCACGGTTCGTCGAACGGCGCCGGGTAGTACGCCGCGTCCAGCGCGAACAGGTCCCCGATCTCGGTGGGGTCGTTGCTGGCCCACGCCCGCACGTAGCCCGAGACCCAGTCGGTCACCGCCTCCAGATCCGTCATGGCACCTTCCTACCCCATCGATGTTTCCGCGGCATCCGGTGCGGCCGCGTTCGGATTCGTTCGGGATCCGGGTGCGGGGACCGGGCGGTGCCGGATCGTCGTCGGTGAGCACATTGCCGGCCGACAGGAGGACGTAGATGGGAACGGGTGTCATGGGTGTGGTGGGCCGGGTGGCGCTGGCCGCCGCGACGGGCGTCAGTGCCGGGGTGATCACCTCGGCACCCGCCTGGGCGGGGCCGTCCGCGGCGGCGGCGGGCCGCTGCGTCATCCAGCACGACCTGTATCAGCAGCCGGTGGCCGCGGTCGTCGCCTACGCCGACGGGGAGGGCTGCCCGACGCCGGAGCATCCGGAGGGCAAGCAGGTGTCACTGAAGGTGTGGCGCAACGACGTGCTGGTCGCCAGCATCTCCGGCAGCATCGCCCCGCACTACGAGTTCTACTGCGTCTACACGACGCCGACGCGGTGGCGGACCAACTGGGACCCGGAGATCGTGCTCAACTGCGGCTGAGGGGGACGCAGTTGACGGCGGCCCCATCCGTTCCGGGTGGGGCCGCCGCGGTCATTGCAGCGCGCCGGTCTCCACCACGGCGCGCAGTTCGAGCGCGTCGGGGGTGCCCAGCTCGGTGTGCAGGCGCAGGGCGCGCCGGTAGTGGTGCCCGGCCCGGACGCTGTCGTCCAGGACCTGGTGGGCGCGGCCGAGGCCGGTGTGGGCGCGGGCCTGCGGATACGGGTCCTCGGAGATGCCGAGGGCCGCGGCGTGGAACGTGACCGCCTCGGACGGGCGGCCGAGCGCTTGCGCCGCCTCGCCGAGGCCGATGAGCGCGCTCGCCTCGCCGTCCCGGTCGCCGGTCTCCCGGAAGACCTCCAGGGCCCGGCGGTGATGCTCCATGGCCTCGGCGGGCCGGCCGAGGTGATGGTGGAGGGCGCCGAGGCTGTCGGTCACCCACGCCTCGCCGAGGCGGTTGGCGAGCTGCCGGTACAGCACCAGCGCCTGCTGGAGGTGGGCCCGGGCCGGCCCGTGGTCGCCGCGCCGGACCTCGGCCTCACCGAGGATGCTCAGCACCCACGCCTCGCCGGTGTCGTCGCCGGCCTGCCGGAACAGCGCCAGGGCGCGTTCGTGGTGCGCCGTCGCCGCCTCCGCGCGGCCGAGCCGGGCCTCCAGCTCACCGAGGTTGCCGAGCACGTGCGCCTCGCCGGTCCCGTCGCCGGCCCGCCGGAACAGCGCGATGGCCTGCTCGTAGCCGTCCACCGCCGAGGTGTAGCGGCCGAACTCCGTCTCGATGACGCCGAGGTTCGTCAGCGCGCGGGCCTGCCCGACCGGGTCGGCCACGTCCTGGAAGAGGTCCAGCGCTTCCCGGAGCAGGTCGGCGGCCGGTCCGGGCCGGCCGACCGCCAGGTGTGTGACGCCCAGGTTGGTCAGCGCCAGGGCGTGCCCGGCCGCGTCGCCGGCGCGCCGCGCGGCGTCCCGGGCGTGGCCGTGCACGATCAGGGCGTCGCCGAGGTGTCCGCCGGTGAGGTAGCGGTACAGGACGGTGGCCAGGTGGACGGTGTGGCCGGGCCAGCCGTGGGCGGCGGTGTGCGCGGCGACCGCGACCAGCCCGGGTCGTTCGATGTCCAGCCAGGCCAGCGCCGTGGCCGGGTCGTCCAGGGCGGGCAGCGCCGCGCCGGGCGGCGGCACGTGCGGCCGCCGGTGCGCCTCGGCCGGGTGCCGGACGTCCATGGCCCGGGCCGCGGCCGCCAGGTAGTAGTCGAACAGCCGGGTCAGCGCGGCGCGGCGGTCGGCGGGGGAGTCGTCGTCACCGGAGCGGTTCGCGGCGTAGGCGCGGATCAGGTCGTGCATGGTGTACCGGCCGGGCGCCGCCTCCTGCAGCAGGTGGTCCCGGCACAGCTCGCGCAGCCGGTCGTGGGCCGCGGCCGGGTCGGTGCCGGCGAGGGCGGCCGCGGCGTGCGCGTCGACGTCCTGCCCGGGCTGCACCGCGACGAGCCGCAGCAGCCGCTGCCGGTCGGCGGGCAGGTCCCGGTAGGACAGGTCCAGCGCCACCTGCACGCCGCCGTCCAGGTGCCGCCGCTCGTGCCGCTCGTCGAGCCGGTCGGCGTGGTCGGTCAGGGTCCAGCCGGGCTTCGCCCGGACGTGCGCGGCGACCAGCCCGAGCGCCAGCGGCAGGCGGCCGCAGCGGTGCGCGACGCGGGCCGCCGCACCGGGGTCCGCGCCGGCGGGGACGTGCGGCGCGGCGGCCGTGAGGAACGTCAGGGCCTCGGCGGCGGTGAACACCTCAAGGGCCACCTGGGTCGCGCCGGGCACGGCCAGCCGGCGCCGGCTGGTGATCAGCACTGGGACGCCGTCGCCGGGCAGCAGCGGACGGACCTGGTCGGCGCTGGCGGCGTTGTCCAGGATCAGCAGGGTCCGGGTGCCGGCCAGGCACTCGCGGAACGCCGCGGAGCGGGCCGGCAGGTCGTGCGGGACCTGCTGGCCGGGGACGCCGAGCAGGCGCAGGAAGCCGTCGAGCACCGCACCCGGCTCGGCGGGTGGCTGGCCGGCGTCGGGATGGAACCCGC
The DNA here is from genome assembly GCF_042653625.1 of Dactylosporangium cerinum. NCBI lineage: Bacteria > Bacillati > Actinomycetota > Actinomycetes > Micromonosporales > Micromonosporaceae > Dactylosporangium > Dactylosporangium cerinum. The sequence goes on along the minus strand of NZ_JBHSIU010000081.1, from coordinate 62,170 downwards.
GCAGGTCGACGAACAGCACCCGGTCGAGCGAGCTCCCGTGGGCGGCGTGCACGGCGAGCCGGGTCTTGCCGACCCCGGCCATCCCGGTGATCACCACCGGGCGGGCGGCATCCTCGCCGACGGCCTCGCGCAGCAGGTCCAGCTCGGCGTCCCGGCCGGTGAACGCGGCCAGGTCCGGCGGCAGCGTGTCCCAGACCCGGACCTGTGCGGCGGCGAGGGCCTGCCCGCCGACGACCTGCAGCGCCTGCCGCCACTGCGCCGTGTAGCCGGGGTCGGGGTGCAGCGCGGCGACGACCGTGACCACGAGGTCGGCGTTCAACCGCCGCCGGCCGGCCCGGAAACAGTCGACGATCGTGGTCTTGCCGGGCAGCTCGCCGGGCGGGCGCCCGGCCGCGGTCCAGGCCGCGTCGACCCGGTCCTTGATCCGCTCGAACGACGGGTCGCCGGCCCAGACCTTCAGCTGCCGCAGCCGCTCGACGAGCTCGCCGACGGTGCCGGCCGCACCCGGGTCCGGCGGCGCTACGGACATGCCGCCGGAAGCTGCGGGGATGGCATGGCATCGACTGTAGTCCAGCCGGGGTGCGCGTAGGCTCTTGGCTGTGGCCAGGTTCCTCGACGTGCACCCCGACAACCCGCAACCGCGGCTGCTGCAGCAGATCGTGTCGGTGCTGCGCGACGACGGCCTGATCGCCTATCCGACGGACTCCTGCTACGCGTTGGGCTGCCAGCTGGGCAGCCGGCCGGGGCTGGAGCGGATCCGGGACATCCGGAAGCTGGACGACCGGCACCACTTCACGCTGATGTGCCGGGACTTCGCCCAGCTCGGGCAGTTCGTGCAGATCAGCAACTCGGTGTTCCGCCTGGTGAAGGCGGCGACCCCGGGCAGCTACACGTTCATCCTGCCGGCCAGCCCCGAGGTGCCGCGCCGGCTGCTGCACCCGAAGAAGCGCACGGTCGGGGTCCGCATCCCGGAGCACACGGTCACCCAGGCGCTGCTCGCGGAGCTGGGTGAGCCGCTGCTGTCCAGCACGCTGCTGCTGCCCGGCCAGGACGAGCCGATGACACAGGGCTGGGAGATCAAGGAGCTGCTCGACCATCAGGTCGACGCCGTGATCGACGGCGAGTGCGGGGTCGAGCCGACGACGGTCGTGGACCTGTCCGGCGACGAGCCCGAGATCCTCCGGGTCGGCGCCGGCGACCCCGCCCGCTTCGAGTAGCCCAGCAGTTTCGGGTAGCTGAGCGGTGCTGCATCACGTCGAGCTGTGGGTGCCGGACCTGGATCGGGCCGTGCGCAGCTGGGGCTGGTTGCTCGGGGAGCTCGGCTGGACGCAGTTCCAGGACTGGCCCGCGGGGCGCAGCTGGCGGCTCGGCGCGACCTACCTCGTGGTGGAGCAGTCGCCGGCGCTGACGGCGGACCGGCACGAGCGGTGCCGGCCCGGGCTCAACCATCTGGCGTTCCACGTCGACGACCGGGAGCGGCTCGACGCGATCGTCGGTGCGGCGGGTGGGCACGGGTGGTCGTTGCTGTTCCCTGACCGGCATCCGTATGCGGGTGGGCCGGCGCACTACGCGGCATATCTGGAAGACACCGACGGGTTCGAGGCGGAGCTGGTCAGCAGCCGGTGAACTGTCGTGGACCCGACAGTTTGCCGTCCCGGAAATGCGGTGCACGAGTGCGCCCGCGCCGCTGACGGTATCGCTGAAAATTGGCCGACCATTTTTGGTTTACCGCCCGATCGGCCAGGTTCGACGGCATACTGAGGGCGACCCGAATCCCCTTTCTTTTGTGCCGCCGATGGGCGGCGGCTCAACCGTGTCAATCGCCTGGAATGCGTGATAGGTGAGCGCCTACTATTCCGCTGCGGTGCTGGTGCCGGACGCGCTCGGCATTCTTGAGAATGTGGAAATCGGCCGTGAGAACTGAGGAACAGGAGCAGCAGCTGCGCAGTCTCAGTACGCGCGCTGCCCGGACCATCGCGACCACCAGCAAATCCGTCCCGCAGATGCAGGGCGTCACGCCCCGCTGGCTGCTCCGGGCACCACCGGGTCTTCCGCTACGTGGAGACGATGGCGGCAAGCTGAGCATCCTGACCCTGCTGTGGCTGCTCATGCAGGTCATCACGCCGTTCGCGACGAAGGTGCTCAACGGCGACGGCGCGTTCCAGGCCCGGTTCACCTTCTACGCCGGGGTCCAGGTGGTCGCGGCGCTGCTGTTCATGGCGATGGTGCGCACCATCCGCCGGCACGGGCTGTTCCGCGAGGGCACCCCGCCGGGCGTGACGACGGGCGCGCTGATCGCCTCGGGGTCCCTCGCCGCGGCGTTCCTGCTGTCGATCCCGCTGTCGTTCGTGAGCCACTACGCGTATGTCTGGTGGGTGCTCGTCCCGGTGCTCTCCGGCGTTGCCCGCCGCGTCCATCGCCGCCGTCAGCAGGCTCAGCCGTAGATCAGGTCGCGCAGCGTGGGAGCGTGCCGGCGCCTGGCGACCCGTTCGAAGGCCATCCGGGCCGGTGCCAGCAGCCCCGGATGCTGCCCGAGCTGGGACCGCAGCACCTCGTGCGCGGCGGCGCGGACCTCGGGCACCCAGTCGTTCGCCCGCTCCAGCAGGAACGGCAGGTGGGCGGGGCGTAGCGGGCGGCGGCCCATGGCGGTCACGGCGGCCTGACGGACGTGGCCGTCCGGGTGGAGGCTCGCCAGCACCGGGGTGAGGCCCGCGGCGCCCGGGCGCCCGAGCCGCTCGGCGAAGACCGCCACGCTGATCTGGCGGTGCCGGCAGTGCCAGATCAGGCCGTCCAGCAACCGCTCGTCGGCGGTGATGGCGGCCAGGGCGACCCGGCTGCGGCGGCGGGCCCTGGGCGTGCGGCCGTCGATGGTGGCGAGGACCTTCAGCAGCCAGCCGTAGCCGTCCACGTCGCCGCGCCGGAGCCGCCCCAGGAACGGCTCGAGGCGGTTGCGGGTCACGTCGTCCAGGCGCTGGCGCCGGGTCGCCTCGGCCAGCACCAGGCCGAAGCCGAAGAAGAGCAGCCCGAAGACCGACCAGAACGCGGGCTCGACCACGGTGATCAGGGCCGAGGCGGCGGTCATCAGGCCGGCGCAGAACAGCTGGACGTAGACGGAGGCGTCCTTGAAGTACGGTTTCGGTCGGTACTGACGGGGCAGGCCGCGCACGCGACGGATCGTACGTGCCATGACCCGCCCCGCGCGGCCGGGTTTTCGCCGGCTGTTAGCGTCGGCGGCGTGGTGGATCTCGTGGGCCGGCTGCAGGTCGGGTTCCACTGGCGGGGCGGGCCGGGCGTGGCGTACGCGGACGTGACCGAGTGGTGGCGGGACCCGGTGGTGCTGCGGGACCTGCCCGCCGCGCTCGCGGCTCTGGTCCCGGGCGCGCCGACGCTGGTCGTCGGGCCCGTGTCGCGCGGCAGTCTCGTCGGGGCGCTCGTGGCGGCGCATCTCGGGGTCGGGTTCGTCGAGGTGCGCAAGAACGACCGGGTCGCGCTCGGGTCGGATCCGGCGTACATCCGGCGGGCGTTGCCGTCCTCGTACCACGGCGGCGGCGGGATCATGAGCTTCCGGCGTGGACTCGTCCGGCCCGGCGACCGGGTGCTGTGCGTCGACGACTGGATCGAGAGCGGCGCCCAGGCCGGTGCGGCCCGCGAGATGGTCCTCGAGGTCGGTGCGGAGTACCTCGGCACCGCCTGCGTCGTGGACGACCTCGACGACGACGACGACCCGCTGCGCGCGACCCTGGGCGTGGGCGCGCTGCTGCGCGCCGGGGATCTGTAAACCCGATGACACGCCGGGGAGAATGAGATCATGACGCCGGACAACGTGCTGCTCGCCGGGATCGTCGGCTCGACCGCCTACGGGCTCGCCGGCCCCGGCTCCGACATCGACCGCCTCGGCGTGTTCGCGGCGCCGACCGTCGCGTTCCACGGCCTGCGGCAGCCGACCGAGTCGAGGGTCACCACGCACCCCGACGTCACGTTCCACGAGGCCCGCAAGTACTGCTCCCTGGCCCTCGGCGGCAACCCGACGGTCTCGGAGCTCATGTGGCTGCCCGAGGACCTGTACGAGACGCGCACCCCGCTCGGCGACGAACTGATCGCGATCCGCTCCGCCTTCCTGTCCGCGAAGCGCATCCGTGACGCGTACCTCGGCTACGCCACCCAGCAGTTCCGCAAGCTGGAGTCGCGCGGCGACGGCTCGTTCTCCTCCGAGACCCGCCACCGCACCGCCAAGCACGCCCGGCACCTGCTCCGCCTGTGCTGGCAGGGCCACACCGCCTACACCACCGGCGAGATCCGGATCCGCCTCGACGACCCGCAGCGCTTCCTCGACTTCGGCGAGCAGGTCGCCGCCGGCGACATCGAGCTCGCCCGCCGGATGCTCGCCGACTACGAGGCGGCGTTCGACGCCACCCCGGGCGTCCTGCCCGCCGAGCCCGACGAGCGGGTCGCCGAGGACTGGCTCCTCCGGGTCCGCGCGGCGCACCTTTCCTCGTGATCCGGAAGACCTTGTGCATCCCTGGGTGCACAAGGTCTTCCGGATCATTGGAAGTCAGCGGAAGGCGCGGCGGTACTCGGCCGGGGTGGTGTTGACGGCGGCGCGGAAGCGGCGGCGGAGGTTCACGGCGGAGGACAGGCCGACGCGTTCGGCGATCGTCTCGACCGGCAGGTCGGTCTCTTCCAGCAGCGCGCGGGTGCTGGCGATGCGCCGGTCGAGCAGCCAGCGGCCGGGGGAGATGCCGAGCTGCTCGTGGAAGTGGCGGTTGAGGGTCCGCGGTGACATCCCCGAGCGGGCGGCCAGGTCCGTGAGGGAGATCGGCCGGCCCAGGTTGGCGGCGATCCAGTCGAGCAGCGGGGCGAGCGAGTCGGGGACCGGGCCGGCGGTCGGCAGCGCCGGATACTGCCGCTGGCAGCCCTCCCGCTGCGGGGCCGCCGACAGCTGGCGGCCGATGCGCATGGCGAGGGCCGCGCCGTGCTCCCGCCGGACCTGGTTGAGGCACAGGTCGACGGTGGTGGCCGTGGCGCCGGCGGTGGCGACGTCGCCGTGGTCGACGTAGAGCACGGTCCCGTCGGCGCGGACCGCCGGGTAGTGCCGGCTCAGCTCGCCGGTGGCCTCCCAGTGCGCGGCGGCGGTGCGGCCGTCCAGCAGGCCCAGGCGCGCGGGGACGTGGATGCCGGAGCAGACCGCGACGATCCGGGCGCCGCGGGCGTGCGCGGCCAGGACCGCGGCGTCGAGGTCCGCGGACGGGGGCGGGCACCAGCCGGCGACGAGGACGGTGTCGGCGTCGGCGAGGGCCTCCAGGCCGTCCTCGACGACGACGTCGACGCCCATCGTGGTGCGGACCGGGCCGGGGCGCTCGGTGCAGAGCCGGAAGTCGTAGTGGCGCGGGATGTCGGGGCCGTGGTCGCCGAAGACGGCGGACGCGCAGGTGACCGGATACATCTCCTGGATCGGGCCGAGGACGGCGACGACGCGGTTGGGCATGGCAGGAATGTACCCAATGATGTCGCGCCGGGCGCCTGCACATCGGCCGGTACCCCACCATGATTGGCGATCATGGAGCACTTCGGATGACCGCAGTCATCGTTCTACCGCCGGCCGGCGACGTCACGCCACGGCTCTGGACCAGGGATTTCTCGTTCTACTTCGCGGCCCGGGTGGTGTCGCTGCTGGGCGACGCGATGATGCCGGTCGCCGCCGCGCTCGCCGTCGGGGCGATCTACGGCGTCTCCGGCGTTGGGTACGTTCTTGCCGTCTGGACGGCCCCGTTCGTGGGCTTCCTGGTGTTCGGCGGGGTCTTCGCCGACCGGATCGGCGCGCGGGCCATGATGATCGGCGCCGACGTGGTGCGGGCCGGCACGCAGGGTGCGGTCGCCGTCGCCTTCTTCGCCGGCACCCCGCCGCTGTGGCTGCTGCTGGTGGCCTCCGCCCTGGCCGGGGTCGCGGCGGCGATGTTCCAGCCGGGCGTCAACGGCATGGTCCCGCTGGTCGCGAAGGACCCACAGCGCGCCAACGGCACCCTCAAGATCGCCGACGCGGCGACACAGCTCGGGGGCCCGGTCCTCGCGGGGGTGCTGATGACGTTGACCGGTGCGGGCGCGGTGTACCTGTTCGACGCCGGCACCTTCCTGCTCAGCGGCCTCTGCCTGACCCTGATCAGGGTCTCGGTCACGGTTCCCGGACACGGCACCACGGTCCTGGCCGACCTGCGGCGCGGCTGGACGGAGTTCAGGTCCCGCAGCTGGATGTGGTCGGTGATCGTGGTGTGGGTGTTCTTCGGGCTGTTCGTCTTCGGCCCGTACATCCCGCTCGGCTCCCGGCTCATCGGCGAACGCCTCGGCGACGCCGCCTACGGCTGGACGATGGCCGGCCTCGGCTGCGGCACCGTCCTCGGCGGCCTGGTCGCGATCCGGTTCCGCCCCGCGCGTCCCCTGGCCGCGGGCGGGATCGTGCTGATCGGGTTCGCCGCCATCCCGCTGTCGGTGGCCCTCGAACCGCCGCTCGGCGTCCTGATCGCGGGGCACATCCTCGGCGGGTTCTCCTGGGCGTTCTGGTCGGTGATGTGGACCACCAGCGTCCAGACCCTGGTTCCGCCCGAGGTGCTGAACCGGGTCACCGCGTATGAGGTGGCCGGCTCGGTCTCCGGGGTCGCGGTCGGTCAGGCGCTCGTCGGCCCGGTGGCGACCGTGGTCGCGCCGCGGGACCTGCTGCTGCTGGCCACCGCGGTGACCGTCGGCGTGTGCGCGGCGGTGCTGCTCATCCGCCCGGTCCGCCGACTCCGCCGGGCGGCGCCGTCGCAGGCCGCGCCGTTGTGAGGACTGCGCCCCGGTCACCCGCGTTTGCCGAGCGGCGCGCTGGTCACGCGCGTGTGTTCACTGGTCACGCGCGTGTGTTCAGCTGTCAGGCGCCCAGGGCGGGGGCGGGCTGCCAGCGCCAGCGGGGGGCGCAGTCGGGGTCGTTGGCGGCGAGCACGGCGCGCAGGACCCCGTCCGGGTCGCAGCTGTAGAGCCCGGAGCTCCACACGTTGTTGACCTCGAGGACGGCGAAGTCGCCGGACTCGGTGCGGCCGACATCGATGACAGCGGTCGGCGGGACGTCCTCGTGCGGCAGGTCGGCGAGCATCAGCGCGACGAACGTGGCCGCCTCGTCGTGCCAGGACGCGCGGTGGTGGCGCAGCGTCGGGCTCCACTCCTCGCCCTCCACCACGTAGGGCGACCAGGCGACCGGTTCGCGGCCGATGGTGAAGACCCGGTACTCCGAGGCGAGGTCCAGCCAGTGATCCATGATGATCAGGGTGCTGTCGGCCGGCAGCCGGGCGGTGCGCAGCCGGTTGCGCAGGTCGTCGGCGTTGCGCACCCACGCGGCGGAGAACGCGGGGTGCTTCTCGTCGGCGAGCTTCGCCACGGCCGGGCGGGGGCCGACGAGGTCCGGCGCCTCGCCGACGCTGACCAGGCGGATGTCGCGGCCGGTGACGTCGCGGGGGAGACCGGCGAACCAGCTGGGGCTCGCGCCGTGCAGGCGGATGTCGGCGCCGGCGGCGATCAGGGTGGTCAGGTAGCCGCCGGCCGCGCGCCAGGCGACGCCGTCGGCGGAGCGCAGCCCGGTGACCTCGGCGGGGTCGCCGGGCAGCTGGGCGACGGGCAGGTCGATCCGGCGGGCGGCATGCGTCAGTGCGGCACTCGCCTCGGGCGAGCGCACGCGCATGGCCAACATCCGGAACTGCCGCACCCGTACATCCTGCCAGCGAGGCCCATCAGTGTCGCTGCCGGTGGCTGCTCAGGGCCGAGAACGGCATACCCGCAGCACGCGGCGCCATCACAGTGACACGTTGGGGGACATCGGGGCCGATCGAGCCAGACAGAGGGTACAAATCGGGCATGGTCTGTTGTATGGCAACGGACCTGCTGTCCCGACTGCGCCGGCTGGCACCCACCGCGCCGCAGGCGCGTCCCGTCGTGCCGCCCATCGTGCGGCGCGCCCGGGCCCGCCGCCGGCGACGGCTCACCGCGACCGTGACGCTGCTGGTCGTGGTGCCCCTCGTCACGGCGGTCAGCACGTACGCCAGGGACGTCGACCGGGGCGTGCACGTCCTCGGCGTCGACCTCGGCGGGCACTCCCGCGCCGACGCGGTGCGGCTGCTGCGCGACACCCTGCGCGAGCGGGTCGCCGCCCCGGTCCCGGTCCGCGTCGGTGCGGCCGGCGCCGCCATCGACCCCGCCGCCGTCGGCCTGGTCCTGGACGTCGACGCCACCGTCGACCGGGCCGTGCGGGCGACGCCCGGGCCGTTTGCGTGGCTGCACGGCGGGATCACCGTCGAACCGGTCGTGCACGCCGACGCTACCCGGCTGTACGAGGCGCTCATGGCCCACCTCGGCACCCAGGGCGACGCCCCGGTGCTGCCGGCGGTCCGGTTCGACAAGCAGCGCCCGGTCGCGGTGCACCCGGTGACCGGCCGCGGCATCGACCGGCACCGGGTCGGGGCGATCATGGAGGAGGGCTGGCTGCGCCGGCAGACCGTGGACTTCCCCGTCGTGGACCTCGTGCCCCGCAGCACCAAGGCCGACGTCGACCGCCTGCTCGCGGACCTCGCGACCCCCGCCGTCGCCGCGCCGCTGGTCCTCGTCACGCCCCGCGGCGAGGTCACCGTCCCCGTCCCCGCCATCGCGGCGGCGCTGAAACTGGAGTCCGACGCCGACGGTCTCGTCCAGCCGTCCCTGGACACCGCCGCCCTGCGCAAGGCGGTGCCGTCCTTCACCAAGATCGAGGTCGCCGCCACCGACGCGACGTTCACCGTCGAGCAGGACCGGCCGGTCGTCAAACCCCAGGTCGACGGCCAGCAGGCCGACCTCGCCGCGGCGACCCCGGCGATCCTGGCCGCGCTGCACACCTCGGCGACCCCGCGGCGGGTCGAGGTCGGCCTGACCGCCAAGCCGGCCGCCGTGTCCTCGACCCAGCTCGGTGGGCTCGGCATCCGGGAGAAACTGTCCACGTTCACCACGAAGTTCGACGCCGGCCAGTCCCGCGTGGTCAACATCCGCACGATGGCCGAGGCCCTGCGCGGCGCCGTCGTGCTGCCGGACCAGACGTTCTCCCTCAACGGCCACGTCGGCCAGCGCACCCACGCCAAGGGATACGTCGACGCCCCCGGCATCGAGGACGGAAAGATCAAGAACTCGCCCGGCGGCGGCGTGTCGCAGGTCGCCACCACCCTGTTCAACGCCGTCTTCTACGCCGGCCTGCAGGACGTGGAGCACCGCCCGCACACGTACTACTTCGACCGTTACCCGTCGGTCATCGAGGCGACCGTGGTGTATCCGTCCCTCGACCTGCGCTTCCGCAACGACTCCCCGACCGGCGTGCTCATCGACACCGCCACCACCGACACGTCGATCACCGTCACGCTGTTCGGCACGAAGCGCTGGGACGTCACCGCCGAGTACGGCCCGCGCACCAAGACCGTGCAGCCGACGACCACGTATCTGCGCGAACCGGACTGCAATCCGACCGACGGCCTGCCGGGCTTCACCCAGGAGGCCTTCCGCGTCTTCAAGCAGGACGGCAAGGAGATCCGCCGGGAGCGCTTCGCCTGGCGCTACGACCCGGAGCCCCACTTCATCTGCGGCCCCGCCCCGGCCTCGCCCACCGGCGGCTGACCGCTCAGCGAGGACCGTGCGGGTGCTCGTCCATGTACCGTTGCCGCCGCTCACGGATCTCGTCCCAGACGTCCTGCCCGAACGGGTCGCCGAGCAGCCGCCACAGCTCGCGGGCCGGCTCGAGGGGGGCCTCGGCCCACCTGCCGCTCATCCTGGTCGACGCGGAGTAGCGGTCACCGCCGATCGCCTGCGGCCCCGAGCGATCCACCGGGGGCGCGGCCTGCACCCGCTCGACGACGGACCGCACGGCCGCGCGCGTCTCGGAGTCGACCGGCGCGGTGTAGGTCCACACCGGCTTGTTGTAGTCGGGCGAGTAGTCGAGCCGGAAGTCGCCGACAGCGGCAAGCGTGATCCTGTACTCGTCGTGCAACGGCGGCGGAACTGTCGCGGCGTAGAAGTGCACCTCCGCCGTCCACTCGGGCTCGTCATTGGCGCTCATCGACCCCATGGTGCCACCTTTCCGTGATCCCGAAGACCCTGTGCACCCAGGGGTACACAGGGTCTTCCGGATCATGAGGGGGTCATGCTGTCAGGCGCGGACCCGGGCGCTCGTCGGGTCGTACAAGGGGCGCAGCGACGCTTTCAGAGGATGTTCGCGATCCGCGACCACCACCGTCAGCTTGCCGCCGTCCAGCCAGGCCTGGTCGAGCACGTCGGTGCCCGCGTCGAGGTAGGCGAGGCCGACCGCGCCGCCGAGGGTGTGCCCGTAGGAGGCCGCGCGGACGTAGCCGACGTCGCGGCCGTCGCGGCGGACGACCTCGCCGTGGAAGAGCAGCGCCGACGGGTCCGTCACGAGGATCTGCACCAGGCGCTGCGTCAGGGGACCGGCGTCGCGGCGGGCGAGGAGCGCGTCGCGGCCGATGAACGACGGCTTGTCGAACGCGACCGCGAAGCCCAGCCCGGCCGACAGCGGGTCGTCGGTGTTGTCGATGTCGTGGCCGTAGTCGCGGTACCCCTTCTCCAGCCGCAGGCTCGCCAGGGCCTTGAGGCCGGCGTGCCGCAGCCCGACGGCGGAGCCGGCGTCCACCAGGCGGTCGTAGACGTGCACGGCCTGCTCGGCCGGCACGTAGAGCTCGTAGCCGAGTTCACCGACGTAGGTGATGCGCAGGCACAGCACCCGCGCGTAGCCGATCTCCAGCTCGCGGGCGCCGCGGAAGGGCATCGTCACGTCGGTGTCGCTGACCTGCGACAGCAACGCGCGCGACAGCGGGCCCTGCACGTTGATCTGCGCCCATGCCGAGGTCACGTCCGTGACGAACGCGTGCGAGCCGGCGGTGTGCCGCTGCAGCCGGGCCAGGACGTGCCGGTGCGCGGTGTCGGAGGCGACCACCCAGAACCGGTCCTCGGCCAGTTGCGTGACGGTCAGGTCCGCCTCGATGGTGCCGCGCTCGTTGAGCCACTGCGTGTAGGTGACCAGGCCGCCGGAGACCCGGTTGGCCGACAGCCGCTCCAGCACCTCGCCCGCGTCGCGGCCCTGCACGAGGAACTTGGCCATGAACGACATGTCCATGACCGCGACCTCTTCCCGCACCGCGCGGTGCTCCGCCTCCCACTGCGGGAACCACTCGGGGCGGGACCAGGACGGCTCCGGCGTGCCGGGGAACTGGTAGACGTCCGGCATCTCCCAGCCCGACACGTCGCGCAGGTGCGGCTGGTGCGCGGCGAGCCGGTCGTGCAGCGGGGACCGGCGGGCGCCCCGCGCGGACCGCATCGCCTTGTTGGGGTAGTGGGTCTGATACACCATGCCGAGCGCCTCGACGGTGCGCTCCGAGCGGTACCGCAGATTGCGCTGGTACGGCTGCAACCTGTCGATGTGCATCCCGGTCACGTCGACGTCCGGCTCGCCGTCGGCGATCCAGTGCGCCAGGGCCCGGCCGATGCCGCCGCCGGTGAGGATGCCGATCGAGTTGAGCCCGGCGGCGACGAAGTAGCCGCGCAGCTCCGGTGCCTCGCCGAAGATCGGCGCCAGGTCGGGGGTGAAGCTCTCCGGGCCGCAGAAGAAGGTCCGCACGCCCGCGGTCGCGGTGACCGGGATGCGGTCCATCGCCGCCTCCAGGTAGGGCGCCATCCGGTCCCAGTCCGGCGGCAGCGTGCCGAACGAGAAGTCCTCCGGCACCCGGTCGACCGACCACGGCGCCGCCTGCCCCTCGAACAGGCCGATCATGAGGCCGCCGCCCTCCTCGCGGAAGTACCCGTAGGAGCCCGGGTCCTCCAGGACCGGCAGGCCCGCGTGCACCCCGTCGATCGGCTCGGTGATCAGGTAGTAGTGCTCGGCGGCCTGCAGCGGGATGCTGACGCCGGCCTCCTCGCCGAGCTGCCGCGCCCACATCCCGGCGCAGTTGACCACGGTCTCCGCCTCGATGTCGCCGAACGGGGTCCGGACGCCGGTGACGGCGCCCCTCGCGACGGTGACGCCCGTGACCGGCACCCCCTCCAGGATCCGCACGCCGCGCTGGCGGGCGCCCTTGGCGAGGGACATGGTCACGTCGACCGGGTTGGCCCGGCCGTCCTCGGCCACGTAGAACCCGGCCAGGATGTCGTCGACCCGCGCGAGGGGGAACAGCTCCCGCACCTCGCGGGGGGAGATCTCCTGGACGTCGACGCCGAGGTGCCGGTTGAACGCGGCGACCCGCCGGTACTCCTCCAGCCGGCCGGGGTCGGCGGCGACCTCGATGAACCCGCACTGGCGCAGCCCGGTGGACAGGCCGGTCTCCGCCTCGAGCGACGCGTACAGGTCGCGGGTGTACTGCCGCATCCGGGTCGAGGTCTCCGACAGCGACCCGAACGTCACCATCAGCCCGGCCGCGTGCCAGGTGGTGCCGGCGGTCAGCCGGTCCCGCTCCAGCAGCAGCACGTCGGTGACGCCCTGCTTCGCCAGGTGGTAGGCGACCGAAGTGCCGATCACCCCACCGCCGATCACCACGACGCGGGCCCGCTGCGGAATTTCCATCCTGAGAGACTATTCGGGTGACAGTCGTCGTGATCGGCGCGGGCGTGGCCGGGCTGGCCTGCGCCCGGGCGCTGCACGACGCCGGCGTGCCGGTCCGGGTCCTGGAGCGGGCCGCGGCGCCCGGCGGCCGGCTCGGCGGCGACCTCCTGGACGGCCGCCCGGTGGACCTCGGCGCCGCCTACTTCACCGTCAGCGACCCGGGGTTCGCGGCGGTGGTGTCGCGATGGCAGGAGACCGGCCTGGCGCGGCCGTGGATCGGTGATTTCGAGGTGTACGGCGAAAGCCCGCATCCGCCCGCGGCCCCTCCCGTGCGATGGGCCGCCGCCGGCGGCCTGTCATCCCTGGCCGTGGATCTCGCCGCGGGGCTTAACGTCAGCTGTGGGGTAGCTGTCAAAGACCTGACAGTTCTGACCGGGACCGTCGTCCTGGCGATGCCCGCCCCGCAGGCCGCCGCACTGCTGCCGGCGGCGGCGCCGCTCGCCGCCGCACAGGACTGGCAGCCGTCGCTGGCCGTCGCACTGCGCTACTGTCGTCGCAGCTGGAAGCCGCTGACCGGCGCTTTCGTCAACGATCACCCGCTGCTCACCACGCTGTGCGACGACGGGTCGCGGCGGGGCGACGGCGCTCCGGTCCTGGTGGCGCACACCACACCCGCCGCTGCCATCGAATCGGCCGCCACTGACGTTGAGGCGGCCGTGAGGGAACTGCTGGACCTGCCCGAAGCCGCGGTCACCGTGGCCGCCAGGCGCTGGCCGGCAGCCCGCCCCACCCAGCCCTCCGATTCCGCGTTTGCGCAGGTGGAGGGCGTGTATCTGGCCGGCGACGGGTTCGGTCGGCCAAGGGTGGAAGCGGCCTGGCTCTCCGGCCGCGCGGTTGCCGCCGCCATAGTCGGAAACCAGAATCCGAAAACTCCACGAACGGCCAGCCGGGCGAGGTAGCCTCGTGGGCGCCAACGCTGTTGATATGTCCACAGTGGACCGATTCGGTCCCGGCGGTATTCATTCATGTCGGTCGGGGAACACATCCGAGGCCGGCGGCGTTCGTTACACAACCACAGTCACCAAGAGAGGGTGAACGCCATGGCCATCAGCACCGACTACGACGCGCCACGCCACCCCGTCGGCACCGACCTCGCCGAGGACAGCCTCGAGGAGCTCACCGCCAGGCGGGCAAACGCCCAGTCGCCGTCCGTGGACGTCGACGACAGCGAGGCCGGTTTCGAACTGCCCGGAGCGGAGCTTCCCGACGAGGAGCTGACCGTGCCGGTCGTGCCGATGCGGCTGGACGAGTTCCGTTGCTCCAGCTGTTTCCTCGTGCACCACCGCAGCCAGCTCTCCCGCGAGAAGAACGGCGCTCCGGTCTGCCGCGAGTGCGACTGACCTGGTGGGGTCCCTGAGCGTTCAGGGGCGGCGGACCGGCACCCGGACCCGGGTCAGGTCCTCCGCCACCACGACCTCACCATCAAACGCCTTCGCCGCCTCCTCGGCGAAGCGCGTCGGGTCGTCGTAGCGCTGCGAGAAATGGGTGAGCACGAGGGTGCGCACCCCGCATTCGGCCGCGACCCGGGCCGCCTGACCAGCCGTCAGGTGCCCGTGTGCCGCGGCCAGACCGGCGTCGACGTCCAGGTAGGTGGACTCGATCACGAGCAGGTCGGCGCCGGCGGCCAGAGCGGATACGCCCTCGCACAGCCGGGTGTCCATGACGAACGCGAACCGCTGACCGGGGCGTGGCACGCTGACGTCCTCGACGGTCACCGCCCGACCGTCGATCGTCACGACGCCGTCCCGCTGCAGGGCGCCCACCGCCGGGCCGCTCACGCCATGCTCTCTGAGCAGCTCGGGGACCATCCGCCGGCCGTCCGCCTCGACCAGGCGGTACCCGTACGTGTCGATCCCGTGATCCAGCCGCCGGGCTTCGAGGGACCATTTCGGATTTTTCGCAATAAATCCGTCTTCGGCTACCGGATCGGGACGGATGTCCGCCGCGTCGTAGAACACCGACGCGTTGCGGAGCCGGTCGTAGAACACCTGTCCGCTCGCCGGGAAGTGCGCGGTCACAGGGTGCGCCGCGTTGTCGAGCGAGATCCGCTGGATCACCCCCGGCAGCCCGAGACAATGATCCCCGTGGAAATGTGTGACGCAGATCCGGGTGATGTCGCTCGCCGACACCCCCGCCATGGACATCTGCCGCTGCGTCCCGTCGCCGGGATCGAACAGGATCCCTTCGTCGTCCCACCTGAGGAAGTACCCGTTGTGGTTCCGGGTCCTGGTAGGCACCTGGCTGCTGGTGCCCAGCACCACGAGCTCACGCATTGGCGGGACTCTACAGTTGCGACATGGTGGCTGACCTCTCATTTGCGCTCGTCCTCGGCGGCGGTGGCGTCACCGGCGTCGCCTGGGAGACCGGGATCATCGCCGGCCTCGCCGCGGCAGGCGTCGATCTGACCCGCGCCGACCTGGTCGTCGGCACGTCCGCCGGCGCCGTCGTGGCCGCCCAGATCACCAGCGGTGTGCCCGTCGAGGAGCTGTACCAGCGCCAGCTGAAGCCCGCCACGGGCGAGATCGGCGCGCACTTCGGCGTCGGCACGATGCTCCGCTACGCGGCGGCCGGACTGCGCCCCGGCGACGACCGGCAGGCGCTGCGACGGATGGGGCACGCCGCCCGCACCGCGCACACCGTGGACGAGCAGACCCGCCGCGACGTCATCGCCGGCCGGCTCCCCGTCCACGACTGGCCGGCCGCGCCACGGGTCCTGATCACCGCCGTCGACACCGAGACCGGCGAGGAGGTCAGCTTCGACCGCGACAGCGGCGTCGACCTGGTCTCCGCCGTCACCGCCAGCTGCGCCGTGCCGATCGTTTGGCCGACCGTGACCATCGACGGCCGTCGGTACATGGACGGCGGGGTCCGCTCCGCGGCCAACGCCCACCTCGCCCGTGGCCACGACCGGGTCGTCGTCCTGGCCCCGACGACCACGTCGCTGCGCCGCTCCGGCCGGGTCGGCACCGAACTGGCCGCGCTCGGCCCGGCCGTGCGCTCGGTCGTCGTCACCCCGGACGCCGAGGCGAAGACCGCGATCGGCCGCAACGTCCTCGACCCCGCCAGGCGTGCCCCCGCCGCCGAGACCGGCCGCCGCCAGTCCGCCATCGTCCTGGAGGCCGTCACCGCCGTCCTGACCTGATCCGGGCGCGATTGCCGGGCGCCGATATGAGCTGACTGGTATATATCGACAAGAGCCGATACTCACTAGCCTCGGCGGCATGGTCAGACGCAGATTCGCCACCGTGCTGCTCACCCTTGCGGCGCTGGTCGGCGTGCAGTTGGTCGGCGCGGCACCCGCGCACGCGGCCACCCGTACCCTCTACTACGACGCGAGCCAGGCGCAGGAGTTCGTGGCGGTGGTCAACCAGGCGGCCACCGTCTGGAACGGCCGGGTCAGCAACGTCAGGCTGGTGCCCGTCACCGCCGGCCGGACACCCAACATCAGGGTCTACGCCGACAACGGCTGGCCCAGGACGTACACCACCAGCCTCGGCAACGGACGCTGGTACATGGGACGCGAAGCCGTCGTGGACGGCTACTACCCGCTGCGCATCGCGACCCACGAGTTCGGGCACATCCTCGGCCTGCCGGACCGCCGGACCGGGCTGTGCTCGGATCTCATGTCGGGCAGCAGCGCGCCCGTGTCGTGCACCAACGCCAACCCCAGCACGGCCGAGGCGGCCCAGGTCCAGCGGAACTTCGCGAGCGGCGTCGCGGCGGTCCGGCAGGACGCACCCGAGGTGCTGACCGTCGGCTGAGGGGACTTCTGCGGAAAGATCGAGCGCCTAGGATGTGGTACTGGCCGGGCTCTCGATCTTTTCCGCGGAGGCGTTGGTGCTGACGAGGTTCCTGCAGGTCTGGCTCGGCGCGTGGCCTCCACCCGGTCCGGGGATCACCGTCGTGGGGCACCCGGCCCGGGACAAGCCCCGCTGGGACGGCGCCGAGCAGCTCGCGCTCGGGGTGACCGACGCGGACGGGCGCGGGGTGCTGTCCGTGCCGCCCGCGCACCGCGCCGCCGTCGCCGACCTGATCGCGGGCCTGGACGCGGACGCCGCGGCCGAGGTCCTGGCGGAGCGGCTGCCGGCCCTGCTGCACCGGCCGGAGCAGGTCTTCTTCACCGGCGTGTTCCGGTGGTCGCAGGCCCCCGCCGCGCTGCCGGACGCCGGGGCGTGGGAGCCGTCGGACGGGCCGGGCATCCCCGACTGGCTGCGGCCGTTCCCCGGCGAGGTGCTCATCGCCCGCGACGCGGACGGCGAC
The DNA here is from genome assembly GCF_042653625.1 of Dactylosporangium cerinum. Classification (NCBI taxonomy): domain Bacteria; kingdom Bacillati; phylum Actinomycetota; class Actinomycetes; order Micromonosporales; family Micromonosporaceae; genus Dactylosporangium; species Dactylosporangium cerinum. Next base: position 45,267 of record NZ_JBHSIU010000081.1, on the reverse strand, counting down.
TATCTCGCCGGCGTCGGGCTGAAGCCGCACGACGTGTCCGGGATCGAGATCTCCGTCGGCACCCACGAGCGGGCCCGCGGGCAGGGGCTGGCGCGGCGGCTCGTCGCGCGGGCGGCCCGGCGGATCGTGGCCGGCGACGCGGTCGCCGTCTACCTGCACGACCCGGCCAACACGGCCAGCGCGCGGGTCGCCGACGCGGCCGGCTTACCCGACCTGGGCTGGCGGGTCCACGCGATGGCCGGAGCCGCCTAAGGCGTGTCTGGTAGGTGGATGCCGGGCTGCGGCGGACCCAGGCGTCGGCTGGAACCACGCCGGTCACACCTGGATACAACCCCGGTATCCAGGCGCGCCCGGCGCGGCCCCAGCCGACGCCTGGGCCTCGCCTCGCTCCGACCCCACCTACCAGACACGCCTTAGCACTTTTCTGCGGCAAAGGGGTCATTGTCGCGCCGCCGGAGTCGATGTGTGCGGTATGTTCCCCCCTTCCGGCGCGGTGCACGTCGGACGTCAGCCGATCTTCGACCGGCACGGTGACGTCCACGGCTACGAACTGCTCTTCCGAGGCGACGCCGGGGCGGTGGAGGCCGACGAGCGCGGCGCGTACGCCACCAGCCGGGTGCTCATCACCGCCTTCACCGAGATCGGCCTCGAGTCGCTGTGCGGGCGCGGCCTGTGCTTCGTCAACCTGACCCGCGAGTTCCTCGTCGGGGACCTGCCGCTGCCGTTCGACCACGAGCAGGTCGTCCTGGAGATCCTCGAGACCGTGACGATCGACGACGTGGTCGTGGCCGCGGTCGCTGACCTCGTCGCGCAGGGATACCGCATCGCGCTCGACGACTACGTGTTCGGCCTGGGCCACGAGCCGCTGCTCGACCTGGCCACCTACGTCAAGATCGACGTGCTGGAGACGGCACCCGACGAACTCGTGGCCACCGTGGAACGCTGCCGCAAGTACCCCAACCTCACCCTGATCGCCGAGCGGCTCGAGACACCGGAGCAGCTGGAGCACACCAGGGCGCTCGGTTTCGACCTGTTCCAGGGCTACGTGCTGGGCCGGCCACAGGTCGTCTCCGGGACCGCCCTGTCACCGTCCCGGCTGGCACGGGTCGAGCTGCTCAGCCTCCTCGTCGGGCCCGGCATCCCGTTGAACCGGGTCGTCGGTCTCGTCACCAGCGACCCGGCGCTGAGCCTGCGCCTGATGGCGGCCGCGAACGCCGACGCGCTCGGCCTGCCCGTCAAGGTGTCCTCGGTGCACGAGGCGGTGCTGCTCCTCGGCGTCGGCCGGCTCCGCGACTGGGCCACCCTGATGCTGGTCAGCGACCTCGACGACCCCGGCACCCAGCAGCTGTCCGGCGCCATCACGCGGGCCCGGATGTGCCAGAACATCGCCGAGCGGATGGGCGTGCCACCGGAGCCGGCGTTCACCGTCGGGCTGATCTCCGCCGTCGCCGAACTGCTCGGCCAGCGCGCCGCGGAGCTGGCCATGCGCCTGTCGCTGAGCCACGAGGTGACCGAGGCCCTCGTCGACGGGGTCGGGCCGCTGGGCGAGCTGCTGTCGCTCGTCGCCGCGTACGAGGCGTCCGACCTGCCGATGCTCCTCGCCGCGCCGCTGCCGGTGGAGGAGACCACGCGGGCGTACCTGGACGCGGTCGCCTACACCGGGCACATCATCGCCCCCAGGTCCCGCCCGGCCACGCCGTGATGCAACTCGGTGGCAACCGATCCTTCACCGGCGGCCCTGTCTGCCGATAGGCCGACGTGGACAGCACGCGACCCGTACACATCGGCCGGCAGGCGCTCTACGACAAGCGCGGCCACGTCGCCGCGTACGAGCTGCTGTTCCGGGACGGCCCGGAGGCGACCCACGCCACCGTGCGGGACGGCGCCGCGACCAGCCGCGTCATCGTGGAGGCGTTCACCGCGTTCGGCATCCCCGAGCTCGTCGGCGACCGGCGCTGCTTCATCAACCTCACCCGCGAGTTCATCGTCGGCGAGCTGCCGCTGCCGTTCCCGCCGGGTGCCGTCGGCCTGGAGCTGATGGCCGGCGTCGCCGTCGACGACGAGGTCCTCGACGGCGTCGGCCGCCTCGCCGAACAGGGTCACCGCATCGCCGTGGACGACTTCGCCGGCGACGAGTCCCGGGCCCGGCTGCTGCCGTCCGCCCACTACGTCAAGGTGAACATGCTCGCCGGCGACCGCCAGGCGATCAGCGCGATCGCCGCCCAGTGCCGCCGGCACCCCCGGATCCGGCTCGTCGCCCAGCGGGTGGAAACCCACGAGCTGCTCGAACTGGCCCGCCAGCTGCAGTTCCAGCTCTTCCAGGGCCACGTGCTGAGCCGCCCGCACCTGATCACCACGCACACCCTGAGCCCGACCCGGCTGGCCCGCATGCGGCTGCTCGCCGAACTCGCCGCCGACGAGGTGAACCTCGAACGGGCCGTCGACACCATCGAACGCGACCCCGCCCTCGCGGTCCGCGTCCTGCGCGGCGTCAACGCCGCCTCCAACGGCCTGCCCCAGCCGGTCTCGTCGATCTTCCAGGCGGTGGTCATGTTGGGCATCCCGCAGGTGCGCCAGTGGGCGACGCTGATGATGGTCGCCGACTTCGCCGACGGCGACGAGGCGCAGCTCACCGACGCGGTCGTGCGGGCCCGGATGTGCCAGACGGTCGCCGAGCGCCGCGGCTCCCCGGGCTCCGCGGCGTTCACGGTCGGCCTGCTGTCGGCGCTCGGCGACCTGCTGGGCCGGCCCGCCAGCGAGCTCACCGACCAGTTGCCACTGACCGCCGAGGTCACCGAGGCCGTCGTGCACGGCCGGGGGCAGCTCGGCGCGGTCCTGACGGAGGTCCGCACGTATCAGCGCGACGCGCCCGTCGCCGTCGTCCCGGACCTCGCCGAGGACATGCTCTCCGCACTGCGCTGGACGAACGCCTCACTCTCCGAACCCGACGCCGAGGACACCGCCGCCCGCCGAGGCTGACCCCGGGGGCGCCGGCGCGGGGCCGCGGCGCCCGATGTGCGGGCCGTCGCCGGCAGTGCGAAGATCATCGGCGATGAGGCGGCTGCATGTGTTGGACTGGGTCGGCATCGGGTTGTTCGTCGCCGGCGGGGTTGCAGTCGCGGCCGGGCTGTTGCCGGTGGCCGAGGCCGAGCACACCGTCGAGCGGATCGCGCCGCTGCTGGCGTTCCTCGGCGCGGTGATCGTGCTGGCGGAGCTGACCGCACAGGCCGAGGTGTTCGACGTGCTCGCCGACCGCCTCGCGACCCTCGCCCGGGGGCGCACCGTCGCACTGTTCGGCGTCTGCGTCGCCTTCGCGGCCGTGACCACGATGATCCTCAACCTCGACACGACCGCGGTGCTGCTCACGCCGGTCATGCTGGCGCTGGCCCGGCGCCTCGGGTTGCCGCCGCTGCCCCTCGCCGTGACGACCGTGTGGCTGGCCAACACGGCGAGCCTGCTGCTGCCGGTGTCCAACCTGACGAACCTGCTCGCGGCCGGGCATGTGGGGCTGGGGCCGGTCGCGTTCGCGGGACGGATGTGGCTGCCGCAACTCGCCGCGATCAGCGTCACCGCGGTCGCGTTGTGGGTGGCGTACTGGCGGCACACGGCCCGGCAGTTCACCCCGCCGCCGCCGCACCGCCCGGCGGATCCCGTCCTGTTCCGGGTCGCCCTGGCGGCGTGCCTGGTGTTCGTCGCCGGGGTGCTGCTCGAGGTGCCGCTGTGGATGGCGTCGGGGGTGGCCGCGGTCGCGCTCGTCGTGGCGTTCGCGGTGCGGGACCGCGGGGCGCTGCGACCCGCGCTGCTGCCGTGGCGGCTGCTGGTGTTCGTGACCGGGATGTTCCTGGTCGTCGAGACCCTCGGCGCGCACGGCCTCGACCGGTTCGCGGGCACGCTCATCGGCACCGGCGGCGGACCGGTCGGGGCGTTCCGGGCCGCGGCGACCGGCATGGGCCTGGCGAACCTCGTCAACAACCTGCCGGCGTACATCGCCGGCGAGGGCGGCATCGGGGCTGGGCACCGCACCCAGCTGCTCGCGCTGCTCGTCGGGGTCAACGTCGGGCCCCTGGCAGCGCCGTGGGCGTCCCTGGCGACGCTGCTGTGGTGGGAGCGGTGCCGGGCCGGCGACGTCCGGGTGCCCGCGGTGCGGTTCCTGCTGTGGGGCACCGCGGTCGCCGTCGCCGGGACGGCCCTCGCCACCACCGCCCTTCTGGTGTGATCATAAGGTTACGCTAAGTGACATGATGCTGCGGGGGTACCTGGTGACGGCCGGGACCTGTCTTGCACTGTCCTTCGTGGTGCCCGACGGCAGCTGGTGGCAGGTCGCGGTGCAGGTGCTGACCGGATACCTGGCCGTGGCGGCGATCGTCGTGGGGGCGCTGCGGCACCACGGCACCGGCCGGGCCGCCTGGCTGGCGTTCGCGGCGGGCATCGGCGGCAACGCGACCGGCATCCTCGTCGAGGCGTACCACCTGCACGTCAACGCCGAGTACGCGGCGCCCGGCTGGGCCGACGCCGGCTACCTCTCGCTGTATCCGGCCCTCGCCACCGGCCTGATCCTGCTCATCCGCCGCCGCTCGCGCGGTCACGACTGGGGCGCGCTCGTCGACGCGACCACCGTCACGACCGGCCTCGGCCTGCTCGCCTGGGTGTTCATGATCCGTCCGGCGATCACCGAGGCCGGTCTGTCGCCCCTCGCCCACCTCGCCGGCGTCGCGTATCCCGTGGGCGACGTGCTCCTGCTGGCGATGCTGACCCGGCTCCTGCTCGGCGGCGGCACCCGCAGCACCGCGTATCGCCTGATCGGCGCCTCCGCCTGCCTGTTCCTGGCCGGCGACGTCACCTGGGCCGTGCTGAACACCGTCGCCGTGGAACCCGGCCCGGCCGCGCACCGCGTCCTCGGGGCGGTGTTCCTCCTCGCGTACGTGCTGGTCGGCCACGCCGGCCTGCACCGCTCGGCGGCCGAAATCGGCGAGTCCGCCGGCGCGCCGCCGAAGCTCGGACCCGGCCTGCTCGTCCTGCTGACCCTCGCCTCGCTGATGGCGCCGCTGCTGCTGCTCGGCCAGATCGCCGCCGGCGAGGTCACCGACGCGCTGCCGATCGCGATCTGCTCGATCGTGCTGTTCCTGCTCGTCGTGGTCCGGATGGCGCAACTGCTGCGGCAGCTGGAGGCACAGACGGCGCGGGTACGGGAGCTGTCCCGCACCGACGAGCTCACCGGGCTGCCCAACCGGCGGGCCTGGAGCGCCGAGCTGCCCGCCGCCGTCGAACGGGCCCGGCGCGACGGCGCCGGACTGGCCGTCGCGATGCTCGATCTCGACCACTTCAAGCGCTTCAACGACGAATACGGCCATCCGGCCGGTGACCGGCTGCTGAAGGCCGCCGCCGCGGCCTGGTCGGAGCAGCTGCGGGGCACCGACCACCTGGCCCGGTACGGCGGCGAGGAGTTCATCGCCCTGCTGCCCGGCGCCGACCCCGGGGAGTCGCTGCGGGTGCTGCGGCGGCTCATGGCGGCGACCCCGCTCGGGCAGACGTTCTCCGCCGGCCTCGCCCAGTGGAACGGCGTGGAGACCTCCGACGAGCTGGTCGCCCGCGCCGACGCCGCCCTGTACACGGCGAAACGCGCCGGCCGGGACCGGGTCGAGGTCGCTCAGCCGGCGACGGACCCCCGGCTCACCCCGAGGTAGACGGTCCGGCCGCGGTGGTCGATGCGCTGGATCGCGTCGACCGGGAGCGTCACCTCCACCTCGTTGCGGGACAGCACGACGAGCCGGCCCCGGTCATACGTGCCGCGATGGATCGTGCCCACCGGACCGTCGACGGCCTCGACCGCGTAGCCGACCAGCACCCCGACCGGCCGCACTCTGGTGATCATTTCCGCCTCCTCCTCGTGGACAGCAACGACCATCTACCCCGATCGGTGCGCGGCCACGCATACCGGTCACACGGCAGGTTTGCCCGGAACCCGGATCGGCTATGTTGCACGCCATGCGTGGATGGCCGTTCGGGCTGGTGCTGTGGCTGCTGCTGCTCGGTGCCGCGGAGGCCTACGGCTTCCGACAGGTCTGGCACTTCTTCGTCCAGACCGAGCACGGGCAGCTGCTGGACTACGTCGCCCTCACCGGCAACAGCATCGGCCGGGCCCGCGTCGAGACGATCGTCGACCGCGTCCTCAACGGCATCTCGATCCTGTCGCTCACCGTCGCCACGGGTGTCGTCGGCTTCATCGCGCTCATCCGCCGCCGGGTCGCCCTCGCCGTCGGCGCGGTCCTGCTCATCGCCGGCGCCAACGTCACGACCCAGGTCCTCAAGGCCCTCATCACCCGCCCGGATCTGGGGATCGACCCGGAGCGGGCGGGCGTCGGCAACAGCCTCCCCAGCGGCCACACCACCATCGCCGCCTCCGTGGCGGTCGCGTTCGTCCTGGTGCTGCCGGCGAAGGCGCGCGCCACCGGCGGTCTCATCGCCGCGGCCTTCGCCGCCCTCGCCGGGGTCGCCACGCTGTCCGCCGGCTGGCACCGCCCGAGCGACGCCGTCTCGGCGCTGCTCGTCGTCGCCGCCTGGGCCACCGCCGCCAGCCTCTTCATCGTCGTCGTCCAGCGCCGGCACGGCGGCGTCGAGTACGGGCCGCCCAGCACCTACGCCACCGTCTTCCTCACCCTGATCTCCCTGGGCCTGCTGGCCGGCGCCGCGCTCGCCCTCTACCTGACCGACCAGGCCCTGGACGTCGCCGTCGACGACCTGAGCCGCAAACGCCTCTTCGCCGCCTACGCGGGTGGCGCCCTCGGCATCGCCGGCACCGCGGGCCTGGTGGTCGCCTCGGTCCTGGCCACCGTCCACCGCGTCGTGCCCCAGGTCGTCCCGCCCCTCGTGGACGACGACGAGGACTACGACGGCGGGGCACACAGCGAGCTGGCCGGCGAACCGCCGACCGTGCCACTGGTGCCGGTGCCGGCCGCCACCTCTCTCGCCGATCCCATCGCCGAGCAGGAAACGGTCCGCCTCTCCGCGGAGGAGCTGACCACCCAACGGCTCGGCCATCCCCCGGACGACCCGACCGTCAAACTCCCCGGCTAGGGTTCGACAGAGGTGGATCGAACCGCCGCCGCCGACGGCTGGCACCGCGACGATCCGCCCCGACGCCCGCCGCGGCCTCACCCCCGACCACCTCGAGGAGATCGAAGCCTTCGTCAGGCGGGGGGCAGGGTGACCGCGATCTCGTCGCCGAGGGTGGCGCCGTGCTGCAGGTCCAGGTCGTCGCCGCTCCAGAACTTGCCGGGGTCGTACCAGTTGGCCCGGCGGCCCGTGGGCAGCAGGCCCATCTCCTCATAGGTGACGGCGACGACCTCGGCGCAGTACGCGGTCTCCAGCGAGGAGTCGTTGCGCTTGCGGATGTTGGGCACCCGGCCCTGGAACCAGCGGCCGGCGAGGCGGGCGGTGGACGGGAACGGGGTGCCGTCCAGGCGGGCGATGGTGCGCAGGACCGCCTCCTCCATCGCGGGGGAGACCTCGTGGTGGAGCTGGCGCAGCCACGGGCGCTGACCGTAGCGGCGACCCCAGACGAGGACGGCGTCGCGCAGGTCGTGCAGCTGCACGCCGCGCTGGTGGCCGCCGGACCACATGTCGGGCAGGGACCTGCCCAGCTCCGCGTGCCACATCAGCGGCGGCATGTCGTCCAGGACGACGGCCATGCCGACGTGGTTGACGGGGCTGTTGGTCAGCGTCTGGATCGCCCGGTCGGCCTTGGACCGGCCCCGGAACACCCAGAGGTCGCCCGTCCGGGTCATCCGGACGGCGTCGTCGAGATCGATAGCTCCCTGCACGACCAGTACCCTAAATGCCCATGAAGGCGAAGTGGTGGAAGGTGCTCGGCCTGGCCGGTGTCGTGGGTGTCGCGGCGACCGGGGTGGTGGTCGCGCGGGCGGAGCGCCGTCGGCGGGCCTACACGCCGGAGGAGATCCGGGCCAAACTGCGGGAGCGGCACGCGGTCGCACAGGGCGGGACGAGTCGCGGGTCACGTACCAGTGACACCTGAGGTCACTTAGGGTAGGTGGGGTGCAGGCATTGACTTCCCAGAGCGACCCCGTGCGGGTCCTGTTCCTCGAAAACATCCATCCCGTCGCGGTCGAGCGGATGCGGTCCGAGGGATACGTGGTCGAGACCCTCGGGCGTGCGCTCGACGAGGACGAGCTGATCGCCAAGCTCGACGGGGTCCACCTGCTGGGCATCCGGTCCAAGACGCAGGTGAGCGCCGCGGCCCTCGCCGCCGCGCCGCAGCTGCGGGCGATCGGCGCGTTCTGCATCGGCACCGACCAGATCGACCTGCGCGCCGCGGCGGAGTCCGGGATCGCGGTGTTCAACGCGCCGTTCTCCAACACGCGCAGTGTCGTCGAGCTCGCCGTCGCGGAGATCATCGCGCTGACCCGGCGGCTCACCGAGAAGAACTCCGGCATGCACGCCGGGGTCTGGGACAAGGACGCCACGGGCAGCCACGAGGTCCGCGGCCGCTCGATCGGCATCGTCGGCTACGGCAACATCGGCACCCAGCTGTCGGTCCTCGCCGAGAACCTCGGGCTGAAGGTGTACTTCTTCGACACCGCCGACAAGCTCGCCCTGGGCAACGCGTCGCGCTGCGACACGCTCGACGAGCTGCTGGAGAAGTCCGACATCGTCACCCTGCACGTCGACGGCCGGCCGGGCAACAGCGGCTTCTTCGGCGAGGAGCAGTTCGCCCGGATGCGGCCCAGCAGCATCTTCCTGAACCTGAGCCGCGGCTTCGTCATCGACCACGAGGCGCTGCGCAAGCACCTGGAGAACGGCCACCTGTCCGGCGCCGCCGTCGACGTGTTCCCGAAGGAGCCGAAGGCGAAGGGCGACGAGTTCACCTCCGCCCTGCGCGGCCTGCCCAACGTCATCCTCACCCCGCACATCGGCGGGTCCACCGAGGAGGCGCAGTCCGACATCGGCTCGTTCGTGGCGGAGAAGCTGCACAAGTACGTGCAGGAGGGCTCCACCACGCTCAGCGTCAACCTGCCGTCACTCAACCTGCAGCAGGCCCCCGACACGCACCGCATCGCCCTGCTGCACCACAACGTGCCGGGCGTGCTCGCCGACGTCAACAGCATCCTCGCCAGCCACAAGGTCAACGTCGAGGGCCAGATCCTGGCGACCCGCGGCGAGTTCGGCTATCTGCTGTCCGACATCGCCATCGACTACCCGGCCGAGATCCTGGCCCAGCTCGCCAACATGACCACCACGGTTCAGCTGCGCGTCCTGTCGTAGGCAAGCCTGGCGACCGCGCCGGTCTCCAGGGCCGTCCATACAGTGCCGTCGGGGGCGACGGTGATGCCGTGGGGTTCGGCGTCGGGGACCGGCAGGTCGTGCAGGGTGATGTCGCCGGTCGGGGTGATGTGGCCGATGCGGTTGCCGGCCCACTCGGTGAACCAGCAGCCACCCGCCGGGTCCGCGGTGATCGCGTGCGGGCGGCCGGCCCGGTCGGGCAGCGGGAACTCGGTGACGGTGCCGTCGGTGGTGATGCGGCCGACCTGGCCGGCGGCGATCTCCACGAACCACACGGCGCCGTCGCCACCCGTGGTGATGCCGACGGGTGCGGCGTCCGGGGTCGGCAGCGGGAAGGTCGTGATGTCGCCGGTGGGGGCGATGCGGGCGATCGCGCCGGCCTGGTTGAGCGTGCACCACAGCGCGCCGTCCGCGCCGGTGGTCAGCATCGACGGCATCGAGCCCGCGGGGAGCGGCACGACCGTCGCGGACCCGTCCGGTCCCAGCCGTCCGACCTGGTCCGGCTGCATCGAGGTGTACCAGACGTGCTCGCCCGTGGCGGCGATGCCGTAGGTGCCCTGCGCGTCCGGTGCCGGCGTCAGTGACACGGCACCCGCGTTGGTGATGCGGCCGACGACGCCGGCCCGCAGGAGGGTGAACCACAGCGCGTCGCCGGGACCGGTGGTGATCAGTGCCGGGCCGTCGCCGGGCACGTCGAAGCGGGTCACGGAGCCGTCGGGGGCGATCCGGGCGATGGCGCCGGCGTGGACGAGTGTGCACCAGATGGCGCCGTCGGGGCCGGCGGTGATGCCGTACGGCCCGTCGCCGGATCCGGCGATCGTGAACACATCCATGTGGATCCACCCTACGCGGGCGGCTTGCCCGAGTGTGCGGCATTTTGTACCGGTGGACCGCGCGGCCGGATGAAGTGAAAAACTTTCCTAATTGAAGATCTTCATAAACTGTCTGACCTCCCAATTGTCGGGTCCAGCCGGCGGTCCGCACCGTTTCCGGGTTGTTAAAAAGTCGTTCGGGATTGAAGTACGTCGCAGGCAACCGCTACGGTGCATTCCGGACTGAGAGCGCCGGATTGCATTCATCGGGGGACGACTGTGCGGCAGCAAGCGGAAAGGCACGCGGTTGCTGTCTGACCGCAGGCGCCGGGAGCCGCTCGCCGACGACTTCTTCCGCCTCTGCCACGACGATCGCAGTGGCGCCCTCCGGCTCTCCGATGATGCCACCCGGGTCGGCCTCGCCTCCGCGCTGATCGGCGAGCTGGGCTGGGCGGGCATCCTCACGGTCGAGGACGGCCTGCTGCTGGTGCGCAGCGGATCCACGCCCGGCGACTCGGTCGCGCACGCGGTCCTGGACGACATCCGGGGTGAGCGCACGCCCCGGGACGTGCGCACCTGGCTGACCTACCTGTCGATGGAGGCCTACGAACGGGTCGCCCGCCGCATGGTCGCCGCGAATCACGTCATCCCCCAGGAGGGTCGGCGGCTGCTGCGCCGCTTCACCTTCTACATGCCGACCGACACCAACGATTTCGTGTGGCCGCGCGTACGGCTCGGCACGGCGTTGGCGCAGCGCAGGCCGATCGACCAGATCGACATGCACCTGCTGGGCATCGCGGATGCCACCGGTCTGCTGTCGAGCATTCTCGACGGCGGTGGTCAGGCGGCACACGCGTACTTCGAGCATCTCATGCAGCAGTCCCACAGCGATGTGCAGACCTTGATCCAGGAAACCAGGGTCGTCATCGGCAACAAGGTGATGAACGGACGTTAGGCAACACCCCCTTCACTTCCCCGGAGGACGTTCCATGCCTGTCACCACCGCGCCGCCGACAGGCGGCTACACCAGCAAGATCGATTCGGCGCTGGACCAGAACAAATTGACGGTCCTCACCGTCATTCTGATGGTGATCGCGGCGGCCGCGCCGTTCACCGTCATCGCCGGCGGCGCGACCGCGGGCTGGGCCGTCACCGGCGTGCTCGGCATTCCCGTCGCGTACGTCGCCATGGCCGTCGTGCTGGGCGTCTTCAGCGTCGGCTACACGGAGATGTCCCGGCACATCGTGAACTCCGGCGCGTTCTACGCCTATGTCGCGCAGGGGCTGGGCCGCATCACCGGCCTCGGCGCCGCCGGTGTCGCGGTGCTCGCGTACAACTTCATGCAGATCGGCCTGTACGGGGGCTTCGGCCCGGTGCTCAGCGGCCTGCTCGAGACCCAGTGGAACATCAAGTTGGACTGGTGGGTCTGCGCGTTCATCGCGTGGGCCGTGATCGCGGTCCTGGGCGTGCTGAGCATCGAGTTCAGCGGCATCGTGCTCGGTGTGCTGCTCGGCGCCGAGGTCATCATCGCGCTGATCTTCTCGGTCGTGGAGCTCGCGCACCCGGCCGGCGGCAACGTCACGTTCGACACGGTCAACCCGTCACAGCTGTTCAGCGCCGGCACAGGGGCGGCGCTCGCCACGGCCGTGGCCGGGTTCGTGGGCTTCGAGTCCACCGCCGTCTACAGCGAGGAGACCCGCAACGCGAAGCGGAACATCCCCCGCGCCACCTACCTGTCGCTGATCATCATCGGCCTGCTGTACGCATTCTGCTCGTGGGCGATGTCGGTCGCCGCCGGGCCGGACAAGATCATCGGGCTGTCCACGGAGAACTCCAGCGAGACGATGTTCGTGCTGGTCAGCCCGCACCTCGCGGAGATCTGGCTGACCCTGGGCCACGTGCTGTTCGTGACCAGCCTGTTCGCCGCGCTGCTCGCGTTCCACAACACCGCCGCCCGGTACACGTTCGCGCTGGGCCGGGAGCGGGTCCTGTTCAGCTTCTTCGGCGCCACCGGCCGGCGGTTCCGGGCCCCGCTGTGGGGTTCGATCACGCAGTCGATCCTGGCCGCCGTCGTCCTCGCCGTGTTCGCGGCCACCAAGGGCCTGGACCCGTTCGTCCACCTGTTCTTCTGGTGGACCGTGACCGGGGGCTTCGGCGTGCTGATCCTGATGACCGTGACGTCGGTGGCGGTGCTGGTGTACTTCCTGCGCAACCGCGAGGGCGAGATCGCCGAGGTGTCGCCGTGGCGGCGGTTCATCGCCCCGGCGATCGGCGCGGTGCTGCTCGCCGCGGTCCTGGTCGTGACCATCCTGGAGTTCGAGACGCTGCTCGGCGTCAAGCCCGACGACCTGGCCCGCTACCTGTTCCCCGGCCTGTTCCTCGTCGTGGCCCTGATCGGCGCGGCGTGGGCGGCGGTCCTGCGCACGGCCAACCCGACCACGTACCGCGGCATCGGCCAGGGCGTCAACGCGGCGCTTCTGCCGGCCCAGCCCGACGACGCCGCCGCGGCGCACCGGGCCCGATGACGCCGACCTCCACCGCCCCGGCGCTGCGACGCGCCGGGGCGGGCGACGCCCCAGCGGTGGCGGCCGTGCTCGCCGCCGCGCTCGACGACACCGACATCGCCCACTGGCTGGTGCCGGACGACGCCGAGCGGCCCGAGGTGTACCGGCGCTACTTCAACCTCGTCACGCCGTGGTTCGTCGAGCACGGCACGGTGTACCTGGCCGCGGACGGTTCGGCCGCGGCGGCGTGGGTGCGCCTCGACGGGAAGTTCGAGCCGGAGATCGCCGACTACGACCGGCGGCTGGCCGAGGCGTGCGGCGCCGCGACCGACCGGTTCGTGCAGCTGGACGTGGACATGCTCGCCGCGCACCCGGACGGGCTGACCCACGACTACCTGGCGTTCCTCGGCGTGGCCCCGGCCGCGCAGAACCAGGGCCTGGGCAGCCGGCTGCTGCGGGAGCACCACCGGGTCACCGACGGCGACGGGCTGCCGGCGTACCTGGAGGCGACCGGGCGGCGCAACGCGGCCCTGTACGGCCGGCACGGCTACGTGGACACCAACGAGGTCCCCATCGGCGACGGTCCACCCCTCTACGCCATGCTCAGGCCACCCCGAGCGCAGTGACGTCCCACATCCCGTAGTACTGGTTGACGAATACGTTGGTGAGTCTCGGGTTGCGGTAGTTGAGGACCTTGTCGTAGGTCAACGGCAGCATCGTCGCGGAGTCCATGACCGCGGCGTCGACCTGGGACCACAGCTTCGCGGCGGCAACCGGGTCCGTGGTGGCACGGGCCCGGTCGAGCAGGGCGTTGATCGCGGTGTCGGACAGCTCGGCGTAGTTGTTGTTGCCGCTGGGCAGGATGAGGCGGCCGTCGACCAGGGTCGGGAAGAAGCCGTAGCCGGTCGGGAAGTCCGCCGCCCAGGCACCCAGGATCAGCCCGTACCCCTTCGCGTGCACGTTCGACGGGGAGCCGACGACCGAACGGGCGTAGAGCGACGGGTCCGACGCCTCGATGCGGGCCTTGATGCCGACGGTCGCCAGGGCCGCCTGGATCGCCTCGGCGGTCTTGCCGGCCTTGGGGCTGTCGGTGGCCGCGATCACGGTCTCGAACCCGTCCGGCTTGCCGCACGCGGTCAGTTCCTCCTTGGCCTTGGCCGGCTGCGGCTTTCCGCTCTTCGTCTGGAACGGGTCGAGCGACGCGTCGTGCCCCGGGATGCCCGGCGGCAGCATCGCGCCGGCGATGTCGCCGCCCGCGTCCGGGCCACCGCGGGCGGTCTGCACCGCGGTCTTGTCCACCGCGTACTGCACGGCCCGCCGGCAGTGCACGTTGTCGAACGGGGGCACGGCCGTGCTCATCGCCGCGTACTGCACGAACCCCGTCGTCGGCTCGTCGGTGCGGGCCTTGAGCGCCGCGTCGAGCAGGACCTTCGGCTGGGTGGCGGCCTGCACCCCGGCCTGCTCGGCGTCGGCGTCCAGATCCCCGTCCAGCAGCTGCGCGTCGATCTCGTCGGGGGCGGTGCCGATGGTCAGCTCGATGCGGTCCGGCAGCGCCCGGCGCACCGTGTCGGTGGCCCGGTCCCACTCCGCGTTGCGGACGAGCACGACCTCCTTGCCGGGGTCGATCGTCTCGAACCGGTACGGGCCCGAGGAGACCGGCTTGTCGCCGTACTGCGCCCCGGTGTCCCTGGCCGCCGGCACCGGCGCGGCGACCCCCATCGCCAGCAGGTAGGGGAAGTCCGCGAACGGCTCGGCCAGCCGGAACGCGATCGTCTTGTCGTCCGGCGTCGAGATGCTCTTCAGCCCCGTCTTGTCCGCGTACGGGCCGGGGTAGTGCTGCCCCTGGTCGAGCTGGTCGATGAGGTACGTCGGCCCGCCGCCGAGGTCCTCCTGCGCGAAGAGCCGCTCGATGCCGTGCCGCACGTCCTTCGAGGCGACCGGCGAGCCGTCCTCGAACCGGACCCCGTCGCGCAGCGTGAACGTGTACGTCAGCCCGTCGGCGGAGATGGTGGGCGCCGCCGCGGCGAGGTCCGGGACGAGCTTCAGCCCGTCGGCGCCGGGCTTCGCGTCCGGGGTGAGCAGCGTGCGCACGTAGAGCCGCTGCAGGTTGTACGCCGCCGTCAGGTACGACCGGGTCGGGTCCCACGAGTCGACGTCGTGCGCGCTGGCGAGCTGCAACGTCCCGCCGGTCGCCGACGACGGGTTGACCACCCCGGTGAGCCCGGCGTTGAACCCGCCGGTGGTGGTGCCCTCGCCGCCCGGCTCGTCCCTCTTGGCGCACGCACCGACGGCGAGAGTCAGGCACAGGACCAGCAGACTGTGAGTGATCTTCACTTGACGGAGCGTAACGCTCCGCGGTTGCCTTAGTGCGCGATCAGGACCGCGGCGAGAGCGAGAGCGCCCGGGAGCGCCTGGACCAGCAGGATCCGGCGGCTGGCGGTGGCGGCGCCGTACAGGCCGGCGACGATCACGCACACCAGGAAGAACACGCGTATCGCGAAGCCCACCGGGTCGCCGGCGACCATGCCGTAGACCAGGCCGGCGGCCAGGAAGCCGTTGTAGAGGCCCTGGTTGGCGGCGAGGGCCTTGCTGGCCCCGGCGAACTCGGCGGTCGTGCCGAACGCCGCCCGGGTCCGCGGCGCGGTCCACAGGAACATCTCCAGCACCAGGAAATACGCGTGCAGCACGGCGACGAGCCCGACGAGGACCAGGGCGACGATATTCACGCCGACACCCTACCGGGTGGTATCAGGCGGTCAGCTGGTCTGGATCCGCACGACGACCTGCGAGTCGGTCACGCTCTGCACGGTGATGTCGAAGCCCTGCGCCTGGGTGGAGCCGTCGACGGGGACGCTCACCGTGGTGCCGCCGACCTCCAGCTTCACCACGCCGTTGTCGACGCTGACGAACTTCACGTCGACGCCGAGCACGCTGGACTCGGCATCCACCCCGCGGTCGAAGGTGACGGTGCACGCGTTGGTCGAGCACGTCACGTTGTCGGAGCTGCAGGCCGTCAGTGCGCCCAGCCCGATGACCAGGGCGGCGGCGACCGTGGCGAGGCGGCGGGTCAAGGTCGTCATGGTTGGCGAGTGTATCCGGCCCGCGCCAGCCGTTGCGCACCGATGAGTTCTGCGTGCGTCGGTCGTATCAGTTGCATGAGGTCACACATCATGGCTGAACGCAGGGAGCTCGCCGAGGTCTTCGCCGGGCTGACCCCGGAGCAGTGGGACGCGCCGTCGCTGTGCGGCGGATGGCGGGTGCGGGAGGTGCTCGCGCACACCACGATGCCGTTCCGGATGGGCACCGCCGAGTTCATGTGGGAGATGCTGCGCTCCGGCGGGCGGTTCAACCGGATGGCGGACCGGGTCGCCCGCCGCGACGCCGCCCGGATGCCGCCCGCGGCTCTGGTGCGCGCGTTGCGGGACAACGTCGCGCACCCGTGGTCGCCGCCCGGCGGCGGGGCCGTCGGCGCGCTGTCGCACGAGGTCATCCACGGACTGGACAGCACCGTCGCGCTCGGCCTCGACCGGCGGGTGCCCACCGACCGGCTCCTGCTCGTGCTGGACGCGATGCGGCCGCGCAACGTCGCGTACTTCGGCGTCGACCTCACCGGCGTGCAGCTCCAGGCCACCGACGTGGACTGGAGCCGGGGGAGCGGCGCCCCGCTGCGCGGCCTCGCCCAGGACCTGCTGCTCGTCGTCTGCGGGCGGCCGTTGCCCGCCGGCCACCTGTCGGGCGACGCGGCGGCCAGGTTCACGCAGCGTCCTTGACCATTCGCCGGATGGTGACGGCGGCTGACTTCGTCCATCGTGGATATCTGTGGAACTCTTCGACACCGCGCTGCGCATCGACGCGCCCGGCCCTTCGGGAGTGCCGGTCGTCAACAACTTCAAGCTGATCCGCGACTCGGCCCGGTTCCTGCTCGGCCGGGTCGGCCGGTTCGAGCAGCCCGTCGTGCCCGTCACCGCCGGCAACGGATCCATCGTCGTGGTCCGCGGCCGCGAGGCCGTGAAGCAGGTGTTCACCGACACCGCCACGTTCCAGCGCGCCGAAGGGTTCTTCGACCTGCCGCCCGGCCGGACGTGGTCGGGCATGTTCGACGCGGTCATCACCGCCAACGGCGCCGAGCACACCCGCCGCCGGAAGCTGCTGATGCCGGCCGTGCACCGCACCGCGATGACCCACTACCGGGCGGTGTTCGCCGACACGTTCGAGCGGTCCCGGTTCGCCGGTGCCGATGGTGCGCCGTTCGACCTGACCCGGGAGTGCCTGCGCATCTCCAAGGCCAACCTGATGCGGTGCCTGCTCGGCCTGGACGACGCCGACGGGCTCAGCGCGTTCGCCGACCAGATCGTCACCCTCGCCGCCGAGGCCTCCGACCCGCGGGTGCTGCTGTTCAAGCGGGACCTGCGGTGGTCGCCGTACGGGCGGTGGCTGCGCCGGGTCGCCGGCGCCTACGACCAGCTCGCCGCCCTGATCGCGCAGCGTCGGGCCGGCGAGCCGCGCCCCGACGCGCTGTCGATCCTGTGCCACGCCGTCGACGAGGACGGTGACCAGCTCACCACCGAGGAGATCGCGGGGGAGCTGCACGGGTTCTTCGCCGCCGGGTTCGAGACGACCGCGATGACGATGAGCCTCGCCCTCATCACGCTGCTCGGCAGCCCCGATCCCGACGCTGCTCCGGTCGATCCGTCCACTGTGGACGTCGATGCCGTGGTGAAGGAATCGCAGCGCCTGCTGCCGGCGGTGCCGATCACCCTGCCCCGGCGGGTGACCGCGACGGTGGAGGTCGCGGGCTCGCCGCCGGTGCCGAAGGGGGCGCTGCTGTTCCTGTCGCCGCTGCTGGAGCACCGCAACCCGGCCGTGTACCCGCAGCCGCAGGTGTTCCGCCCGCAACGCTGGACGGCGGGGGAGCCGGGGCCGAAGCAGTACGAGTTCATCCCGTTCGGCCTCGGCCCCCGCCGCTGCCTCGGCGCGGAGTTCGCCGACCTGCAGGTCCGCACGACGCTGGCGCTGCTGCTGGAGCGCGGACTGCCCGGACTGGTCGGCCCCCGGGTCGACTACGGCATGGTCAACGGCGTCACCGCGGGCCCGCGCCGCCCCGTCCCCGTCCGCCCCGGCGGTCCGAAGTGGACGGTCCTGACCGGCTCCGTCACGCGGGTCTGGATTCGGGACCGCTGACCTGCAGTCCCAGGTCGATGAAGTCGCGGTCGAGGGGGCCCGGTCGGCGCCCGCCATCCGGTTCCCAGCCGCGGCGCAGGTAGAACGCCTTGGCCCGCTGGTTGCCGTCCCACACCTCCAGCCGGCCCTCGGTGACCCCGGCGGCCCTCCAGACGTCGACCCCGGCGTCGTGCAGCGCGCCACCGATGCCGTGCTGCCAGTGCGCCGGGTCCACGTACAGGCCGACGAGCCGGTCGTCCTTCATCGACAGGAACCCCGCGACCTGCGCGTCGCCGTCGACGCACAGCACGGTGCGATCCGGGGCGTCGACGCTGACCGTGTACGCCTCGCGCAGGTCCTCCGTGTCATCGCGGGTCGCCAGGTCGCCGTAGTACGTGCGGCGGGCGTGCTGATGGATCGCGATCAGCGACTCGACGTCGGCCCGGCGCGCGCGGCGGATCTCCATCCGGCTCTTCATCGAGTGACCGTGCCACAGAACGGGTTTGACCGCGACCCCGCCCGGAAACCTGTGCTGTATGGCCAACATCGACAACAACGGCGTGCCGCGGGTCGACGACACCGTGGACACCGACACCATCCGCGACGAGGCGGAGCGGATCGCGGTGCCGGACTTCGACTACATCGGGCAGCCCATCGACGCGGTGGTGGACGGCCTCACCGGGCACAGTCACGAGGAGGACGAGGACACCGAGGAGACCACGGTCGACTAGCGCCTCAGCTAGGTCCGGGGCGTCCGGATCAGCAGGGTGGCCACCACCTCGTCCGGGCCGACGGTGCCGTAGACGTGCGGCACGTCGGCCGCCCACGCGATGTGCTCACCCGGTCCGGCGATCAGCGGCGCGTCGGTCGGGCCGGCCCGCAGGACCCCCTCCGACACCGTGACGTGCTCGGTCACGCCGGGCGCGTGCTGCGGTGAGTGCTGCACCACGCCCGGCCGCACCCGCATGCGCAGCAGCTCGAACGTCACCCCGGGCTCGTCGAACACCTCCAGCAGCGTCGCGGTGACCGCCGCCCCGCGCACCGGTTCGCCGTCCTGCTCCCGCACCAGCGCGGTCAGCGGTACCCCCAGCGCACCCGCCACGGCGTACAACGTCTCGAGCGTCGGGTTCCTGGTGCCGTGCTCGAGCCCCGACAGCGTGGCCTTGCCGATCCCGGCCGCCCGCGCCAGCTCCGACAGCGACATCCCGCGCGCGACCCGCAACTCCCGCAGCCGGTCACCAAGACTTGTCCCGCGCTCCTCCACCTGGCTATGGTGACTGTTCCGTAAACGGAACGGTCTCTGGAGGGTCTGATGCGACGGTTCGACACGGCCCAGCCGATTCTGGCCGGGCTCGTCAGTGCGGTCGTCGGCTACGCGAGCTCGTTCACCGTCGTGCTCGCCGGCCTCCGCGCCGTCGGCGCCACCCCGGCGCAGGCCGCCTCCGGACTGCTCGCGCTGTGCGCCGGTATCTGCGCGACGGCCGTGTTCCTCGCCGTGCGGCACCGGATGCCGATCAGCATCGCCTGGTCGACCCCGGGCGCGGCGCTGCTGGTCGCCACCGGCCACGTGCACGGCGGCTGGCCCGCCGCCGTCGGCGCGTTCCTCGTCTCCGCCGCGCTCATCGTCGTCGCCGGCCTGTCGCCGTGGCTCGCCCGGGCGATCGCCGCGATCCCCCGCCCCATCGCCGGCGCCATGCTCGCCGGCGTCATCCTCAGCCTGTGCACCGCTCCGGTCCAGGCGGTCGTCGACGTGCCCGAGCTCGCCGTCCCGGTGGTCCTCACCTGGGCGCTGCTCACCCGCTTCGCCCGGCAGTGGGCCGTCCCCGGCGCCCTGCTCGCCGCCGTCGTGGCGATCCTGGTCCGGGGCGTGCACCTCACCGGCGTCTCCGTGGCGCCGGCCGCCGTGTTCACGGTGCCGACGTTCAACCTGCCGGCGCTGGTCAGCATCGCCGTGCCGCTCTTCCTCGTCACCATGGCCGCGCAGAACGTCCCCGGCATGGCCGTCATGGCCACCTACGGCTACACCCCGCCCCTGCGCGGCGTCCTGGTCAGCACCGGCGTGGCGAGCGCCCTCGCGGCGCCCTTCGGCGGTCACGCCCTGAACCTGGCGGCGATCACCGCCGCGCTCACCGCCGGCCCCGACACCCACCCCGATCCGGGCCGGCGGTGGGTGGCGACGGCGGCGCTCGGCGTCAGTCAGCTCACCCTCGGCCTGGGTGCGGGGCTGGCGATGGCGCTCGTGCTGCTCTCCCCGCCGGTCCTCGTCGTCGCGGTCGCTGGGCTGGCACTGCTGTCGGCGCTGGGTGCGTCGCTGGCGAGTGCGGTCACCGAGCCGTCGGGGCGCGAGGCGGCGGTGGTGACCTTCGTGGTGACGGCCTCGGGGATGACGATCCTGAACATCGGGTCCGCGTTCTGGGGGCTGGTGGCGGGTGGGCTGACCGCCCTGCTGCTGCACCGCCGCCGTGCGGCCCCGCCGCCTGCTCCGGCCGGGCCCGATCCTGTGGCAGCGTCCGGAACCCCCGTGAAGAGCGCTTCGGCATAACGTCGGATCTGGGGCGAGCCGTTCGTGGACGGGCCGGAATCAGTCCAGGAACCACGCGTGCATCTCGGCGCCGAGCGCGGTGTGGTGCGCGACCAGCACCGCGACCGCGGCGAGCCCGACAACCACGAGCCGGCTACGCCGCCACCGGCCGAGGCTGCGCCCGAACAGGCCGAGCCCGACCGCGATCGTGCCGAGCAGGGCGGCGCCATACCCCGGGTCGGCGTTGAACATCGGGAGGCCGGTGACCGTGACCGCCAGCAGCGCGCCCGCCGCGAGTCCCAGGCCCGCAACCGCGAACCAGATCCGGCGGCCGGCGAACCCGACGACGGCGCCCGCGAGGCCGATCGTCGCGGCGAGCAACCAGCCGCCGGCGAGGGCCACGTAGGTGCCGAACCACAGGGTCAGCATCACGGGCAACAGCACCCAGAACAGCACGCCGCCGTCGGGCCAGAGGCCCTTCGGGTCGACCGGGCCGCCGCTGCTGGCGATGCGGCCAGGGATGTCGAACAGGACGTAGGACAGCGGCACGAGCAGCACCCAGGACAGCACGGGCCAGCCGAGGCCGAGGAGCAGGACCTGGGCCGGCATCCGCAGCGCGTCCGAGGTGTGGGCCACGGCCGTCGGACCGCGGGAGAGGCCGGCCCGCCGGGCGGCGGCGCGCAGCGCGGGGAGGGTGCGCGCGGCGCCGAAGAGATACCGCCGGCGGCCGGTGGTCATGATCATGAGGTCGGCGGTCCACTCGGCCCGCTGCCGGTCGCGGAGGCCGCGGGGCAGCAGCAGCGTGAGTGCCGCGAGGACGAGCCGCACCCCGCCGGCGAGGGCGGCCGGGGCGGCCCCGGTCACCATGCGAGCCGCCCCGTGTCCGTGCCCGGCGCAGGTGCCGGCGCGGCGGCGCGGCGGCGGGCCAGGGCGGACCGGGCCGCGGTGGCGCCCTCGGCGGTCAGCAGGTAGTAGCGCCGCCGGGGACGGCCGGCGGCGTGCACGTCGATCTCCTCCTCGCGGCTGGACAGCCAGCCGGCGCCCTCGAACGCGACGAGGATCGGATAGATCGTGCCGGGTTCGAGCCCGGCTTCCGTGGCGAGGTCGAGGCCGTAGCGCTCGCGTCCGGGGTCGGCCAGCAACACCCTGAGCACGAGCAGCCGCGGCGTCGTCATGCGCAGCGCACCCATGCCCGTACTCTATATAGCTATTCCTAGTTCTGCATAGGGTCACTGGCGAGGAGGCTCATCAGGTACATGTCGTACCACTGTCCGTCGCGGCGGAAGCACTCGCGGTGGCGTCCGTCCTCGCGGAAGCCGACCTTGTCGTAGACCCGGCGGGCCGCGACGTTCTCGGTCACCACCCACAGGTAGACCGAGTGCAGGCGCATCTCCTCGAAGCCGTA
Organism: Dactylosporangium cerinum; assembly: GCF_042653625.1. Lineage (NCBI taxonomy): Bacteria > Bacillati > Actinomycetota > Actinomycetes > Micromonosporales > Micromonosporaceae > Dactylosporangium > Dactylosporangium cerinum. The sequence goes on along the minus strand of NZ_JBHSIU010000081.1, from coordinate 23,568 downwards.
GCGGCACATCAGGCGGGTGGCCTCGGTGGCGTACCCATGCCCCCAGCTGTCCTTCTCGCCGAGGTAGATGTCCAGCTCGGCCCGCCCGATCTCGGGGTTGGTGCCGCTGAGCCGGACCAGTCCGACCAGCCGGGGCTCGACCAGGGTCTGGATGCCGAACAGCACGTCGCCATAGGTGTTCGGGCCCCGCTCCTCGCCACGGGCGATGTAGCGGGCGAGGGTCTGGCGGTAGCCGTCGAACATCCAGCGCATCACGTCACGGTCGTTGTTCCATCGCCACAGTGTTTCCCACTCGGTCGGCTCGATCGGCCGCAGTCGCACCAGCTGCCCGGTCGTCACCGCAGCAGGTTAATCGTCATCGACCGATCGGCGCAGCCGGATTGTCAAAGCCCCCCGGATTGTCAAAGCCGCTGGCGGCACCATAAACTGCAAACGGCGTTCGCATTAACGAGGGAGGGTCAGATGCGGGTCGACAAGGTCACGTCCGGGGACGGCGCGAACATTCCGGTGTACTCGACCGGTGCCGGGCCGGGGATCGTGATCCTGCACGGCGGTGGTGCCGCGGTGCGGGACTACCAGCGGCTCGCGGCCGCGCTCTCGGACCGGTTCACGGTGCACCTGTACAACCGGCGCGGCCGGCCGGACACGGCGCCGCTGACCGGCACCGAGACCACCGAGACGGACCTCGCCGACCTCGGCGTGGTCCTGGAGCACACCGGCGCGCGCAGCGTGTTCGGGCACAGCGGCGGCGGGTTCGTGGCGCTGCGGGCCGGGCTGAGCGGCCTGCCGTTGGAGCGCATCGCCGTCTACGACCCGGCGCTCAGGATCGAGGGCCGCCGCGAACTGGAGTTCGTCGACGAGTTCGAACGGCTCGTCGCCGCCGGTGACCACGCCCGCGCGATGACCGTGATGGCCCGCACGACGTATCCCGACGACATCGGCGCGAAGCTGCCGTTCGGGCTGGCGCTGGGCGTCACCCGGTTGTTCCTGCGCACCCCGATCGGGCGCCGGTTCGTGGACCTGATGCCGACGATCCCGCCCGAGGTCCGCCGCATCCACGAGCACGGCGGGCCGGCCGGTGACTACGCCGGCATCACCGCCGAGATGCTGCTGACCGCAGGATCCCGCAGCCCGCGGTACTTCATGGAGAACTGCCAGGCGATCGCGGACGTGGCCCAGCGCGGCCGTGCCCTGCTCATCCCGAAGTCGTCGCACAACGCGGCCAACATCGCCCGCGCGGCCTTCGTGCGGCCGTTCGCCGACTTCTTCGCGGGGTCGTTGAAGGCCGCCTGAACCAGCGAAAAAGGCCGCCCCCGACACCGGGAGCGGCCTTTTCGCGTCCGAAATCAGTGCACGATCACCGGGGTCGCGGCGCCGGCGGCGGCGTCGTCGCCGAGCGGCGTCGCCTCCTTCTTGCGCGGCAGGAACGCGATCGGGATGAACGTCACCAGGACCAGCGCGAAACCGACCCAGAACGTCGCGGCGAACGAGTCCGCCACGAACGCCAGGCCCTTCTCGAAGAGCGCCGGCGGGACCTGCGCCTTGATCTGGTCGGAGTGCTGCGCCGCGATGGCCAGGCCGGCCTCGGTGACCGGCGGGTTGGAGCCCGGCACCAGGTCCGACTCGTTGAGGTTGCTGGTCAGGATCACCGACATGACGGCGGCGCCGACGGAGCCACCGATCTGCTGGAGGATGTTGACCAGCGTGGAGCCGCGGGCGACCTCGGCGTGGCTGAGCGTCTTCAGCGCCGACGTCATGATCGGCATCATCGTGCCGCCCATGCCGAGGCCCATGACGAACAGCGAGCCGCACAGCACCCAGTACGACGTGTCGGCGGTGACCTGCGTGAAGGTGAAGAAGCCGACGGCGATGAGCGCCATCGCGAACGGCACCGTCCGGCCGACCGGCACCTTGTCGGCGAGCATGCCGGCGATCGGCATGGTCAGCATCGCGCCGATGCCCTGGGGGGCCATCAGCAGCCCGGCGTGCAGCGTGGACTCGCCGCCGACCTGCAGGAAGTAGCTCGGGAACAGCAGGCCCGCGCCCATGAACGCGATGATGAACACGAACAGCGTGATCGTCGCGATCGTCAGCTTGCGGTTGCGGAACAGCCGCAGGTCCAGCAGCGGGTGCTTCGGCACGAACGAGTAGAACACGAAGCCGATGACCAGCAGCCCGCCGATGAGCATCGGCAGCCAGACCTTGGTCGCGCTGAACGTGCCCTCGCCGGGCAGCGACGACACGCCGAACAGGAACAGCGCCAGGCCGGGCGACAGCATGAGCATGCCGAGGAAGTCGAAGGACTCCGACGGCTTCGGGTCGTCCTTCGGCAGTGCCATCGCCGCGTAGACCAGCGCGATCGCGCCGATCGGCAGGTTGATCAGGAAGATCCAGTGCCAGGAGTACTCGTCGATGAGCCAGCCGCCGAGGATCGGGCCGGTGATCGGGCCGAGCAGCATCGGGATGCCGAGGATCGCCATGAGCCGGCCGATGCGCTCCGGGCCGGCGGCCCGGGTCATCATCGTCATGCCCAGCGGCATGAGCATGCCGCCGCCGAGACCCTGCACGACCCGCCAGCCGATGAGCTGGCCGATGGAGTCGGCGGTGGCACACAGGCCGGAGCCGATGGTGAAGAGGGCGAGCGCCACCATGTAGAGCCGCTTGGTGCCGAACCGGTCCGCGGCCCACCCGGTGAGCGGGATGACGGTGGCGAGCGCCAGGGTGTAACCGGTCATCGTCCAGGCGACCGTGGCGTAATCCGTCTTGAACTCGGTCTGGAACGTCGGCAGCGCCACGCTGACGACAGTGATGTCGAGAATCGACATGATCGCGCCGAGGACCACGACCCCCGCGATCTTCAGCACCGCGGCATCGATCTTATTCGACGCCGCGGCCGTTGGATTCGTCACTGAAACCCTCCTGATCGAGCTCACCGGCCATTTCGAAGCCGGGAACCAGCCTACGCAGGCCGGTTACAATTCGAGCACACGTTCGATTACGGCCGATGACAGGGGTTAGGGCTACGCCAACTGGTGCAGATCCAGCACGTGCCAATCGGTCGGTTCCGGGTTGCCGGTGGACCACCAGACCAGGCCGCCGCGGGTCGTGACCACGCCGACATCACCCGCGAGGACGATCGTCCGGCCGGTCGGCAGGTCATACGCGAGCAGCCGCAGCGACTCGCCCTCCACGCCCGTCAGCAACTCGAAACGGTCCAGCAGGCCGACGTCGACGCCGATGGCGTTGACGTCACCCGGCAGGCGCCGCCGGTCGCTGCCGTCGGCGTGCATGACGTCGACCAGATTACGCCCGCTCGCGGTCTCCGCGATGGCCCGGCACCATTCCGGGCTGCACAGCAGCGTTTCCGCCGCGGTCGCCGGCACGGGCCGCCGCTGCCCGTCGGCCCGGTTCAGCAGCGTCGCCGCGCCCGGGTCGACGCTGAGGAGCCAGGGCCAGGCGCTCCATCGGTACCGGCCGTCGATGACGTCCTTGGCAACCGCGCCGCCGGTGAGCGCGATCGAGCGCACCTCGGTTTTGGGGGTGTCGTCGGGGGGCGCGGCGACCCAGTGCAGCCGGTCCTCGGCGACGACGAGGTCGTACTGGGACTCGAAGAACACGATCCCGCCCGTGTCGGCGGTCAGCGCGACCGGCGGGCCCGCGGCCGGGGCGACCGGTGCGCGCCACAGCCGCGTCTCGTACGGCCCGGCGGCGGTCGCCGAGGACTCCGCCCAGTACAGGACGCCGTCGGCGGCGGTGAGGCCCAGCCACTGCGGGAACCGGTCCTTCGGCACGCTGCGCAGCTCACGCGGTGCGCCGGCGCCCCGCAGCAGGAGCCGCTCCGCGGTGCCGTCCGGCGACGACGCGGTGCCGACGGAGGTGCCGGTGTCCAGGTACAGCAGCGGGGTGTAGATCGCGCCGTCGGCCAGCCGGGCGGGCACGACCCCGGGCGTCAGGGTCGCCGTCACGGTGCCGGCGCCGGACGGCGCGACGGTCGGCGGGACATCCCGGGACGTGGGGGAGAACAGCAGCCAGCCGCCGACGACGAGCGCGGCGGCGAGAGCGATCAGCGGTCGGGCCCGTCTCACGGGGCACAACCCTACGTGAGGCCATGAGAGTTTCACGGTTGCCGGGGCCGTGACCTGGACCGGGACTGTCCGTTCGTTGACCCGGGACAGTGAGCGCTCACACCATGCGGCCCATGCGAACCAAGCTGAGAGGGCTCATTGCCGGGCTGGCGGGGGCGGTGACGGTCGTCGCCGTCGGCGTCGCCGTGCAGACCGCCACCAGCCCCGCGCAGGCCGCGGCCGCGGACCCGTACGCCCTCAAGAACGTGCAGATCGAGGGCGGCGGCTTCGTGCCGGGCATCATCTTCAACCAGAAGCAGCAGAACCTGGTCTACGCGCGCACGGACATCGGCGGCGCGTATCGCCTGGACCCGTCCACGAACCGCTGGATCCCGCTGCTGGACTGGGTCGGCCAGGACAACTGGGGCTACAACGGCGTCGTCAGCCTCGCCACCGACGAGGTCGACCCGAACAAGGTGTATGTGGCCGCCGGCATGTACACCAACAGCTGGGACCCGAACAACGGCGCGATCCTGCGCTCCTCCGACAAGGGTGCCACCTGGCAGAGCACCCAGCTGCCGTTCAAGCTCGGCGGCAACATGCCCGGCCGCGGCATGGGGGAGCGGCTCGCGATCGACCCGAACAAGAACTCGATCCTGTACCTGGGCGCCCCGAGCGGCAACGGGTTGTGGCGCAGCACCGACTCCGGCGTCACCTGGTCGAAGGTCACCGCCTTCCCGAACCCGGGCAACTACGCGCAGGACCCGAACGACGTCAACGGCTACCTCACCGACAACCAGGGTGTCACCTGGGTGACGTTCGACAAGCGCACCGGCACGCTCGGGAACACCACGCAGACCATCTACGTCGGCGTCGCCGACAAGCAGAACACCGTCTACCGCACCACCAACGGCGGCACCAGCTGGGAGCGCGTCGCCGGCCAGCCGACCGGGTACCTGTCGCACAAGGGCGTCCTGGACACCGCCGGCGGCAACCTGTACGTCGCGACCAGCGACACCGGCGGACCGTACGACGGGGCGAAGGGCGACGTCTGGAAGTACAACACCGCCACCGGCGTCTGGACCCAGATCAGCCCGGTCCCGTCCAGCAGCTCGGACGACTACTTCGGCTACAGCGGCCTCACCATCGACCGCCAGCACCCGAACACCATCATGGTCGCCACCCAGATCTCCTGGTGGCCGGACGTCATCTTCTTCCGCAGCACCGACGCCGGCGCGACCTGGACCCGGATCTGGGACTTCACCAGCTATCCGAACCGCAGCTTCCGCTACAAGATGGACGTCAGCCGCTCGCCGTGGCTGTCGCTGGGCGCCAACCCGCAGCCGCCGGAGGTCTCCCCGAAGCTCGGCTGGATGACCGAGTCCCTGGAGATCGACCCGTTCAACTCCAACCGGTTCATGTACGGCACCGGCGCGACGATCTACGGCAGCACCGACCTCACCACCTGGGACACCGGCGGCCAGATCACGATCAAACCGATGGCCGCGGGCCTGGAGGAGACCGCGGTGCTGGACCTCATCAGCCCGCCGTCGGGCGCCCCGCTCATCTCCGGCCTCGGCGACATCGGCGGCTTCCGGCACACCAACCTCGACGCCGTGCCCGCCATGATGTTCCAGTCGCCGTACTTCACCAGCACCACCAGCCTCGACTACGCCGAGCTCAACCCGAGTGTCATGGCCCGCGCCGGCAACTTCGCCGACAGTGACCGCCCCAACGACAGCCACGCCGCGTTCTCCACCGACGGCGGCGCGAACTGGTTCCAGGGCAGCGAACCCGGCGGCATCAACGAGGGCGGCACGATCGCCGCCGCCGCGGACGGCTCCAGGTTCGTCTGGGCGCCGAAGAACAGCGCGCCCGTGTACTCCGTCGGCTTCGGCAACACCTGGACCGCCGCCTCAGGCCTGCCGCAGAACGCGGTCGTCGAGTCCGACCGGGTGCTTTCAAGCAACTTCTACGGCTTCTCCGGCGGCACCTTCTACCGCAGCACCAACGGCGGCGCCACCTTCGCCGCGGGCGCGACCGGCCTGCCGGCGACCGCCACCTTCAAGGCCGTCCCCGGCGTCGCCGGAGAGATCTGGCTCGCGGGGGGCACCTCCGGGCTCTTCCGATCGACCGACGGTGGCGTTTCCTTCACAAAGGTGGCGTCGGTACAGGCAGCGAACGCCGTGGGCTTCGGCAAGGGCGCGCCCGGCCGCTCGAACGTCGCGGTCTTCGCCGTGGCGCAGGTCGACGGGAAGAAGGGCGTGTACCGCTCCGACGACAGCGCCGCGTCCTGGCTGCGCATCAACGACGACCAGCACCAGTACGGCAACATCGGCGACACGATCACGGGTGACCCGCGTATCTACGGCCGGGTGTACCTCGGCACCAACGGCCGCGGCATCATCTACGGCGACCGCACCGGCGCCCCGCCGACGTCGTTCTCCGCATCACCGTCGCGTTCGGCCTCGGCGTCGGCCTCGCCCTCACGGTCTGCTTCATCGTCGGCCTCGCCGTCGGCCTCGCCGTCTTCCTCGCCGTCTTCCTCGGCGGCCTGCACGGTTGGCTACTCGGTCACCGGCCAGTGGGGCGGCGCCTTCCAGGGAGCGGTGAAGATCACCAACCGGTCGGCCACCGCGGTGAACGGGTGGAACCTCAAGTGGACGTACGCCAACGGCCAGACCATCAGCCAGATCTGGGGCGGCGTCAACAGCCAGACCGGCGGAGGTGTCACCGTCACCAACGCCGACTACACGAAGGTGATCGGGGCCAACGGCGGCAGCGTCGACTTCGGCTTCATCGCCTCCTGGAACAACACCACCAACACCAACCCGACCGCCTTCACCCTCAACGGCACGAGCTGCGCCGTCGGGTAGGAGCGGGCTGAGTGCTGTGGGCGGCGGCGGGGCTGCCGCCGCCTACAGCACTTCCCGCAGATCGCGCAGGCTGGCCAGCTCCCGCTCGACCCACCCCTCACCGACCGATTCGGAACCGCGCAGGGCCACCTTGGCCGTCAGGTGCCAGGCGATGTTGCGCACCAGCTCCACGACCCGCAGCGCGACGACGGCATCCGGGTCGACGGGGCGCAGCGTCCGGTACCCCTCGAGGAACGCCGGCCAGTGCGCCCCGCCGTACGGCCCGGTCAGGTCCGCGGCCCGCCACCCGACGGCGGCGAGGTCGAAGTCGTGCCACTGGATTCCGCCGTCCGGCATGAGGTGGACGTTGTCGAGGCTGGCGTCCCCGTGCCGCACCCCTCGGTCGGGGTTCGCGACCTGCGCGAGGCGCTCCCGCGCGGCCGCCGCCATCGCGCCGACCATCGGATCGACGACCGCGGGCAGCGCTGCGTCCAATGTGGCCAGAGGCTCGTCGACCCTGGCCGGATGGGCGCCGGCGAACCCGTCCACGGCCAGATGGAACCGGGCGAGGGCGGTGCCGTACCGGTGGAAGAGCGCACCGCTCCACGGCGGCCTCGGCTTCTCACCCGCCGCCCACACCGTGACCGTGAACGGCCGCGTTCCCTCGGGCGCGTCGACGGTGCCGACGAGTGTGCCGTCGTCCAGTGGCACCGGCGCGGCGGCGGTGACCCCGGCCGCGGCGAGGTGCGCCGCGAGGTCCTGCTCCCACGCGACGTGCCGGCTTCCGGTGGCGTACACCTTGCATGCATGGGCCCGGCCGTCGGTGGCCTCGACCCGGTACACGTCGTTCGTCAGCGAACGGACCAGCTCGCAGGCGGTGACGGCGATGCCGCAGCGCGCTGCGACGAGGGCGGCGATTGCTTCAGGTGCCGCCAGTGAGCGCGTCCATCGCATCGTTGTGCCTACGCTTCTCATGATCCGGTAGGGTTTGTGTACCTATAGCTGCACAAACCCTACCGGATCATGGGGAAGTGGCCGGGGTCAATGTGTAGACCGGGTGGTATCAGGCTTCGGACGGCGATCTTGCGACGGGTTTGATCCCAAAGCGGTGTGGCACCACTCGATGCCCCCACAGCCGCGATCCGCGGCTCTACACTCGGCGACATGCGGCGCACCCAGGGAAACTGGTCGATCTGGGTCGCGGCCGTGGCCGGTGCCGTGGCCGCGGACCTGGGGTTCGCGCTCCGGCAGCTCTGGCTGGAACCGCGCGCGCACAACGGCGACCTCGTGTGGTGGCTGGACCTCCCGCTGGGCGCGGTGCCCTACGGGTTGCTCATGTTGGCGCTGTGCGTCCCGGCGCTGGCAGCCGCGCGCATGGGGCCGCCGCCGTGGGCGTTCGTCGTCCGGCCCGGTCGGTTCGTCGCGCCGCCGGCGCTGTGGCTGCGGGTCATCAGCGTTGAGGCGGCAGTGGCGGCCTGGGGAATGGTGCCGGTGATCATGCTCAGCTGGCGGATCGTCGCGCCGGGCGACAGTCTCCGGGTGCCAGGCGTCACCGGGGTGCTGCTGGCGCTGGCGGCCACCGTCATCGCCTGGCGGGTGCGGCGCCGGACGGTGACGCTGACCCCCGAAGGGCTCACCGTGCGCGAGGTCTGGGACACCGAGATCACGCAACCGTGGGACCAGGCCGCCTCCGAGCTCGTCGCCGACCCGCGGTCCCTGCGCTGGATCGATGCCCGGTTCCTGACCCGGGTGGTCGACCACTACTGGGCCGACCCCACGCACCGGGCCGCGATCGGCACCGCCGAGGAGCACCAGCGCCTGACCGAGCTGCTCGGCCCCCCGGACCCCGTCGGTGACCCGGACCCGGTCGGTGACCCGGCCGGTCCCAGCGCCTTGGATCGATGACGCCGCTTGCTGTCCCCCTAGCGGCTGTCTCGAAGTCCTAGCTCTTTGAGCTGGTGCGTCGCGGAGCGGGGGTGTACGGCAGGCGGGTTGTGCGGGCAGAACGGTGACGCGTGGGCCGGTACTGTGCCCGCCATGTGGAACGCTCGCGCGTACGACCTGCTAGACGTGCCGGTTCAGGTCGACCCGGCCGCTGAGGCGCAAGCAGCCACCTTCGAGGCGCGTTGGGGATTCACCATGCCGGCCGCAGTCAGAGAATGGGTCGTTGGTGACTGGCGAGACTGGGCCCGGGGGCCGTCCGTCGATCTTCCGCCGAGGTACGACCAACTCGAAATGCTCAGCGAGGAGGGACCGGGCTCGCGTCTGCTGGTCGTTGACCGCGACAGTCAGGGCTGCTGTTCCTTCGTGGTGTCTGTAGACGACCATGATGACCCGCCCGTGCTGGTGCTGGAGCGCGATGACACCACAGGTGAGAGCCGTTCGACCTACACTCAGCAGTTCACCGCCTTCACACATGCCAACGCGTGAGACACGAAACTGTGGAGAGCGAACTTTGAGTCCAGGCACTACCTGCGGTTGCCGCCGAATGCGCTCTCTTGGCTGCAAGCGCGGCTGGAGCCGAGACCTACTACCTTTCGTTGGGCTGGCAACCAATGGTGCGATGCAGTGCACCGATTCGGCGGTCCGGCTGCGGTCATGGTTGCAGTCGAAGCTGACAGGATTCAGTACAGCCTTGTGGTCTGCGACGACGTGCGGCTGAGGCGCGAGATCCAGAGCGTGCTGTGGCCGTAGCGATCTTCGCTCACCGCCGGCGCGGCGCGTAGTGGGTCGAATGTCGGTGGGCGGCCACCTTTGGAGCCTCTGGCGCGCCGGTGGGCCTCCTGGTCGGCCTTACTCGGGATGCAGGCCTTGATCCCGCGGTGTCGCAGCAGCGCCCGGTTGGCACGTGAGGTGCAGGCGCGGTCGGCGATGACCAGATCGGGCCGGACACGGGGTCTGCCCGGGTCCGAGGCGGGGCACGCGGATGCCGGCCAGCACCGCGGCGAACTGGGGACTGTCACCCCGGTGGCCGGCGGTCAACACGATCGACAACGGCTTCTGGCCCTGTTCGCAGGCCAGGTGGATCTTCGTGGTCAGCCCGCCACGCGAGCGGCCCCGCGCGTGATCGGCCGGCTCGGGACCGGGCGGCACTGTCTGCCGGTCGCTTCGCCTGCGGGCGCCGGCTGCGTGCTGGTGCGCTCGGGCGCTGGTCGAGTCGATGCCGACGTCCCAGGTGATAAGCCCGGCCGCGTCGGCCCGGGTCTGCAAGGCGGTGACGATGTGTTGCCAGGTCCCGGCGCGCTGCCATCTGCGGAACAGTGCGTACGCCGCCTGCCAGGACCCGTAGCAGGCGGGGACGTCGCGCCAGGGCGCGTCTACCCTTACCCCGCCAGCGGATGCCGTCGACGAGCTGCCGCCTGGTCCATACCGACGGTCGACCTGGCCGAATGCCCGCAGGCAGCAGGGGTTGCAGCACCGTCCACTGTGCGTCGGTCAGGTCGAACCGCCTCGTCACCGCTATGTGGGCACGAGGTCTCCGGTAATCACGTGCTTCTTGGTCGTTGAACCCCTTACCGGAGACCTCGCTGTTTATCGATCACCAACACGCCGCGACTTCGAGACAGTGCCTAGCACCCACGCCCGCAACGGACATGACAACCGCGCGGCGTCACGACGTCAGGAACAGCGCCGCCAACCGGGGCAGCCGCCTGTGCATCTCCGAGTCGTCCTCGACGTCCCAGCGGTCGCCGCGGGCGGGAGCCGGGCGCTCCGTCGGGCCGTCGAACGCCGCGTCGTAGGCGTCTCCGGAACCGGTGCGGCGCACATATGCGTGCCTGGGCAGATACAGCATCTCCTCGCAGCCGAGCCAGCCCTTGCCGGTGGTGGCCATGCGGCGCACCACCGGCAGGTCCGCGAGCGAGTCCGGATCGGCGACGGCGTTCTCGAACGCGGCCCGCCCCTGCAGCATCAGCCCGGAGCGGAAGTCCATGAAGCCGTCGTCGCCGCAGCCGCCCTCGATGAGATAGGCGGCCGCCCATAACGGTGACAGGTAGGCGGTGTCGAAGACGGTGGAGAAGTGCCGGGCGAACCCGATGATCTCCTCCGGGGGCAGGGCCGCGACCAGGTCCAGGACCGCGTCCGGCAGCGGGTCGTCCGCCGGGTCACGATCGCCGGCGCGCTCACCACAGGCCGAGCGCGCCGACTCGATCAGGTCCCACCACGCAGTCATCTCCACACCCGAGACCGTAGCCCGGGGGTACGACAGAAAAAGTTCAGCTGAGGCGGCGGACGCGCCAGAAGCTGACGCCAGCGAGCAGCACGGTGAGGCCAGCGAAGATCGCGGTCTCGTAGAGTTGCAGCGCCCAGAACCGGTCTGCGGGCTGGTAGGCCACGCGCTGCCGGTACCCGAGGTCGGCGAGGCCGGTGAAGCACGCCTGTCGGTCCGCCGGATCGGCCCGTTCCGGTGCCTGTGGCATGCAGTCCGCAGCCATCGCGGGCAGAGAGTCGACGACCCGGCCGGCCCTGACGGTCTCGTTGGCGATGATCCACGCGCCCGGACGGTCAATGGCGACCTCCATGCCGCGCACCGTGCCACCGTTGCCCAGTTTGACGCCGTCGAGGTTCGCCGCCGTGATCGCCGTGTCGACCTGGACCGGGGTGATGAGGTTGGGCCGGACCCACAGGGGCATGACGACCTGCGCTATGGCGAACGCAGCGAGCGTGACGGCGATCGCGGGCAGGGTCCGGCGGATCAGTGACCCGGCGGCGACCCCGAGGGCGAAGGCGAAGGCGGCGTACGCCATCGGCGCGATGCCACGGGCGTCGAACATCAGCGGTGACAACCGCGGGAACTCTCCGGCCGCGGCCTGATCGATGGGGGCGGACCACCAGGTCACGGCCAGGCTGCCCAGCCCGGCGGCGGCGATCGCGACCAGCCCGGTGACGCCGAGCTTGACCGCCAGCCAGCGGGTGCGGGTGACGGTCTGGTTCCACACCAGCTGATGCGTGCCGGCCTCGATCTCGCGGGTGATCAGGGGCGCACCCCAGAACAGCCCGATGATCGCGGGCACGACCATGACGATCGCGACGACCCCGAAGTACGGGGGCACGTGGTCGTTGTAGAACTGATCCGTGAAGGACCGGCAGCCATCGCGGTCGCCGCAGCTGCTGATGCCGGCGGCGTAGTCGTGCGCCAGTTTCGGCCCGGTGATCGCCAGGACGACGGCGAGGGCGGCGAGCCCGCCGCACACCGCGACGGCCTGGGTGCGGAACTGGCGCCACGTCAGCCAGATCATTGCTGTACCTCCAGCAGCGGCGGGTCCGCGAGGCCGGCGGATCGGCTCATGTGACCCAGGACGATGTCCTCCAGACCGACGCGGCCAGCGGCCCACGCGGTGCCGGCGATCGGAACGGTGGTGCGGATCAGCAGCGTGCTCTGCCGGTCGGTGTGGCTGGCCGAGACCACCTCGTGCTCCTCGGGCACGGCGGCGAGATCGCCGGGCGGCCCGATGAGCCGATGATGGGTGGCCAGGAGCTCCTCCACGTCACCGGCCAGCCGCACCTGGGAACCGACGAGGACCACGAGGTAGTCGCAGATGCGTTCCAGGTCGGCGATCACGTGCGAGGAGAGCACGACGCTGAGCTCCTGCTCGGCGGTGGCCTCCACCAGCCCCTGCAGGAACTCGCGCCGGGCGAGCGGGTCGAGGGCGGCGACGGGCTCGTCCAGCAGCAGCAGTTCGGGCCGCTTGGCGACAGCCATGACAAGAGCGAGTTGGGCGCGCTGGCCGCCGGAGAGTTTCCCGGCCCGCTGCCCGGGATCGAGGCCGATCCGTCCGATCCGTTCCCGGGCCAGGCCGGCGTCCCACCGCGGGTTGAGCCCGGCGCCCATCCGCAAGTGCTCGGCGACACTCAGATCCGGGTACGTCGGGGTGTGCTGCGCGACGAAACTGACCCTGCTCAGCTGCGCCGGCCCGGTTGCGGGGCGGTGCCCGAGCACCTCGATGCCGCCCACGGTCGGCGCCAACTGCCCCGCGGCCAGCTTCAGCAGGGTCGTCTTTCCCGCTCCGTTGGGGCCGATCAGTCCGACGACCCGTCCGGCCGGGATGCGCAGGGTGCAGTCCGACAGCGCCCAGCGCCGCCCGTACCGCTTGCCGAGCCCGTATGTCTGCAAGGCGGCGGTCATGCGGTCTCCTCGTGCGTCGCGGTCCGCAAGGTGTCCGTGATCAGCGCTTCGATGCTTTCGGTGTCGAGGCCGGCCGCGCGGGCCTCGGCCAGCCAGCGCACCAGACCCTGGCGCAGTGGCTGGTGCGCGGCGAGCGACTCGTCGGTCAAGGTCTGCGTGATGAACGTGCCCACACCAGGTTTGGCGGCCGCCAGGCCCTGGTGCTCGAGTTCGCGGTACGCCTTGAACACCGTGTTGGGATTGATCGCCAGCCGTGCCACGACGTCCTTGACCGTCGGGAGCTGGTCGCCCTCCTTCAGCATGCCGAGCCGCAACGCCTGCCGCACCTGCTGGACCAGCTGCAGGTATGGCGAGACCCCGGTCTGGGTGTCCAGGTAGAACTCGATCACCATCTCACCGTCTCACTAGTGAGATAGCACAATGGCATGCCGTCAAACCCCCTGTCAACGACAGACGGCCGCGGCCCCGGTCGGGGTCGCGGCCGAATGCGGCCGTCGCTACTCGAAGCGCAGCCCGTCCGGGCGCATCAGCCGCCACAGGGCCGGGAGGCTGGCGGTGGTGACGAGCAGGACGACGCCGGCGGCGATGCCGCAGACGATGGCGATGCCGGACACGTCGGCGTGGAAGGGCACGTCGACGGTGGCCAGGAGCAGGGCGCCGAGGCCGAGGCCGAGCGCGGCCGCCAGGAGCAGGCCGAGCACGACGGGCACCAGGGTCTGCCAGAGGATCGACCAGCCCATCGTGGAGCGGCGGGCGCCGAACGCGACCAGCGCGGCCAGGGTGCGGCGCCGCTCGCGGAGCTGCTCGAGGGTGCCGACGAGCAGGCTCAGGCCGACGAGCAGCAGGGTGACGGCGGATCCGGCGAACAGACCGCGGCGGATGCTGGCAAACGTGCTGTCCCGGACCTGGGCCCGCCGGATCGTGACGTCCATCGTGGGGCTGATGGCCATGGCGGCGTTGAGCAGCCGTTCCGGGGCGTCCTCATCGCCGGGGGCGAGGTGGACGTAGGAGACGAACGTGGGGGAGGGCTCGGCGGGTGGCGCGGCGCCGGTGGTGACGAGCACGCCGGTGGGTTCGCCGTAGGGGCCTGGCAGTGCCTTGGCGGGCCGGGCCGTCGCCGGCACCGTCCACTCCGCATGCGGCCGTTCGACGTCGGGGCCGGAGTCGCCCATGATGACGGTCTGGCCGGCGAGGTCGGGCTGGTCGAGCACGAACACGTCGCCGTCGGCGCACCGGTCCAGCTCGGCGAGCTCGCGCAGCACCGCGCAGTCGCCGACCCACATGGTGACGTAGCCGTCCTCGCCGAAGTGGGCGGCGTCGCGCCGGAACGTGCTGACCGACGTCACCCCGCCGGTGCGCAGCTTCGCGTCGAGTGCGGCGCCGTCGGTGGCGGTGGCCAGCGCCGAGACCTCGACGACCGTGAACGCCTGGGCCTGCGCCGGGTCCAGGCGGGCATCCTTGGTGTAGGCGGCGTCGGCGGCGGAGAACAGCATCTGCAGCGCGATCGTGCCGGCCGCGGCGACCGCGATCGCGCCCACCGCGCGCACCGAGCTGCCGCCGGACAGTTGCAGGCGGCGCACGGCCATCTGCCACGACAGCCCGCCGCCGGCGCCGAGCCGGCCGACGACCCGGTCGAACACCCACGGCAGCAGCAGCGCGACGCCGAGCAGGACCAGCGACACGCCGCCGACGGCCTGCCATAGATTGAACTCGCCGTGGCTGCCGGCGAGCGGGGCGAGCAGCGCGCCGCCGGCGAGCGGGGTGAGCAGGCGCCACCACAGGCGCCGGTGGGTGCGGGCGGTGGCGCGGCGCACCACGCCGAGGGGCTCGACCACGACCCGGCGCAGCGCGACGAGGCTCATCGCCAGGGCCGCGAGGGGCACGGACACGATCAGCAGGGCGAGCAGGGGCAGCGGCGGGCGGAGGTCGGTGCCGTACACGCTGAGCTGGGCGATCTCGAAGAACTCCACAAACGGGCGGCAGACGAGGAAGATGACCCCGCCGACGAGCAGGCCGAGGGTGGCGCTGACGACGGCCTCACCGGCGGCGATGCGGCGGGTCATGCCGCCGTCCGCGCCGACGAGCCGGACCGCGGCCAGGCGCCGGTCGCGTTGCTCGCTGCCGAAGCGGGTCGCGGCGGCGACGAACATGGCGACCGGCATGAGCAGCACGACGAAGATGACGATGACGAGCATGAGCAGGAACGGGTCGAGCGGCTCGTGCGGGCTGCGGCTGCCGTAGCCGTCGATGCGCTGGACCTGGGGCTGGCCGAAGGCGAGGTCGCTGCGGACCGCGTAGTAGACCAGCTCGTTGGGGCCCGACAGGCCGGCCTTGCCGATGGTGCCGCCGACCGTGCCCGGCATGCGGTCGCGCAGCAGGGCGCCGTCGCCGGACGCGAGCAGGTCGCGCAGGGCGGGGGAGACCAGCATGGTGCCCGGCGCCGGCAGGGACCGCACGCCGGGTGGCAGCACCGGGTGGGCGCCGTCGGGTCGCACGAGCCTGCCCCGGACGCTGCGGCCACGGTACGAGGTGCTGATGTTCAGGGTCAGCACGGTGGTGTCCCCGGGCGTGATCTTGTCGGAGCCGTAGCGGTCGTCGTCGCGGGCGGCGGTGCGGGACGAGCGCGCGTCGAGCATCGCCGGCACGGAGACCGACAGCAGCAGCACGGCGACGCCGAGCCCGACGCCGATCGCGGTGAGGGCGGTGCGCAGGAGCCCTTCGCGGCCGCCGGTGAGCGCGAGGCGGGCGCCGAGGCCGACCTCCGCGGCCCACCGCCGCAGCCGCCCGGTGTGCACCGGGCCGGCCGCCGGGGCATGCCGGCCGGCACCGCCGAGGCCGCCGACCTGTGCCGGCCCGGTCATGCGTGCCGGGCCAGGTCGAGGGCCTTGCCGTCGCGGACCACGATCTCGCGGTCGGCGTACGCGGCGACCCGGGGCTCGTGTGTCACCAGGACCACGGCGGCGCCGCTGTCCCGGGCCGCTGACGTGAAGAGGCGCATGACCCGCTCGCCGTTGAGGGAGTCCAGCGCGCCGGTCGGCTCGTCGGCGAAGACGACCCGCGCACCGGTGACGAGGGCCCGGGCGACGGCGACCCGCTGGCCCTGCCCGCCGGAGACCTCGCCGGGCCGCTTGCCCGCCACGTCGGTGATCTCGAGGCGGTCCAGCCACTCGGCGGCCCGCCGCTGGGCGTCCTTGCGCCGGTGCCCGTCCAGGCGCAGCGGCAGTGCCACGTTCTCCAGGCAGGTCAGCTCCGGCACGAGCTGGCCGAACTGGAACACGAACCCGAACTCGCTGCGCCGCAGCGCGCTGCGCTGCCCGTCGGACATGGCGGACAGCTCCTGGTCGCGGTAGAGGACCTGGCCGCCGTCAGGGCGGATGATCCCGGCGAGGCAGTGCAGCAGCGTCGACTTGCCGGAGCCGGACGGCCCCATGACGGCGACGATCTCCCCGGCGGCGATGGACATGGACGCACCGGACAGCGCCTGGGTGGATCCGAACGACTTCGTCAGTTCGACGGCCGAGAGCATCATCCGCGCACCTTCCAGGCGAGCTCGGAGAGGCGGGCCGCGGTGAGCTCGAGCCAGCGCAGGTCGGCCTCCAGGTGGAACAGGGCGTGGTCGCAGATCAGCTGATCGGCGAGGTCGCCGCCGGTCTTGCGCCGGGTCAGCTCGCGCATCAGGCGCAGGTGCTCGGTCCGCTGGGTGTCCAGCAGCTCCGCCGCGGGCCGGCCGGTCAGCAGCGCCAGGACCACCTTCGTGTAGAGGGTGTTCTGCAGGTACGGCTCCGGCTTCTCGGGCTGCTGCAGCCACTGCTCGACGTCGGCGACGCCGGCGGGGGTGATCGCGTAGCGCTTGCGGTCCGGGCCCTCGCCCGGCTCGACGCCGTCGACCGTGACCAGGCCGTGTTTCAGCAGCCGGGACAGGGTCGAGTAGACCTGGCCGTACGCGAGGGGGCGGTCGCTGCCGAACCGCTCGTCGTAGGCCCGCTTCAGGTCGTAACCGTGGCGGGGCTGGGACTCGAGCAGCCCCAGAAACGCTTGACCGATGGACATGCGGGCGACTCTACACCATGTGTATACCTAGTGTGTATACACGCCTTGTAGAGCATCTGAGCTGCGGCTCAGCATTTCGTCTCATGCGCTTGTACGAGCAAATGTGCCAACCGCCGGTGCTCATTGTGGTCCAGGTCACAGCTCGGCCTTTTTGTCCGTTTCCGCCGACGCGGCGCTCTGTAGGTTCGCCCGGACACGCCGCTGATCACCCCATTTCTCCCCTCGGGATGACGGTGGCGCGCGCTCTGTAACCGACCGAGAAGGAGAGCCGGTGCGTCTGCCGAACCTGTCCAACAAGGCCAAACTCGCTGCCGTCGCGGCGATTGTGGCGGTCCCCGCCATCGCCCTGCCGATCGCGTTCGCCACGAAGGACGGCGGCCTTCCGGGCGTCGGATCCGGCGGCGCCGATGCCGCCTACGCGTTCCCCGTGACCCCGGACCACATCCCGGACACCCCGGTGCGGGTCAACCAGGTCGGCTACCTGCCGGACGGGCCGAAGCGGGCCACCGTCATCAGCGACGCGACCACCCCGCTGCCGTGGCAGCTCAAGGACAAGGCCGGCACCGTCGTCGCCTCGGGCGAGACCACACCGCACGGCATGGACCCCAGCTCCGGCCAGGGCACGCACACGGTCGACTTCAGCGACTACAAGGGTAGTGGCAGCACGTACACCCTCGAGGTCGACGGCAAGGCGAGCCTGCCCTTCGACCTCGACCCGAAGGCCTACCGCCAGCTCGCCATCGACGCGATGTCGTTCTACTACCCGCAGCGCAGCGGGATCGCCATCGACGACAAGCTCGCCCCCGGCTACGGCCGCGCCGCCGGTCACACCGCCGACAGCCCCAACGGCGGCGACACCAAGGTTCCGTGCCAGCCCGGCACCTGCGACTACTCCCTCGACGTCACCGGCGGTTGGTACGACGCCGGCGACCACGGCAAGTACGTCGTCAACGGTGGCATCTCCGTCGCCCAGCTGATGAGCTCCTACGAGCGGTCCCCGCAGGCGTCGAAGGCGCGCACCCTGCGCCAGCCCGAGGCCGGCAACAAGATCCCCGACGTGCTCGACGAGGCCCGCTGGGAGCTCGACTTCCTCACCAAGATGCAGGTCCCGGCCGGGCAGAAGCTTGCCGGCATGGCCCACCACAAGATCCACGACACCGGCTGGACGGGGCTGCCGACCGACCCCGCCGCCGACACCCAGCAGCGCGTCCTCAAGCCGCCGTCGACGGCCGCGACCCTCAACCTCGCCGCGGCGGCCGCTCAGGGTTCCCGGGTGTTCGAGGTGTACGACAAGGCCTACGCCGAGAAGCTGCTGACGGTGGCCCGCACGGCGTTCGCGGCCGCGCAGGCCAACCCGAAGATGTACGCGCCTGACTCCGACGGCGTGGGCGGCGGCGCGTACGGCGACACCGACGTCGACGACGAGTTCTACTGGGCCGCGGCGGAGCTGTACATCACCACCGGTGAGAAGAAGTTCGCCGACTTCGTGACCGCCTCGCCGGTGCACAAGTCCGACGTCTTTGCCAACGCCTTCGACTGGCGGGCCGTGGGTGCCCTCGGCCGCCTCGACCTCGCCACCGTCGACAACAAGCTGCCCGACCGTGAGCGGGTCCGCGCGAGTGTCGTCGCCGGCGCCGACAAGCACCTCGCCACGCTGAACTCGCAGGCGTACGGCCAGGCGTACGCGCCCAACGGCGGCTACGACTGGGCCTCCAACAGCCAGATGCTCAACAACCTGGCCGTCGTCGGCACCGCGTTCGACCTGACCGGCGAGCAGAAGTACCGCGACGGCGTCCTGTCCGGCATGGACTACATCTTCGGCCGCAACGCGCTCAACCAGTCCTACGTGACCGGCTACGGCGAGAAGGCGTCGAAGAACCAGCACAGCCGCTGGTACGCCCACCAGCTCGACCCGAAGCTGCCCAACCCGCCGCGCGGCACCCTCGCCGGTGGCCCCAACTCCTCGCTGCAGGACGAGGTCGCCTCGGCGGCGCTGAAGGGCTGCAAGCCGCAGCTGTGCTACATCGACGACATCAAGTCGTGGTCGACGAACGAGCTGACCATCAACTGGAACTCGTCGCTGTCCTGGGTCGCGTCCTTCGCGGCGGACCAGACCTGATTCAGTCCGGTGGGGAATGGGGCGGCCATTGGTCGCCCCATTCCGCGTCTCTGGCGGCCTTGTAGGTCGGGCCCTCCCGCTTGGACACCAGGGTGGGACCGACGGTCGTGTCCGGGTTGCAGACCTGCAGCGTGACGAGCCCCTTCCGGAACGTGGGGTGCCGCACGACCCGTCCCTGCTGTTCGGTCGGCTGCCTCGTCACGGCGACGTAGGAGAACTTCTCGTCCTCGTAGCCGAGCTCGGCGTCCTTGACCTTGCGGTGCAGGGCGGAGCGGTTGATGCGGGCGGAGAAGTGACACCAGTCCTTGCCGGTCATGCCGCACTCCTGCTGGTGCGGGCACGGCGCCGCGACGGTCCAGCCCTGTTCCAGGAGTCGCTGCCGGGCGTCGAGGATCCGCCGGTACCCCAGCGGGGTGCCCGGTTCGACGATGACGACTGCCTGGCGGGCGGCGGCGCCGGCCTGGTCGACGAGATCGTGCTGCGCGTCCTCGGTCAGCTCGCCGAGCACGTAGGACACCAGCACCAGGTCGGCGGCGTCCGTGGGTTCGCCGAGATGCCATTCCTGCCAGGTCGCGCGGGGGAGCATGCGCTCGCCGAGCTTGAGCGCCTCCGGGACCTGGTCGAGGATGGTCACGGTTTCGAGCGCCGGAAACGCGTCGAGTGCCGCCCAGGTTGCGGCGCCGGACCCGCCGCCGATGTCCAGCACACTTTTCGGACTTATCGTGATTTGTGCCAACGCCGCGGCGACCGCGGCGTGGGTGGCCGGCATGCGGTACGCGGCGTACGCGGTCACGTCGACCATGTTGCGCAGCAGCGGCTCCTCGGCGGGCCGGCCGCTGCGGTAGTCGGCGATGAGCCGCCGCACCGACTCGGCCAGCCGCTTCGGCGGGACGGCTTCGAGGAGCCGGTCGAGGGCCTCGCGGAGATCGGTCACGACTGTGCCTTCCTGTTCCAGAACCAGCGCTGGATGAGCAGCGTGAGCACGCCGGCGGTCACGATCGCGGCGAGGTTCAGCAGCAGCTGGACGGCCGAGCCGACCGCCTCGTCCATGACGCCGTAGGCGATCGCGACCGCGATGTTCGCCGCCGCGGGCACGGTCGTCACCGAGATCAGCACGCCGATCAGCGGCCCGGCCTTCGCCGACGTCAGCGACAGCATCCCGGCGACCCCGGCGAGGAAGCCGACCACCCACGACAGCGCGTCGGGCCGCCAGATGAAGTCGGTCCGCGGCCGCTCCTGCAGCAGCATGCCCTTGTCGACCAGGCCGGCGAGATCCAGCAGGTGCGTGGTGCCGATCGTCACGACGATCGCTGTCAGAAACCCGACCACCAGCGCAATCGACGCCCGTCTGATGAAGCCCGGACGCTTGCGGATGATCCCCACGCACAGCGCCGCGAGGGGGCCGAACTCGGGGCCGACGACCATCGCCCCGACGATGAGGATCGGCTGGTCGAGCAGCACGCCGATGCCGGCGATGATGGTGGCGATCGCGAACATCGCCAGGAACGTCCCGGACAGCTCCGTCTCGTCGCCCGTCTTCTGCTCGATCTCGTCCCACACCACCGCGTCGCCGGCCAGGCCCGGCGCGGCGTCCGCGGCGGCGACCGCGGCATGCGACAACGCCACGTCGACGTGGTCGATCGCGATCGAGCCGACCTCGTGGATCCGCTGCCCGCGCAGGGCGGACAGGACCTGACTGCCGGCCTCCCGGACGACGTCGCAGAGCACGAGGTCGCCGTCGGGCTGGCGGGCCGCACCCGGCAGCACGACCAGGTTCGTCGCGCCGGGGGCGGCTTCGATGATCCGGACGACCTCGTCGGTCCGGTCCGGTGGGGAGATGACCCGCAGATGCAGCACCCCTCAATTTTTGTCGGTGGTCGTCGCTACGCTGTCGGCGCCCCTCGTTGATTCGTGTTTGAAAGGCCGTGACCGATGCCCCAGACGACCTATCTCGAGCTGTCCGAGGACAGCGGCAGCGCCCACAAGTTCTACGAGGTGACCGTCGACGGCGCCGAGATGTCGATCCGCTACGGCCGCATCGGCGACCCCGGCACGCTGAAGACCACCACGTATCCCGACCACGCCAAGGCGACCGCCGAGGCGGCGAAGAAGATCGGCGAGAAGACCCGCAAGGGCTACGCCCCGGCCGTCGTCGGCCAGCGCGCCAAGCGCTCCGTGTCCCGCCGCGTCATCGTCAGCGCCCGCTCCACGGCGAAGACCGCGCCGCTGCTGTGGCGCTACAAGTCCGGCTCCTCCGCGTTCGGCATCTTCGTCGACGACCGGGTCTGCATGGTCGGCAACGAGGCCGGCGTCGTCACCACCCTCACCCACGACGCGCAGGTCGAGCGCCAGTTCCAGCTCCCCGACGGGGTGAAGTGCATCGTCGCCGACGACGACTGGCTCTATGCCGGCTGCGACGACGGCAACGTCTATGACCTGTCCGGCAAGATCCCGCGGATCGCCTATGCGATCGCCCCTGACATCGACATCTACTGGCTGGACATCCACGACGGCGTCCTCGGCGTCGCCGACGCCAAGGGCGGCATCTGCAGCATCGACCACGAGGACGAGTTCCTCTGGCGCCAGCAGGGCAACGGCTCCAGCGGCTGGATGGTCCGCTGCGACGACAACGCCGTGCACCACGGCCACAGCAAGGGCGTCACCAGCTACGACTGGCGCACCGGCAAGGAACTGTGGAACCAGCCGACCCGCGGCGCGGTCCTGTTCGGCTGGCAGGAGCGCGACACCCTCTACGCCGGCATGTCCTCCAACCAGGTCCTGTCCTTCACCAAGAGCGGCCAGACCGCCGTCAGCTACCGCTGCGACAACACCATCTACTCCTGCGCCGCCGCCCCCGACGGCCGTTACGTCTTCGCCGGCGACTCGAGCTCCTCGGTGTATTGCTTCGCGGCCGACGGCACCCGCCTGTGGAAGCTCGGCACCGGCTGCGGCAGCGCCTACTCGATGCAGTATCACAACGAGCGCCTCTACATCGTCACCACCGACGGGTCGCTCGCCTGCATCGACGCCAGCGAGGAGGCCGTGCGCGCCGCCGAGCAGGGCGTCGTGCCCGAGTATGTCGACGTCAAGGCGCCCCGCATGGAGGCCGTCGCCCCCTCCACCACCGTCGAGGTCGCCACCGACTCCTCCGGCGGCGTGGTCGTCGAGTGCTTCGAGGAGGGCGGCCGCCTGCGCATCCGCGTCATCACGCCCGGCTACCACTCCGACTGGCAGGTCCAGTTCCCGAAGGGCATCCGCGAGCCGCACGCCCGCTATGTCGTCCCGGAGATCCGCGAGGCCAGCCGGGGTGGCTTCTACCGCGCCCACGGCGAGATCCGCCGCCTCGTCTGATCGCTGCGCTTTGCCGGTCGGGCCGATCCACATCGGCCCGACCGCCCGCTGCGGTTGTCGGTTGGGCGGATGCGGGTCGGTTCGGCCGCTGGCGTCAATTCCGTGGCCCTGCGGCCCGGTCGTCGATTTTGTGATCCTGCGGCCCGGCCGTCGAATCCGTGACCTGATTGCCGGGCCGCCGACTCCTCGGGCCGCCGCCGACCGCGTCGGGGGCTCGGCTGTTCGCGCCGGGTCGTTGCCGCGCAGTTCAAATGACCATCGAGCAGACCGAGCGTCGCCGAGGGTTTCCACAAGTGCTGAAGATCGGATCGGAGATCGCGATGGCGCAGAGTGGGTGCGGTATCGGCGATTTCCGACGTCATCACGGGAAAGGTGACGATCGCTACTCGCCGTGCTCGATCCACACGCCGAGGCGGGCGAGCCGCTGGATGGTCGTCGGTCCGTAGTAGACCAATGCCCTCGCCGCGCGGTCCGGACTGTCGTTGAGAACCCTGATGCCGGCCTGCAGGCCGAAGGCCCGGCAGGCGGCGGCTATGCCGTCGGCGCACGGGTCGATCCGGTCGAGCAGTGCCGTCACCACGTCATCGGTGATCATGGTGTCCATCACCGGCATGCTGTACTGCCAGGCGTTGGCTCGTCGTCCTAACCTGTCCGGCCCGCCCCACCTGTAGATGCGTGTCGGTGCCAGCCCTACCAGCGCGGTGACCTCGTCCGGGTCGAACGCCAGCGCGTCGAGCTCTGCGTCGCTGTACGACGACACGGCTTTCGTGACCGGATGCTGGAGAACCAGCTGGGCCCGTTGCGCAAACGTCTCATCCATCAAGGCAAAGAGTACCGAGCCAGGCGCCGCGGCCGAGGCGCCGATCGGCGCCGCCGCGCTGAGGCTGTCGGCGCGGCCACGTGTGACGGTCGCCCGGAGATCGATGAAGGTGAGGCCCGGTATGACAGCAGTCGACCAAGATCTGTGAGGCTTGCTGTCAAGGGGTTGCTTGAATGGTTCGCCAG
>NZ_JBHSIU010000080.1:0-2887 GCF_042653625.1 Dactylosporangium cerinum | reverse complement strand
AGGTCATCGACCCCAGAGTTCGCACCGGAATCCCGCAACATTTCGTGGAACTCTATATCTCCCGAGCACAGGTCGTGCTCCCGCGCCGACGCGACCGCCTGGAACGCGACCCGGTGCGCACCGGCGAGCAGCAGTGCCTCACCGCGCCCGGCGGACAGCAGCATCCGTGCCTCGCCGGCGGTCAACGCGAACCGTTCCGTGACCCGGTCGATCGCCTGCGGCGCCTGCCGCAGCAGCACCTGCGTGCCGGCGTTGGCAACGACGGCGGTGCCGAGGTCCGAGCCGAGCAGGTCCGCGGCGTCCTGGGTGACGACGGCCAGCCCCGCGCGGCGTTTGCGGGCCGCTTTCGACAGCCGGTACAGGAACCGGGCCCCTTCACCTTCCCGCAGCAGGGTCCACGCCTCGTCGACGACCACGAGCCGCCGCACGTCCGCCGCCCCGCCGTCTGCGCCGGATCCGGCGTGGCCGGCGGTGGGGCTGTCCACCGCACGCCAGATCGCGTCCAGGGCCAGGAGCATCCCGACGGCTCGTTGTTCGTCCGGCAGTTGCCGCACCGACCACACGACCAGGTGGCCTGCCGGTTGGACGGTGCTCGGCCCGTCGAACAGGTCCTTGAACGACCCGTCCACCCACGGCGACAGCCGCGCCGCCAACGCGTGCGCCGCGGTGTCGTCGGCGGCCGTCAACGCCGAGGTCAGGTCCCGCAGCACCGGCGGCTGCCGGTGCCACGTCGCCGGGTCACCGGTGATCCCCGCCCGCTGGTACGCGGCGAGCACCGCCCGGTCCAGGGCGGCGCGTTCCGCGGGCGGCGGCTGCTCACCCAGCAGCACCCCGACGAGCGTGTGCACGAACATCGCCCGGCGCTGCAACGCGTCCGGCCGGCGGTCCCCGGCCGGCAGGTCGAACGGGTTCACCCGCACCCCGGCGACGCCGAGCTGCACCGCGACCCCACCGACCGTGGCGCACAACCGCAGGTACTCGCCCTCCGGGTCGATGATCGACACGTGGACACCGTCGTACAGCGACCGCAGCGTCTCCAGCTTCACCAGGTACGACTTCCCGGCACCGGAGCGGGCCAGCACGACGCTGTTGTGGTTGTCCTGCTGCCACCGGTCCCACCACACCACCCCGTTCGACCCGGTGCTCAACCCGTACAGCACCCCACCGGCCGGTGCTCCCTCGCCGGGCAGCGGCGCCGGTAGGTCGTGACTGCCGAACGGGAACGACGCGGCCAACGCGTCGGAGTCCACGATGCGCCGCATCCCGATGCTGTCCACCGCCAGCGGCAATGTGCTCGTCCACGCCTGCAGCTGCCGCCACGTCGCCGGCTGCGTGTCCAGCAGCACCGACGCGGCCGCGGCCCGGACCTCCGCGACAGCGTCGGCGAGTTCCGGCACCGTCGCGGCGTGCACGCACAGCAGGTGACCGACCCGGAACAGCCGCGCTGCTCCGCGGGCGACCCGCTCGGCGAGGTCGGCGGCGTCCTCGGCGGCGGCGTCGACGACCGGGTCACCGAGACCGCCACGGTCGGCGTCGAACCGCCGGTTCGACTCGAGGCGGGCCCGCTGCCGCCGCAACCTGGCCGCCGCCGTCACCGCCGGCACCGGTTCAATGTGCTGCACCACATCCAGGCGCCCCGGCCACGCCAGGATCGGCTCCAGCCACGACATCCCGACCTCCGGCGGGTACCCGGTGACGATCAGCGTCGCCACGTACCCGTCGCCGACCCGCAGATGATGCGGTGTCTGTTCCACCGCAGCAGGCCCGACCAGTCCGGCGATCCCGGGCGTGTCGGCTTCCTGCCGTGCCGGTGCGGTCCGTTGCGACGGGCGTCCCGCCAGCAGCGACCGCAGCCGGTCCTGCAGTCCGGCCGTGTTCACCGTGCCACCGCCGCACCGCCGGCGGTACGCGCCGGCCCGGCACCCGGCCCGGCACCCGGCCCGGCACCCGGCCCGGTGACCGGCTGCTGCGGCAACGCCCGCGGCCAGCTCGCGTCGACCGGCGCGAACGGGTCCACCGCGGCGGCGAGCACCGCGGCGACGGCCGGCCCGTCCAGGACCCTGGTCCGGCCGCCGAGCGCGGCCAGGGCCGCCGCCGCGTGCTCCGCCCGCCGCAACGCCTCCACCGCAGCACCCCGCCCACCCGGTGCCGTGCACGCCACCGTGACCGTCCGCCACAACGGATCCCGCTGCTCCGCGACGTCGAGGAGGAACTCCGCATGCTCCGCGGCGGCGTCCGCGAGCGCCGGACTCGGCAACCCGGCGGCCGAGTCGAGCAGCCGGTCCGCGGCCGCGGCCAGGTCGACCCGCCGGGTCGACACGACCACCTGCACCGGGCCGGTCACACCGTTGAGCCACCGGCCGTACCCGGCGACGAGCGCGGCCTGCTCCGCACCGGTACGCAGCCCGACGTTGACCGTCGTCGCCGCGACCAGGGCGACCGCACCACCGTCGACGTCGACGGCACCGCCGACGCCGATCGCATCCGTCGGCAACCGCAGCAGCCCCGGCACCGGACCTTCCGGCGGCGCGGTGTCTGGCGCCCACGCGGGCACCTCCGCCGCCGGGGCCGGGAGCATCGTCCGCGGCGAGCGCCGGTACCGCACCGCCGCCCACACCCACACGTCCAGCGGCACCCCGTCGCGGCGGCCCAGCGCGAGCGTCACCGCCGCACCGCCGAGGGGAGCCAGCACCAGCATCAGCGCCGGCAGCGGCACGAACGGGCCGAGCGCGCGGACCGTCAGGTAGCCGGCCGCCGCGGCAACGACGAGGATCGCCGCCTGCCTGGCGGTCAGGTTGAACACGATCCGGTCCGGCGCCTCGACATCGGCGGGGATACGAGCTCTATACCACTCGTCTTCGGAGTTCTTCGTCGGACTCATTGGTGG
>NZ_JBHSIU010000079.1:0-5682 GCF_042653625.1 Dactylosporangium cerinum | reverse complement strand
TACGACCCGACAACACCCACGGCACCACCGGCAACGACCCCGCCAACACCGGCAACGACTCAGCCAGTGCAGGTGCTTCTGTCTGCTCCCCCGCTGCGGGGTTCTCTTCCTCTGCCGTGGGGGCCTGCTCCAGGATCACGTGCGCGTTGGTGCCACTGATCCCGAACGACGACACCCCAGCCCGACGCGGCCCCCCAGACTCCGGCCACGACCGGGCCTCCGTCAACAACTCCACCGCACCGGACGACCAATCCACATGCGGGGTGGGCTCGTCGACGTGCAGCGTCTGCGGCAGGACGCCGGCCTGCATCGCCAGTACCATCTTGATGACGCCGGCCACCCCAGCCGCGGCCTGGGTGTGGCCGATGTTCGACTTCAACGACCCCAGATACAACGGCTCCCGGTCGGCGCGCTCCTGCCCGTACACCTCCAGCAGTGCCTGCGCCTCGATCGGGTCACCCAACACCGTCCCGGTGCCGTGCGCCTCGACGGCGTCCACTTCACCAGCCGACAGGCGCGCGTTCGCCAACGCCTGCCGGATCACCCGCTGCTGCGACGGACCGTTCGGCGCCGACAGACCGTTGCTCGCACCGTCCTGATTCACCGCACTGCCACGCACCACCGCCAGCACCGGATGCCCCAACCGCTGCGCATCCGACAGCCGCTCCAACAGCAACAGCCCGGCGCCCTCGCTCCAGCCCGTACCATCCGCAGCACCGGCGAATGCCTTGCAACGCCCGTCGACAGCCAGCCCCCGCTGCCGACTGAACTCCACGAACATTCCGGGCGTCGCCATCACGGTCACACCACCGGCCAACGCGAGCGAGCTCTCGCCCTGCCGCAGCGACTGGCACGCCAGATGCAACGCCACCAACGACGACGAACACGCCGTGTCCACCGTGACCGCCGGCCCTTCCAAACCGAAGGTGTACGCCAACCGACCCGATGTCACACTCGCGGCAGTGCCGGTCCCCATGAACCCTTCCAGGCCCTTGACCGTGTGCCCATGGTTCAACAGCAGCACGGCGTAGGTCTGGCCGACGCTGCCCATGAAGACCCCGGTGTCGGTGCCCTTGACCGAGCCGGGATCGATACCCGCGCGCTCGAAGGTTTCCCACGCGGCCTCGAGCAGCAGGCGCTGCTGCGGATCCATCGCCAACGCCTCACGCGGACTGATCCGGAAGAAACCCGCATCAAAATCCGCAGCGTCGTACAGGAACCCGCCCTCACGCACGTAGCTCGTCCCCGACTGGTCCGGGTCCGTGTCGTACAAGGTCTCCAGGTCCCAGTCCCGGTCAGTCGGCCATTCCGAGATTCCGTCACCGCCGGAGGCAAGCAGGTCCCACAGACCCTCCGGAGACCGCACACCTCCCGGCAGCCGACACGCCATCCCCACGATCGCGATCGGCTCATGCGCGCTCTCGTCGATGGCACGCAGCCGCGCACGAGCCTTCCGCGCGTCAGCAATAGCACGCTTCAGGTATTCACGGAGCTTATCGTCTTCGGACATGCCACGAACCTCCCCCGATTTTGGCTGACTCAAGAAGTGCCGAATTCCCTATCAACCAGGTCGAAGAGATCCTCGTTTGACGCGATGTCGAGGTCTATGTCGTCGACCTCCAACGGCCCCCATTTCTTGGCGAGCGCGTTCAGGCGTTCAAAGATCCGTTTCCGGTCGTCGGCTCCCGGAGCGAGCAGGGCGAGCCTGCCGTCGAGCGCGTTGAGGTCTGATTCGATGATGTCGATCTCCGTGAGCTCGTCGGGAGCGATCTTCGCGCCGAGGAACTCCGTCAACGCCTCGAAGGTCGGGTGATCGAACAGCAGGCTTGCAGGGAGTGCGACGTCAAGGTCCTGCGACAGTCGATTCCGCAGCTCGACGGCGGTGAGGGAATCGAGTCCAAGTTCCGCAAAGGCGAGATGACCGGGCAGCGATTCCGCCGACCGCATGCCCAGGACGACAGCGGTGTGCGATCGCACCAGATCGGCCAGCAGCTGATCGCGTTCGGCCTTCGGCAGGGCGCGGAGGCGTTTCCCGGTCGAGAGCCCGCCGCCGGCAAGCGCCCGCTTCGTCTCCGGCCGCTTCCCCGACTCGCCGATCAGCTGACGCAGCAGGTGAGGGGCGTTATCTGTAGCGTGCCGGAACAGCTGCACATTGACTCGCAGCGGAGCCACGACCGGCAGGTCTCTGGCATGCGCCTCGTCAAAGAGCGCCAGGCCTTCCTCACGGCTCAGCGGCAACATCCCTGAGCGCTCGAACCGGCCGGTGTCCGTATCGTCCAGATCACCCGCCATGCCGTCACGGTCGGCCCACAGACCCCAGGCCAACGAGAGGGCGGTGAGGCCACGTGCCCGACGATGATGGGCCAACGCGTCCAGGAAGGTGCTCGCCGCCGCGTAGTTTCCCTGTCCGGCGTTGCCGAAGGTCCCCGCCGCCGAAGAGAAGAGGGTGAACATCGACAAGGGCAGGTCCTGGGTGAGTTCATGCAGGTTCCACGCCCCGTTGACCTTGGGCCGCAACACATTCCCGACCTGCTCCGGGGTCAGCGAACCGGTCGTGCCGTCGTCGAGCACGCCGGCCGCGTGCACCACCGCCACCAGCGGGTGCTCGTCCGGAATCCCCGCGAGCAACGCAGCCACAGCGCGACGATCGGCGACGTCGCACGTTGCGAAACTGACAGCAGTGTCAAGCGCGGCGAGTTCCTCCGCCATCTCGCGAGCATGTTTCGCCTCAATGCCTTGACGGCTGACGACGAGCAGGTTCCTCATGCCGTGCCGCGCGATCAGATGACGCGCCACATGCCTGCCGAGCGCTCCGGTGCCGCCGGTGATCAGCGCCGTGCCCTGCGTGTCCAAGGGCTGCGCGATGTTCACCACTGCCTTGCCGATCAGCTGAGCCTGGCTCAGCGCCCGGAACGCGTCCCGCCCTCGCCGGATGTCCCACGTGGTGATCTGCGGGGCCTTGATGACATCGCGATCGATCAGCGAGACGACGTCGCGAAGTATCTCCTGAATCCTCGCCGCGCCGGCCTCGTTGACGTCGTAGGCCTGGTAGCGGACACCAGGGTACTGCTCGGCAACAGCGACCGGATCACGCTTGTCCGTCTTGCCGATCTCCAGGAACCTGCCACCGTCGCCCAGCAGCCGGAGCCCTGCGTCGACGAAGTCGTTCGCCAGACAATCGATCACCACATCTACGCCGCGGCCGTCGGTCGCTTCCAGGAACCGCTCCTCGAAGTCCAGCGTCCTGGAGTTCGCTATGTGTTTCCCGTCCAGGCCCGCCTCCCGCAGGGCCCGCCATTTCTGTGGGCTGGCGGTGGCGTACACCTCAGCTCCCAGATAGCGGGTCAGTTGCACTGCCGCAGTTCCCACGCCACCGGCGGCAGCATGGATCAGCACCGACTCCCCGGGCCGAACTCCCGCCAGGTCCACGAGCCCGTAATACGCTGTCACGTAGGCGATGGGGATCGATGCGGCCTGGTCGAATCGCCAGCCCTCCGGCATCTTCACCAGATAGCGATGATCAGCGATCGCCACCGGCCCGAAGGACCCGGCGCAGAGTCCCATGACCCTGTCGCCCACCGCGAAGTCGGCTACTCCTGGACCGACCTCGAGAACCACGCCGGCCGCTTCGCCGCCGATGCCCTGCAGCCCCGCTACCATGTCCAGCGCGATAATGACGTCACGGAAGTTGATGCCGGCCGCATGCACCGCGAGGCGCAATTGCCCCTCTTCCAGCGGTTGGAGCACCTCAGGGCACTGCACAATCGAGAGGCCCTCGATGGTACCGGCGGTGACGTTGTCCAGTCGCCATGCCCTGGAGCCGATGGGCACGGCCAAGGCATCCTGGGACGTCGCCGCCGCCAAGCGCGGAGCCACGACGACACCGTCACGAATCGCCAACTGCGGTTCATCAATGCCGGCCGCGGCCGGGAGGACGCTGAGCGACAAGTCCTCAGCGTCAATGTCAACCAGGGTGAACCTGCCCGGGTTCTCAGACTGCGCCGACCGCACCAATCCCCACACCGGGGCATTGGCGAGGTCCTCCACCGCTTCGCCGTGCCGAGCCGGCACAGCACCTCGCGTGACGATCACCAGCTTCAGGTTCATGAAGCAGTCGGCCGAGAGCCATCCCTGAAGTAGGTTCAGCACCTCGAGGGTGTTCCGGTGGACGGTCTCGACCAGATCCGCGTGGCCGTCCGACGCCCGACAGACCAGCACAGTATCCAGAGCAGCGCCCGTCTCGACCGCTTCCTGCAGGTCCTCGAGGCTGGAATATTGGCTGATGTCAGGCCGTCCGGCGGCCACCCCGAACAGGTCCGATCCCAGCAACCCCCATTGCGGCTGCTCCTTGTTCGCCGGGATGTCCACCCAGTCGACCTGGAACAAATGATCTGGCCCAACTCCGGCATTGCCGCCTGCGGCGGTGAGCTGCTCGATGGTGACCGGGCGGGCCACCAGCGACTCCACCACCGCCACCGGCGCCCCGGCCCCGTCAGCCACGTCCAGCGAGAGCCCGTCATCACCTACCGGGGTCAACCGCACCCGCAACACCGCGGCGCCGGCAGCGAACACCGACACCCCCGACCACGCGAACGGCAACCGCAACCCACCGTCACCACCGGACAAACCCGCATCGAGCAGGGCCGGATGCAGGGCCGCGTCCAACAGCGCCGGGTGTACCCCGAACAGGCCGGCCTCCTCAGCCGTCGGCTCGGGCAGGGCGATCTCGGCGAAGACTTCGGCATCGCGGCGCCACACGGCCTGCAAGCCCTGGAACGTCGGCCCGTAGCCGAACCCGGTCTCAGCCAACCGCTCATACAAGCCGTCGACGTCCACCGCCACCGCGCCGTGCGGAGGCCACACGGTCAGATCAAACTCGGGTGCCGGCGTCGCTGGGGACACCACACCGGTGGCGTGACGCACCCAGACGTCACCGTCGCTCTGGTCGTTTTCCGGGCGGGAG
Source organism: Dactylosporangium cerinum (assembly GCF_042653625.1). Classification (NCBI taxonomy): domain Bacteria; kingdom Bacillati; phylum Actinomycetota; class Actinomycetes; order Micromonosporales; family Micromonosporaceae; genus Dactylosporangium; species Dactylosporangium cerinum. The sequence goes on along the minus strand of NZ_JBHSIU010000079.1, from coordinate 719 downwards.
TAGATGTTGACCGGTCGGCGGCCCGACTCCTCCTGCGGTCCGCCGACCCACACCTGCACCTGGACCGCGCTGTCACCGGAGAGCACCAGTGGTGCGGTCAGCGTCAACTCCTCCAACACACCACAACCGGCTCGCTGCCCGGCACATGCCGCCAGTTCCACAAACCCGGTCCCAGGGAACAACACCGCACCGGCCATCACGTGATCAGCCAGCCACGGATGCGTACGCACCGATACCCTGCCGGTCCACAACACCCCCTCGCCCTCGGCCAACGCGGTCACCGCGCCCAGCAACGGATGCCCAGCCGCCCCGAGCCCCGCCGCCGTAACATCGCCGGCAGACGACGCCGGCTGTTGCAACCAGAACCGTTCCCGCTGGAAGGCGTATGTGGGCAGGTCGACCCGGCTGGTCCGGACCCCGGCGAACACCGCCGGCCACCGCACCGCCACCCCCGCGGTGAACGCCTGCGCCACCGCCAGCAGCAACGACTCAACCTCGGCACCTTCACGGCGCAACCCGGCCACGAACACCGACCGCTCTGCCGCTGTCTCGGGCAGGTTTTCCTGGACCATCGCGGTCAACGCCGCACCCGGACCCAACTCCACGAACACCCGCACACCCTGCTCATGCAAGCAGCGGACCCCATCCCCGAACCGGACCGCCGCACGCACATGCCGCACCCAATACTCCGCCGTACACACCTCATCCCCAGCCAGCAA
>NZ_JBHSIU010000078.1:0-12080 GCF_042653625.1 Dactylosporangium cerinum | reverse complement strand
GAGAGGTTTACGCACGGTTCTGAGAGGGCCGGGGGGTGAGACTCCCCCCGGCTACTCGCTTGGTCTGCTTCTACTTGGTTGTTGGTATGCCGTTCGACGTGGTGCCACGCCGACGGGACCACCTTGTCGAGGGCGGCCGGGTACACCGGTGTCGCGTCGGTGACGACCTCGGTGGGTTGGACCTTCAGGGTGGTCATCGCTCGGCGGAAGAACCGGCGTGCCGCAGCAGCGTCGCGGCGGGCTGAGACGAGTACGTCGATGACCTGGCTGTGCTGGTCGACGGCCGGTACACGTACCGCCAGACGCCGTTGACCTTGACGTAGGTTTCGTCGGTGAACCACCTGTCGCCGGGTGCGTGCCGGCACCGCCGGGTCGCGTCAGCGAGTAGCGGGGGTGAACTGCTGGACCCAGCGGAAGACGGTGACATGGTCGACCTCGACATCCCGCTCGAGGACGGGTTCTTCGACGTCGTGGTAGGACAGGTTGTACCGCAGGTAGAGCCGGATGGCGACGATGATGACGTCGGGCGGGAACCGGAACCCGGCGAACGCCGACCGCGGTGGCAGGGCCGGACGCCGGCGGTTCGAGTACTCCATCCGTTCAAGCCTGCCTGACCAGGGCAACGCCCAATGCAACAGACCCCGACGAAGTCGTCGATGTGGGCGGTGCCCCTCCACAGGCGCCGGCGCATGCTGTCACTGGCGAACGGCGGAGTCCACAGATGTGTGATCCGTGCGGACGCCCCGGGGAACAGGGCCGCACCGACATCGATCGCGGTGTTCACCACAAGGGACCCGTCGTAGCCCAGGATCACGTGGGCAGTGGTGGGCGTTTCCACGGCACCTCCTCAGCCGGACTTCGCTCATCCCTTCGAGCATCCCTCCGAGCGGCGCGCCGCAGACAGGTCGTTCGGCACGTCTCGGTCGACCATGGTCCCGGGCGAACCGCAACGACTGGAACCGGCCGACGAACCGTCGTAGCGCATCCTTGTCCTCGTCGGGCAGTGCGGAGTCCACGATCCAGGTGGCGATGCCCTCGCGACCTGGAAAACGTACTCGCACCGCTTGAGACCACAAGCCGGACACCCGCCACGACTTTGCCGGCGCCCTGGTGTCCAGGGCCATCAAATAATTCTAATCTTCGATGAATATCACGAACTGGAGTGTGGTTGTCGCCGGCCGTACGGTCGTCCTGTGATCGTTTTGGGGAGCACTTCATGAACGACCGGGACGTGCTGACCGAAGCCACGCGCTGACGACCAGGAGGAACGTCATGGGTAAGCTCGTCGTCTCGATGTTCACCACGCTTGACGGGGTCATTGAACGCCCAGACCGCTGGGCGTTCCAGTTCGTCAGTGCCGACTCGATGATGGGGAGTCTGCGCCAGTTGCGCGCGGCCGAGGCGCTGCTGCTGGGCCGCGTGACCTACGAGGGCTTCGCCGAGTCCTGGCCGAACATGACCGACGAGGCCGGGTACGTCGACAAGGTGAACGCGATGCCCAAGTACGTCGTGTCCACCACTCTGGACCAGGCCATGTGGAACAACACGACCGTCATCGATGACGACGTGGTCACCAGGATCGCCAAGCTGAAGGCCGAGCTGGCCGGTGACCTGCTCGTCTTCGGCAGCAACGAACTCGTCCGCCGGCTGCTGCCGCACGACGTGATCGATGAGGTTCGACTGGTGACCTACCCGGTCGTGATCGGCGACGGTACGCGCCTGTTCGCCGGCGGCGACGGGATGGCGTCGTTCCGGCTGCTCGGTACCACCGCCTTCAAGTCCGGCGTCGTGGTGCTGACGTACGCGCCGGGCACCGGGCAAGCCACGGCTGCGGGGCAGGCCTGAGCAGCCCCCACGGCGGCGTCACCTCGAGCTTCCACGACGGACCGGCCTGGACACTTCCGAAACAGCCGATCACCTTCGGAACACGGCAGGTCCACAGTGGATGAGCAAAAGGAAGCGGTTGACCTGCGTTTCCACAGTTCAACCGCCCCTTGATGGTGCGCGCCCGAAGGGACTCGAACCCCTAGCTTCTAGGCCTTGTGATGTCAGCTTTTGAAGGAGTTGATGTGGTCGCCTGCCCAGGTGGTGAAGGTGCGGGCGGGGTGGCCTGTGAGGTCTTGCACGGTGGTGGTGAGTTCGACGGGTTTGCCGTCGTTGGACGCCCACCAGTCGAGGAGGGAGTCGGCGTACGGGCCAGGTATGTAGTCGGCCATTTCCTGCTTCCACTGCTGACGGGTGACGTGGTTGATGGTGATCGGATGCCCGATCACGTCGGCGAGTTGGTCGATCTGCTCGGCGAAGGTCATGGCCTGGGGGCCCGTCAGGTAGAACTGGCCGCCCTGATGGGCGGGGTCGGTGAGGACGGCGTAGGCGGCTTCGGCGATGTCGGCTTCGTGGATGGGGTCGTTGAAGGAATTGGGGTAGGGCAGGCTGACCGGCTGCCCGGATTTGATGGGCCACGCCCAGGCTCCGGCGTTGCCGGCGAAGGAGCCGGGCCGCAGGATCGTGGTCGGGATCGGCGAGGCCAGCAGTGCCTGCTCCACATCCAGGTGGGACTTGGCGACCGGGTCGTGTTCGGGATCTGGGCCGAGCACCGCCGCCGACGAGAGGATCACCACGTGCGCGACGCCGGCTTTGACGGCCTGGTCGACGAACTCGCCGATGTGGTCGGCGGTGGCGTACAGGAAGACCTGGGTGATCCCGGACAGGGCGGTGGGGAAGGTGGCCGGGTCGGTGAGGTCGAGTTTCACCGACTCCACGCCGTCGGGGAGGTCGAGTTTGGTCGGGTCGGAGGAGGCGACCTGCACGGGCAGGCCTTGGTCATGCAGCAGGCCCAGCAGGTTGGTGGCGACCGCGCCGCGGCCTCCGGTGATGAGGATCATGTCGTGCGCTCCTTTGTGTTGGATGTAGTGGTGGGTTGAGTGGGAGCCGGTCGGTGGGTGTTGGTCAGTGGTGCTGGGGCCGGGCTCTGCGGGGCAGCAGCCAGACCAGGCAGCAACTGGCCAGGGTGACGGCCGCGACGACCAGGAGGCTGACGGTCATGGCGTGAGCCTGGTCGGCGCCGGGGCTGAGGGCGTGGAAGTAGACGGTGGTGACGGCGGCGGCGCCGATGGCGTTGGCGAGTTGCTGGACGGCCGACAGGGAGCCACTGCCGCTGCCGGCTTCGGCGGCGTCGACATCGCCAATGGTGACGTCGTAGACGGTGCCGAAGCAGGTGCCCATCCCGAGCCCGATGACCAGCGCGGCCGGCACGAGCTGCGCGGTGCCGATGGAGGCTCCGGCGGCGTGTACCGCGGCCAGCAACTCGAGGGTGCCGGCCAGCGTGATGAGCAGGCCGATGAAGATGAGGGTCCGGCCGAGCTTGGCGATCAGACGGAAGGCCGCGATCGAGGCGATGACGATACCGGCGGCGATCGGGGCCATGCCGACCACGGCGGTGCGCATCGGCGAGTAGTGCAGGCCGTTCTGCAGGAACAGCGACACGACATACAACAGGCCCGAGACCGCGGCGAAGAACACGATGCCGAGGATCAGACCGGAAGTGAACCCGCGGTTGCGCAGCAGCGACGGCTGAATCAGGGGGTTGTCGGCAGTCACCTGACGGCGGCCGAACGCCGCGAAGAACAGCGCGCCGACGATGATGCAGACGAGCGGCCATGTCGACCAGCCGTTGCCGGAGCCGTCGATCAGGCCGAACAGCAGCGTGAGCATCGCCATGCCCAGCAACGCCGAGCCGAGCCCGTCAATGGACACGCCGGTGTCGCCGTCGTCGGCGGGGAGCAGGCGCAGCGCGGCGAGGATCGCGGCCCCGCCGAGCACGATGTTGATGAGGAACATCGACCGCCAGGACAGGCCCAGCAGGTTCGCGTCGATCAGGAACCCCGCCAGGATCGGGCCGCCGACCGCGGCCAGCCCCATCCCTGGGGCGAAGGCGCTGAACGCCTTGCCGAGCTGCTCGCGAGGAAAGACGGCGCCAAGAATGCCGAAACCCTGCGGGATGAGCAGCGCGCCGAAGGCGCCCTGCACAAGCCGGGCAACGATGATCGACGCAGGGTCGAAGGCGAGCCCGCAACCGACGGAGGCGAGGGTGAAGCCGGTGATGCCGATCAGGAACAGACGGCGGCGGCCGTATTTGTCGCCCAGCCGTCCGCCGACGACCAGCAGCACGCCCAGTGCCAGCGCGTAGCCGGCGCCCAGCCACTGCACCAGCGCGGTGCCGCCGTGCAGGTCGGCGGCGATGGTCGGTGCGGCGATGTTGGTGATCGTCGCGTCCAGTAGGTCAAGGACGGCGGCGGCCAGCACCACGCCGAGGATGGCCCAGCGACGCGCCGGCGAGATCACACCCGCCGTAGCCGGGTTGATGGTTGTGGTCATGGATAGCAGCTTTCAAGAGAAGCGTCGGTGGAGCGAACGTCATTCGGGACGAACGTTGTTCGTTTGGACGCTATGAGACGAACGGGGTTCGTGTCAAACAGCGATCGTCACGATCGAGATACGCTCACTGAATGAGCAGTGCCCCGATCAGCCGGCGGGCTCGTCCCGCCAAGGCCCCCCTCAGCCGTGAAGTGATCGTTGCCACCGGGCTGCAGATCCTGGACCGTGACGGGCTGGACGCGTTGACCATGCGCCGCGTCGCCCAGGAACTCGACACCGGTCCAGCTTCGCTGTACGTCTACGTCAACAACCGCGACGACCTGATGGCCGCGATGCTGGATACGGCCCTGGGACACGTGACTCTTCCCGACAAGGGCGCCTGGCAGGAACGACTACACGCGCTGGCCACCGCCACCATCGAGGCGATGAGCCGGCACGAAGGCCTCGCCCTGGTCGCGCTCGGCGGCATCCCCACCGGGCTCAACGCGCTACGGATCCTGGACCGCATGCTCGCCCTGCTCAAAGAGGGCGGCTTGGACGACACCACCGCCGCCTGGGCCATCGACCTGATCTATCTCCACATCACCGCCGCCGCCGCCGAGCAGAGCGCCTACAACGCCAAGCAGATGACCGAGGCCGACCATCTCGCAGACGTCGACCGGCACTACGCCTCCCTGCCCGCCGACCAGTACCCCATGATCACCCGCATGCGCGAACCGCTCCTGTCCAGCGGCGACCGTGACCGATGGGGCCTGCGCGTCCTGCTCAACGGCATCCTGAACACTCCCGCCGTCGCTCGGCCCAAAGTGGGCCAATGAGCTTTCCGGGCGGCTCGCTGTGCTGGTTCATCAGTGCAGGGCATTGGCGGCGGCGGAGGTCACGGCTGCGGTGAGGGTGCTGAGAACGGCCGAGTCGATCCGCCAGTGCTGCCAGTACAAGGGGACCCTGAGTTCCCGGCCGGGGAAGAGCTCCTCGTAGCGTCCAGCGGCAAGATCGTCGGCGACGAGCTTGACCGATGCCATAGCCCAGCCGAGGCCGAGCTGGATGGCCCGGTTGCATGCCTCGACCGACGGGATGTAGTGGATCGGCGGGTCGAGGTGTCGGCGGGTCACCGTGCGCATGAACCGGTGTTGCAGGTGGTCCTTGCGGTTGAGCACGATCATCGGTGCGACCGCGAACGCCTCCGGGGTCGGCCCGTCCGGGAACCACTGCCGGCGCACGCCGGGTGCGGCGACCGCGACGTAGCGCATGTGGCCCAGCCGCTGTGTCCGGCAGCCCTGCACGGGCACGTGCTGCGACGTCACCGCAGCCATCACGGTCCCGCTGCGCAGCAGGTCAGCGGTGTAGTCCTGGTCGTCCTGGTACACGTCGAACAGCAGTCGGTTGGCGGGCGGCAGCGCGGCGAGTGCGGACAGGAACCAGGTGGCGAGGGAGTCGGCGTTCACCACGACCGCTGCGCGGATCCAGGAGCCGTCGGCGGTGCCGCGGGCGGTGTCGAGGGCTTCGCGCTCCAGCAAGGCGAGTTGGCCGGCCAGCCGCAGCAACGGCTCGCCGGCCGCGGTCACCTGGCATGGCTTTGCGCGGCGGACGAGTACCTGCCCGGCGGCCTGTTCGAGCGCCTTGACCCGCTGGCTGACCGCTGACGGGGTTACTCGCAGCGCCCGGGCCGCGGCCTCGAAGCTGCCCTCACGCACCACGGCCTCGAGGGTCTGTAACTGCTGTGCATCCAGAGCCATTCAGTGATTCTAATGTTCGGTGAAAATCATGAAATGGAGTGTGGCTGTCGCCGGCTGTACGGTCGCCGTGTGATCGGCACGAGGAGCACTTCATGAACGACCGGGACGCGCTGATCGAAGCTACAACCTCGAAATCTTCGCCGGTACGACGATCGGATCGCCGTGCTGGCTGACGTCCTGCTGATCGGCCTGCCCACGGAATCCGGCACGCCCGAGGCGAAGAAGCAGGCAGGTTCGGCAACAGTTCCGTCAACCGGTCGCCGTGCCTGATCGACCACCATCGCAGCCAACCAAACCTGGAGCCCCTATGGCCTTCATCCTGGGCGTCATCCTGTTCGCCGCAATGATCGGCGCACTCGACGCCCGCCTCCCCTGGCCCTCCCCACGATCCGAGGAATCATGATTACCGGACACTTCGGGCTGGCCGCCGCGGTCAAGTCAGTCGAACGACCCGTACCACTGTGGGCGCTGATGCTCGCCACCGTCTGGCTGGACGTCCTGTTCACACCCCTGTTACTCACCGGCGTCGAGCGCCTGGATCCCGTACCGGGCACCACCGGCGGGTACGGCAACAAAATCATCCACGCCGACTACACCCACTCCCTGCTCGGCGCGCTGGTCATCGCCTCGCTCACCGGACTGCTGGCGGCCCGGTGGTGGGGCCGGCGATCGGGCACGGTCATCGGCGCGGTGGTCTTCTCTCACTGGCTACTCGACCTGCTCGTCCACCGCACAGACATGCCACTGCTCCCGGGCGACCTCGGCGGGTTTCCCCGCCTCGGCCTTGGCCTGTGGCGCTACCCGCTACTGACGGCCATCATCGAGGCGGCCATCATGCTCGCCGGCACCGCCCTGTACTGGCGGGCCGCGACACGCACCGGTGGCTCTGTCCGCCGCGTGGCGGTGGTCACCGGCCTCATGGCGGTCGTCGGCGCCGTGACACTCGCCCTCGACGTGGCCGGCGTCTGACCGGTCACACCCGCCGGGACAGGCCACCAACGCCGCTGGCCTGTCCCGCACCCAGCAGGTCCATCTACATCCGTGCCCTGCACCGGCATTTCACGCCAACACGGGTCGAGCCGGCCCGAGACCGAATGAGCAGGAACCATCATGACAGCCAACACCGCCCCCACCTCTGAACAAGGCCCCCAAGGTAGCGGCCCGAACCGGGGTGTGTTCACCGCCAACGAGTTGCTGGCCTTCATCCTGGAACTCGTCGCGCTTGCCTGTCTCGGATACTGGGGACTCGAAATCGGCGACACCGTACTCATCAAGGGTGCCCTCGCGATCGGCGCGCCCCTGCTCGCCGCCGCTCTGTGGGGCATGTTCGCAGCGCCACGGGCGCGATACAAGGTATCGCTAGCGGGGCAGCTAGCCGTCAAAGCCCTCGTGTTCGGGGCTGCCGCCGTTGCCCTTTTCGCCACCGGCCAACCGGCACTGGGCGCGGTGTTCATCATGGTCGTCGTGCCCAACACCATCGCTGCCACCATCTGGCGCGGCCGTGCCGCATCCAGAGGAAAGGCCGGCCCACCCTGAACGGTTCAGCGCCAGCTGGCTGCTACCGAAGATCCGCGCGCTGGTCGTGCAGCGCATGGTGCCGGCTGAGCACCTCCTGGACAGCGGCTACGTCACCCCCGAGACGGTGCGCAACAGCAGACAGAACCAGGGACCGACCTACAGATCGCCTTAGAGGTCCTAACAAAGTCGTACGACGTGGCGGTACGTGATGATGCAGGTGGCGAGGCCAAGGAACGCCTCGTGCACGTCGTCGCGACGTTCCCAGCGGATGCGCAGTCGTTTCATGCCGTGGTACCAGGCGATCGTGCGTTCGATCACCCACCTGTACACGCCCAGGCCGGAGCCGTGGGGTGTGCCGCGGCGGGCGATGCGTGGTCGGACGCCCTTGGCACGCACGGCCTTGCGGTACTTGTCGTGGTCGTAGGCGCGGTCGGCGAACACCTCGTCCGGCCGCTGCCGGGGCCGGCCGCGCCGGCCCCGTACCGGTGGGACCTTGTCGATCAGTGGGAGCAGTTCGGTGACGTCGTTGCGGTTGCCGCCGGTCAGTGACACGGCCAGGGGGATGCCGGCGCCCTCGGTCAGGACGTGGTGCTTGGAGCCCGCTCGGGCGCGGTCGACCGGGCTCGGGCCGCTTTTGGGCCACGTCGCGCCGCCCGCACGTGCGAGGAGTCGATAACCGCCCTGGACCAGTCCAGCTTCCCCGCACCATGCAGCTCAGCGAGGAGCAGTTCGTGCAGCCGCTGCCACACCCCGGCGGAGTTCCACTCCTCCAGGCGTCGCCAGCAGGTCATCCCGGACCCGAACCCCAGTTCTTGGGGCAAGAACTCCCACGGGATCCCGGTGTGCAGCACGAACAGAATGCCGGACAACACCTGCCGGTCCGGCATCCGCGGCCGACCCGGACGCCGCGGGTCGCGCTTGGGCTTGGGCAGCAACGGCTCGATGCGCTGCCACAGCCCGTCCGGCACAATCCACGGCGGCTGCTCACCACGCCTCACGACCGAAGATGCTAGATCATCCTCCACAAAGGACGGAAGACCCTCGCTCAAATTTGTTAGGACCTATTACTCCGATGGCCTCAAACTCTTGACGCGTCCGACTTGAGTCGACCTTGTAATGGGAAATGGCATTAACTATGCTGGCCGGATGGTGTCGATCTCGCGTGAGCGTCCTGTCGAGTCCGAACGAAGGCTCCGGGCGGTGCTGCGCGCAGCGCAGCTGGTCCACCTGCCCGGAGCTTGGTGTTTCCAACGTATTGGGGGCGATCCGCCGGTCCGGGCCCTCGCTACGGCCAAAGACGTCGATGGCTGGTGCGCCCTCGTGCCTGCCGCACCGCACGTCGGCGAGCAGTTCGGTGTCACCCTGACCACGTTCCCGCCGAATGTCGACAACAGCGGCTACGTCGGATGGCTGGCAACGACGATCAAGCAGCGCCTGGGTAGCGGCGTCTTCGTGATCTGCGGCGACAACCCGCGCCGTGGCGGGATCTTCGACTACCTCGGCTACCCCCTGGAGGTGACCGACGCCGTGCACAATTTGATCGACGAACTTCGGCTGCCGGTCGGCGGCGACCCGCTGGATCTCGACCTGCACGTGTTTGAAGTCGTGGCGACATCGCCCGCGAGCGCGATCTCCCGCGATACCTGGTTCGAGTTTCACGAGCACGATGGCATCGTCGAGGCTAGCTACACCGGCGGGCAGATCGTTACAGGGCGCCTCGTCGGCCGCCGCGAGCACGACCGGGTGCGCACCGCCTACACCCAACTCGGCGTCGACGGCCTTTTGCAGACCGGCACCGCTTCGATGCGCGTCGAGAAAGGTACCGACGGACAGCTTCTCTTGACCGAGAGCTACACATGGTCGGACGGGACGACGGGCCGCAACGTGCTGCGCTCCGCGGGGCGAGGCGATGGCGCCTGACCCTGTCGCGATCGCATTCGCGAATACACGCTCGTCAAGCCACCGCGACCGCATCGCGACCCTCACTCAATGGCGAACCTGGATAGACGCCTGGCCCGGCTTTCGGACGGCGGGCAACGCCGTCGATGCCGATGGCCTGCTCGCGCTGCGGGAAACCCGGGACGACGTGCAACTTCTCCTGCATAGCGCGACCGGCGGAGGCCGGCCCGCACCAGGACCGACCGCGCGGCTGCTGGCACTTGCCAGATCGGCATCGAGCCTCGACCTTCGCTGGCAACACGGCCGCCCAACTCTCGCCGCCCTGCCAGACGCCCCGCCGGCTTGGGTCATCGCGCAGCACCTCACTCGCGCCGCGCTCGACCTGCTCCTGACCGGCCCGCCACTCATGGCCTGCCAAGGACAGGACTGCCTCAAACTCTTCATCACGTCCCGGCCGGACCGCCGCTGGTGCGACACCGCCGTCTGCGGCAACCGCGCCCGCGTCAGGGCCTACAACGACCGCCGACAGCACGGTCATGCCACCAACCTGAACCAGGACGGATCGACCCAGTGACAAGTGTTCTTCACGTTCGGCGCTGGCGGTGATGCCGGAGTCCGCTGCGACCTGCCGCAGCTGGTAACGCCGGATGCGGACCATGTCGGCCGGGGCGTGCGCGTCGGCCCGGTCGCTCTTCGGGAAGCCCGCAGGCCATCGTGAACCATTCACTGGGACTTCATGCTGTAACGCCACCGTCACGAGGTCCTTGCGGCGATCCGCTCCGCCCACATCGATGTGGAGCAAGTCGTCGAGAGCTACGCTAGGTGGCGGGACCAGCATCACGACACGCTAGATGGCTGGTGATGTGGGGTGAGCCTGGATGAGGCCTGCCGACGTCGCCCAGGTCGTTGAGCAACAGGCGGCGTTGCAACGCGTTGCCACACTGGTCGCCCGCGGTGTGCCGCCGACCGTGGTCTTCGACGCGGTCGCAGCGGAACTTGAGTCGCTCATCGGCGCCGACGGCGCGACAATCAACCGCTATGAGGCGGATGGCACGATCACCATACTCGCAAGCAGTGGCGTGGGGCTCCCGGTCGGCACGCGCGGATCGCTGAAGGAGAGCCCTGTCACGGCGCAGGTGTGGCGCACTGGCCGTTCCGTCCGGGTCAACAAATACGTTTACGGTTCCGGCTCGCTCGCCGCACAGATTCGCGAGCTGGGGACCCGCTCGGCGGTGGGCGCACCGATCGCCGTTGAGGGACGCCTCTGGGGGGTGACTGTGGCCTTCACGACCCAGGAAGAGCCAATGGTCGCCGACGCCGAAGCACGCATCGCGGACTTCACCGAACTGGTCGGCATCGCGATCGCCAATGCCCAGGCCCGAGCCGACCTGGTCGCATCGCGGGCCCGTGTAGTGATCGCGGCTGACCAGGCCCGCCGATGCATCGAACGGGACCTGCACGACGGGATCCAGCAGCGACTGGTTTCGCTCGCCGTGCAGGCGCGCATGATCGAGGCGGACCTGCCGGCCGGCAGCATGTCCGAGCCGCGGGCGCGGCTGTCGGCGCTCACCGACGGGCTGACCAGCGCACTGGACGAGCTGCGGGAGATCTCCCGCGGCATCCACCCGGCGATCCTGTCCGAAGGAGGCCTGGGGCCGGCACTCAGATCCCTCGCTCGCCGTTCCGCCGTGGCGGTGCAGCTCGACGTGTGCTCCGACCGGCTGCCCGAACCGGTCGAGGTGGCCAGCTACTACGTCGTGGCCGAGGCGCTGGCCAATGCCGCCAAGCACGCACGGGCCACCGTCGTGCACGTCGACACAGCGGTCAGCGACGGCCGACTCCACATGACGGTGCGCGACAACGGCATCGGCGGCGCCGACCCAGCACGCGGCTCCGGCCTCATCGGGCTCACCGACCGGGTCGAAGCCCTGGGCGGAACCATCACGCTGGACAGCCCGGTCGGTCACGGCACCTCCCTACACGCCGAGATCCCCCTCGCGGTTCACTGACCGCCAGCAATCGCGGGCGGCGCTGGGCCGACCATGTCGGTGCCGTCCGGTGACTACCTCGCTCGCCGATATCGCGGCGCGGGCCGGGCGGCTGCGTAACCTCGGCCCGGTCCGGTTGATCGAGCGCGCAGATCCCGCCCTGGCCGCGCTCAGCGTGCAGCGGGCGCTCGAGCTGCCCAACGCACCATCGCGGCGACGGTCCGCCGCTGCAAGGACCCCCAGCGTCACATTAGCGAATTTAACGGTACGTCAGAATCATGAGCTGGAGTGCATAATTCAAAGCCCTTACGGTCATGGCGTCGCGACTGCGCTGATGGCCGGGTTCGGCGTATTGGATCCGATCGGCAGTGGCGTCCGTCAACTGGTGCCCGGTGCTTGCCGGGCCCGGTACCGGCGGGTGCTCGGCGGGCTGGTGGCGGTGACGATGACCGCCATCGCGATACGGCGTGTGCTCGCCTAAATGTGTGTCAAACCATAATGAGGAGCACCACATGCAGGAACGGATCGTCGAGACAGTCGATACGGTCTTCGATCTGGTCGA
>NZ_JBHSIU010000077.1:0-1446 GCF_042653625.1 Dactylosporangium cerinum | reverse complement strand
CCTTCCGGCGGCGAGGTCAATCGCTCCACCAGCGCTCCGGCCTCCCCGGCGTCCTCAGGCAGCTGCCGCCACCCGACCCAGCCACTCCACCGCCGTCGCCACCAAGCCCACCCCCTGACCCCGGCCACTTCACCGCCACCCACAGCCAGCTGCCACCACCCGACCCAGCCACTCCACCGACGCCCGCCCTCATCGGCCCGTCATGTCGCCCAGCTCGCACGAAGCGCGGGCCGCCCATGCCTCGTCCCGTCCTCACGGCCCGTTATGTGGCACCAGCTCGCACGAAGCACGGGCGTCCTTGTCAACCCTGGCCCGCCGCCACATCCGCAGCTGTGACCAGGCCCGCTGCGGACGCCTGCCATTCACCTGCTGCCACTACGCCCATTCCTCGAAGCTGCCCTGTTGGTCGCGTCCATTGCCGTGGCGCACGGCTGTGCTGTCCTGTCCGCTTCGGGCAACCACGATTGCGGAGGCGTGGCGGACCCGCGCTTCCTGGAGGACTCGCTTCGGCCGCGCCGCCATCCGTCGTGTGTTCCGCGCACCCGGTCCTGATACTCGCTCGGGTCGCGTCTGCTGGCCTGGTGTACGTCCGGCCGAGCCGCTGCACGGATCGGGCGAGCCGCGCGACGTCGTGTCCACCCCCAGAATCTGGCGATAGCTGCCGGTTGAGGTTCTTGGTGAGGGTATTGCGCTTGAAGCCTCGCTGGTGTCGGTCCTTGGGGCTCGGTGGTTCCGCACGGCCTCCGGCTGCGCGACAGGAGCAACTCGGTCCCGGTCCGAGGCGTGTCGACGTGCTGCTCCCCCGCCTCCGACCTCGCATGATCCAGCGCCGTCTAGGGCGTCGTTCGGTGGTTCCACACCGTCGCCCCGGCTGCAATAACGTGGAACAAATCACCCGAAACGGGCTTCGGCCCTGGTCCGCACCGAGATCGAACGATCTTGGTCGCCTGATCGAAGGAGCCGGGCGGCCGCGTGGACGACCACAGTGCGCCTTTGATCGTGAGCGAAGGTAGGAGATCGCCGTTCGGGCACCGGCACCAGCCAGTCTAGTGATCGATTGAGTCCATCCTTTTGCCATGATCAGCATTGGAGCACCGCACCACGGGCACGGGGCCGTAACGGGCCGTCCTTCGATCACTCGGAAGATCCGCTCTCGGGACGGACCAACCACGCAAAAGAGACGGCGGCACGCACGCCCCGACCGGGTGGGTGTCCGGCGAACGCGCATCGCCGACCGCGTCATGGGACCACCACGGTGAGCGTTGGATCACCCGCGCCGAACGAGCCGATCAGGGCACCGCTAACAGTTAGGTATCTTTACCAAATGATCGTTGATCGCGGGGATGACCGGGCGGTGGTTCGGCTTTGTGCTGAGGCGCTGGACCTGCCTGAGGACGCCGGGGAGGCCGGAGCGCTGGTGGAGCGATTGACCTCGCCGCCGGAAGG
>NZ_JBHSIU010000076.1:0-9459 GCF_042653625.1 Dactylosporangium cerinum | reverse complement strand
TCTGCCTGGTGATCGAAGTCGCCGGCCGGCTGTCCGCACAGCCCGTGCACGACTTCGATCACCACCACACGGTGCTGGTGGACGTCACCACCGCGGTGCTGGTGCACGTCGCGGGGCTGGCGACCATACCCGGCGCCGCCGCGCGCCGGCGCCCCGGTTGACGATCTGGTGGACGATCTTGCGGCGTGATCGAAGGACGGTGCTGGTCGCGTGGGCGACCAGACAGAGCCTTCGATCAGGAACGTCCACTGCTGAACGGCGGGGTGATCCAAGGTACGACACGGCCGTCGTGTACCACGCCAGCGGACGCGGCCGGGCCGCAACCTGCCGCGCTCCGCCGTCCCATCGTTCGCTGCCATTCCGCATCGCCGGGCCATCGGCGCATCCGTCCGCGCAGGACACGCGGGCGACGAGGCCGATCCGGACACCGGCAGCACCGGATCGGGCAGCGACTCGCCGCGTCGTTGCCGGATTCCGTACAACCCGAAGGATCCCTGGCGCCTGACCCCGGCGATCGTTCGGGTTGTCGCGCCATCAACTGCTCGGCAAGACCGTTCACAGATCGAAGTCGCTGCGGGCTGTCCGGGTGACTGCGGCACGCCTTGACCACGGCGGTCGCCGGCGGCGGCGTATGTCGCGCCGTTGCGGGCGGCGGGAGTGTGGTGCGGTCGGAAAGTGTGGATGGTGCGGTTTGGGCCGAGTTGAGGCGGCGGCCGGTCCGTTAAATCTTTGTGTTGGCACGTTTCCGGCGGGATTCACGCTGTGGTGGTGCCGGGCGTGACGCCGGGCGAGCGAACGGATCACCGAGCGTGTGCCGGCGGGGTGGGTCCGGCGGAAGCGGCTGGGGCGCGGGGACGGGCAGGACGGACGGGGCGCGCTCTCGCACGGAATTGTCCGGAAGGAGACTGTTTCGGGATCCGGTGAGCCTGGGAATCAGTCATCTCGGCGACGGAAAACCGGGGCCGGGAAACCACTCCGGATCCCGTAATCCCCCGACCTGTCGGGCGACCTGGAATTCGGCGGCCCGGTCGCCGGGTATACGGCAGGCGACGTCGCGGCGAACGGAGTCTTACCGCCGCTCAGGTGGGCCGGGCGCACATGGATCGTGCACCTTGCACGGTGCGGTGGATCGCGTCGGAGCAAGGAGCACTTTCGGCCGGGGGCGGGTCGACCATCGCACCTCCGGAACGGGTTGCGGCATCGTCGGGCGTCGTTGCGTCAATGCGATTCGGCGAGTGGTGAAGATCGAGATAGGAGGCGGACGTGTACTTCGTCACCCGGGCCGGCCGGGGCGCGGGGCTGGACGGGACGGGTTTTGGCTGGTCAGAGTGGGTGTACGCAGTCAAGTCGAGCGGATTGACCGGCTGTGGCACACAGGACAGGGGCTCGATCAGCGGGTATCCAGGAGTGGGACCCGTCGATGGGTCCTGTCCGGGTCGACCGATTGGAGAGGTTTTGCTGGCAGTGCGAACAGCGGCGGAGGCGATCACCGCCAGGACTGTGGTGGTCACGGAGCGTATCCGTCGAGTAGAGACCACTGGCATGCGCAACTCTCGGGAAAACTCGTCATCAATTGGTGTGAATCGGGCTCAATCCACCCGGCTGTCAGCCATATCCACCGGGTCCGGCGACAAACGGGATGGTTGCGTCCGTCACTCAGCGCGGTACGATCCGCCAGAGCCGCCGTGCGGTCATCGGTGTGGAACCCCCTCCGCATCGCACCGCTCGTGGCACACCCGACGGAGGGCGATCTTGACTATCTGCTGCCCGCTTGCAGCAAGCGCGCCGGACCAGCAGGCTGCGATGCGCACCTCGGCATTGCTGCCCGTCGGGGCAGCAGATCGTGCGAGGTTCGCATGAGCACCGCGATGCAGGTCCGCCTGCGGCACTGGCCCGGCATGAAGGTCTCCTGGCTCGGCGCGGGGGCGGTCGTCCACTCGGGCGACGAGCCCAGCCCGGGCGCCGCGGCGCTGGTCGTCTCGCCGCACGGTTCCACCGAGTGTGCGGTGGTCATCAGCTCGCACACCGTCAAGCTTCAGCCCGCGATGGTCGAGGAGTTGGCCGAGGTCCTCGCCAACGGCCTCCCGCGAGGGTTCACCGCGATGCGGTTCGTCGCCTGGGACGGCGCCTGCGCCACCAATGAGCGACCCGCCGCGGCACACCTGATCTCGATGCGGCTCGGAATCGACGTCATCGCCGCCGCCGGGCCGCTGCTCGGCGTGCCGGGCGGGTCGCTGTTCGCGCCGATCGGGCGTGGCGAGCACCGCCCCGGCGGGTTCTGGCGGTTCCGGGCCGGCGCGCAGCCGACCCGGGTCGGCTGGCGGTTCCCCGCACCGCACTGGGAGGCGGACATCGGCGAGGTGCCCGAGCTGCCCGGCGACCTGGTCCTCGACCAGATCCCCGCGGGGCTGTGGCTGCACCGCCGGCGCGTCGGCAGCGTCACCGACCTGGCGTATTCGGTGCCGACGGACCACTCGCACCCGGCGATGATCCTGTCGCACCCCGGTGAGGAGCCGTTACACCGCGACGAGCTCGTCCAGGCCGTCTCGGTCATCCCTGCGCTCGCCGCCGACCGGTGCGTCTTCACGCCCTACGGGCAGCGTCCACTCCTTGACGGGCCCGTCGGGCCGGTCGTCGCCGACGTGCTGGGCCGGGCCGTGCACGTGCGCACCGGGCTCCCCCTGTGCGCGCCGGCCGGGCAGCGCGCCGTCGTCACCATCGACCAGAAGGGCCTGCCGCGCTGGCGGACGTTCGCCCGGGAGCTGTGGCACGCGCCGCGCACCGGTGCGCCGCGGCCGGTCGACTGGGTCAACCCGTGCCCCGACGTGCTCGACACGCCGGCGGGTGCGGCCACGTTCACGCTCGGCAGCGGCTGGGTCCTCGAGGTCATCCAGGCCGGCCTGTGGATCCGCCCGGAGCACCTGACCGACCCGGCCGACTGGATCCGCGGGCTGCCGGTCGACGTCAACCGCTGCGCCATCATCGTGGGCGCCCCGAACGCGGCCGAGCTGCCGCCCCCGGGTCACACGATGGCCGATGTGCTCGAGAAGCTCCCCGTCGACGCCCGCAAGCGGGCCTACCTGGCCGTGCCGCGGGGCGCCGCGCCGAACGTCTTCATCCTCGCGACCGCGCTGCGCGACTCGCTGCCGGACCCGGGCGAGGTCGAGCTCGTCGGCCCGTCGGCGGCCCCGCCGGCGTCGGCGCTGCCCGCGTTCCCGCCGTCGACGACCGGGTCGTTCCCGGCGGTCGGCTCGACGGGCTCGTTCCCGGCGATGGGGTCGACCGGGTCGTTCCCCGCCGCGTCGCAGAACGGCCACCGGGCCGACGGGCCGTTCCTCGTCAACGGGCGGCCGGCCAACGGGCACCCGTCCGGCGCGCACCCGACGGTGTCCCGCCCGGCGCACGGCTCGTTCGACCACGACGAGCCCGAGGACGCGTACCGCAACGGTTACGACGGCCAGCGCACCGGCTCCTTCGAGCCGCTGAGCAACCCCGACCGCCGCAACGGCAGCGAGCACCGCAACGGCACCGAGCCGCGCACGGGTGGTTTCGCACCGGTAGAGCCGACCTCCGGGTCGTTCGCGCCGGTGGAGCCGCGGACCGGATCGTTCGACGCGCCCCGCAATGGCGCCGACCCCCGCAACGGCCACGACAGCCGCAACGGCCACGACGCCCGGAACGGTCACGACGTCCGGAACGGCCACGACGGCCGCAACGGTCACGACGCCCGCAACGGTCACGACAGCCGGAACGGCCACGATGCCCGGAACGGCCACGATGCCCGGAACGGCCACGATGGCCGCAACGGTCACGACGTTCGGAATGGGGCCGATCTCCGCAACGGTCACGACGTGCGCAACGGCGTCGACCCGCGGACCGGGGCGTTCGCGCCGGTCGAGCCGCCCACCGGCTCGTTCGCGCCGCTGAGCCCGAACGGGACCAATGGCCAGCACGGCCCGAACGGCTTCGGACCGCAGCACACCGGCCCCCAGTACCCAGGCCCGCAGCACCCGGGGCAGCAGCACCAGGGTCCGCAGCACCCCGGCCGGCCGGTCGACAACGGTCGCGGGGCAGGGTTCGCCAACGGGCGGGGGGACAGCACCACGGCGTTCCCCGCCGTCGGGCCCGAGGCCTACCGCGGCGCCCCCGAGCCGGCCCGCA
Source organism: Dactylosporangium cerinum (assembly GCF_042653625.1). Taxonomy (NCBI): domain Bacteria; kingdom Bacillati; phylum Actinomycetota; class Actinomycetes; order Micromonosporales; family Micromonosporaceae; genus Dactylosporangium; species Dactylosporangium cerinum. Next base: position 5,298 of record NZ_JBHSIU010000076.1, on the reverse strand, counting down.
ACGGCTCGCACCCGGACCTGAACGTGGCACCGCCGCGGACGTACCACCGCGAGCAGCAGCCGCCGGCGCACGACCCGCAGGGCTACGAGGCGGGCCGCCCGGCCAACGACGGGTACCGGTTCGACGCGCCGAACTACGACGAGCACCACTTCGACCTGCCGACCCCGCCCGGGCAGCGGGCACCCGTCCAGCGGATGCCGGCGCACGACGAGTCCGAGGACCAGACCGGCGGCATCGAGGACACCTCGTCGATCCGGACCGGCCGGGAGATCCGCTCGCACGGCAAGAAGGCCAAGGCGACCCGCGCCGACGACAAGACCAGCACACAGGAGCTCGACCGGCTGCTCGGGTTCTTCGACGAGATCCGCCGCGCGAAGGCGTGGGACGAGGACTCGCCGGGCTCGGCCACGGACGAGGCGACGGCCCGCCGCGCCGCCGCGGGGCAGCCCCCGGCCGGCCCCCGGCGCGCCCGCTGAGGAAGCCGCACACCCGCTGACGAAGTCGCACACCGCGAAACGGCCCGGTCTCACCAGAGACCGGGCCGTCGCGTTTCGCCGTGCCGCCGGGAGTCGACTAGGATCGCACGGTGCTCGACATCATGCTCCCGCACTACGGCGACGTGGAGCTGCTCAAGCTCGCCGTCAACAGCGTCATCGCACAGACCGACGACCGGTGGCAGCTGACCGTCCTGGACGACAGCACCGCCGACGGCATCCCCGAATGGTTCGCATCGTTAGGGCACGAGCGGGTGCGGTACCAACGGAATCCCCGCAATCTCGGGGTCACCGGCAACTTCCAGCAGTGTGTCGACCTCGCCACCGAGCAGTTCATGGTCATCATGGGCTGCGACGACGTGATGCTGCCCAACTACGTCGCCACGGTGCACGCCCTCGTGGACGCGCATCCGGAGGCGGTGCTGCTCCAGCCCGGGGTCGAGGTGATCGACGCGCAGGGAGCGGTGGTGCGCACCCTCGCGGACTCGACGAAGCGCCGGGTGTACGCGCCGAAGATCAACGGCACCGTGGTCATGTCGGGCGAGGAACTCGCGGTGAGCCTGCTGCGGGGCAACTGGCTGTATTTCCCGTCGCTGTGCTGGCGCACCTCGGAGATGAAGGCCGTCGGGTTCGACCCGTCGCTGCAGGTGATCCAGGACCTGTCACTGATCCTGGAGCTGGTCACCCGGGGCGGCACGCTGGTCGCCACGGACGAGGTGGCGTTCCGGTACCGCCGGCACGGCTCCAGCCTCTCGTCGTCGTCCGCGGTGACCGGCGGCCGGTTCAGCGAGGCCCGCAACTTCTTCCTGGCCAGCGCGGCGCGGATGGACGCGCACGGCTGGCACAAGGCGGCTCGGGCGGCGCGCTGGCACCTGTCCTCGCGTATCCACGCGCTGACGATGCTGCCGGCGGCCGCGAAGCAGCGCAGCGGCAGCAGTGTGACCGTGCTCACAAAGTACGCACTGGGTCGCTGATCATGTAGACATCGCCGCCGCAGCTTCGTCGTTCCGGGTGAAGACCACGACGAAGGAGATGGCGATGTACCAGTCGAACCTGCTGTGGCACACGAGCACGATGACCGAGGAGCGGCGGCGCGAGGCGGAGTGGCACCTCGCCCGCGCGGCGGCCAAGTGGCGTCGCGTGTTCCACAGACGCCGCGAGATCCCGAAGCACGTGGCGTGATTCCAACGAACCCGCCGGATCCCAACGGACGCCGTTGGGATCCGGCGGGCGCCGTTGGATCCAGAAGCGCGGAGAGGGTGGGAGTCGAACCCACACGGGCGTGAACCCAACGCCGTTTTCGAGACGGGTGCCGGCACCGATCGGCTGGCCTCTCCATGAACCGAACCTTGACGCGCCCTTGGAAGGATTCGAACCTCCGGCCTCTTCGTTCGTAGCGAAGCGCTCTCGTTCCGCTGAGCTACAAGGGCATGGTCGTGCTGGAACAACAGAAGCGCGGAAAGTGAGGGGATCGAACCCCCGCGGGGTCGCCCCCGTCGACGGCTTAGCAAGCCGCAGCCTTACCTCTCGGCCAACCTTCCAAGTACCCGGAAGAGGATTCGAACCTCCAACCTCCTGACCCTGAATCAGGCGCCTCTACCGTTGGGCTACCCGGGCACGGGGTGGTGCGATGGGAGGCCCGGCGGGGAGGTAGCAGCACCCCGCCGGGTCCTCGCGTCAGCGCTGGGCGAGTGCGTGCCAGGTCGGGACCGACGGCTGGATCCGCAGCACCATGCCCGCTTCGGCGGGGGTGCGGTCGCCCTTGCGCTGGTTGCACACCGTGCAGGCCGCAACGGTGTTCTTCCAGGTGTTCCGCCCGCCCCGGGACCGGGGCAGGATGTGGTCGATGGTGGTGGCGTCCTTGCCGCAGTAACCGCAACGGCGGCCGTCACGGGCGTGCACCCCGGCGCGGGACCACGCGGGTCCGTTGCCGAAGCGCCAGCGGGTGACGACGTAGGACACGAGCCGGACGACCTTCGGCATCGGGTACACCCCGATGAGCCGGTCAGGCTCGGACTCGTGCACGACGGCCACCTCACGCAGCAGCATGCGCACGGCATGGCGGAGGGTGACCCGGTGCAGGGGTCCGAGGTCGGCGTTGAGAACGAGAACCGCGGTCACCGGGCCTCCCTTCGCTTGTTACTTCCCCAACTGTTACCAAACGATCTTGCGTGCCGTGAGCGGGACTCGAACCCGCACTGATCCCATTTTGAGCGGGACGCCTCTACCGATTGGGCTACCTCGGCATTTCGAACATGCGAATGGAATTGTCAAACAACAATGCTGCACGGGCGGCAGGAATCGAACCAACAACCGTCGGGTTTGGAAGCCGGTGCTCTACCAGATTGAGCTACGCCCGTAGGAGGGTACAAAAAAGCCGCCCATTGCAGCGGGCGGCGGGAGAGGCGGGGGAACCCTAGCCTCGCCACCGTCCGGGCAGCTCCGAACTGGCCAGCAGGTCGCTGAGCAGCATGTTGTGCCAACTACGGGACGCTGATCGACCGCGCGACGCGGACGCCGTCAGTCGTAGCTCGATGCGCGCTGCCATTTGCGGTCTCCCTTCGTGGTCCCGGTGGATCTTGGTGTTCCTCGTTGACGTATTCAAAGATACGACCCCGGCGCCGCCTCGGCAACCAGTTAATTCGGCGGCGCCAGGAATGCCGGTCAGGCGGCCATGTAGTGGGCGAGGTACAGGTCCATCTCGTCGGTGGACTCGTCGCCCTCGTTGACGCTGAACCACAGGGCGTTCTCCAGCCAGAAACGGTGGATGAACTGTTCGAAGCTGTCGGCGGCGCGGACCATGTTGGCGACAAGGGTCTCGGGGTCGACCTCCTCGAGACCGACGATTTCGAGCAGCCACGGCGACGCGATGACGAACGGTTCGGCGCCGGGCCGCAGGTACAGGTACCAGATGACGGCGTCCTGCTGGTCGCGCAGGAACCGCACCAGTTGCGCCTGGGGCTCGACCGGGCTGGGCACGGGCCGGGGCGCCAGGTCGAAGTCGCAGCCGGTGCAGGACGGGATGGCATCCATGAGGACCTGGCTGCTCATGAAGCGTTTGAACGCGACCGGCAGTTCGACGTGCGCGGCGAGGGCACCGAGGTCCATGGCGCGCAGCGGGTCGTGCGGCGCGTCGGGGACCAACCAGTTGAACGTGCCGTCGAAGCGTGACTGGTCCACTACCGGCAGGCTTTCGGTGGGGTAGAGCTCGTAGGTCCCCATGCTCGCCCGGGCGCTGCCCAGGTCCGTGCCCCACCAGCCGCGCGGAAAGTCGATCGTCATGTGTCGCACGGTACGACGCCGCCTGGTGTTCTTCCGTCGCCTATCGGACGAAGCCGAGCGCGTTTCAGGTCATGCCTCTCACGTCAGCCATTGTTGGCAGTCTCGAGGGTGGGAATCTGCGGCAGCACGCCGAGATAGCTGAGCTTGTCGACGATCGCCTCGGCGGTGAAGGGCTTGATGACGTACTCGTGCGCGCCGGCGGCCAGGGCGCGCACGATCTGCCCGTGCTCGCTCTCCGTGGTCACCATCATCAGGGTCATCTGCCGGAGATGCTTCTGTTTGCGGACCGCCATCACAAACTCGAGGCCGTTCATCTCCGGCATGTTCCAGTCGATCAGGGCGAGCCCGGGCTGCAGGTCGTGGTCCCAGATCTGGTCGAGGGCGTCCTTGCCGTTGGTGGCCTCGCGGACCTCGAAGCCGAGCGGCAGCAGGATCCGTTTGAGGATGCCCCGCATGGCACGTGAGTCGTCGATGACCATGGCGAGCTTCGTGTCCATTCAGACTCCGGCAGGTTGGTAGGTGGTGGTTTCGTACGGGTCGATGGTCGTGTCGATCTTGGTGTGGAAGAGGGGGTCGGCGGCGAGGATGGCGCGGCGCACGTCGAGGAGTTCGGTGACCCGCTGCTGGATGACGGCCGAGCCGAGCAGCCCGTCGTCGCCGAAGTCGCGGCGGGAGTCGTCGAGGCCCTCTTCGACGATGTCGAGGATCTTCTCCACCGCCAGGGCCACGGACCTGCCGTTCTCGGTGTAGACCACGACCGGGACCGTCGGGCCGGATTCGGTCTCGTACGCGCCGAGCAGGTGGGACAGGCGCAGCACCGGCAGGATCTGGTCGCGGTACTGCACCACCTCGCGGCTGCCCGTGCGTTCGATCCGCTCGACCGGGAACTCCTCCAGCCGGGTGACCATGTCCAGGGGAATCGCGACCCGGCGGTCGCCGACGCCGGCGATGAGGAGCCGGCCGCCGTTGCCGTTGCCGCGGCGGACCGCCGGGTCCGCGTCCTTGGCCTCGGCACCCGCGGCGAGCTGCGCCCGGCGGGCCAGTGAGGCGACGTCGAGGATCAACGCGACCCGGCCGTCACCGAGGAGGGTGGCGCCCGCGTACACCCCGATGTCCTTGAACCGCGAGGTGAGCGGCTTGACCACGACCTCCTCGGTGTTGAGGACCCGGTCGACGACCAGCCCGAACCGTTTGCCCTCCGCCTGCAGCACCGCGACGTACACGTCCTTGTCGTGTTCGCCGTCGCGGTGCAGGCCGAGCGTGTCGTCCAGGTACACCAGGGGCAGCAGTTTTCCTCTGAGGCGGTAGACCTGCGCGCCCATGGCGTGTTCGACGACCCGCCCCGACTGCCCGTCCAGATACACCAGCTCATGCACGGCGACCTGCGGGATCACGTACCGCTCATCACCACACTCGATCGTCAACGCCTGAATGATCGCCAGGGTCAACGGAATCGTCAACCGCCACGTCGTGCCCTGACCCACCACCGAATCGACATCGACCGCACCACCGATCCGCTCGA
>NZ_JBHSIU010000075.1:0-14188 GCF_042653625.1 Dactylosporangium cerinum | reverse complement strand
AATCTCAAGAACACCGAACTTGCCAACCTCTGCCCCGACATCCTCGACGACGCCGACACCGCCGCCCACACCGGACTGCACCGCATCGGCAGTAGCTACCAACTCTGCTTCAACTTCCTTGACCACACCGGCCTACGACTATGACCTTCACCCAAAAACCGAAAGATCTTTAAGACGGTGTGGAACGGTGGTCGGCTGGTGGTTGCCGGCCGCTGGTATCCGTCGAGCAAGACCTGTTCATGCTGCGGCGCGGTGAAAGCCAAACTGCGCCTGGGTGAGCGGATGTACGCGTGCACCGAATGCGGCCTGGTCCTGGACCGGGATGTCAACGCCGCACGCAACCTCGCCGCCTCGCTACGCACTCCGCGGACGTGGGCACGGGTGGGGTGGTATCCGCCGGGAGTGGCTCGGTGGCAGGACGGGGAGCCAACCAGAAGACCCACCCCGGTGGGCAGGAGGCGAGGAACCGTCAACCCGGCACCGCGTCAGCGGATCAGACCGGGACCGTCCCGTCGCAAGACAGGACTGCCGCATGAGCGCCAAAGAAAACTCAGCGGCAACGGAGCGCAGTATGACCACCACACCCACCTCGAGCCGCGCCGCCACTGCACGCATCGGTGCGCTGATCGGCGTCGGCGTCGCCGCCGCGGTCATCGCGAGCGCGGCCACCACGGCCGTCGCGGCCGTCGGCCGCGCTGCCGGGATCAGCCTCACCATGAACGATGAAGCCATCCCGGTCAGCGGGTTCGGCGCCCTGACCGCCATCTTCTCGTTGGTCGGCGTCGTGCTCGCCGTGGTGCTGGCCCGCTTCACCCGGCACCCGCGCCGGATCTTCGTGCGCACCATAGTGGCGCTCACCGCCCTGTCGCTGCTGCCGGACGTGCTCTCCATCGCCGCACCCGCCACGAAGGCGCTGTTCATGAGCGCCCACCTGATCGCCGCCGCGATCGTGATCCCCGCTGTCGCGCACGGCAACGGCGCGCAACAGTGGACGCTGCAGTCCGACGGCGCGGTCGAGGCACTCGGCAAGTGCCTGGACGTCCCGGGTGGGCAGACCGGCAACGGCACCCAGCTCTGGCTGTGGGACTGCACCGGCGGTGCCAACCAGCAGTGGCGGCCGGGACCGAACGGCGCGCTGGTCAACCCGTCGTCCGGCCGCTGCCTGGACAGCCCGGGCGGCTCGACCTCGGTCGGGGCGCGGCTGCAGATCTGGGACTGCGTCGGCAACGCCGCGCAACGGTTCACCCTGCCGGCGCGGGTCGCGGGACAGATCACCGGCGTGGCCAACCGCTGCGTCGACATCCAGGGCGTGTCGGCCGGGGACGCCGCCAACGGCAGGGCGGTCGGGCTGTGGGACTGCAACGGCCTGTCGTGGCAGCAGTGGACGGTCCGCGGCGACGGCGAGATCCAGGCGTCGGCCGGAGCCGGGCGATGCCTGGAGACGCCCGGCGGGGCCACCGCGCCCGGCACCGCCGTGCAGGTGTGGGACTGCGCGGGCTCGCCGTGGACGAACCAGAAATGGTGGGTCCGCAGTGACGGCTCGATCGTCAACCTCAGGTCCAACCTGTGCCTGGACACCCAGAACGGCGCCACCGGCAACGGCACCCGACTGGTGATCAACCCGTGTGACGGGCGGGCGTCCCAGCGCTGGCGTCGTCCTTGACAGGTGCTTCCCCTTCCCTATAGTGGTTGCAGATTGCAATCACTATAGGGAAGGGGAACGCAGCATGACCACCACCCCAACCGCGAACACTGCCACCAGACCACGCATCGGCGTGCTGATCGGGGTCGGCGTCGCCGCCGCGGTCATCGCGAGCGTGGCCACCACGGCCGTCGCGGCCGCCGGCCGCGCCGCCGGGATCAGCCTCACCATGAACGGTGAAGCCATCCCGGTCAGCGGGTTCGGCGCCCTGACCGCCATCTTTTCGTTGGTCGGCGTCGTGCTCGCCGTGGTGCTGGCCCGCTTCACCCGGCACCCGCGCCGGATCTTCGTACGCACCACAGTGGCGCTCACCGCCCTGTCGCTGCTGCCGGACGTGCTGTCCACCGCCGCGCCGGGCACGAAGGCGCTGTTCATGACCGCCCACCTCGTCGCCGCCGCCATCGTGATCTCCGCCGTTGCGCGCCGCCTGTCCCCCTGACGGCCACCACCGAGGACAATGTGCCGGGTGATCAGCTCATACAGCGTGTGGGATGCGACGGGTGACGGCGTCCCGGCGTTGCTCGGCAAGCAACGACCGGCCGACGTGATCCCGGCCGGGCTGCTGGGATTGCTGGTGTCCACTGGTGTGTGGTCGGTCCGGCGGGTGCTGTGGCACGTCGAGCGCCTTCCGGTGCCCGAGGACCGCGGTGACGCCGTCGCCTGCCTCGCGCCGCACCTGCCGGCCGCCCACCTCGGGGAGGTGCTGGCCATCGCCGCCGCCATCACCGAGCCGCCCGTCCGGGCCATGGCGTTGGCCGCGCTAGTCCCGCATCTGCCCGACGAGCAGCGAACCATCGCCCTGCGGCACGCCACAGCCGCGGCCTTGACCAGTCGATCTTCGCGGATCAGTGCGTTGACGAGCCTCGCACCGCACCTGCCGGAGCACCAGCGCGACACCGTCCTGCGGCCGGACGTGACCGCGATACTCGATGCGAGCTTCGGCGAGAATCGGATGTTCATGCTCGGTGACTTCGCGCCGCACCTGCCGGCCGACCTGCTCGCCGAGGTGTCAGCCAAGGCGTGCGCCTTCACCGACGAGGACCGGCGTGGCAAGGCCTTGGTCGCGCTCGCACCACACCTGCCGACCGCCGCACTGATCAGTCAGGCGTGGGCCGCAGCCGAAGCCATCACCGGTGGCTCCGGCAGGGCCAAGGCGATGGCGGCGCTCGCACCGCGCGTGTCCGCCGAGCGCCGCCCCTCGACCCTGCAGCAGGCGTTGGCCGCGGCGGGCGCTGTCATCGAGCCGCACGCCCGCGCCGAGACGCTGGCCGGTCTCATCGCGCACCTACCGGACGACCAGCGCGCCGCCGTGCTGGAGCAGGCACTCACCGCCGCCGCCGCCATCACCGACCACCTCTACGGCAACGCCGTGCCGGTTGACGCGATAGCGGCGCTCGCCCCACACCTGCCCGCCGGCCGGCGGTCCGCCGTCCTGGGCCGCACGCTGCGGGCCGCCGGCGCCATCGGCCGCGAGAACTGGCGCATGTTCGAACTCAGCCGCCTTGCGCCGCACCTACCGCCCGAACTGCGGACCGAAGCGCTGGCCATGATGGCCGGGATCGGCCGCGAGCAGTGGCGAGCCGCAGGGTTGGCGTTCATCGGACCGCACCTGTCGGCCGGCCAGCTCACCGAAGCGGTCGCCGTCGCCGACGCCATCCAGGACGCCTACTGGCAGGCCCACGCCATCGCCGGGCTCGCGTGGCACCTGCCGCCCGCCGAACGCACCCGCGCCGTGGCAGCCCTGACCATCGTCACCCCGGAACGCTGAGACGCCCTACGTGCAGGTGCCGGTGGGCAGACCGCGGGCCCGCCGATGCGCTGCAGCACCCTCGCCACGTCGTACGGGCGCGCGGGCGTCTCCTGCCGCAGCGCGGCGACGAGTGGCAAGCACCGCATGCGACCCGGCAGCACGCAGTTGCGTCTTCGCGGCCGCCCGTCGAGCTGCGTCGGGGTCGCTCAGCTGGGCGATCAGCACGGCGGCGTCCATGGTCGCCGAGGCCGTCTCAGGGCATTCTCCCGGTCCCGGGAATGGGTGCGTCCAACCAGGGTCGGCGTCCGGGTCCGGTCGGGTGGGTGCCCGTGACACCCGTGACGACGGAGTACAGGCTGGTCTCGGCGGTGATGAAGAGGCGGTTGCGTTTGGTGCCGCCCCAGGAGATGTTGGCCACCGACTCGGGGACCAGCAGCCGCCCGAGCAGGGTGCCGTCAGGGTCGTAGCAGTGCACGCCGTCGCCCATCGCGGCGGCCCAGAGACGGCCGGCGTCGTCGAAGCGGAGGTTGTCGAAGCGGGCGTTGTCGCGGGCGGCCGCTTCGGCGAAGACCCGGCCCTCGGACAGGGTGCCGTTGTCCCGGACGTCGAAGACCCGGATGACGCCGGCGCGGGTGTCGGAGACGAACAGCTGCCGCTCGTCGGCGGAGAAGACCAGGCCGTTGGGTGCGCCGAAGCAGTCCGCGACGAGTCCGACGTCGCCGGTGGCGGGGTCGACGCGGTAGACGTTGTTGGACCCGATCTCGCTGTCGGCGCGGTACCCCTCGTAGTCGCTGGTGATGCCGAAGTCGGGGTCGGAGAACCAGATCGAACCATCGGATTTGACCGCCGCGTCGTTCGGGCTGTTCAGGCGCTTGCCCTGCCACCGGTCGGCGAGCACGGTGACGGTGCCGTCGTGTTCGGTGCGGGTCACCCGGCGGTTGCCCTGTTCGCAGGTGACCAGCCGGCCCTGGCGGTCCAGGGTGTTGCCGTTGGTGTGCCCGGCGTTGCGGCGGAAGACGCTGACGGCGCCGGTCTCTTCGTCCCAGCGCAGCATCCGGTCGTTGGGGATGTCGCTCCAGACCACGTGCCGCCAGGCGGGAACGTAGATCGGGCCCTCCGCCCAACGGCAGCCGGTGTACAGGATCTCGAGCCGGTCGTCACCGTTCATGCACCGCCCGGCACGGAACCTGTCGTCGAACATCTCGTACAGCGGGGGAGCGTCGCCACCCATGAACTCTTCCTCCTCGTATGCCGAACCACATTTGGTTGGAGCTCCAGATTGGAGGATGTTGTACAGTGAACGCAAGCTCAGGCAGAACGGAGATCCGTGGATCACATCGATCGAGCACTGGTGGCGAAGCTGCAGGAGGACGCCGGCCAGTCGTATGCCGGGCTGGGGCAGGCCGTCGGTCTCTCCGCCGGCGCGGCCCACGAGCGCGTGCGGAAACTGCGGGAACGCGGCGTCATCCGGCGCACCACGGTCGACGTGGACCCGGCCGCGGTGGGCGGTGGTGTCCTGGCCTTCGTAATGGTCGACTCCACCTCGTGGATGGGTGACTCGGCCGACGACTTCGCGGCGCTCCCCGAGATCCTCGAGGCGCACGTCATCGCGGGCAGCGCGTCGGTCCTGGTGAAGGTCAGGACGACGACCACGGCACAACTGCAGGACGTCCTCCGCCGCATCTACGCGATCGGCGGGGTCAGCGGGACGCAGGCCACGGTGGTGCTGGAGACCTTCTTCGAACGCCCCGTCTCCCCGCTGGTGTGACGACCCTTACGGTATGGGCGGGCCGCCCGCGGCGGCTCCCTCGACCCGTTCGTCGCCGTCGTTGCGTGGCAGTTGCGGCGACGGCTTCGACGGCCGGCTCGGCAGCGCCACGATCAGCCCCCCGATCGCGGCCACGATGACAGCCGGGATCAGCCCGAGCGCCGCCTCGTCGGTGCTCATGTGGCTGCCGACGGCGGCGGCGGACACGACGACGACCGCGCCCCCGGCGAGGCCGATGAACAGCAGGAACAGCCCGACGCCCCGCCGCTGCACGGCGAACCGCCGGGGGAGCGCGACCACGAGCCCGAGCAACGCCAGCCCGCCGCCGACGTAGACGAGCACGACACCGTCGCTCCAGTCCCCGGCCCGGAACGCCAGCACCACCGCCCACATCCCGCCGACGATGACCCCGCGCACCACGGGCAGCCACCACGGGTCCGGCCCGCGCGGCACGTCGGTCCCGCGCAGCACGAGTACGCCGAGGATCACCAGCGGCGCGCCGATGACCGCCCCGATCGCCATCGCCGTCCAGAACGCCTCGCTGGTGAACAGCGTGGTGTCGTCCCAGTACAGGGTGGCCGTGCTGTACATCGCGACCGGGGCGGCGGCGCCGGTGACGACGAGGCCCCAGCCCAGCGACCGCCGGTGCCCGGACCACAGCAGCGAGACCAGGGCAAGGACGACGACCTCACCACCGACGGCGATCTGCACCTCGTCGTGATCCAGCACCGGCCCGACAGCGGTCGCGAACAGCCCGTAGGCGAGCGTGACCCAGTTGATCACCATTCCGAGCACAGCCCGCGCTGTGTCTGATGCCTCGCGCATCTCGTCAAAGTAGCGACCATCGACAACGAACAGTCCGGTCGACTGTGTCGGTGAGCTGACTGCGGCCCGTTGCCACCGGAGCGCCCGGCCTCTCGTCGTCGTCCGTCAGTTGTAGGGTGGGCGCGGTTCTGCGTCGGCTGGGCGAGAGGTACTTGACCGGAGTCGTGTTAGGCATTGAAGAACTGCGCGGGCTTGTCGATGCCTTCCTCGTCATCGACAACATGTACGTGGAGAACCATCGAACGCTGCTCGTGGAGCTGGTCGAGCAGGACCTGGGCACGCGCACGATCTCGAACCGGCGGGCTTTCGGCAGCACGGCCCGGCACGACGTCTTCGAGATCATCCAAGGTCTGGCCGGGCAGCCGACCGGCCTGACGGTCATGTGTCAGGCGTTGCGGCTGATCGAGCCGGAATCCAGCGAGGTCGCTGCGTTCGAAGCGCTGTGCCGCAAGTATCGTCCGGCTCCGCTCCTGACGGACGGGGAGCGGCAGTCGTTGCACGAGATTCTGGGTGGCCTGCCATCGCCGCCGGAGCTTGAGTCGGCCGTGCGTTTTGCGCTCGACCGGGGCGATGTTCCCAGGCTGGCCGCGCATCTGGATCTCTACGTCGCTGTCGAAGAACTCGAGGCGCGGGTGTCGGCGCAACCACTGTTCCGGTTTCTCGAGCGGTTGGTCGCCGACACGGCCGATGACGGATCGACCGCCGATCTCACGGAATGGTGCGACCAGCACGCCGCGAAACTCGGCATCACCGACGCCTGGTTGACGAAACTGCGGACCGAGTTGGGCACCGCACCGCGGTCCTCACCCACCGGCCTGATCATCCAGCTGCTCCCAGACGCTGCCGACGACCAGCGCTTCTATCCGACCATCTGGCTGTACGAGCATCAGCGGTTCCATCGGATCTCGGACGACTTCGCCGAACCGTGCCCGCTGGGCGAGGTCGAGCGGCTCGCCGCCGAGCTGATCGACAAACACATCCATCCGGTTGGCGGCGAGGCGTTCATCGAGTTCATCCTGCCGTGCGACCGGCTGAACGAGCCGGTGGAGACCTGGAGGGCCGGCACGACGGACGGCGGGTCGGCCGAGATCGGTGTGCTGTACAAGGTCGTGGTCAGGGTGCTGGACCGCCTGGACTTCGTCGCTGGGGGCACGGCGGCGCGAGCGGCCTGGCGGTTCGACCGGCTCAGCTCCTCCCGGACGTATGACCCGGCCGTCGTGACCTGGTTCGACAGCCACCACGACGAAGTCAGCGAGGAGTGGCTGTGCGTCGCGCTCGTGGCGCCGGAGGTCAGGTATTCGCAGCGGCCGTTGCAGAGCGTGGTGCGCAGCGGGGCACCTGCCGCCATCTGGCACCGCGACCACCGGAGCCTGCTCGAGCGGAGGGCCGCGCTCGACAGCATCCTGCTTACCCGGCCGGTCTCCATGCTCCCGGACATCGTCCGTCAGCAACGCAAGGCGGCGAAGCGTCCGCTGGCCCCGGAGCATCATGCCGGCCGGGGCGTCGTGCTGCTGTGGGAAGACCCTTCGCGGACGCCACCGCAGTGGTATCCGCTGTTCCCTCCGGAAGGATTACCCCCGAATGAGTGATTGGTTCATCTACACCGGCCAATCTGCACCGCATCAGCGCATCGACGAGCTGCCGCCGCCACCGAACTGGCGGAACTTCAAGGGCGACGATGAGTCGCCGGACGGCGACACCGAGCGGCGCCTCGGCTCAGCGGCGTTCCGGCTCAAGCCGGACGAGCAGACGTTGCAGATGGTCAACGCCGCGCTGTACCTGCGCCGGCCGCTGCTGATCTCAGGCAAGCCGGGAGCCGGAAAGTCGTCGCTGGCCTACGCCGTGGCGAAGGAACTCAACCTGGGGCCGGTCCTGCGGTGGCCGATCACCAGTCGCTCCACCCTGCGCGACGGGCTGTACCACTACGATCCGATCGCGCGGCTCGGCGACGAGAACCTGCGCCAGTTGCAGCGTCGATCGACCGACGAATCCGGCACCGGCGGCGACGAGGGAACCGTCGCGAGCGTGGGCCAGTACATCCGGCTGGGTCCGCTCGGCACGGCGCTGCTGCCTGGGGCCCGCCCCAGGGCGCTGCTGATCGACGAGATCGACAAGGGGGACTTCGATCTCCCCAATGATCTGCTGAACATCTTTGAGGAAGGCGAGTACGGGATCGACGAACTTGCCCGCCTGTCGAGCCCGGCACCGGTGACGGTGCGGACCGCCGACCGCGACGCGACCGCGGACATCAGCGGTGGCCACGTCCGCTGCAAGGCCTTCCCGTTCGTGGTCCTGACCAGCAATGACGAGCGGGAGTTCCCGCCCGCGTTCCTGCGCCGCTGCCTGCGGCTGGACCTGACGGACCCGAAGGAGGAGCAGGTCGCCGCCATCGTGGCGGCGCACCTCGGCCCAGAGCTCGCGGCGGAGGCGAGGAGCCTCATCGCGGACTTCATCAGCCGGCGCAGCCACACCCAATTGGCCACCGACCAGCTGCTGAACGCTGTGTACATCGCGCTGTCCGGCAGCAGCCGCCCACCGCAGCAGACGCTCGGCGGGCTCATCGAGTCCATTCTTCGAGGGCTCTCGGGCGTGAGGAACGACTAGTGGACCGCCTCGTGCGGGTGCTCGCCGATGCGGGCGTGTCCGCGACCTGGAACGAACTCGCGGACGCACTCTGGCTCGCCCACCACATGAAGGCGGTCAAACCCGAGGGCACCGTCGACAGTGGACCGACGACCGTCGACCGGGCCGGCGACAGGCCGTCGGCGGCGGCATCCGGTGAGCTTGCGCCGCCCGTACCCATCGCTGCGGACCAGTCCATCGGGTCGCTGAGCAGCACGGACGTGTCCGGCGACGCTCAGCCGGACACACCTGTCTCCGTGGAACCTTCGGTGCCGGTGCACGCGCGCGCGAACGTGGCGCCCCCGTCGGGCATCGTGGCTGCCACGGCGATCGCCGCTCCGGCGGCGTACGCGCTGCGACACCAGCTCAGCATCGCCCGTGCGTTGCGGCCGATCGCCAGGACGGTGCCGTCGCGGTCGGTGTTCACGCTCGACGAGGCAGCGACCGCCGACCAGATCGCCGACCGCAGGGTCTGGACGCCGGTCCTGCGCCCGGTGCGGGAACGTGGCATGCGCCTGGTGCTCTTCGTCGACTCATCGAGCTCGCTGCGGTTCTGGCGCGAGGTGATCAGGGAGTTCGTCGCCGTACTGGAGCGGCTCGGCGCCTTTGCCAACGTCTCGGTGCTGTCGCTGCAGGACTGCCTGAGCGGCAGGGCCCAGGTTCCGGTCAGCGTGGGCTCGCCGTCGCTGCTGCTGTTCGTCACCGACGGCGTCGCCGAGATCTGGCAGACGGATGACCTCACCCGGCAGATCAGCAGGTGGGCCGAGCGCCACACCACCGCCGTCGTGACCCTCCTGCCCCAGCGGATGTGGTCGGCGACCGCGATCCGTACCGTCCCGGCAACGATCACCAGCACACTGTTCGCCGAGCCGAACGGACGGTGGGTGACGATGGTGAAGCGCGGAGTGCATGCTGTCGCCCCTCCGGTGCCGGTCCTCGAGCTCCGGCCGAGCTCCTTGGCGACCTTCGCCGCGCTGGTGCGGGGCACCGGCGCTCCCGTGCGTCTGCCGGTCTTGCAGGACCGCGCGAACCGTCCGATCCAGCGGCGGCCGGTGCGACCTGCCGCGGAGCTGGTCGAGACGTTCATGTCCGTGGCGTCCCCGACGGCCGCGGCCTTGGCGCGCCACCTTTCGGCCGTGCCCCTCAGCCTGCCGATCATGAGGGTGGTCCAGGCCGCGATGCTGCCCAGCTCGGAAACGGTCCACCTCGCCGAGTTCATGCTCAGCGGGCTGATCTACCGCTATCGTCCCGCCCCGGCGACGTCTGCCGGGGTACCTGAGTACGACTTCCGGCCGGGCGTACGCGAACTGCTGCTGGACCAGACCGATCGCTCCGACGCTGCCCGGATCTTGTTGAAGGTGTCCCGCTTCATGACCGATCGGTTCGGGCAACCAACCGACTTCGCGGCGCTGCTGGCCAACCCGGAGGGCACCCCGCTGCCGACGTTCGGCCCGGGCAGCACCGCGATCGCCGAGGTGACGGGAACGGTGCTGCGGCCGGCTGGGCGGTAGCTACGTCGACCTCGCCGACCGCCTCCATGCCGCCGCGACACCAGCGGCGCTCGACGAGAGCCCTACCACGACTCCGGTTGCCTTGCCGGTCCACACGGACGAACCGCAGCCGGGCGGTGCGCTGCAACAGGCGGATGCGATCGGCGAGCGGGTTCGGCAACTTTTGACGCTGGACGATGCCTCAGGCGCTATCGAGGTCTGTGTCTCGGGCCTTGCCGAGCTCGAAAGCCAGCCGTCCGAGAACTCGGAACTCGCCGTCGTCAAGCTGCGCCTCGAGTTGGTCACCGCGTACACGGCCGCCGGGCGCCTGGCCGATGCGCTGTCGTGCGCCGAGCGGGCGGTGGCGACCTGGAACGCACGGCACCTTTCCGCAGAGTCCGATCTGGACATTGAACTGCTGCGCCTCCTCGTGCACGCGCATGACCTCGTCCCGAAGCTTCGGCGGTCGCTCGGCCAGTACGACAGGGCCGACGACGCGCTCGCCGTGAGCGTGGAGTTCCTGCGGCTGGTCACCGTCCACCACCCGTCCTTCGCTGCCGCGCTGGCCGCAGCGCTGCCGCCGTTCGGTGAGATGCTCGCTGGCGCGGAGCGCTTCGCGGAGGCGGTCGCAGCGTACGAAGAAGCCCTCGCGATCTACAGACAGCTGTCCCGCGACGGTCGGGACAACTTCTTCCGTGAGCGTGCCGACCTGCTGGCCGCCATGGCGCGGCTGCACACCGTCACGGGACAGGTCGCCGCGGCCGAGGCATGTGCCCGCGACGCAATTGACTTCTACGAACGGTTCGCCACCGAACAACCGACCCTGGCGGCGACGGTCGCTGAGCAGATCACCGCCATGCGAAGCAGGCTCGTCCCGGACGTCACTCCGCCCCACAGCGACCAGGCGGCTCCGAGTGGACAGCGAAACTCGGGAAACTATCTGACGTTGAGGATCACTCCTCGGACTGCCGACACCGCTCGTGTCAGGAAGACGAAGCTGAAACATTGGCCCGGGATGAAGGTCACGTGGTTCGGTGGGGGCGCTGTCGTCCACTCAGGCGACGAGCCCAGCCCGGGCGCCGCGGCGCTGGTCGTTTCGCCGCACCGCGCCACCGAATGCGTGGTCGTGATCAGTTCGCATACCGTCAAGGTTCAGTCCGCGATGGTCGAGGAGTTGGCCGAGGTCCTCGCCAAGGGGCTCCCGAGTGGGTACACCGCGATGCGGTTCGTCGCCTGGGACGGCGCCTGCGCCACCAATGAGCGACCCGCCGCGGCACACCTGATCTCGATGCGGCTCGGGATCGACGTCATCGCCGCCGCTGGGCCGCTGCTCGGCGTGCCGGGCGGGTCGCTGTTCGCGCCGATCGGGCGGGGCGAGCGCCGCCCCGGCGGGTTCTGGCGGTTCCGGGCCGGTGCGCAGCCGACCCGGGTCGGCTGGCGGTTCCCGGCGCCGCAGTGGGAGGCGGACCTCAGCCAGGTGCCCGAGCAGACCGGCGACCTGGTCCTCGACCAGATCCCGGCGGGGTTGTGGCTGCACCGCCGGCGGCCCGGCAGTGTCACCGACCTGGCGTACTCGGTGCCGACGGACGACTCGCACCCGGCAATCATCCTGTCGCACCCCAGCGAGGAGCCGTTGCACCGCGACGGGCTCGTCCGGGCCTTGTTGGTCATCCCGGCGCCGGTGCTGGACCGGTGCGTCTTCACGCCCTACGGGCAGCGCCCGCTCCGTGACGGGCCGGTCGGGCCGGTTGTCGCCGACGTGCTGGGCCGGGCCGTGCACGTGCGCACCGGGCTGCCGCTGTGCGCGCCGGCCGGGCAGCGCGCCGTCGTCACCATCGACCAGAAGGGCCTGCCGTGCTGGCGGACGTTCGCCCGGGAGCTGTGGCACGCGCCGCGCACCGGTGCGCCGCGGCCGGTCGACTGGGTCAACCCGTGCCCCGACGTGCTCGACACGCCGGCGGGTGCGGCCACGTTCACGCTCGGCAGCGGCTGGGTCCTCGAGGTCATCCAGGCCGGGCTGTGGATCCGCCCGGAGCACCTGACCAACCCGGCCGACTGGATCCGCGGGCTGCCGGTCGACGTCAACCGCTGCGCCGTGATCATCGGCGCGCCCCATGCTGCCATGCCCGTGGCGCCAGGACGCACCATCGCGGTCGTGCTGGAGAAGCTGCCGGTCGACGCCCGGAAGCGGGCCTACCTCGCGGTGCCGCGGGGCGCCGGGACGGACGCCTTCATCCTCGCGGACGCTCTGCGCGACTCGCTGCCGGAGCCGAGTGAAGTCCAACTCGTCCAGTTGGTGAATCCGCTCCCTGGTGGGACCTGGCTCGACTTCCCGGCCGAATCGTCTTCCATGGCGCCGGTCCAGGGCGGGGCCGCCAGGTCTGCAAGCCGTGCGGACAACCCGGAGACGCTCGACAGCTACACGCGCCTTCTTGACGGAATCAGGCGTGCGAAGGAGTGGGACGAATCAAGCCCCGACAGCTGACACCGTAGCCTGAGCGGAACCGACACCTCGCTTCCCGAAGGTGGATGTGTTTTGTCTCTGTCGACCAAGACAGCTCAGCTGGACCCCTCGTTCTGGAAACTGTTCACCGCTTCTGCCGCGGCCACGTGTGCCGACGGAATCAGCAAGGTTTCGCTGCCGCTGCTCGCCGTGTCCCTGACGAGCAATCCCGTGCTCATCTCCGGCCTCACCGCGTTCGCGTTCCTGCCGTGGCTGCTGTTCGGCCTGCCGGGCGGGGCGCTGGTGGACCGGCTGGACCGCCGGCGTGCTATGTCGGCGGTCAACATCATGCGAGCCGTCCTGCTCGGCATCGTCGTCCTGCTCGTCGTCGTCGGGGTGGAACACATCCTGGTGCTCTATGCCGCCGCGTTCGCGCTGGGCCTGTGCCAGGTGGTGTACGACTCGGCGGCGCGGGCCATGTTGCCCCAGGTCGTCGGCCGCCACAATCTCGAGAAGGCCAACAGCTGGCTGACCGTCGAGGAGACCGTCGGGCAGAATTTCGTCGGACCACCGGTGGGCGCGGCGCTGTTCGGCGCGTTCCGTGCCCTGCCGTTCGTCGGCAGCGTGATCGGCTTTGCGGTGGCCGCGGTCCTCGTGCTCGCCGTGCCCGGTCGGTTCCGCGCCGCGCGCACCGCGGCCGGGCCCACGACCCTGCGCGCGGACATCGGTGAGGGACTGCGCTGGCTGTGGCGGCACCCGGTGCTCCGGGGACTGACCGTCCTCAGTGGACTGATCGCCGCGTTGCTGTCCATGGCCACGTCGCTCAACGTTCTGTACGCCCTGAACACGCTGCACCTGAGCGCATCGATGTACGGCATCCTGTTCATCGCACTGGGGATCGGCGGTCTTGCCGGGTCCGCCGTCGTCGGCCCTCTCACCGCCCGTCTCGGCCGCCCGCAGATGATCATCGCCGCCGCGGCGATCGCTCCGATCATGTGCGTCCTGCTCGGCACCGTGACGAATCTCTGGGCGGCAGGCGTGTGGTTCTTCGGCATGGCGGCGGGCATCACGATGTGGAACGTGCTGTCGATGTCGCTGCGGCAGGCAATGATTCCTGCCGAACTGTTCGGCCGGGTGCTCGGTGCCTACCGCGTAGCGCTGTGGGGCGGCATCCCATTGGGCGCACTGATCGGCGGCGCACTGGCCGAACAGACCGCCGTGTCGACGGCGTTCTTGGTGTCCGGCCTCGCCCAGCTCGTGGTCGTGCTCCTGATATCCCGGCTGATCACCCGGCACCGGCAGGTGATCGTGAGTTCCTACGAGTCCTGATCGGACGTGGCCGCTGCGGTGGGTTTGTTCAGCGTGCCAGAACCTCGGTGGATTGCCGTGACTCGGGTGCGCTCTTGTGCATGGGCTCCTTGGGTTCCGGGTGTCGCGGCAGCGTCGCGCAGCGCCGCCTCGATCCGGCGGTTGGTGGTCATGGTGGCGGTGACGGCGGTCATGGTGAGGAGGAGGCCGGCGGCGGTGTAGAGCGGTGTGCGGATGTCGTAGGTGGAGGCGAGCCAGCCGCCGAGGAAGGCGCCGATTG
>NZ_JBHSIU010000074.1:0-21208 GCF_042653625.1 Dactylosporangium cerinum | reverse complement strand
TGTGGCTCTCATTTGGCATGCGTCCTGCCGGTCACCGCGGCGTGGAGAGGCTCCAGAGGGGTTTGCCCAGCTCGAAGAAGCGCTGCCCTCCTCGCTGACAGAGCACTCGTCAGATCGAGGAGGGCCGGCATGGCACGCGTCATCATCGGTATGGACCCGCACAAGCGGTCCGCGACCGTCGAGATCATCACCAGCCGGGAGAAAGTCGCCCACTGCATCGCGGTGGCAGCGCTGCGTGCCAACGGATTGCGTCAGGTCACCGTCGATGACGTCAGGGTGGGGTTGAGGCTGCTCGTGGACCGTCGTGACGGGCTCGGCCGGGCCCGGACCGAAGCGCTGAGCCGGCTGCACCACCTGCTGCTCGAGCTCGTCCCGGGCGGGGCGAAGCAGTTCCTGTCCGCGCCGCAGGCCCGAGCGCTGCTGAACACCGTGCGGCCCCGCGACCTTGTCGGGCGCACTCGCCGGCAGCTGGCCTCGGAGCTGATCACCGAGGTCGCGGTCATCGACAAGAAGATCAAGGCCGCGAACCAGCAGCTGACCGAGCTGGTCGCGTCAACCGGTAGCACCTTGCAGCAGCTCAACGGCATCGGCCCGTCCGGCGCCGCCCGGCTGCTGGGCGACATCGGCGATGTCGGCCGCTTCGCCAGCCGAGACCACTTCGCGTCCTGGAACGGCACCGCGCCCATCGACGCGTCCTCCGGCGACCAGCACCGCCACCGACTGTCTCGGGCCGGGAACCGGCGCATCAACCGGGTCCTGCACATCATGGCCATCGTCCAGCTCCGCAACGACACTGAAGGCCGCGCCTATTACCGACGCAAACTCGCCGCGGGCAAAAGCCCGATGGAAGCCATGCGGGCCCTGAAACGCCGACTGTCCAACGTGGTCTATCAGCAGCTGGTCAAGGACGCGGAACGGGTCAGGACGGGCCCGGGAGGGCAAGTGGGAGCGACTCTGCAATCCAGCGCGGCCGGCCCGATCCCGACAGCCGGCGCTTCGGAGAAGCCACTTCCCGGACCCGCCAGAACCCACTCTAGAACACCGCTCCTGGCTGCATCTTGACACAGAGGGGTGCCATGGGCGCGCAGCCGATCAAGGCTCCACCACCGAGCGTTGCCGAGTCGCTCCGTTCCCGCGAGTATCAGGCCCGGCTCCACGCACGTGCTCCCCGGGGGAATTCCGTGCTCGCCTGGCCGACAGGGACGGCTCACGTCGTCCGGTCTACCTCTCGGCGGGCTTGCGGGTCGGGGTGTGGGAGCCGGCCTTCTACCGTCGTCACATCGGCCAGGGCGGCACATCGATCATGGGGCTGAGCGCCGGTCAGCTTGTGGCACACTCGGCAGCGTCGAGCCATCGCAGGTACCACGCTGCGAACGTCACCGGCATCGACTCGCCCGGCCCGTGCTGCATCGGTGCTCGCTGAGCGCGACGTCCGCCTCCGTACCTCCGCACGGACGCCGGCTGGGGCTCGCACGCCGGCATGGTCGCGCTCTGGCAGACAGGAGAGACTACCCGCCATGGGAAACTCGGCCGTCTATCTGATCCACACCAGCGATGACCTCGGCAAGGTGTACGCCATGGCCCAGCGCCTTCTGGCCACCGCGCCGACCTGCTGTCAGCCGGAAGTCGGTGTGTACGTCGAGACCGACTCGCACGACCTGGACCGGTACGTGGGCGTCGCCGCCATCGTCTGCCTGAGTCTCGACATCCCGGCTTATGTGGTGCGTCAGGCCAGAGCTGTGCTGGAGCCGTGTCTAGCACCAGATGACCTGCCGATGTCACGCAGGGATGACGGCGGCGTACACCTGGCGACGACCCTGACGGTCGAAATGGCCGCCGCACTGCGGGAACTGCCGCCGATGAACGCTCATGTCTACCCACCTGACGACCCGCTGCCAAGCACGTTGGCTGACACGTTCCTCGCGCTGGTGAACATGGAGCCGGCGGAGATCTCGTGGATGACATGCTGGCCAGGCGTGCATCACGAGTCCGGGTTCCAGCTCGGCGTCAACGGTGCTGTGCTGTGGCACCGTCCGCCGCCTCCCGGCCACAGTCTCTACGTGCACGTGCCCCCGGCAATGCCCCAACTTGCCGAACACCTTGCCGCGGCGGTCGGTGGCGACATCCTCGGCGAGCCGGCGTTGGGCTGGTGAACACCGCAGACGTCCGTCGCATCCGGCGCTGCGCACTCATCTCAGCAGGACAGGAAGCCTCGGCCACGGTGCGCCGTTGACGGTCTGTGACGAGCTCCGCTCGGTCCAGCGCACCAACGGCGGCATGAGCGCGCACGTGATCAAACTTCCTGCCGCGGCAAGGAGGAAGAGACGGAACTTGCGGATGCTCCGGGCTGAGCTCTCGGATGCGCGTCTACGCTCGCCTGATGGCCGTGCCGCACCGGATTCCGATCGCTCATGAGCCGGACTACCGCACCGACACCATCGGGCGCCACAAGGCCGGCTACTTCTACGCCGCGGTGCACGGCGCCGAACGTGACGTCGACGACCTGGATGAGGGCTTCGCCTGGTACGCCTATGTCCACCGCTTCGACCATGACGGCCGACACGAGGAATCCACGATCCGCCGGATCGCCCTCAGCCGCTACCTGACCGACCCGCAGGCCGCCGATCGCATCCTCGCCACACTCCTAGACCAACTCGACGCGCCACGATTCGAAGACATCGCCATCCAGCCTTTCAGCCTCGCCTACGACGGAGTCCGGTTCGGCTTGATCGACGAATCCAGCGCCGACCGCGGCGACTGGGCTGAGCTCTACCCCGACCGACTCGGCTTCACCCACCCATGGAACGGCGCCTACAGCACCTGACACCACACCGGATCGCGGCAGATTCGGATGTAGTCGCCGCGCCTCTGCTTCCTGACGCACGGAGACCGAAATAGGGTCGCTGCGCCGGGAACGCCGAGTTACGGTCCTCCGATGCAGGCATACGAGGCCCAGCGGGCAATACAGGCAGCTATTTCGAGTGCCTCATCGCTCGGCCTGACCGTCCACGACGCCGCCGTCTTGCATAACTCGAACAAGCTCACCCTGCGTCTGCAGCCCTGCGACGTGCTGGCCCGGGTGGCACCGGCGGCGCATCAGTGCGCCCAGCTTGAAGTGGATATTGCTCAGCAACTGTCCGAGGCCGGAAGCCCGGTGGCCGCGCTGAAAGCCCCTAAGGTTTTCGTCCGGGACCACCACGTGGTCACCCTGTGGACCTATTACGAACCGGTGACTACTCAAGCAATCCCACCCGCGGACTACGCCAGAGCGCTCGAGCGCCTGCACGCCGGAATGCGTCGGGTCAACCTGCCCACCCCGCACTTCACGGAATGGATTTCCGGGGCCCAGACGCTCGTGGCCGACCACGACCGGACACCGAAGCTGGCCGATGCGGACCGGGTCTTTCTCGCTGGCACGTTGGACCGCCTGCGCCGAGCGGTCAACGATAGCGGCCGACCCGAACAGCTCCTGCACGGCGAACCTCACCCCGGCAACCTGCTCTCAACCTCGACCGGCCCGCTCTTCATCGACTTCGAGACGTGCTGCCGGGGGCCGATCGAGTTCGACCTGGCCTACGCACCCGACGACGTCGGAGACCACTACCCGGGCGTCGATCACCACCTGCTCCGAGATTGCCGGACCCTCACGCTGGCGATGATCACCACGTGGCGCTGGGATCGCGACGACCAATTCCCCGACGGCCCCCGGCTCGGCATCGAGTGGCTAAGCGAACTCCGTAACGTGACGGCTCGATAATTACCGTGCACTGTCATCGGCTACAGATGAGTGCGCGCCTGCGGCGCCGAGCCGCCGCTGCGGAGCGTGACGGTCTTCGGATCGGCCGCCGCGCGAGGAGCGGCATGAGCGCGCACGTGATCAAGCACGCCAGGTTCTTCGCAAGGCCCGGCGCGGAGGTATGGCAAGCAGAGCGATGTCGTGCGGTCGCACGTCGTGACGCGGAGTTCAGGCGGTACCTGTAACCGCAACGACCTGGTTGAGCTTGCCCACGGATCTGATCGCGGATCTGACCCGGGGCTCAACACGTCCGTCGATCCCACAATGTATCGGCACCCGCATGTTGCAGTTCGCCGTGTTCCGCGCGGTCGGCTGGCTGCCATGACGGCTGTCAGAACGGGGGTGCGTCGGGCGCGTCTGGTCCGTTCTCGTTCTCGTTGGACGGCGCCGGTTCTGGTGAGGGCCGGTTCCAGCGGGTGAGCAGCTCCCTCGCGCGGTCCCGGTGC
The DNA here is from genome assembly GCF_042653625.1 of Dactylosporangium cerinum. Classification (NCBI taxonomy): domain Bacteria; kingdom Bacillati; phylum Actinomycetota; class Actinomycetes; order Micromonosporales; family Micromonosporaceae; genus Dactylosporangium; species Dactylosporangium cerinum. The sequence goes on along the minus strand of NZ_JBHSIU010000074.1, from coordinate 16,966 downwards.
CAGCTGTCGGCGTCGGTGTCCAGCAGTGCCTGCAGCCGGTGCGCCAGCTCGGCGCGGAAGCCGAGCAGGGTCGGGTGGTCGGTGAGGCGGCCGGCGGCGACGACGGCCGCGGCGCGAATGGTCGGGTCGCCGTCATCCACGAACGAGGCCACGACCCGGAAGATCGTCGGTCGAGCGGCCCTCAGCGCGACGACGGCAGGCACATCCCGCAGATCGTCCCCGTGCTTCATGGCCAGCGCCGCCACCTCGTCGCCGACGTCGTCGGCCATGTCACCGAGTTGGTCTAGCAGCACCGCCCGCAGCGGTCGGGGACCCACGATGCCACGGTGGTCGACGGCGAGCGGTACCGGCGCCGCCGTACGGGGATCGGGCAGGATCGCCGCGAGGTAGACGGCGGCGGGAGCGGTCGCCGGGTAGATGGTGTTCTGGTGGTTGATCCGCTCGATATACTGCAGCGCCGCCATGCGCGCCGATGGGTCGCCGTCGAGCAGTCGCACAAGGACGGCTGGAAGCTCAGTGGCCGGCCCGGTGGCGTGCTCGAGTGTCGCCCAGTCTGTGCCACTGAGCACAGTGCCCACATCCGGCATCGTGCCTGCGTCATTCGGTTTGGAAAAAGGCAGAGCGGTTGGCACAGCAGGACACTACGCGACGCCTCCGGCCGTCCCGGTCAAGGCGGCTGGGCACGATCAGACCGATGACGTCTCGGTGTACTCATTGGCAAGCAGGATGGTTGCGCCACCATCGTTGGCTACGCCAGGTGACAGACGCGCTACCGTCTCCGCGCCGTGACAGCGGCATGTCCGCGTACGTGATCTTGTTGGTGTTCACTTCATGGTCGGGGACGACGATGGCGCGGCTGGCAGGTGCTGCTCGGTCAGATGCGAGGTGGCACGCAGCGGGACCCGGGGTGGGCGGCCCGCTATCGTTCCGGATCATGACGGCGGCGAACGAGGAACGGCTTGGCCTGATCGAACGGCGCCTGCGGGCCTCCGGTAAAGGCGAACCGGCGGGTCGGCTCGCCCGGCTGTTGACGGCTCGGTCCCACGTGCCTGGCAGGTCGGCGGTACTGCTGGAGCTTGTCGGGCGCCTCGCGGACCGGCTGCGCGCCGACGGCGTGCCGGTGATCGGCCCGGCCGGCCTAACTGTGTCCGACCTCGACCTATGGGATCTGTTGGCCGCCGAGGCGGTCCCGTTCGAGTTCACCGGCGCCAGATTCATCCAGCTGACGAATTGGTTCGACGACGACGGGCCCGGTCGACGGACGCTGCTGGCGTTCGCCGCGCATCCGGCGTTCCGCGACGCGTTCCGGCGGGCCTGCCTCGATGAGCTGTCCAGTCACACGTTCGGCGCCGAACGTGAGTCGCCGCTGCACCCGAACCTGCTGGCGCGGGCGCTGTCGGTGCCCGGCGTCGCCGCCGGGCTGGAGGCCGAGGTCGACGCGGTGACCGCGCGGGCAGCCGCTGTCCCGGCTGCGGAACTGCGCACCATCCTGCGCCGCCTGCAACCACTGCGCTCCTCGGCCGGGTATGCGGCGTTCGGCCGCTATCTGGACCGGGTGTCGCGCCTCGACGCCGCTACGTCGGTGGTCCGGACGCTGCGCTGTGGTCTGCCGGCGGAGTTGGTCTGGCCGGAGTACGACACGGCTGTGGCCGAGCTTGACCAGCAGCGTGTGCGTGTCGAGCGCCAGTGGCCGCTGCTGGCGGTCCATGACGCCGGGACCGCGTTCGTGTTCGATCCGTCCGGGCTGCTTGCCCGGTATGAGTTGCGGGTGTCTGATCGGGAGGGCCTGTTCGGCCGTTTTCCGGCACGCTGCACCCTGCACGATGGGCGCCTGCTCGTCAGCTGGCACACCGACGCGGGAGAGCGCGGCTACTGGGCCGACTCGCCCGGGGCCGAGTTCCTGCTGGACGCCGACGGGATCGACTTGGGCGGGTTCATGGTCGGATCGGTGACGCGCCCGCCCGACCCCGCTGAGCACGTAATCCCGGGCGGCCGGTTCGAGCCGGTTCCGGACGGCGGCACGCTCCTGCGCCGATGGCGGCGTGCGCTGCCGCCCGGCGCGCCCGCCCCGTTCGGCGCCGTCGACGGCGAAACCGGCTGGGACCTGGTCCAGGTTCCGGATGGGCTTGTGGTGCGCTCCGTCGACGGGCGGCAGGTCCCGCTCCCGTCCGAAGCGTGGCCGCCCGGCATCGCAGGCGTGCTGCGTCTGCCGGGCGGTGACCGACTGGTCACCGCCGACGCGTTCGGCACCGTGACGTTGTGGGATCCGCAGACCGCGACGCCCGGGTTCGTGCTGGACAAGCGGTCCAGCCTGCCGCCGGTCGGCTGGTGGGACCAGATGCGCTCCCGCGATCCCGTCGGCTCGGCGGCGCTGCGCACCGGCACTTCGGGTGCCCCCGCCGCGGACCCCGTGCTGCGGGCCGCGGTCGAGGAGGCGGCCGAGGACGCGGTGGAGCTGGCCGCCGCGATCGCACGGTTTCGGGCGTTGCCGCAGGAGCCGGCGTCGTCAACGGTGTCCCCGCACGCGCACAACGACAACGTCCGCAACGGCCTTGCCGGACTCCTGGCTCCCTGGAATCCCTACACGGTCAGGCGCCGACCGAACGCACGTCCGAGCAGCGGGTACGGCATGCTGAGCTACCTCGCGGTCCTCCCGGCGGCCCTGGCCGGTGCCGGAACGCCGGCGGAGCGGCACGCTCGACGGTGGAGCGGCAAGGTGCCGGGCTGGACGCAGGTGTTGTCCGGCCTCGGCGCCGTCGCCCTGCGCGCGGGACTGTCGACGACGCCGGAGCCCGAGCGGGAGGCGCTCGTCGCATTCCTGACCGCGGTCGCCGACGCCGGGCTCGCCGACAGCGGCGCCGACCTGACGGTCGTCACCGTAGTGGCGAAGGGTGAACACATCGCCGACCCGGCCGCCGAATTCGGCATGGCCGCCGAATTCGCCGACGGCATCGGGAGCGGGTTGGGCCTGTCGTGCCATCGAATGGTCGTGGCCGGTCCCGTGTTACCGCACGACCGGCTGCGAGTGGTCGAGCGGGTGCCGCTCGGCGGCTGGGGCGATGCGGCCACGATCCGCCGGTTCGTAGCGTTGCTCACCGCGCGCGGCCCGGCCCGCTGGCGACCCGAGTGGGTACCCGCAGCCGTCGCAGCCGGCCTGAACCTGCCGCCCGACACCATCACGACGCTGCTGACCGGCGCACTCTACGTTACCGTGAATGACGATTACGTGGTGCCCAGCGAGCACCTGTCGGCTACCGGGCTGTCCGCCGATGCCGAGCGGACCGCCGCGCGGCAGGTCGGCGCCCTGCCACCGGAGCGGCTGCTGCAGCTGCTGAACGCGGCGATGCCCCACGAACCGGCAGTGCTTTGGGAGTCCGGCCCTGACCTTGCCAGCCTGGCCAGCGCCTGGCGGTCCGCGCCGCCCGACCCGCCGTACGAGTTCGCCCCGTAACCGGGCACCTCGATCCCCAGGTCCCGGCGAACTCCAGGAGCCGCTCCGTCGAGGCGGCCTCGGTCGCGGGCCGCGCGCGGTCCTCGTCGTCGGGCCGCTGCCGGCCCATCGGGCGACGCCCTGCGGCCTGACGCTGAGCAGCACTGACATCAACGATGTCAGCACCACCCACAGCTTCGACGCCTCGGCCGGGCGACCGCTGTCTGGGCGAACAACCGCACCACCGCACAGGCCGCCAACACCACCTACTCCTGCCAGTTGCTGAACAACGACACGACCAACCGGATGGCCGAAGGCCAGACCTACATCACCTCGACGGTCATTTACGCGCGCAGCTGCGGGCCCGCCAGACGCAGATGACACCGGCGCAGGGCAACGGACGGGTTGTCAGCGACACCTTGTATGACTCGCGCGGATGGGTGCGCGCCCGCCTATAACGCGTGGTGGGGCGGCGCCAACGCCCCGTCGACGAGCATCGCCTCGGCGACCGGGCTCGGTGCCCAGGTCACCAACCTCGCCGGAAGATGGCCACCCTGCCGGCGGTGAGCGCCGGGAAGGGCGCACCCGGCACCGCGTTCGGGGTGCTTGAGGTCACCCGTAACCGCACGGAGCGGCGGCGTACCTGCAGTGACGCCGGGCTGGCCTGGTTGCGCGGCGAGCTGCTCGGCGGCCAGCCTCCCCGGACCGACATCTGGTTCGGTGTCCGGGGCGAGCGCGGGCAGCAACGCGGCCAGATCCTGAACTTCTTCAACCGGATCAACCACACGATCCGAGAGCAGGACGGCAAGGTCTGGTAACCGGTGCGGGGCGGATCGGGGCCGGCGTGTGCGGACGCTCACAGCCGGTGTCGCTGCGAGTCCCGGTATTTGACGATGGACACTGCGCCGTCGAGGCAGGTGCACATGCAGACGCGGACAGACTCGCGAGTTCCGATCCACCTCGGCATCCTGGGACAGGGTGCGGTGTCCTCCAGGACCGGTCCGGACGGGTCCTCGACCGGCACCGTGCAGCCCCGGCGCCCGAACACTGTCCAGGACCCCGCGCTCATCGGTTATGTCCGGAAGCCGGGCAACCCAGTCCGCCGTGACGCTCCGTAGCGAGCAGATCGCGGCCAGAAGCGTGCGTCGCTGCAAACTGTCAAACTTTGCGGCCGGGTGCTGCGCAGCGTGTTGTACCGACTCGATGCGATCGAGGGACCGGAATCATCGAGGCCGATGCCGAGGGCGCCGCTGCGCGCGAAAGACGCACAGGCGGAGCATCAGAAACCGCCCGGCTCCGGCGAGTCCGGAGGCGCTAAGGTAAACAGCTTGCTCCCAGCGCATACCGGCGGATGGCTGCACCGCGTGCAGGACCAGGATGGCAGCTGAGGTAATCATGTAGGCGGCCGCGGCCGAGCCGGCGGATTGCAGGTGCTGATGCCATTGCGCGCGCCGACGAGCGCCAAAGGTGAACCGCGCGTGGAGTTCTGTGCCCAGCAGGGTGGACACGACGGTGATCAACGCGTTCGCGGTCACCCATGGCATGAGCGTGGCTGTCAGCGGCACCGCAGCACTGGAAGCGAGACCGATACCACCGCCGACCAGAACGAACCTGGCGAACGAGCTCCGGCCCGCCGGTCGAGTCCGTGACGCTCTGGCCGGCTTCGTCGATAGTAGCGACGCGATCGGCTCGCCTTCGCCCTCCACACCAGAACGGCGGCGAGCGGGCTTCAGCATCGGCGGTACGGTCGAGCCGGAGCAACGTGTTGGACCGGTCTGCCCGCGCCGCCGTGGCAGGTAACCCGCGCCGGTGCCGGTCAGTCCCACCGCGCCGGCCGTCTGCTCGCCCATCACAGTTCTCCTCGCGGCGACGGCGGAGGTCGGCGCGGGAGTGTCGAACGTCTGCATCATGCTCTCCATCGAGCGTCGCCATCCGGTCCCGGCGGCCCGTACGTCCGCCGGCAAACTGACCATGGCTGTCGCTGCTGACACCGCCTCATCAGCGCGCTGACACGCACGCGCGGCCCGTGTCAGCGCGATGGCAGCAGCGTGGATCGGCGCCGGCTTCATCAAGCCGCACGCGTCGACGACCTGCTCCACGGAGTCCTTCGCAGCACCTGCGGAAAGGTGAGCGGCGAGTCGTCAACAAGTAGCGTTGATGCGCGACTCGGAGCTGCTCAGCCCGCGCCGACGGCTTCTCGTTCGGTGTCATCGCGCCGCCGGCACCCGCGAGCGACGGCTAATCGCAAGATCGGCAGCCCCATAGCCTCAAGGTCAGATGGCGATGAGTGGACATGACAAAGACGCAGCCATATATTACGGTGCGTCACAAACCACGATGAACGCCAGGGCCCTCGTCGCGGCATGAGCGCGCACGTGATCATGGTGATGGTCGGGTGAGTAGGCAATGGCTGCTCGTCCGCCACGGCATCACCAAGTCACCGACGAGTAGCCCTCCCGCGCCGAGGCAGCGACAGTGAAACCGGCTGACTGGCGATGGCGATGACGACTACGGTAGCCCGGTGAATCGGGAGCTGACCGCAGCGATCGACACCCTGTACGACACCTTCGCCGCCGTGCCGAGGCCCACCGGCATCGACGCGTGCCCCGGATGCTTCGGCGCGGACGACGCCCGTGACCTGCTGCGACCGGTGCCGCTGCGGTCACTGCCGGCAACGGCGCTCGCGCACTACGCCATGCACGTCGGCCTCACCGCCGGTGCGGCCGACGACTTCCGCCACTTCCTGCCCCGGATGCTGGAGGTCAGCGTCACCGACGGCTTCGGCGGCCCCGAGGTCGGCTTCGTATACCCAGAGGTCGACGCGTTCGTCGGTCGGCTGCGTTTCACCGGCTGGACCACCTGGGACCCCGCCGAGCAGACCGCCGTCCGAGAGTTCCTGGCAGCGTTCTGGCACGACGTCCTCACCACCGACCCCGACTGGACCTTCTCCGCGGACGAGGTCCTGTGCGGAATCGGCAACGCCGAGGACGACCTGACGCCGTACCTCGCCACGTGGGCTGCCCTGCTACCCGCCACGCATCCAGCCGCCCACCTGCGCCAGCCGCTCGCCCGCCAGCACGTCAACGCCTTCTGGCACGGCCGTGCCGCCCAGCTCGCTCAGGTCGCCGCTTGGCTCGCCGGGCCACCCACCGTCGGTAACGCCCCCTGACCGGTGCCGAGCGCCCGCAGCGGCATAAGAGCGCACCTGGTCCGGGCCTGTCGCGTCGAACAAATACGTGTGAGGGCAGCGCATACCGCCATGTTGCGCAGGCTGGGTTGAGAATGGCGGGGTGGATGAGGAGCGGCGGGGCGTCGTGCTCTACGGATCTGGGGTCGACGTCGTCGCGGAGGCGTTGCGGGAGCTTGATCCGCGGTACGTGCCGGCCCATCGCGTAGCGCCGGGAACAGGGCAGGTGCTGGTGCTGGGCCGGCTGAACGGAGCTGAGGCCGATGCCGTTCGGGAGGCGGAACCCGGCGTGGCCTGGTTGGTGGTTGAGCTGTACCGGCCTGAGGTTGACGTCGGGCATGCCCGGGACCCGCTGCTCTTCCTGAACATGTCCAAGGTCGGCCCGAGGGAGGCCGCGCGGGCGATTGACCAGCCTGATGTCGTGATCTGGTACGAGGTCATCAATCCCGTTCGGGTGATCACGGTTGATGGCGAGCCGGTGGCGGATGACTACAGCAACCTCGAGCTCGTCGTGCCGGACGGGCATCGCATGGTGGCCCATGCGGTCGGCGCTGACGGAGCAGCGCCGGAGTGCTTGCCAGTCGATACGGAGCGGGTGTTGCGATCGCATGACCTGTGGGCGCTGGGCCAGTTGGGAGAGATAGAGATGTGCCGTGTGTGCACCCTTCGACACGGGTGAAGAGGCGGCCATAGAGGAAGCGACACCCGATCAACTGGTGCACCGTCAGCTACATGAGTGCTTGCATCTGGCTACTTCGCTGATCGGTCAATGCGTACCAGCGGCCTTCACTCACCTCGCGCAGGTAGCCCGTCCTGGCGAGGTAAGCACACGCTGAGTTGATCTCCCCGTCGTCATACCGGTCCTGGGCGGCTTCGCGGTGAAACCAGCGGATGCGCGAGGCATCGAACGCTTCCACCGGCTGACCGGTGGAATCGGTCACCAGGTCGACGTCGACCACGTGGCCGCCAGGCGCGATCATTCGGCACCCTATGCCATGAACGCTGTACTCAATTCCACTGCTGGTGACACCTTCACGAGGAAGCTCCCGACGTGAGCGCACCGCTGCCAGAAGGTCAGCGATGTCCACGACCGGAGACAGGTCGTCGAGCAGGCGCGCACGTATGTCGCGCAGCGCGACAGCGAATTGCTGGACTGCGACGAGCGGCGAAGCGTCCTCAACCATGCGCCCCAGTATGGGCAATCGTCGAGTCCATCCGTATCCGCACATCGACTACGTGCGGAAGCATCGGCGCCGCTTAGGTCTGTCACCCACTGTGACGACGGCGGTGCTGGCGCCGCGCAACACTCGCGGCATGTCCGGATGCGACGCCTGCTGCTCATGACGGCATGTGCGCCAGCGTGGTGCATGCTCTGAGGGTGATTGCGGATGTCGAGCAGGAGGAAGTCTTCGAACCGGTGGGACCGCGGGATTACCTGGACCGCTTGCTGACGGAGTATCACCTGGATGGGCAGGAACTTGCCGGTCGCATCAAGAGTCGACAGCCTCCGCGCTGGACTTCTGGTGAGATGCCCGAACTGGAGTACCTGGTACACGAATCGGTGCTTCGCTCGCACGGTGATTTTGCCTGCGCAGGCGACGCCGAGGCGCAGGCTTTCTGCGAAGACATCGTCGCCGCGATGACAAGGGGTTACGGCATTCCTCGCAGCGAGGCGGTCGCACGCGTCAACAAGCACTGGTCGCACGCCGATCCGCCGGGGCGTGTCCCACGTGTCTGGATTGTCGGCTTGGACATCGTCTACCACGAGGAGGCGGTGTACTGGGCCGCGCTGATGTACTACGGCCCCGATTCCCGCTGGTGGGACCCCGAGGCGACCCTGCAGCCACTCCCGCCACCGTGATGCGGCCACACCGCCGGGTGCCGACACTCCACATCGAAGGTCGGCGGTTTCACATCTCGCCTGACTCGAAAATCGTCCGTGCCGGCGGCAAAATCCCAGGTACTACTTGGCATCGGCACGGATCGCGCCCCATCCGTGGCCTCGGCCTGATCTTTCCGGGGCCGACTGTCATGCCATTTTCACACCTGCCAGGGCGTCCACCAAGGACACTGATGACTACTTGTCCAGAAACCAACCCCGGTAGCGAGATAGCGCTGCGTAGCGAGCGACCCACGGCATGAGCGGAAACGTGATCAGGCGGATCGCAGCCCGCTCGTCTCGCGGGGTGGCAATGGTGCAACTGGACGCACCGCGGTGAACTGGGTGTGCTCATACCGGGTGGCAGCGAGCAATAGCAGCCATTCGTCGCAGCCCTGCCACGGGTACAGGTCGGCGGCGCCGCCGCGTACGGCCCTGGGCCCGTCGCCGGTGCGTGGGCGGGCATCCATCGGAGCGCCGGCAAAGCCGGGTACCCACACGTCGGCGCAGATCTCGTTGGCCGAGCCCATTCCGGCGAGCCCGAGCGCGTTCTCAGCGGTGGCCGTTCGCTGCTCGTCGGCGAAGTCGTCGAGTAGCTGGTCCTCGGCGGGTTTGCCGTCGCCGCGGAAGGTCAGTGTGGAGGTGCCGGCGCGGGCTGCGTACTCCCATTCGGCTTCGCTGGGCAGCCGGAACGGCAGCGCCTCAAGCAGGTCGTCCAAGTCGCCCTCAAGCCGAGCTGTGCCGGAGTCCGCGTCGGTGTAGTCGTCGTCATACCCGGGCAGCCAGTGCCGCACCTGTGCAACCGTCAACGGATGCCGGGCCATCAAGAACGGCTCGACCCGCACCTCGCGCACAGGCCGGGCGTTCCCGGCGCTGGCGAAGAACGGCTCAAGCGTGTCCTCGACTCCTCCGCTGCGCTCAATGGCGCGTACCGCCTCCAATTCCGCCTCGGACAAGCCCATGCGGAACGTCCCACCCGGCACCGCCCGAAACACCACGCCTGAGCCGATGTGCCGCCAAGCCGGCCGACCGGCCACGACCTCCTCGATCCACACGCCACGAACGCTAACAGTCGGGAGAGACCACGTCCGGACCCGCGTCCCGGTCGGACAGCGGCAGATCCGGATGGCTGAGATGTTCCGACAACGCGCGTCCAGGGGCGTTGGAGAGGGTCGGTCGGCTGTCTCCCGGCGGCGCGACGCCTCGAGTCACGGCCGCCAGGCGGCGGGGTCCTTGTAATGGTTCGCGACACCGTTGCGCAGGACCGCGTGCAGCTGGGTCAGGTGTTCGGTGTCGGCGGGCAGGTGCAGGCTGTCCAGTAGAGTCAGGGCCGCGGCCGGGTCAAGGCTGCCGGAGACGGCGTGATAGCTGCCGAGCAGGGCCCGGAAGACCGCCGGACGAAGCGCCGTGACGGTGGCGGCGGCTTGATAGACGTCGCGCTTGTCGTCCCAGTCGACCGAGCCCGAGTCTTCCAGCACGTGGCGGGCGCGCAGGTGCACCGGACCGGCGGCCAGCTCGGGCAGGCGGCCATCCGCTGCGAGGTGGCGCACATCGTCGCCGAGCAGCGCGTCGAAGGCGGTCTTCGCGGTGTCGTGTCCCCAGAACCAGTAGGTCCTCAAGTGCAGCCGCAGGTGTTCGATCGGCTCCGGGACCGCCATCCGGTCGCGGAAGCCGGCCCAGAACGCGTCGGCGACTGCCGGGTCGGGATTTTTGAGGACGTAGGCGTTCAGATGGATCAGCACCTCGAAGGCGCCGGTCAGATCGAGCAGGCCGAGCGCCGTGTGCACGCGCTGCACGCCATCCAGGCCCTCGTCGGTGGTGATCTCGAACGCGGTGTGGAAGGCCACGTCCTCGTCCGACATCTCCTCCGAGGGCGTGTCGTCCCACCTCCACCGGCTGGGTCCGATCGGCGTGAACCCGACGTCGGCCAGGTACCGCAAGGCCAGGTCGGCATCCGTCGCACTCACCCATGCGAGTGGGCCCGGCGCGAGCTCGGACGTCCACGCGATGGCGTGGATACGACCGAGGTCCAGACGGCGAGCCCAGCCGACCAATGAGGGCAGCACGCGAGGGCAGCACGCGCCGGACCGAACCTGAGACGCCCGCACATCGGCACGAAAGCGCTACGACTTCGCGGAGCATTCCAGCGGCACGGCGCACGCAGCGTGACGATCTCCGCCGAGCCGCAGCGCCCGACTCGCGGCAGAAGTGGACATTGAGTCGGTCGCTGATTCCAACGACACCATGGACCGCGATCGGATCACAGTCGTCGTCCGATTGGTCGTGAGGTCAGGTCAGAGGTCGGTGATGCTGCCGTCAACGGCGAAGGCGGCGACGGCAGCCAGCAGAGCGTCCAGGAATTCATTCATGTTTTGGGCGACGACGGTAACGCCGAAGCTGGTCGAGCCGGAATAGACACCCTGCCCGTATCCGCATTCCCGCAGCCGGTAGACGGTGCCGACGTCACCGACGGTGATGGCGTACAGGGTTCCGCCTCCGTCCGAACCGAAGATGACCACGTCGACGTCCTCGTTTAGCGGTTCGCCGATACGGTCCGGGATCCCGTCGTCGTGGTACAGCACGCCCTGGATGTAGCTCGGCGAGAACATGAAGTAGCCGTTTGCGATGTCGGGCAAGGAGACCTCGCCGACCCATCTGACGACGGCGAGGAGGTCGTCGGGTATCCAAGGCAACCGCTGCTGGAGCGCTGCGACGTCCGACTCCGATGCCGGTGGACCCACGGTGTGCTCGCCCGGCTCGAACGGATACGTCGACACGACCTCGCGCAACGCACGCTCGACGGCTACCTCGACCGCTTCCGCCCAGTCAACCAACCGGTTCTCGTCCAATGCGGGTGTCCCTTCGGCTTGCAACCCTCGCACGCGGGATGTGAGGTTCATTCGAACTCTCGCACGTCCACCAGGGACCAACGAGCACGTCCCCTACGACAGCGCCGCGCACGCCCAGCGGCAGATCCGGATGCCGGCGCGCTGGTTCGTGGCTATCAGCGCCGATACGGTTGATCGTGTGGGCGGTGCGTCCCGAGGGCTTGGTCGAGGACAGCGGTGACTCCGGTCGCGAGGGTGGGTCCTACGGGTCGGCTCGGTTGCGGTACGCGGTGTACAGGGCGGCGTCGATGTCTTCGAGCTCACCGACCAGCGGAGTTGCGTCGATGTTGAACAGGCCGAGTTCGCGTCGGACGCCGTTGATGAACTCCCGTTCGGCGGTGAACAGACGCTCGTCCAACTCGACCGGCACGCGGCCGGGTCCGTGAACGGCGCGGGCAACCGCGATGCGCCGGGCGACGCTGGTGAGGAAATGCGCCCGGTCCACCGTGTCTTGGCTCTGGGCAAGGAGCTGGACGTCGGTGAACGCCGTTTCCATCGCCTCCTGGTAGCCGGCGCCGGCCGTGCCGATGCCGGGTATCAGCCTGGACCCGTCCGGGCGTAGCCACAGCTCGACCTCGGCGTGCGGCCCGGCGACATAGCCGCGGTACTGCCGCACCGCCGCCACCAGCCGGCCGTACGCGCCGCGGCGGGCGTCTTGCCACTGCCGCATCTGCTCGCGCTTCCAGGCCCGGCCCTGTGCCCAGGCCGACAACAGGCTGCCGATCCCAACACCGGCGAGGGCGAGCAGGCCGCTCAACCAGGCGGCAGCGTCCATAACTCCTCCAGATCGCGATCGTTCGGCGCGCGATGTCGGCCGGACGGTCGTGGCCCACATCGTAGAACCAGCACCGAGGACACACCTGACTACGGTGATCCGTGACGAGTGGCCGGCAATCGGCCGACGGTGCTGGCGCCGGTACGTTCGACATCCTCACCCTCGGCGACGGCTTCGTACAGACGTCGGTGCAGCGCGGCGTGCTAGACCAGCCCGTATACCAACACGTTGCCTGGATCGGGCCGGACTACCGGACCTCGAACTGTGGCTTACACCGCTAGGGTGACGTCAATCACCGAGCCGCCTCGTGCTCCAGGTGAGCCGACGTTGCCAATCCCGGGCCATGATCACGTGTGCGCATCTCGGCATGTCCGGCCGCTCACGCCACCGACACGTTGCTACGGTCGGTGACGGACCCGCAGGTGGACGTCCGCGCCGTGACTGCGGCAGATGTGCGCACGTCGTTGCCGCACGATCCCGACACGCGGTTTACGGCATCAATCGTGCCGCTCCACGGCGGATTGAGCCCTCGCTGGAATCCTGGCGGTATGGGAATGATCGCGTACGTCGACCGTGTGAGCTTCTGGGAGCCTGGTATGGGCACCGCGAGGATGTTCGTGGCTCAGGTCCGGCTGTTGGAGGACATGGTTCAGCGATCCAGTGGGATTCGGGGACCTGAGTCCGACGAGTTGTTCGTGGACCCGCTGGCGGTGCGCGAGTTCCTGCGCGTCCTGCTGCGCAGTTGGAGCCGCCAGGGTTCGGTGGCGGTGAAGGCGATGACGCTCGGCGTCATGCGGATGTTTGCCGCACTCGACCAGCATCTCAACGGCAGCCTGTCGGAACTCGACGTCTTCCCCGAGATCTGCAACGGCGTTGACGCGGCGCTGCTGACCGGGGCACTGAACCCGATGCCTTGGGGTCCACCCGCGGCGCTGGATCTGCCGCAGTCCATACGCTACGACCTCGCCGCGATCGTGCAGGATCTGGCCTACGGCCGGTATCCGACCATCGAGGAGCGCACCGAGGGTAGAGGCCTGTCGGCCGAGCGCGTGCGCGCGGCCGTCACCGCTTACCCGATCCCGCTGGCCATCCCACCGGAGCGCATCCCGCCAGACCTGACCAGCACGGTCGACGGACCGCACCGGGTCAGCCGCATGTCGCTGTGGGACACCGTCTACGGACCCTCCCGCCTCCGGCTTGAAGTGGCCCACGACGTGGTCGGGCACAGGATCACCCGGCTGGGGTTCGGAGATCCGTAGAGGGTCAGAGCGGGACCTGGCAGCACGGCTGCGCAGATCGCGGCATGAGCGCGTACTGCCGCAACCGTCTATCTTGAGCGGCTGGAGGTCAATCTTCGTGTTGTGCGGGACGCTGAACGGTCGCGGCCGACGTCGTTGCATCCTTGCATGGTGATGTCGTCGTGAACGGCCGTGGCGGGCAGTGGAAGTGGCAGAGCCGGGGACTGCTGCTGCTAGCTGCCGTGATGCTCATTGTGGGGTTGGCGCTGGCTGTCGGGACTCCGATCCTGTTGTCGCGGAACCATCACAAGGCCGAACGGTTGCGCGCCATCGGAGTGCCTGTTGACGCCGCGATTACCGGCTGGTCCACGAAACAGCGCAGTGACGCGGCGGCGGACTACATCGATCTGACGTACACCTACGGCGGCGTACGGTACTCATCCCAAACGCGATGCGGCGGCGGCGAAGAGTGCGCCGAACCACCGGGACCAACGCTACGAATCTGGGTGGACCCGCAACACCCGCACGAATTCGTGACCGAGGACGGCAACACCGACGATGCCCGCCTTGCCACCGTCTACCTGCTGCTACCGGCTGGTTTCATGACACTGTTCGGTGGCCTCGGCGTCTGGGGCGCCACGGGCTTCCGATCAATCCAGTGGCGCGGACACCGACGGGTGTGACGTTCGATCAACCGGCACATCGCGACCACGATCAGCTGCGCGCTCATCGGCAAAGTCGTGCACACTGCCGCTGGCCCAGCCGCGACGGACAGTGACTGCCGCATCGGTGGACATGCGATGACAGCGGCAAATCCGTACACGTGATCTTGGCATGTTGTCGGCGGTCACGTGTGCGTCACATCGGTTGCCTGCCCCCGGGACGCGTTGGCTCGTCTGCGGCGATGCGACTGCGACCAGTACGTTGCCGGTGAACTGTTTCACTCGGGAAGATCCTGCACTGTGCCTCTGGCCGTGGTGTTCGACCGGTCCGCCGTGAGGTCCGCCAGCTGCGTGGCGGATGCTGTCACGGGTTGTTGGATGGGCGGTGCCGGTACTCCAGTAGGCGGCGGGTCGAGTCGAGTCGCCAGTATTCGGGGCTTTCCGGACGCGCTGTGGCGTGGAGGTCCGCGAACGGCTCTGTTCCTCGCGGGTCGCCGCGGAGCACCAATCCGCAAGCCGCGGAGAGTCGATTCCTCGGGTTGTCGTCGGTGAGTGCCGCGGCCAGGATGTCGCGCACCGGCCCGGTGTCGATGGGTTGCTCGTCGGACAGGACCGCCAGCGCGGTTTGTCGGACCTCGGCGGCGGGGTCGGAGGTCAACTTGACGAGCACGTCGGCGGCGGCCGGCCGCGATGCAGTCATCCAGCGCAGCGAACTGGCGACCCGTGATCGGATCATCGGTGCCGGGTGTCCCGCGAGCACGAGCATGTCGGTGAGGTCGGCGTCCTCCGCGACATAGCCAACATACGCTCCGATCAGGGCGTCCAGCGTGATGGCGTCACGCTCCGCGGACAGCCGTCCCCGAAGCGCCGCTGTCGCCTCGGCAGCGAACGGCCGCGCATCGAAACTCATGTGATGTAGCGCCTCGGTGGCGAATCTGCGCACATCGACCGATGCATCGGCCAGAAGCGCAGCCGCCCAGTGGTAGGTCGTGCCATAGTCGCCGTCGGAGTTGAGCGCAGCCTGGGCCGCCTCCCAATCGCATGAACCGGGATCGGCGTGGAACAGCGCGCGGGCGAGCAGTTCGTCGCGAGGGACCACCAAGCCGAGACGCTGCTCGACGGCGGTGATGATGCCCCGGTGCGCCATGTACACCTCGGACTGCCGGCCATCGACGGCGATCGCACGGACGCGGATGGCGTGCGGGGTGAAATCGACCGTTCCGGACCCGTCGGGCAACACGACCCGCTCCCGCAGTACGGTCACGGGCCCGCCGCCGAGCCGCCGTCGAAGCTCAGCTTCTGGGTCGAGGACGAGCCAGGGTCGGGCCGCCCGCAGCGCTCGCTGCTCGGCGTCGCCAGCGCGGGGCATCCACGGGCGGTCACCCAGCAGGCACTGCAAGATCATGTAGGCGCCGAGGTCGGCGGCGGTGGCGACCGGATCGACCCCGTCGGTACCGGCGTACGTCGACACGACGCCGCGATCGACAAGCTCGTCAACAGCAACGCTGTTACCTGCCCGAACGGCCGCATCGAGCAGTGCCACACCCCAGTCCACGTCCAAAGGTTGATCGTCCGCCATTGACCCATTGTGACCACTCCACCCGGTCGCGGCTGGCCGCCGCGCACGGTCGGCGGCATGAGCGCGCACCGGTTGGATCTACGTCGCGGCCGTGGTGGCGCGGCCGTTTCTGTCGGCGCCGGGACCGCGCCGTGGGAAATGGTCGGGGGGTTGCATCTCCACCTGGTGGAGGTTGGAGGCTGGTCGGTGTGGATCACGGGACGCTGTACTCGATCGGGGACCTGGCTCGACGGACCGGTCTGCCGGTACGCACGATCAGGTTCTACTCCGACGCCGGCGTTCTGCCTCCCGCCCACCGTAGTTCCGCCAACCATCGCCGCTATGACCTGACCGCAGTCGCTCGTCTCGACCTCATCCGCACGTTGCGCGAGCTCGGTGTCGATCTGGCCAGCATCCACCGTGTGCTCGCCGACGAGATCACTGTGTCGCAGGCCGCAGCCGCCCACGCCGAGGCGCTTGACATACAGATCCGGGTGCTTCGACTGCGCCGGGCGGTCCTTCGTGTGGTGGCGAAACGGAACTCCAGCCCTGAGGAGATGGAGCTGATGCACCGCATCGTGCAACTGTCCGAGGCCGAACGTCACCGGCTCATCCACGACTTCATCGACAGCACGTTCGGCGCCGTCGACGCCAACCCCGAGCTCGTGGAGCTGCTGCGTTCGGTGGTGCCGGACCTACCGGACGATCCGACCATCGAGCAGGTCGAGGGCTGGATCGAACTGGCGGAGCTGGTCCAAGACACCGACTTCCGGGCCAGCGTCCGCCGGATGGCCGAATACCAGGCGGCCGAACGCGCCGACGGTGACCAGACCGGGCTGCACGGCGAGCTGACCAACCATGTCATCGACCGGATAGGGACCGCGATCGCGGAGGGGATCCAGCCCGCCTCGGCAGCGGCCGCGCCGGTGGTCGCCGAGCTGGTCGCCCGGTACGCGGAAACGTTCGGGACCACCGACAGCGGCGAGTACCGCGCCAAGCTGCTGACCCGGTTGGCCATCGCCAACGACCGACGGGTCGAACGGTACTGGCACCTCATCGCCACCATCAACGGCTCGCCCACCATGCAACCGCTCGCCCCGATCTTCACCTGGTTCACCGACGCCCTCCAGCACCACCCCGAGCCATGACGATCGACGCTGACCGGCGACCACGCACCGGCCCCGGACCACGGTGTGCGTGGCGACCGCACCGCCACGCCGTGCGCACGGCAGCACCGGCCACCCTCACACGTCCGACGAGTACCACCGTGGCGATTCACCGGCTGCACGCTCATCGGCATTATGCAGGTAATCCTTGTCAAGGGGTCCGGGGAAGTTGATCGTGGATTG
>NZ_JBHSIU010000073.1:0-17026 GCF_042653625.1 Dactylosporangium cerinum | reverse complement strand
CTGGCGAACCATTCAAGCAACCCCTTGACAGCAAGCCTCACAGATCTTGGTCGACTGCTGTCCTACCTGGAGCCTCGCCCCCATCGATCCCTGGGTCCGCCACACCCATGCCCAGCTGCAACGTCAGCCTGGAAAAGGCTCAATGCTCTTGAATCGACCACGCAGAGACGAGCAGCCACCGCCGTGACCCCAGACCCTGACAGTTCACGGTCTCCTGGCGGTGGCACCGATGGCGGCGGAATTTGAACCCGCGACCCATTGGCCTCCAGTCGTCAAAGGCCCCAGCGACGTGCTCAAGCACGTTCTCCCAGGTCGCTACAAGCATAAACCGGCCGAGTAAAGGAGTCTGTGCCCGCGCCCTTGGACGGCGTAGCCGGCCAGGAGTCGCCCTCGCGAAGCCTCGACGAGGTGCGGCGAGCGCTACGACCTCGCCGTGCAGTGGGCGCCACAGGCCGGCCAGTTCATCTCCCGCGGTCTCGACCCGCTCCCCGTCGGCGGGTTCACCGCCCAGATCCCCAACATCGGCCCACAGCGGCTCGGCGAGCTGGTCGCGGCCGGCGAGCTACGGTACGCCCTCGTCGACGGTCCGCAGCTGAAGGGCAAGCCGACGCGCGACTTCCCGGACTACGCCCGGTGGGCGCCGACCGCCTGCCGCCCCGTCACTGGATTCGTCACCCCGCTCTACACCCTCTACGACTGTGCACGGCAAACCGGATGACCGGCCGGGCGCGTGCTCCGTTCGGCGCGGCCCGCCGCCCTGCTCGGCTACCTAGGTACCGCGGCTCAGGCCGGTTGAGTCGCGCGACGGATCCGCGGCCGGGCATCCGCGGGGCTCAATGGTCCACATGGGACAGACGCGAGCGGTGTACATCACAGGATGCGGCGCGTACCTGCCGGGCGAGCCGGTGGACAACGCGGGGATCGCCGATCGGCTCGGTGGGACGGACCGGGCGACGGACCGGCGGCGGGAGCGGGTCCTCGCCGGCAACGGCATCCGGCGCCGGCACTACGCGGCCGGCGGCGGCAACGCCGAGCTCGCCGCCGAGGCCCTGGAGCGGGCGGTGAAGGACGGCGGGCTCACCGTCGACGAGATCGGCATGCTCGCGACCGGCACCACAATGGGCGACCAGCTGGTGCCCGGGTTCGCCGCGATGGTGCACGGCCGGGTCGGCGGCGGCCCGAAGGAACTGCTGTCTGCGGCGGGCGTGTGCGCGTCCGGCATGGCGGCACTCAAGGCGGCCGCGGCGGCGGTGGCGCTCGGCGAGCACGACGCGGCCGCGGCCGTCGGCTCGGAGCTCGTCAGCCGGGTGCTGACGGAGCCGCGCTTCGCCGCCGGCGGGCGCTCCACGCCCGACGCCGACTTCCTGCGCTGGACGCTGTCCGACGGCGCGGGCGCGGTCGTGCTGACCGACCGGCCCCGCGTCGACCGGCCGAGCCTGCGGGTCGAGTGGGTCAGGTCGGTGTCGTACGCCCACGAGCGGCCCGCCTGCATGCGCGCCGGCGAGGGCTGGCTCGACGCGCCCAGCGCCGCGGAGGCGGAGGTGGCGGGCCTGCTGCGGCTGCGCCAGGACGTGACCGCGCTGCCGGATCTGGTCCGCCTCGGCGTGACGCTGGTGCGCGAGCACGTCGACCTGGACACCGTCGACCACGTGCTGTGTCACTACAGCGCGAACACGTTCCGCGACCAGATCTTCGCCGCCCTCCCCGAGCTGTCCGAGAAGTCCTTCAGCAACCTCGAGACGTGCGGCAACACCGGCGCGGCGAGCATCTTCGTGATGCTGGAGGAGGCGTGGCGGACCGGCCGGTTCGCCCCCGGCGACCGGGTGCTGCTCGCGGTGCCGGAGTCGGGCCGGTTCACGATCGCGTTCGCGCTGCTCACCTGCGTATCGCCGACCCAGCTGCTGGACGACCTCGCCGGGGTCTGGAGCGAGCTGGAGGAGGGGCTGCGCGGCGTGCCGCTGGTGCGGCGGATCGAGGCCGGCACCGCGACCGTCGAGGACTACCGGGCGCTGCTGCTCGACCTGCGCCAGCAGGTGGTCGAGGGCGGCCGGTGGATCTCCCGCGCCGCGTCGAACTTCTCCGCGGAACGCTTCGAGCTGCGCAGCGCCGCGATCCGCCACGCCGCCGACGAGCACCGGGACTTCCTGCTGCTGGAGCGGGACTTCGCCGCCGTCGGGGGCGACCCGCGGGCGATCCGGGCCCGGGCGAAGAACCCCGGCTCGGAGGCGCTGTCCGCATTCATCCTGCAGCAGGCCTCCCAGCCGGACCCGGTGGACCTGCTGGGCGCGATGTTTGTCATCGAGGGGCTGGGCACGTTCAAGGCCCTGGGCTGGGCCGGCCGGCTGGCCGGCGCGCTCGGGCTCACCGACGGGCAGATGAGCTTCCTGCGGTACCACGGGGAGCACGACGCCGAGCACGTCGGCCAGCTGCACCGGCTGCTCGACCTCGTCGGGGCTGACCCGGAGGCCTGCGCCCGGATCGTGCGCACCGCCCGGATCGTCGCCCGCCTCTACCTGCTGCAGCTGCAGGAGATCCGGTGACCCCGACGATCTGGGACGAGCTCGCCACCCGGGAGCCGATAGACCCGGCGACGCTCGCGCTGGTCCTCGCCGACCAGCGCACCTGGTCGCGGCGCTGGCTCTACCCGGTGCTGCGGCCGGCCTGCAACCTGCTCGTCGCGCTCGCCGTCGTGGCCCGCCGGCTGGTGCCCGTCCGGCTCACCGCGCACGCGACGATGGACGCGCTGTGCGTGTGGTTCCTGCGCCGGTGCGTCAGCCCGGCCGCCGGGGCGCTGCTGGTGCGGCACTTCGTCGTCGAGACGAACCTGCTGGCCTGCATCGCCCGCAACGCCGGCGGCCCCGAGGTGTCGCTGCGCCCGCGGTCGCTCGCCGAACTGGGCGACCGGGCCGTGATCGTGCACGACGTCAACGTGTACGACGTGCTCGGCGCCCTCGGCCGGCAGGTCGTGCCGCCGCCCGGCGGGCTGGACACCACGATGCTCGCGGTCGGCCCGATCGACGCGGAGCCGGGCACCCGGCGGTGGCTGCGGCTGGACATCCAGTCGGCGCTGTGCCTGATGAACATCCCGTTCGCGCTGTGCCTGTCGGCGGAGGAGTACCGGCGGGCGGTGCAGTCGCTGCGCCTGGACGCGCACCTGCTGGCGGCGCTGGCCGACCTGACCGGCGACCCGGTGTACCGCACGTGGGCGCCGGCCGGGGTGGCGGTGCGGGTCGACTCGCGGCTCGAGGTCCCCCGGGCCGTCTACGAGCACGCGGTCATCTGCGAGTACGCCCACGAGCGCCTGCTGCGCACGACCCCGCCGCCGGCCACCGTCCGACGGATGGCCGACGCCGTGGGGGTCCCGCGCTAACGCCTGATGCCGAGGAGGGCGTCGACCGCGGCGGTCATCAGGGCCGGGGCCTCGCGGTCGGCACCCCCGAAGAGTGCGGGGCTATCGGCGCAGCTGCAGCACGTTCATCTGGGTCAGTTGGGCGTCTGCGAAGGCGTCCACGAGCGGCAACCGGTAGGAAGCAACAGTCTGCATGCGGCCGCGGGGCAGATGTTCCCGGCCGGGATCGCCGACGAGCACCTGGGCGCCGCGCGCCGCAACGCGTTCCAGGAAGGCCAGAACGCGCTGAGCCATGATCCCGGAGTAGAAGATGTCACCAGCCAGGACCGTTTCGGCATCACCGCCGTCCCCGTCGAGCAGGTCCGCGAGACATTCGGTAACAAGCACACCGTTGACTTTCGCATTGAGTCTGATCGCGGCGACAGCGTACGGGTCTACGTCATTTGCGGTCACAGCTGCCGCGCCGGCCTTTCCTGCCGCGATGGCGACCAACCCCGAACCGGCAGCCAGATCCAGGACCCGTCGGCCGGCCACTGCCGCCGGATGGTCCAGGACATATCGGGCGATCGCCTTGCCCCCGGCCCACGCGGAAGACCAGAACGGAGGCGGTCGCTTCACGCCAGCCTGCGCTTCCATCCTGGCCCACCACACGATGGCGTCCTCAGCCAGATACAGCCGCACCTCGGGCACAAAGGGCACCTCGACGAGGCGGAGACGGTCCAGGCCGGTGCCCGGCGTCGTCACCTCGTGGCGTAGCTCGGCCAACGCCTGCACAACCCGACTCATCATTGATCAAGCATGACGGAGGACCGGGGCGGATTCCGGTCTTCTGCCGGTCGTTGACCAGCCACGTCACCCAGCAGCCGCCTGTGGGTTTCTGTCGTCGGCAGCGGGGTACGTCTGCCTGCATCAACGTTGGGTGGGGTCTACCACTGTGCATCAGGAGGAACGCGTGGCAAGCGGTACCGTGAAATGGTTCAACTCGGAAAAGGGCTTCGGCTTCATCCAGCAGGACAGCGGGGGCCCTGACGTCTTCGTGCACTACTCGGCGATCGCGAGCGGTGGCTACCGTGAGCTCAACGAGGGTCAGAAGGTCGAGTTCGATGTGACACAGGGCCAGAAGGGCCCCCAAGCGGAGAACGTTCGAGCCGTCTGACCACTCGGGCAAGCGTCGGAGTCCGCCGAGCCGCACGGGCACTGTTGCATCGAGCCATCAATCGACGCCCGTCCAGGACGGCGCAGCGTGAAGATGCCGCCCGACGAGTGGTGTAAACGCAGAGATCTGACGCTTTCACGACACTTCCGCGGATCGGAGTAACCCCTGGCGGGTTGCGTACGCCCTCTTCAGCAGAAATCCGATTCGGGGCAGTGGTGGACATGATGATCCCATCTGGTGGCCTGTTCCAGCAGGCGGCCGCGTGCGCTGCGCTCCTGCCGTGCACCGTGATCCGTCGGCATTCTCACCAGGGACCACCATGAAGGACTACAGACCACCCGAAACCCGAAGCGAGGCCCTCGCGGTCATCGAAAAGCACATCGAGCGGGACGGCATATGTGCCGGCTGTCTGGCCTCGTGGGCGCAGTTGACCGCGTTCCCCTGCTTACACGCACAGTCGGCATCCCGCATCCTCGCCCAAACTCCCGGCGCAAGCGATCGAGCCGACCTGACCACCGGCCTCTGATCGCCTCTCCAAGACCATTGCGGATTGCGCCAAAGCCCTGCTCTGTCGGGCCAGGGACGACGGAGCCGTCAACGTTGCGCCCCTACGGCAACGTCCACCGCTGCGCGTCGGACTGGTTGCATGCCGCGACGCGCTGCGGGGTTCCACGGCCCGCGCCACCCCCCGGGCTCCCCAGACACAGCCCGGACGCAGGATTGACCAGGGATCCCGCAATGCCGAGCCGCCACTGCTGACCCGCATCACCGTCGCAGTCGCGTAGCCGCACCAGGCCTGTCGTCGCCAGCATGCATCTGCCCTGAACCCGCACGGTCCCGTCGCCGGCAACGGTCCACACCTGACCCTCGGTGCCGTCGCAGTCCCGCAGCCGGAGCTTGTCGTTGTTCTTGTTGTTGCCACCGCCGCCATCCAGACACAGCCCGGCGACACTGGTGATCCTGCCGGTTCGGCTCAACACGAGGGGAGGCTCCGTTGAGGGGTGCGGCGTCGGCAATCCGACGGAATCACCTGGCTCCGAGTCGTCCGATCTCGTTTCCGGCGACCGGTACGGGCTGGTGGACGGGGTGGGGAAAGGAGTCGTTGACGTTTCGGCCGCCGTGGGCGAATTCGGGCCGGCCGAAGGACTCGGCAGGCGGGCCGTCTCGAGCCGGCCGGCCTCCGGCGACCCGCCCGCCGCGGTGTCCAGACCACGCCCTCCGGGCCGGCCGCCGACGCTGACGGCCAGCACGATGGCGGCCAGCGCGAAAGCCAGCGCGCCGCAGCCCGCCGCGGTGAGGAGCACCCGTCGCCGGCCGCGGTCAACCGTCACGGCAGGCGGCACCGTGTCCACGATGGCCCGAGGATCAAGGGGGGAAGGCGGCGCCGGGTTGCCCTGCGGGGGCGGGCCGATCGGTTTCGGTGGACCATCGGGAGCCGCTTCGGGCGGGTTCTGCGCGCGCGTTTGCTCGTATCGACGGATGTACGGGCGGACAAGACTCTGTTCGCCGTAGTCCGGGCCGGCAGACGCTGCAACCGTGCTGTCGTCGTCGGGCATTGGCTGCTCCCCCACGCTGTCGCGTTGCGCAACCTAAGCGCTGTGTATTCGTCGACGTACCCCCAGTCACTGTAGCGAAGATGAATGTTGTCCAGCCCTCCACCGGTCGTGCATGGCCGGCATGGCTGATCCGGTAGCCCGGCGCAACGACATGTCGCCGCAATGTACGAGCCGCACAAGTTCCGGGCCGTCGCGACTCGGTACGACAAGTTGAAATCCCGTTACGAGGCAACGGTCACCGTCGCCTCGATCGTGATCTGGCTCCGCGCCAAACCCGATCGCAACACGTCAAGACACGTCAGATAGGCCCGAGCCGTTGTAGACCGCGACGGCGCGCACGGGAAATGAGGCCATCGCGCGTACCGGCGCAGGGATGGCGGTCAGGCGGGCCCCGGTATCGGGTACTGATTCGAGGTTGGTCAGGTGTTCGATGATCGGGATGTCGGCGCCGAGCAGCCGCTGGTGGGCGGGCCGTTTCGGGTCGGTCGGGTCGTCGATGTTGAGCGAGTCGATGCCGACGAGCGCGGCGTTGGCGTCAACGAGTTTGTCGACGGCGTCAGCGGCCAGGTGCGGGCAGTCCAGGTCGAGGTAGCGGGATGTGGCCCAGTGATGGGCCCAGCCGGTGTGCACCAGGACAGCGCGTCCCCACAGCCGGTCGGGGTCGCCGAGGTCGGCTGCGGTCACTGAGGTTCGGCCGAAGGCGCGCACAATCGTGATCGATACGTTGACCAGCCGTTCGAGTGGCAGGTGTGCGAGGTCGGCCCGGTCGGCGTGGTAGTGGTATGGCGCGTCGAGGTAGGTACCCGTATTGCCGAGCAGACCCAGCGACTCGATCTCGGCCGAGCGGGTGAGTACCCCGGCGGCGATCTTGTGCGACAGGTCCACGATCACGATTCCGAGTCTACGCAGAGTAGCGACGCCAGGGCTCCGGCAAGACAGCGGGATGTCGCGGGGACTCAGCTGTCGTGCTGCGCACGACCTGGAGGCGTCGGCATTGCTGTCCGCGGCCTCGTGGCCCGGAGGGTGGTGTGGTGGCCGGGCCAGGGCGTGGCCCGGCCACCACCGAACCTGTCGACGACCAACATGCCACGGCCGCAGGTGGGTTCCTCCGCGGTTACGACGTCGCGTAGACCCGCTCGACGAACTCGGCGAGCCGGTGATCGTCGAGGTTGCGGGCCAGGTCCGACTCGCTGATGATGCCGACCAGGCGGCGGTTCTCGATCACCGGCAACCGCTTGACCTGGTGGTTCTCCATCACACGCAGCACCTCGCTGACGTCGGCCGAGGCTTCGACCCAGAACAACCTCTCCTGGGCGAGATCACGCGCCGTCACCTCGCGCGGGTTGCCGCCTTCCGCGATGCACCTCACGGCGATGTCGCGGTCGGTGATCATGCCATGCAGTCGGTCGTCCGTGCCGCAGATCGGCAGCGAACCGACACCGAGGTCGCGCATCTTCTGCGCGGCGGTCGCGATGCTGTCGTTCTCGCCGACGCACTCGGTGCCCGGGTGCATGATGTCCCTCGCCCGCCGGGTCTGGCCCGGTCGACCCGACAATCTGCGCAGCTCCTCCATGTGGGCGTCCAAGGCAGCAAGCTTGCCGGCCGCCGCCTCATGCGTTGCCGTTCCGGAGTGCTCGGCGTAGTACGCCTCGCCAAGCTCCCGCAGCAGTTCGGTGCGCCGCCGCTGTGCCCGTATGAAGTCGATTCGCTCCCGGCCGCGCGCCACGCCACGCTTGGCGGACGCCCTTGCCCTGTCGAACGTCGTCATCACCCCTCCTCTGCCGATGTAGCCATAGTGGGAGCCAGCGGACCTCTCGCCTGCAACGCTACGTCGCCAGCGTCAAGCCTGACGTGCTGACCGCGGCCAGGGTGCGTCCAACCACTCGATTGGCCACTCCAAGATGACTTGGCTCACGGCTCGCTGGCTTCGACGGCGCGGCGGTCGAGGAACTCGTACACCTCGACCTTCTGGACACCCGGACCGAGCGGGAGCAGGCCGCTGTCTCGACCGGAGGGAGCTACCGTCGAGCGGTGGCCTTGGCTGTCTGCCTGCTCTTCGACGGTCGCACCGAACGTGCCCTGACGACGCTGTGGAACAGGCTCGAGGAGCAGGGCGTCGCGACACTTCGCTCGCACACCCACGGGATGCACCACGCCCATCTGTCGTACGTCGTCCTGCTGCGGTGGGATCTCGCCGCCGTCCGCGACACCGTGGCGAGGCTCCCGGACCGGGGCGGCTGCGAGGTCACCTTTGACGCGCTGGGCGCCTTCCGGCGGGGCCGGATCTGCCTCGTTCCCGCCGTGCCGGCGGAACTCATCGCGCGACAGCAGGGCGTGGTCGAGGCGGTCCGCGCCACAGGTGCGCTGGTGCACGCGCACTATGAGATCGACGCGTGGCTGCCACACTGCTCGGTCGCCCCACGCGCCCGGTCCGAGCAGTTGCCCATTGTCGCCACTACCGTTTACGGCTTCCTCCCTCTCACCGCCCGGATCACCCGCGCTGCGCTCATCGACAGCGCAACCGGGCAGCTGTGGCCGCTGCCGAACGTGCCCTGACCGCCCCAGACGGATCGTACGATTGCCTGGGCAGCCGGGTGCGTCAGCAGGTTACCGACACTGTGGGCGCGGCGGCCGGCCTCGACGCCGTCGTCCACGGCGCCCGAGCGGTGAGGGCGGCGATGAGCCGGCTGGCTGCGGCAATGAGGGCGCACGGGTCATGGTCACACTGCCCCGACACGCTGGTGCGGCGGGTAGTGGGTTGGAGGCTGTAATGGGTGAACGGCCGGCAGCGGGGCACCGGAGCGTGTCGCACACCGCGGACGTGCGGATCGAGTCGTGGGCGCCATCGCGGGAACACTGTGTGGTGGAGGCGGTCGCGGCAATGGTGGGCAACTTCGCCGAGGTATCCGGCGCTGTGCCGACCACGACCGTTCGTTTCCGGGCCGGGCCCGGCCCGGACGCCGACCTGCTGGTCGCGGTGCTCGACGAGGTGATCTATCTGATCGACACCACTGGCCGGCTTCCGGTCGCGGCGCAGGCGGAGGCCGGAGATGGCAGTCTGGACGTGCGGTTGTCGATGGTCGACGCCGGCCGGGCGGAGTTGGTGGGCGCGGTGCCGAAGGGGGTCTCGCTGCACGATTTGCGGTTCGGCCGCGAAGGAGTCGGTTGGTCGTGCTCGGTGACCATCGACGTGTGAGCCGCAACGAAGCGGATCGGCCCTCGGGTGTCCCTTCGGCCGGACCGCAGCAGGAGGCGCCGCGCCCGGCGATGTTGTCGCCCGCCGGCCGCCGTAGCAGGTCCCGGCGCGCACCGGCAAGCCGGTCGTCTCACCCCTTGACTACGCCGATCGGCACCAGCCGCGCGACCCGCGCGCACAGCCTGGCGCCCTGCGCGGCGTCCACGACGGCGTCGATGTCCTTGTACGCCTCCGGCGTCTCCTCGGCCAGGCCGCGCCACGACGCCCCCCGCACCTCGATGCCCTCGGCCTGCAGCCGCTCGCGCAGCTCCTTGCCGCGCACCGTCTTGGCGGCCTGGTGGCGGCTGAGCGCACGGCCGGCGCCGTGGCAGGTCGAGGCGAACGCCGGCGCACCCGGCCGGCCGGTGAGCACGTAGGACGCGGTGCCCATGGTGCCGGGGATGAGTACCGGCTGCCCGGCGCCGCTCAGGTCGGCTGGCAGGTCCGGATGGCCCGGCGGCAGTGCCCGGGTGGCGCCCTTCCGGTGCACGCACAGCCGCCGCGGCGCCCCGGCCACCTCGTGCGTTTCGATCTTGGCGAGGTTGTGCGAGATGTCGTACACGAGCGCCAGCTCCCGACCGGTGACCCTGCCGAACACACGCCGGACCGCCACGGCAAGCAACTGCCGGTTGGCGCGGGCGTAGTTGGCCGCCGCGGCCATCGCTGCGAGATACGCCTGAGCCTCCGGTGACGAGACCGGCGCGCACGCCAGCTGCCGATCCGGGACCGTGATACCGAATCTCAGCATGGCGCGTTCTATGACGCGCACGTGGTCGGTGCAGATCTGGTGTCCGAGCCCACGGGACCCGCAGTGGATCATCACGCACACCTGGCCTGCACGCAGCCCGAACGCCTCGGCCGTCGGCTCGTCGTAGACCCGGTCGACGACCTGGACCTCCAGGAAGTGGTTTCCCGACCCGAGGCTGCCCACTTGGCCCAGCCCGCGCTGTACCGCTCGTTCGCTGACCTGCCCGGGGTCGGCGTCGGCCACTGCGCCGCCGTCCTCGCAGCGTTCGAGGTCGCGCTGCGTCCCGTGGCCCTGCTGTACCGCGTACCGGGCGCCGCCGGTCAGCACCTCCTGCAGCTGCCGGGCATCGCGCAGCGCCCACACGGCCCTGCGGTCCATGCCGCGGGGAGTCGCCGCGTCGAGGCCGTCCATCAGCGCCCGCAGCGACGGATCGGCGAGTTCCTGGCGGTCGAGGTCGGCGGCGAGCAGCCGCACGCCGCAGGAGATGTCGAATCCGACGCCGCCAGGGGATACCACCCCGCCGGCGGCGACGTCAGTGGCGGCGACCCCGCCGATCGGGAACCCGTACCCCCAGTGCATGTCGGGCATGGCGTACGACGCGCCCACCACCCCGGGCAGTGTCGCGACGTTGGCCACCTGCTCCAAGGCCTTGTCCGCAGCGGGATCGGGCAGCAGCGCCCGCGAGGCGAACACCACGCCGGGCACCCGCATCTCGCCGTACGGGTCGATACGGAACCGGTAGTCGGACTCCTGCACCAGCCTCACGCTCACCCCCTGGCCCGCGTGTGCGACAGACTTCCGGGGGCTACCCGCTACCACTCCCAGCTACACGACACACGACGCAGTATCAGGCCGATGCCCGCGGTCTTGCCGAGTTGCTTCGGGCGCACGCGATGTCGTGGTGGCGTCCGGCCTGCTGGACCGCTGCCCGGGGGCTGCTTGCTCGTCGTCCGGTGTGGACGGTGCGGGTGGCATCGGTTGCAGGGGCTCAATACTGCTGACGGCGTCGGTGATGTCAGACGGCGTAGTGCTCGACCAGGCCGGCCAGGATGTCGCGGGTCCGGTGCAGAGAGCTGATCTGATCCTCGACCCGGCTCAGCTCCGAGCGCAACCGCTCGGCCAGCCAGGGCGTGCGGATAGCTTCCTCGGTGATGCACGGCAACACGTCGTGGATGGTGCTGCTGGACAGACCGGCGGCGAGCAGGGACTGGATAAGCGTGACGCGCTCGACTGCCGACTCAGGATAGTGCCGTTGCCCGCCGGAACTGCGCTCGCTTGCGAGTAGCCCCTGCTCCTCGTAGTAGCGCAGCGATCGCGCGCTCGCGCCGGTCGCCGTGGCCAGGTCGCCGATGCGCATCGGTGTCTCCCTCGTCACAAGACTTGCCCTTGACGTCAATGTCAGGTTTTAGCGTAACGGCATGACCGCGACGACTGCCCTTCTGGGTACCCTGCTCGAGCCGATGACGCTTGCTGGCCTGCCGCTGAACAGCCGTTTCGTGATGGCACCGATGACCCGATTCCGTTCGCCCGACGGTGTTCCGACGCCCGAGGTTGCCGCCTACTACCGGCGCCGAGCCGAAAACGGCATTGGTCTGATCATCAGCGAGGGGGTGCTCGTCGGGCATCCCAGCGCCGGCCACGAGACGACCGTGCCGCGGATGACCGCCGGTCCGGCGGAGAAAGGCTGGCAGCGGGTGACCGATGAGGTGCACGCCGCCGGCGGCCGGATCGCCGCGCAGCTCTGGCATCTCGGCAGCGCACGCGAGCCGGTAGACGGGATCCCGGCTTGGACCCCGTCGGGCGTGCCCGGCAACAGCCACGCGATGACCCTCGCCGACGTCGACGCCCTTCTCGCCGCATACGCCGACGCCGCTCGTGTGGCGGTCCGGGCCGGTTTCGACGCCGTGGAAATCCACGCCGCGCACGGCTATCTGCTCGACGAGTTTCTCTGGCCACACACCAACCGCCGCACCGACCGTTTCGGCGGGTCACCCGCCGCGCGCGCCGCATTCCCGGCGGAGGTGATCCGGGCGGTCCGCGCGGCGATCCCCGCCGAGATGCCGGTCATCGTGCGGTTCTCCCAGTTCAAGGAGCGAGACTACGCCGCCCGGATCGCAGAGTCACCTACCGAGCTGGCGGTGCTCCTCAACGCCTTCACCACGGCCGGCGCCGACGTGCTGCACGCTTCCCAGCGCAACTTCGCCACCCCGGCGTTCTCCGGCTCGCCGCGCAATCTGGCCGGCTGGGCCAAGCACCTCACCGGCCTGCCAGCCATCACCGTCGGCTCGATCGGCCTGACCCGTGACTTCCTCGGCTCCAGTGCGCTACGCGACCTGCTCCACCGGCTCGACGCGGGCGAATTCGACCTCGTCGCTCTCGGACGCATCCTGCTCGGCAACCCGGCGTGGGTAACCCTTGCCGCAGCCGGCCGACTCGACGAGATCCACAACTACCGCAAGGCCGACGAGGACATGTACTTCTAGCGATCTTTGGTCGGCAAAAACGATCACGCTGACCGGCACGAGGCTGTACATCCTCGCCGTCATCGAGCACGCCAGCCGCCGGATCCGGATCCTCGGTGCCACCGAACATCCCACCGCGGCATGGGTGACCCGGACCGCCCGTGCCCGCGGGAGGTAGCCCCTCGCCTGCCCTCAGCCGGTGGGGTCGAGCAGCTTCGCCTTCTGCCGCTCGAACTCCGCCTCGGTCAGCGCGCCGGCCAGCCGCAGTTCGTTGAGCTTGCCGAGCCGCTCCAGCGGGTCGAACCCGGGCGTGGCCTCCGTGCGCAGCCGCTCGTACAGCTCGCGCAGATGTGCAGGGGTGTGGTCTGTGACCGCGAGGATCAGCACGAACGAGTCGGGCAATCCGGGGTCGTAGCCGGCCGCGAACCGCTCGCCGGCGCGAGGGATGTTCAGCCGGGACACGAGTGCGTTCTTCTCGCCCTCCACCGGGGCGCCACCGTCGGTCGGGGTCAGCCGGACCCGCAAGCCGACGACCGGGTTGTCGTTGACGGTCGTGCCGGTCTCCCGCACCGCCAACACCTCGGCGACGGCGGCCCGCCCGGTCGTCTGCAGGGTGTCGGGCGTGACGGTCGGCAGGCTGTCGCGGATCGCGGCCCGCATGCCGGCCATGGCCTTACGGGTCGCGCGGCCGACCAGCACCACGGTGAGGCCGCCGAGCACCATCGCCGCGCCGATGACATAGCCGACCCACTCGCCGTTCGGGTCGGCGACCGCGCCGACCACCGCGCCGATGCCGAGGCCGGCGAACAGCGTCGCGATGAGGAGCAGGGTGTCGCCGACCATCGCGGCGATGACCGCGAGAAGCAGCGCGACGACGAAGACCCAGATGCCCGAGCCGCAGCCGTCGCCGGTACACGAGCCGATGAGCATCAGACGGTACATGCCGTAGCCGGCCACCACTGATGCGCCAATGCCGATGGTGGTCGCGATGATCCGGGACGTGGACACGGGCGCACAGTACGCCATACGTGCGACCGGATGCCGCTGTCCAAGACACCGACGATCACGTCGGAGCTGCCGGTCGTGATCGTGTAGGCCTGCGGTACATCGATCTGGCACCGCGCGCACCACGACCCGCCCCAGGCCTCGCCGAGCGGGGTGGCTTCCTGCTGGGCGACGACGCAATTGGGTTTAAGGTCCGGATTGCGGGTGATAGTCCCATGCGGGTTCGGGACTCGTCTGGCTGGAGGACCTGGCAATGACGGTGAGGCTCCGCAGGCTCAACGGCGGTGAAACGGCCGTCACCGACGAGCGGATCGATGCACTTCGGACGGCCTTCCACGGTCCGCTCATCACACCGGATGATCCCGGCTACGACGAGAGTCGCGTCGTGCACAATGGCATGTTCGACCGGCACCCTGGACTCATTGCCCGGTGTTCGGGAGCAGCGGACGTGATCGACGCGGTGGACCTCGCTCGCGAACGCGATCTGCTGGTCGCTGTGAGGGGTGGTGGCCACGGAATCGCGGGCCACAGCACCTGCGACGAAGCCATGATGATCGACCTCTCGGCGATGCGGGGGGTATGGGTGAACCCCGCCGAGCGGCTCGTTCGCGTCCAGGGAGGCGCGACCTGGGGAGATGTCGACCGAGAGAGTCAGATTTTCGGCTTGGCCGTGCCGGGCGGCGTCGTGTCGACGACGGGCGTCGCCGGTCTGACGCTCGGCGGCGGACTCGGGTGGCTCCACCGCAAGTACGGCCTCACCTGCGACAACCTGGCCGCCGTCGAGATCGTCACGGCCGATGGGACGCTCCTTCGAGCCAGCGAGACCGAGCACGAGGAACTCTTCTGGGCGCTGCGCGGCGGCGGTGGCAACTTCGGCGTCGTCACCGCCTTCGAGTTCCATGCCCACCCGATCGGACCCATCGTCATGTACGGGGCCGCGATGTACGCCGCGTCCGACGCGGAGGAGATCCTTCCAGCCTGGCGGGACTGGACGGCCGGTCTGCCGGACGAGGTCACCAGCCGTGCCATGTTCTGGTCGATGCCTGCCACGCCACTGCTACCGCAAGAGGTGCAGAACCGGGACGTATTCATCACTGCCGCCGTGTACGCGGGTCCGCCTGAGGACGCCACAACGATCCTCAGACCGATCAGCGAATTTGGTACTCCGCTCGCCGACCTGAGCGGACCTATGCCGTTCCGGGACGTACAGCGACTCTTGGACTGGATGTTTCCAAAGGGGCAGTTGCTCAGCTACTGGAAGTCGGTAACCGTACGCGAGCTCGGCGACGACGTGCTCGAGACGCTGCTCCGCAGAGGACTTGAGCGACCGCACCCCAGCACACTGGTCCACGTGCCGCAGCTGGGGGGCGCCGTGCAGCGTGCGGGGATGCATGACACCGCCTTCGGCGATCGGAGTGCGGAATACCTCGTGAGCATTGACGGCAACTGGACCGATGCCGCCGACACCGAGGCCAACACAAGGTGGGTGCGGGATGCTTTCAACGAGGTGAACGCCCTGCCCTCCGCGAGTGGCACCTACCTCAACTTCAGCAGCGACCTGGACCTGGACAGCGCGGGCAGACAGGCAGCGTTCGGCGAGAATCTCGACCGGCTTGCCCGGATCAAGCAGGACTTCGACCCCGACAACCGTTTCCGGCTCAACAACAACATCCGCCCGACCGACTACAGATCCTGACGAGCCCGGCCACCTGGCCGCGAAGAAACGCTCGGCAAATGCCAGCAGTCCGGCGAGCGTCGCCCCCGTCCCTTCAGGCATGCGGACGTGGCAGGAGGCGCCCCGCAAGACGGACGTGTGGAGCTCGAGCACACTACGCGCAACCCGTGTCATCGCCGCGCCGTCCGCGCGCCTGCGCGATGTCCCACCTGGACGAACTCAACGAGATGGGAGCAAATCCGGACCCGCCATCGCCGCCGCCTGAGGAGAATCGAGGGCATGACGAACGAGCTGGTGGTTTTCATCGAGGCACGGCTGGCCGAGGACGAGTCAATCGCCAGCATGATCTCGGCTGGCGGCTATGCACCGCAGGTGTGGATCGTCAAACCGGACCAGCCCGGCGGCTGGCGAGAGATCCGATCGTCCGACCGTACCATCATCCAGGACCCTTGGCAGGCGCACGACGAGGGCGGTGAGCCGGTCGCGGTCGTGCCGGGCAGTCGCAACCAGCACACCCATATCGCCCGTCACGATCCCGCCCGGGTGCTCCGCGAGGTGGAGGCCAAGCGGCGGCGGCTCGAGCGACACAAGCCGGGCTATCCCAGCGGTCAACTCGAGTACGGCAAGCACTACGAGGTGTACAGGCGCGAGGACGGCAAGGCGATCGAGGTACTGGTTCAGGACGACGAGCCGCGCGAGCCGAACTGGTGCCGAACCTGTAATGAGCCCACGCCATGCCGAGAGCTTCGCAATGACGCAACGGTGTGGTCCGACCATCCCGACTACCCCGAATGGGCGATATGAGCCAGGGCCGGATCGTCGCTCACCGCCTGTCTCGACCGCGCGACCACGGCCTTCTGCTGGACCAATCCATGCCCACCCGCTTGCGCCGGGTAGGGACGCCCGGCGGTTCAGTGGATCGGGTTCCAGCCGTCGGTGCTGGCCAGGTAGGCGGTCGGGGTGAACTGCGTGGCGGTCGAGGCGCTCATCTGCGGGCGGTTGCCGTTGACCGCCGCGCCGGCGCCGGCGCCGGCGCTGCCGTACTCCGCGAACCGGGCGTCGCGCCACGAGAAACCTGACATGTCGGTCCTGGGCCTGACCCGTTTTGACGGACATCCGAGATCTGTGGGCTGTGTGCCCGGGAGAGGATGTTCATCGTGGAAGGCATGGGTAAGCAGCGGCGGCCTCGCCGGGCGTTCACGGCGGAGTTCAAGGCGGAGATCGTCGAGGTCTGCCGTCGGGGTGATCGTTCGATGCGGCAGGTCGCGAAGGATTTCGACCTGACCGAGACCGCGGTCCGGGACTGGGTCAGACAGGCCGACCTCGACGCCGGGGCCCGCACGGACGGGCTGACCAGCACCGAACGCGACGAACTCGCCCGGTTGCGGCGGGAGAACCGGCGGCTGGCGGAGGATGTGGAGATCCTCAAGCGAGCCACCGAATGCCGTCGACGGCGGCGTCGTGGTGGTGGTGGTGGTGCTCGACCGGATGAACGTGGTCCTGCGGGTCGACCCGGTGGAGCGGCTCGCCGTGGTCCAGCCGGGCGTTGTGAACGACTTCCGGGCCGCCGTGCGCGAGTAGGGACTGTGGTATCCGCCCGACCCCGCCAGCTCCGCCTGGTCCGCGATCGGGTCCCCGGTCAGATCGCTTGGGCGAGCTCCTCAACGTCCCGATAGGACAGGTTGAACCGCAGGTGCCAGCGCACCGCGACGACGATCACCTCGGCCGGGAACCGGAAGCCAGCGAACGCCGACTTCGGCGACAGTCACCGGCGCGGACGGATCGATGACTTCACCGCTCACTGGTGCACCATCCCTGTATCCGAGTCGCCCGTTTGATC
>NZ_JBHSIU010000072.1:0-2883 GCF_042653625.1 Dactylosporangium cerinum | reverse complement strand
CGCCGGCAAGGTCCGCAGCGAGGCGTCAACGAACTCCCGGGCCAGGGAGTTCAGCACGACATCCATGCCCCGGCCCCGCGTCGCCGTCAGGAACTGCTCCTCGAAGTCCAGCGTCCGTGACGATGCGACACGATCACCTTGCAGGCCCAGTGCTCGCAGCGCTGCGGTCTTCCCCGCACTCGCGGTCCCGAAGACCTCAGCGCCGAGATGCTTCGCCAGCTGTACGGCTGCCATCCCCACACCGCCGCTGGCGGCATGGATCAGCACCGACTCACCGGCTCGCAACCCAGCCAGGTCGTACAACGCGTAGTACGCGGTCAGGAACACCGCCGGTACCGACGCCGCTGTCGTGAACGACCACCCAGGGGGCATCTTCACGACCAGCCGGTGATCCGTGGTCACCACCGAGTGCAGGCCCTGCACGAACAGCCCCATCACCCGATCACCGACCACGACATCGGTCACCCCGGCACCGACGTCGACGACCGTCCCCGCACCCTCCAAACCCAGTGGTCCCGGACCATCCGGATACAGATCCAACGCGTTGAGCACGTCACGGAAATTGACCCCCGAGGCATGCACCGCAATCCGGACCTGACCAGCCTCAACAGGCTCATCGGTCTGCGCATACGACACCAGCGCCAGGTTTTCCAGTACTCCCCTGCTGGAGATATCCAGCCGCCACGGAGCCACAGGAACCGACATGGCGTCGGCAGCCGTCCGCACCAACCGGGGAGCGAAGGCATGACCGTCACGGATCGCCAGCTGTGGCTCGTCCCCACCCAACACGGCCGGCAACGAACGCCGCGACGCCGACCGGGCATCCAGATCCACCAACACGATCCGGTCCGGGTTCTCCGACTGCGCCGCGCGCACCAAACCCCACACCGGCGCCAGCACCGCATCAACACCGCCGACACCGGCACCGGCATCGACGGCGACCGCGTTGCGGGTCAGGACCACCAGCCGGGCCGTGCCGAGCTGGTCATCGGCCAGCCACGACTGCACCAGCTCCAACGCCCAACCCGTCACCGCCCGCACCCGCTCGCCGACCTCACCGTCCGCAGAAACCGGGATGTCCGCGGCCAGCACCAGATCTGGCATCGGCACCCCATCGGCGACCGCTTGGCGCAACCCGGCCAGATCCGGATACTGCTGCACCCCCGCCCCGACGGACTGCAACGCCCCGACCAACCCCGACGCGTCCGGTCCTTCCGCGCCGAGCACCGCCCACCGCGCCGACGCCGGCACCGGCCCGACACCGGTCGACGTCACCCAGTCGACCTGGAACAACCGGTCACCGTGCGCATCGGCGGCAGCATGCAACTGTTCGACGGCAACGGGTCGGGCCACCAGCGACCCCACCACCGCCACCGGCACCCCGGCACCGTCAGCCACGTCCAGCGAGAGCCCGCCATCATCTGCCTGGGTCAACCGCACCCGCAACGCCGCGGCGCCGGCCGCGAACACCGACACCCCCGACCATGCGAACGGCAACCGTACACCGTCGTCGCCATCGGAGCCGTCGGACTGCTCAGCCTCGAGCAGGCCCTTGAGCAGGCCGGCGTCGAGCAGGGCCGGGTGCAGGGCCGCGTCGAGCAGGGCCGGGTGCATCCCGAACAGACCGGCCTCCTGCGCCGCCGGCTCCGGCAGTGCGACCTCGGCGAACACCTCGCCGTCGCGGCGCCACACCGCCTGCAAACCTTGGAACGTCGGCCCGTAGCCGAACCCGGTCTCAGCCGACTGCTCGTACAGGCCGTCGACGTCCACCGGGACCGCACCGGAAGGCGGCCAGACGGTCAGATCGAACGCGGGTGCCTGCATCGCGGGGGACAGCACGCCGGTGGCGTGTCGCACCCAGCCATCGCCCGAGTCCTCACCGGTGTCTGGGCGGGAGTAGATGTTGACCGGTCGGCGGCCCGACTTCTCCTGCGGTCCACCGACCCACACCTGCACCTGGACCGCGCCGTCACCGGAGAACACCAGCGGCGCGGTCAGCGTCAACTCCTCCAACACTCCACAACCGGCCCGCTGCCCCGCACACACCGCCAGTTCCACGAAACCGGTCCCAGGGAACAGCACCGCGCCGGCCATCACGTGATCGGCCAGCCACGGATGCGTGCGCGCCGACAGCCTGCCGGTCCACAACACCCCGTCGCCTTCCGCGAGCGCGGTCACCGCGCCCAGCAACGGATGCCCGGCAGCCCCAAGCCCCGCCGCGGCCACATCTCCGGCCCCGGCAGCTGGGCTTCCCGGCCGCAGCCAGAACCGTTCCCGCTGAAACGCGTACGTGGGCAGGTCGACCCGGGTGCCCTGGACTCCGGCGAACACCGCCGGCCACCGCACCCCCACCCCAGCGGTGAACGCCTGCGCCATCGACAACAACAGCCGCTGCACATCCGACTCATCCCGACGCAACGAACCCAACACCGTCCCCTCAGCGGGCACAGCCAACACCGCGTCGAAACTCTCCTGAATCCCACCAGTCAACACCTGATGCGGACTCACCTCCAGGAACACCCGACACCCCTCCGCCAACAACACCCCCACCGTGTCCCCGAACTCCACCGTCTGCCGCAAATTCCGATACCAGTACCCCGCATCCAACCCCGCCGTATCCAACACACCCCCGGTCACCGTCGAATAGAACGGCACACCACCCGAAACCGGCACCACATCCCCGAGCACCTCCAACAACTCCGCCCGGATCGACTCGATCTGCACCGAATGCGAGGCGTAATCCACCGGAACAGCGCGAGCCCTGACCCCATCGGCCTGACACTGCGCCACGAACCCCTCCAAGGCCTCCGACCGGCCCGACACCACCACCGACGCCGGACCGTTCACCGCAGCCAACGACAACGCCCCAGCCCACCGCTCCAA
>NZ_JBHSIU010000071.1:0-82458 GCF_042653625.1 Dactylosporangium cerinum | reverse complement strand
TCCGCCTCAAACCAAACCCAACAGCAAACGGAGACCGCGCAGTATGAAGCAGCCGTCGGCATCCGCGCGCGGACGGCCTCTTCGTCGCGGCGGTTCATCGGCCCACCGCCCTACCGGCGATCCGGCCGAGGTCCGGGACGGCGCGGGACAGCTGCTGGACCACGACGACCCGCACGACCATGCCGAGGAAGTTCGGCCGCTGGCCGCCGGAGGACACGAACCGGCGCAGCAGGCCGGGAATCTTCACCGTGGTCCAGAGCAGGACCATGACGACGAAGAGGTTCGTCGGACCGCCGTCGCCGGGCAGGCCGAACGCGAACAGCATGTGGCTGCTGTCGGTGAGCATCCACTGCCCGGCGTAGAGGGTGAATCCCTGCGCGACCGGGATGACGAGGACGCCGCCGTAGGCACGCCACCACATGCGGGCGACCGGGTCGGTCTGCGGCAGCGCGTGGCAGGCCAGGGCGAGTGGTGCCGCCGCGGTGAGGACGAGGACGACCGCGAACCGGGTGATCATGCTCATCGCGGTGGAGCCGAGCAGGATCAGGATGATCACGGCGCAGACGCAGAACAGCAGTCCCGACGTGCCGTCCCGGGAGGCGATCATGTGGGTCTTGATCGCGGTGATCGCCGGCGGGCGGACCGTGCCGTCGCCGGCGACATCTTCTTGGGTGAGCGCGGCGGCGAGGGCGTTGGCGAGGTCGATCATCTTGGCGCACCACAGCTGGCTGAAGTGCGCCGCGACGAACCCGACGATGCAGCGGGGGACGAGGTCCTTGGCGGTGTAGCGGGACCGTTCGTCGCCGCCGGCGCTCATGGTGAGCGCGCCGGCGGCGACGAAGAACAGCACGAAGACGAGGTCGACGACGAGGACGGACCGGCCGGTCAGGGCCTGCACCTGCGGCAACGTCGTCACGTCCGGCGTGACCAGCAGGGCGTTGGTGATCACGCCGATCAGACCGTCGAAGCACGCCAGGATCTGTTCGGCGAACCAGGTGAGGATGTTGTCCAGGAGCCAGCCCATGATCGCCTCAGCCCCCGACGATGCCCTTGACGACCTCGAGCAGGATCGGCGCGAGGACGGCCAGGCCGTAGCCGATAAGGGCGTTCTTCAACGCGCCCTTGGCCTTGTCGACCTGGGCCGGATCGCCGCCGGCGGTCGCCCAGTAGACGCCGGCCAAGACCAGGAACAGGGTGGCCAGGGCGGCCAGGATCCCCATGACCCAGGTCTGCAGGTTGGCGATGACGACCGGGAGCGTGTTCGCGGCCAGGACGACCGGGGCGCCGGGATCGGCGTACGCGGCGGAGGGCAGCGCGACGACCGCTACGGCGAGAGCGCCGACGGTGATCGCCCACCGGGCCGTACGGGCGGCACGACCGCCTACGGCCGGCGGTTCGGGAGGCGTCGCAGCGCCGGACGGGATGCCGGCGGACGCGGATCGGGTGGTGTGGTGCGGGTTGTGGGCACGACTACGTGCCCGCGGTGTGCGGGACATGGTTGGGGTCACCTCCCGCCCCCGACGTCGCCGCCGGGACGCGCGCCTGCGGGGCGCGCGGCACGCCGGGGGCGGCGGGGGCGAATGCTCGAACAGCGGATGGAGTGACCGCCGCCGAGCAGGACCCGTGGTGCGAGTGCGGAACGCAGCCGGGATGCGCGCTCGGGAGGAGCACGTCCTCCCTTACGGGTTGGCTGTGGATGAGGTGTCAGTGCATCACGTTGGCGCGGCACCCGAGCGCGTGGCTGGCGCGGCACTCGCGACCGGGGGCTGCCCGGCGGCGGGCAGGGCCTCGTGGATGTCGGCCGAATTGGCCGGGCCTCGAAGACCTGCACCCCCCTATCCGCCGTTGTGAGCCCTGGCGAACGCCCCCTGCCGCTCACAGCCGCTCACAGCCGCTCACAGCCGCTCACAGCCCGCTCACGGCCGCGCTCACAGCGCCGCGTCGTGGGTGTCCTGTGCGCCGGAACCTTGCACCGTTCGGACATAAATTGCACCTGATCTTGCACTGTTCGGATTGCCTTGCTCCTGTCGCGGCCCCGGCCTTCGGGCACGGAGTTCCCATCCGACTTTGTGACTGATGGTGCTGATGTGGTTGCGCCACTCACTATGGGTGCCATGGCGGAGGGTCGGCAGCAGTGGCGGTGGCGTGGCCGTGCGGTGGGTGCGCTGGTCGGGGTGGCCGTTGCAGGGGGTGCGGGAGCGGGCGCCGGCCTGCTCAACCCCTGGGTGGGAGTGCCCCTTGCTGCGGTTGGAGCGCTGCCGGGGTTCGCGGCCGGGTTGGGCTGGGACCGCCGCCGCGAGCAGGTGGTGGCGGATGAGCGGTGGTCGGAGGTGTTCGCGGCCGGTCCAGGCCCGGGTCGGGGTGGTGACGGGTCTGGGGACAGCGTGCTGGGTTGGCTGGCGCCGTGGGAGGCGATGGTGCCGTTCGCGGTGCCGCGCGGGCGGTATGTCGCGGCGGTCCGGCGGTGGTGTGTCGAGGACCAGCCGGGTCTGGTGTGGCTGTTGTCGGGTGGGCCGGGTTCGGGCAAGACCCGCCTGGCGATGAAGGCTGGTGCCGCGCTGCGCGGTGAGGAGAGCCAGGCGTGGGCGGTCGGCTGGGTCCGGCCCGGACAGGGCCGGGCGGCGATTGAGGTCGCGTCCGGCTGGGACCGGCCGGTGCTGGCCGTCGTCGATGACGCCGACGTGTGCGACGACCTCGGTGAGCTGTTGAAAGCGGTGCACCGGCCCGGCGGTCCGCAGACCGTGCGGGTGCTGCTGGTGGCGCGGGAGTTCACCGACTGGTGGAACGGTGTGCAGCAGCCGCTACCGATGGCCGTCGACGTCGCCGAGACCCGTACCTGGCTGGGCACGATCGCCGATGACGCCCCCGGCCAGCGGGGCGCCGCCAGAGCTGCCATGGCCGTGTTCGCAGAGAAAGTCGGCGCCGACACGGCCGGGATGACGCTGACCGGGATCACCGCCGGCACCCCGCTGATCCTGCTGCACGCCGCCGCGCTCGAAGCGGCCTGGCGCGCCCACGAGGGCCGACCCGGGCCGGTCGACGTCACCGACGCCGTCGCCGCGCTCCTCACCCGGGAGGAGCGCCAGTGGCAACGCCACGCCACCGAACACGGCCTCGACAACTACCCGAACATCACCCTGACCGTGCTGCGGGACCTGCTGGTGTTCACCATGCTCACCGGCGCCCGCACCCGCACCGACACCCACCAACTGTTGCCGCTGCTGCCCGGCCTGCACAACGCCACACCCGACCTGATCGACACTCTCACCGTGTGGCTGCACCTGTACCCGCGGGTCACCGGCTACTGGACCCGGCCGCACCTGCCGGCCGTGTTCGCCGAACACCTCACCGTCGAAGCCCTCGCCGACAACACCGACCTCGCCGCAGCCGTCAGCCTGACCGCCGCCACCCCCGAACACGCCACCGCCGTACTGACCACCCTGGCCCGCGCCGCCACCCACACCACCACCGCGACCACAGCAATCACCACCCTCCTCGCCGTCGACCCACACCGACTGATCCCGATCGCCATCCGCACCGCCCTCGCCGGGCACGGCCCCATCGACAGCGCTATCGCCACCGCCGTCAACCAGGCCAACCCCGACTGGGACACCGTCCAACACCTCAGCCAACTCCTCACCAACGAGATGAACGTCCTCAACCAGACCCAGATCGCCGTCGCCCGCGCACGCGTCACCCACGCCCCCACAGCCGACGACCACGCAACCGCGCTGGCCATCCTCGCCGAAGCGTTGCGTCAGGGCGGCTGGCATGGGGAGGCGGTCGCCGCCGCCGCCGAAGCCGTCACCGTCCGGCGGAGCCTGGCCGCCGCCGACCCCACCGCCGATCCCACCGCCCACCAGCCCTACCTCGCCGGCACGTTGAACATCCTCGCCAATGCGTTGCGCAAGGCCGGCCGGCACGAGGAGGCGGTCGCCACCGCCACGGAAGCCGTCACCATATGGAGGAGCCTGGCCGCCGCCGATCCCACCGCCTACCAGCCCTTCCTCGCCGACGCGCTGGCCAGACTCGCCGACTCGTTGCGCCTGGGCGGCCGGTACGAGGAGGCGATCACCACCGCCACCGAAGCCGTCACCGTCCGGCGGAGCCTGGCCGCCGCCGACCCCACCGCCCACCAGCCCTTCCTCGCCGACGCGCTGGCCAGCCTCGCCGACCCGTTGCGCCAGGCCGGCCGGCACGGGGAGGCGGTCACCACCGCCCACCAGCCCTACCTCGCCGACGCGCTGGCCAGACTCGCCGACTCGTTGCGCCTGGGCGGCCGGTACGAGGAGGCGATCACCACCGCCACCGAAGCCGTCGTCATCCAGCGGAGCCTGGCCGCCGCCGACCCCACCGCCGATCCCACCGCCCACCAGCCCTACCTCGCCGACGCGCTGGCCAGCCTCGCCAATGCGTTGCGCAAGGCCGGCCGGTACGAAGAGGCGGTCGCCATCGCCACCGAAGCCGTCACCATATGGCGGAGCCTGGCCGCCGCCGACCCCACCGCCTACCAGCGCTACCTCGCCAATGCGTTGACCATCCTCGCCGACGCTTTGGAGCAGAGCAGCCGGTACGGGCAGGCGGTCGCCACCGCCACCGAAGCCGTCATCATATGGCGGAGCCTGGCCGCCGCCGACCCCACCGCCCACAATGCCTCCCTCGCCGACGCGCTGGCCATCCTCGCCGAAGCGTTGCGCCTGGGTGACCGGGACGGGGAGGCAGTCACCACCGCCACCGAAGCCGTCACCGTCCGGCGGAGCCTGGCCGCCGCCGGCCCCACCGCCCACCAGGCCTCCCTAGCCAACGCGTTGACCATCCTCGCCGTCGCTTTGGAGCAGAGCGGCCGGTACGGGGAGGCGGTCATCACCGCCACCGAAGCCGTCACGCTGTACCAGCAACTCGGCGTGGACAACGGCAACGTCGCGGTTGCCGAACAGATCATCCGCACCTACGGACCTCACTAACGCAGCAGTAAGCCGTCATCACAGCCACCGCGGCGTGACAAACGTGCGGAACGATGTGCCCGATCAGGTGCGGGTTCGGGCGCTCGCCACCGAACATGCAATGTAGATCCGAACACCAGACGGCCGGAGCGTCCGAACTCACCTTGCATCGCCACAGGTCGGCGCTGCCGGAGGGTGCAACGTTGCGACG
This sequence comes from Dactylosporangium cerinum, assembly GCF_042653625.1. Lineage (NCBI taxonomy): Bacteria > Bacillati > Actinomycetota > Actinomycetes > Micromonosporales > Micromonosporaceae > Dactylosporangium > Dactylosporangium cerinum. Next base: position 77,304 of record NZ_JBHSIU010000071.1, on the reverse strand, counting down.
GAACGGACAGTGGGCCTGCGGCACGGCCGCGACCTCGCCGACGAACTGCGCGCCGCCCATGCCGCCCTGCCATCAGCGCAGCGTGAAGGCCCGGCCCGGCGCGGGTCCCGCTCACGACCGAGCAACTGACAGGCAAAAACACGCCGGACCCGGCCCCGACGATGGTCGGGGGCCGGGCCCGGCGTGTTGGCGCTGGCGCTCGGATCGGGCCGGTTCAGGCGGCGGCGAGCTCGGGCGTTCCCGCGGCACGGCGGATACCGGCGGGGCCCGACGCGTCGACGGTTGCCGTGGCGGGGGTCGACGCGCACGCGGTCCGGGTCCGCTGACGGTGCTCGGCCTGCCGGACCAGGGCCTGCTGTGCCTGCGGGGAGGCGGTGCCGGTGAGGGTCCCGTCGGCGAGCGCCCAGGCGAGGCGCTCGTCGACGCGGCGCAGCCGCATCCGCAGCGCGTCGGCAGTGACACCGAGGCGCGTCGCGATCGGCTCGATCGCCCGCCGGCCGAGCCGGGTGTCGATGTAGGGCTGCTCGTCGCACGCATCGAGCAGCCCGAGGTCGACGGCGCGGCGCACCAATAGATCCGGGTGCCCCCACGGCCGTTGCGGGGTCCGTGGCCCGGCCGGGATCGCGTCGATGTCGTCGACAAGGACGACGTCGCGCTGCTGGGCGACCAGGGCGTGCCCGGCACGCTGGGCGGCGCGGCACAGCCGCGCGTACGGGGCCGGGCGGGCGACGTCGACGTGGTCACGCAACGCGCCCAGAAACCCCGTGAGGACCTCGGCGTCGACGTCGTCGGGGTCCCCACGCCAGCCACCGGCGACCAGGTCCGCGGCGCAGCGGACCAGCGCCGGCAGCGCCAGCGCCGTGGCGGCGACGACCCACGCCGGGCCGTCGAGCCGGGCCTGGGTAATCAGCTCCCGCCACACCGCGTCGAGCGCCGTCCAGTGCCGCCGGTGCCGGCCCATCCAGACGCGCAGATCCGCGACGTTGATCGGTCCGGCGGGCACCCCAAGGGCGGGATCCAGGTGCGACAGGTCGATGCGCAACGGGTGCGGGTCGCAGGTCAACGCGGCGAACGCGGCGTCGACGCACCCGAACGGCGACGTCGGCCAGCTCCCGTCATCGACGGGCCGCCCGGCGGCGACATCCGACGCCTCCGGACGCGGGCCGGCCGTGTCATCACGCGTGGCACCGGTCATGTCAGCAGTCGTGTCAGCGGTCGTGTCAGTGGCCGTCGCGATGGCGGACACAGTCATGTCACAGCTCCTATGACAGTGAAGTTTGTGGATTGACACCGCAGGTCGACGGCGGCGTCGGCGAGACGCCAGTACGCCAGACGGCGCTCACGCGCCACCCACAGCGCAGCTCAGCGACACCGGCAGGCGGGGTCACCGGGACCCGGCACGACGACTGTCACACCATCAGTGACATCGACTGTGATCGTTGACATGCCATCGTGTCACAGTCTTTGAACTGGGCTTTGACACCATCGGCGACTGTGACAGCAGCGATTGACGCGCCGTGACACCCGACGTCTGCGCTTGTGACACCGCGACGGCGGGCGACCGCCGTAGCCCCTCCGCCGCGCTCTCGCGCCGCTCGCACTTCACTCACGCACGCTCACGGAGGCACGAATGTCACTGTCACGGTCACCACTACGGTGCCGCGCCTCGCGCCGCCAGTCTCCAGTGACAGCGATGTATGTCGATTGACACGCCTCACGCGGCGACGTCGGCGGCCAGCCGCCGACGATTCACGACAGCGAGGTTTGTCGATGTCGCGGGTGAGCGGGGCCGCAGACCGGTCCGTGGCGCCCTCAGCGCGCGGTGGTCACGGCGGCCGGCTTGGACGGTGTCGTGATCGGCTGCCGCGAGCACTCACAGGACGGCGACGGGCGTCGAGCCCGAGCCGCCGCCCCTGTCGGCGCTGTCGTCCGGGGACTGCCGTCGGCGCAGGTCTCGACCAGGCTCGGCGGCGCGCGATGGTGCCGCCTGCGGGCGAGGCGACCGCCGTGACAGCCGCGTGTGAGCGGGCGACCCTTGACAACGCGCCCCGCCGTGAGCGGCCACGGCAGCGTGTGAGCGGCTGTGAGCGGGCGGGGCTTGACGCCGCAGGCGGCTGTGAGCGGCACCCGCCCGCACTGTCGTCACGTTCGGCGGCTGTGAGCACACGTCTCGTAGCGATCCGACCGTCCGGTTGGGCTGTGAGCGGCTGTGAGCGGCAGGGGGCGTTCGTCAGGACTCACAACGCCGGATAGGGGGATGTCAGCGCTTCCCGGCGCGGCGCGGAGCCGAGAACCAGATGACGACGCACCCGCCGCACCACCCCAACCACCCCGACCTCCCCAACCACCCGCAGTCCGACACCGCCGGCGACGACGACCGGCCGCTCATCGACCTGGTCGCCGGTGACCCGCCGGTCCCGATCACCGTGTGGCGCACCGCCGCCGGCAGGGGCGACCGCAGGACGATGCCCGCCCGCCTGGCCCGGCGGCTCGTCGCCGCCTACAGCCGTCCCGGCGAGGCCGTCGTCGACCTGACCGACGGCCACGCCCTCGCCACCGCCTGCAGCACCGGTGGGCGCCAGCACCACCGCGCCTGGTTCACTGACGTCGCATCGCTGATCGTCGGCCCGGTCTCCCGCGACGACCCGCGCGACACCGACGGCCCCGCCGTCGACGACGAGACCGACACCGACCTGCCGCCGGTGCACGGCGTGCGGCCCGCCCGGGCCACCCGCAGCACCCTCGGCGACGACCCCGAGCACCGCCCGGACGCCGATGCCGCCGTGTCGCTGACCGAATGGTTCGGCGACGACCTCACCGACCCGCAACTGCCGCCGCACGGGCATCCGGTCGTGCCGGTCCCGGACGGCGCGTCCCTGGCCGGGCTGACCAGCCTCGTCGTGGCCACCTGGCCGCTCGACCCGGATCCCGCCGCAGGCAGGGTCCGGCTGGCGTGGCTGCTGACCGCGTGCCGGGAGCTGCTGCGCTCTGGCGGCTGCCTCGTGCTGGTCGTGGCCGTGCCGGTCGGGCACGCCGCGGAGCCGGAGGACTTCACCCCGATCGTCGACGCCGCGGCCCGGACCGGTCTGGGCTACCTGCAGCACATCGTCGCCGTCTCCGCCGACATCATCGGCGCCGGCACCAGCGGGGAGGCGTTCGTCTACCACCTCGACGACGAGGAACTGCTCGCCCTTTCCCGGGCACGAGCCGACGCCGCCGGCGAGACGTGGACGGCGGCGCACCTGCGGGTGCACGCCGACCTGCTCATCTTCACGCCCACGGCAAATTCTGCGCCGCCCGCCCGGCGGCGCGGCAGCCGGCGCCGCAGCGACGACGCCGGCCCGGATGGTGGTGAGCCTCGTGGCTGAGCCCTCGAACCCCGACCCGCGCGCACAGCACCTGTCCGTCTGGGCGACCGCCCAGCGGACCGGCCCGGTGCAGCGCCGCGGCCGGTACGTGCCGGAGTCCACCGCGCACCCGGCGCGGATGCTGCCGGCGATCGCCGCGCACGCCATCGCCGCCTACACCAACCCGGGCGACCTCGTCCTGGACCCCATGTGCGGCATCGGCACCACCCTCGTCGAAGCGGTCCACGCGGGCCGCGACGGCATCGGCGTGGAGTACGAGTCCCGCTGGTCGGACATCGCCGACGCCAACCTGCGCCACGCCCGCCAACAGGGCGCGACCGGGCGGGGCGGGGTGATCCGCGGTGACGCCACCGCCATCCAGTCCCTCGTCCCGGCCGCCCTGGCCGGGCAGGTCGCCCTCGTGGTGACGTCACCGCCGTACGGGCCGACCGTGCACGGGCACGTCGCCGTCGGCGACGAACTCGACGTGCGCGACAACCGGTACAACGACGGCAGCGACAAGGGCAACCTCGCCTACCGCGACCTGACCGGCCTCGCCGACGGGTTCGCCGACATCCTGCGCGGCTGCGCCACCCTCCTGCGACCCGGCGGGACCGTCGTCGTCACCGCCCGGCCGTGGCGCAAACGCGGCGAACTCGTCGACCTGCCCTCAGCGGTCATCGGCGCCGGCGTCCGCGCCGGCCTGGTCCCGACCGAACGGTGCGTGGCGCTGCTCGCCGCCGTCCGCGACGGCCAGCTCGTCGCCCGCCCGTCGTTCTTCCAGCTCCGCTCGGTCCGCAAGGCCCGGGCCGCTGGGACGCCGATGCACCTCATCGCCCACGAGGACGTCCTCATCTTCACCAAGCCGGAGTCCTCCGTGCAGCTGCCGTCCACTGCGGACGGTGCCGGAGGGCGCCGATGAGCACCCATCAATATCTATCGCTCGGGGCGGGCGTGCAAAGCTCGGCTGTCCTGCTGCTCGCGGCGCGCGGGGAGATCCCGCGGTTCGACGCGGCGATTTCGCCGACACCGGCTGGGAGCCGTCCGCGGTCTACGGGCAGCTGGAACGCCTCGAGCGGATCGCCGCCGCCGCAGGTATCCCCGTGGTGCGGGTGTCGGCCGGCAACATCCGCGCCGACGCCCTCGACCCCGGGCACCGGTTCGCGTCGATGCCGCTGTTCACGCTCGGCCCGAACGGCGAACGCGGGATGGCCCGCCGGCAGTGCACCGCCGAGTACAAGATCAAACCGATCAAGGCCGAGATCCGGCGCCGGCTCGGCTACCAGCACCCGCAGCGAGTGCCGGCCGGTGTCGTCGCCGACATCGCGATCGGGATCTCCGTCGATGAGATCTGCCGCGCCCGGGACGCCGACGTCGGCTACATGCGCAACACCTTCCCCCTGCTCGACCTCGGGTGGCGACGCGGCGACTGCGTCGCCTACCTCGAGCGGCACGGCCTGCCGGGAACCCCGAAGTCGAGCTGCCTGGGGTGCCCGTTCCACGACGACGGGTTCTGGGCCACGCTGCAGGCGGGCAGCCCCGCGGAGTGGGCCGACGCGGTCGCATTCGACGCCGCGATCCGGCACGGCTCCGCGCGGGCCAACGCCGACGGACACCCGCTGCGCGGGCAGTCCTTCCTGCACCGCCAGCGCGTCCCGCTCGACCAGGTGCGGCTACGGCCAAAACCGGCCGCAGCCGATGTGGATGCGCTGGGGTGCGGGCCGTGGACCTGCCCGCACCCCAGCGATACCACCAGCGACTCCACGACCGAGTCCAAGACCGGCCCGGCCTCGGTGCGGGAGGTGGCGTGAGTGACCACCCCACCGGTATCAGGCCGGGCCGACACACCGCCCCCGGACGATCCGGAGGCGGTGACGGACCGCGGATCGGGTCACTGTGCACCGGCTACGGCGGCCTCGACCTCGCCGTCGAATGGGTCCTCGGCGGACACCTCGCCTGGTACGCCGAAACCGACCCGCACGCCCGCACCGTCCTCACCCACCACTGGCCCGACACCACCGACCTCGGCGACATCCGCACCATCGACTGGAACACCGTCGAACCCGTCGAGATCCTCACCGCCGGGTTCCCGTGCCAGGACATCTCCAACGCCGGGAAACGCGCCGGCATCACCGGCGAACACTCCAGCGTCTGGACCGCCGTCGCCGACGCAGTTCGCGCTCTTCGACCACCGCTCGTCTTCGTGGAAAACGTCGCCGCCCTCCTCCGAAGAGGGTTCGACACCGTCCACGCCGACCTGGCCGAGAGCGGGTACGACACGCGGTGGCTATGCCTACGCGCATCCGACATCGGCGCCGCCCACCGCCGCGACCGGCTGTTCCTGCTGGCCGCCGACCAGCACCGCCTCCGCAACCACAGCGACCCTGCCGACGCCGTGCGCCCGTGACGGCCGCGGCGTCGGCCACCAGTACGGGCTTCCCGACCTCATCGAACCCCGCGGCACCCGACACCATCTGCTGCCGACGCCGACCGCCGTGTCGTATGGCACCAATCAGTCACCTTCGCCCGGTGCGGCTGTCCGGCCCAGCCTGGACAGCCTCGCCAGCGAGCAGCTCCTCCCCACACCGACTGTCGCCGACAGTCGATCCTCGGCCAACGCGACCGCCGGCCGCAGCGTCCCGCTCGTCGGACACGCTGGCCGCACCCTGACCGACGCCGCTCGGCTCCTACCCACCCCACGTGCCACCGACGGCAGCAAAGGCTGCCCGGCACAGCGCGGCTCACACGGCGACCTCACCCTGCCCTCCGCCGCCGTCCGGGTTCTGCCAACGTCACAAGCCTTCGATGGGCAGGGAGCGAGCCGACACGGCGAGGTCGGCGTCGACCTCACCATCACCGTCACCGGACTCCAGACCGAACTCGGACAGCGCGACGAAAACCGATGGGGCGAATACGCCACCGCCGTCGCCCGCTGGGAACAGCTTCTCGGCCGGCCTGTGCCGGACCCGTCCCAGCCGGGCCGGCACGGCAAACCTGTCCTCGCCCCGCCGTTCGTGGAATGGCTCATGGGCCTGCCAGAACTGTGGGTCACCAACCCGCAACTCGCGCTGCCCCGCACCCGCGCCCTGCGGGTCCTCGGCAACGGGGTCGTGCCGCAGCAGGCCGCCGCCGCGCTGTGCCTGCTCCTGGACTCGCGGCGCTGGGCGGTGCCCGGATGAGCCCGCCCGCCCTGCTGCCCAGCGGTGACCGGTTGCGCGGCTACGCCTACCGCGCCAGCGGGCCGGTACAGCTGCACCTCGGCGACGCCCGCGACGCCCTCACCGCAATGCCCGACACATCCGTCGACTGCATCATGACCTCACCGCCGTATTGGTCCCTGCTTCACTGAACCTCAATGATCATCAATGGTTGGGCTCGAAACCAGCCAAGGCGTCGACGTGACAGCGCGGTAGAGTGTGTTTGTCAGATCGCATGAGGCGATCTCGTTTCCCGAGCGCTCGGCGCTCGGAAAGGGGCTTCGATGCCTGTTCCTGTGCTGTTTGTGTCCCTGAACCAGACCTACGACCCCTCCCAGTCGATCCCCGAGATCGAGCCGTGGGTCGAACGTGCCTGGGCACTGACGGTAACCAAGGCTTCCTCCTGTGACCGCGTGATCGCCGTTTTTCAGGGGATGCCTTTGGCTGCGTGGCGCCTGCGTGGTGCCTTCGCGACCGACGAGACGTACAACCTTTCGGACGGCTCGACACGGCCGCGCGTGGGCCTGAGCTTGGGTGATCCGCTGCCCATGCAGAAGAGTTACCTCGAGGTCCCTGCTCTGCGCCGAGGAGTCGCCGTCGTCGAGCTTGACGTCGCACCGTTGGCTCCAGAGCGGTAACGCGCCAGCGCTGCTCGGCTCGACCTGCTGTTGGGCCGAGCAGCGCTCGCCTGGTGAAAGGTGCGACGGCTGGTTACGACAGCGCTGTCGGCATGCCGAGCGCAACGGTGCGCTTGCGTGCGGCCATCGCCTCCGTCGTGGCCAGTTTTCTCGTCGGCCTCCTCGTCTACCAACGACTCCGCGGCCGCGGCATGCTCCGCGCCGCGCTCGCCTCCAACGCCGCCAGCATCCCGTCGACTCGCTGCTATTCCTCAACCTGGCCGGATTCCCGATCTGGGCAGCCCTCCCCCGGACAGCTGTGGGTCAAGGCCCTCGCCACTGTCGTCCCCATCGCCGTGCTCGCCGCCGCCCGTGCGCCACCGCCTCCGGCCCGCTCGTTCGTAAGGTCATGCGCGCCGGCCAGCTCGGAATGATCGCCACCCCGCATCCTGGAACCGGGTCGAGGCCGGCGTCGCGTGGATCGCCGACAACAGCGCCTACACCTGCCTTATGTGGAATCAATTTTGTCAAGGTGCGCTGGACGTCCAGATGCCCGGGAGGACCCCACGGGACGGGCTAGCGCTGCCTTGACGTCATCTCGGACGGTGGCAGACCGAGCGACGTCGCCGATCAAGGCTACGTTCGTGGCCCACGCCCCATTCGCCGTCACGAAACAACCAGGGCGCCGCAACGCTGCTCGAGGCGCACCATCGCTGCTGCGGGATCGTCGGCGCAGGGGACCTGGCGGCGGAACTACCACGTTGGGCATCAAGTCGTCAGAATGGATCGAGCGTCTGGAGCAGGGATGTAGCGTCACGCATCGCCGCCAGCAGATCGAGCGATGTCGAGCGCAACAGCGCCACGGGGTAGGCGCCGTAATCGTCAGCGTGTGCAGCGACGGTGACGAACTGCGCGCTCGCCGCGACGGTTCGCAGAACGCTGCTGGCGAATGCCACGGCTGGCCCTGGTGGTCGGTTGGCTGGGCGCCCGAGCACAGAGGTGAAGGGCTGGTGCCAAGCGCGATCAAGCGCATCGGGCAGGCGCAGCGCCGTGCTCAGGTCGGCACCGATACGACCAAGTGCCTCGGGCGACGTCCGCTGAACTACCTTCCAGAGTCGGGCGACCACGGTGGTGCCGTTCCGCGCGTCTGGCCGGAACGCGTGTTTGTTGCGCACAGTGGTGCGGAATCGGCGTGACAGCGTGAAGAAGTCGCTGACGTCGTACCTATCGTCGAACCTTACGTGAGTCCACAATGCGTTCGCGCCCGCGGGCTCCGTCGCGTGAACGCGTATAAGCCGGTCGAGCAGCGCATCGTCCAGGGTGAACAGCCCGGCGCAGATTTCGGGGATGGCCGACTCGCTGGAGTCAATGGCCGCGCTGCCGGTCCAGGTGAGGTCGCGCAGGTAGACGGGGACGATCGTGCCACCCAAGCGCGGGAACCATCCTGGCATGATGGCTGGCGACGCTACCTGCGGCACCGCCGGAACGCGACGGGTCAGTAGCACGGCAGCTACCACGGGCGGGTACTCGGGCAGGTCGCGTAGCACCTGTTCGAACTCGTCGCGATGTTTGTCAATCAGGTCCACGAACTCCGACTGCACAGCGTTCGGATTGTCGAAAACGACCTCGCGGACGACGAGGACCACCACCGCAGTGCCGACCAGCAACCGGCGCAGGTCGTCGGCGTACTTGCCGCGATCGCCGCGCACCTCGTACCAGTAGCCGGCGAGCGGTGACTCCTCGGTGGCGAGACGGTCCATCACGACCTGCGCCAGCCGCCGCGGTGACATGTGCTCGTCGATGTACCCGGTCATCCGAGACCTCCCGTTGAGACGGCGGCAATCCGGCCAAGTAGACGGATCCGTGGCCAGACGTACTGGTCGTCGTAGGCAAGGAAGTTGCTGTCGCTGGACGTTGCGAGCAACCGCCCCGCGTCTATCCCGTCCGAGACGCCAGCGGCGATCTCGTCGAAGTCACTACGGGTGCACCGCAGGGTTTCTGGCGAGGACCGCGCCACAGCGCGCAGAACGGCGTAGACCTGGTGCAGCCACAGCGACCGCTGGCGGCCAGCCTCGCTCAGCGCCTCCCGCGCGGCCTCGTGGAAGATTCCGTAGTCCCGGTTGAGGCTCACCGCGCCTGGCCGCAGCCGAGTACTGGCGAACTGTTCGAAGTCCTCTCGCGTGAGCTCCAGCCTGTTGACGGGCCGCTTCTCGTCGATGAGCCAGTCTACAAGGCCGGACAGTATCGACACAGTGAGATACGGGTGGCCTGCGGTCTCGCCGTAGACGGCGTCGACAAACGAAGCATCGGGGTTCACCGGGTTGACCAGAATCTTCCGGATGAGCTGGGCGAACTCCTCCCTGGGCTCGCCCTGTTTATGATCAAATAGGGGGAAAGAGTCCTGCTGCACATAAGGACTGAGCTGATTCTGGTCCATAAGGATGTAGTGCGCGTTGGGCTGTTGCCCGAGGAAAATGATGAGGTTCTCACGGGAGAACTCGACCATCTGGTTCAGCAACGGCTGCACGACGAAGTAACGCAGGTCGTTATCCCGGCGCAGTGCCGCGCTGAGCGCACCGAAGAGCGTCTCGTACTCGTCGAGAACGAAGACGGTGCGGTCAGAGATTGCCTGGCCGTCACCGCTCCGCCGGACGAGATCCCGGAAGAACGTCTCCGGCAACCAGTTGCCTTCCGTCAGGGCCGCCTGCACCCGCTTGTAAAACATGTTGTCGTTAGGGGTCTCGCCAGTCGTGTCACAGGTCTGCTTGACCACGGACACCTGACCCGTCGTGGCGTCGGCGTCTAGCCGTGCTCCCGCCGTCGTCTTTCCGCTACGACGCACACTGCACCAGAGGCGAACCCCGCTGCGGCTCTCGAATGTGCGGAAGAGGTCCCGCACGGTCTGGCGGTGAACGATGTAGTAGGGCAACAGGTTGGGGTTGTCACGGGGGAAGGCCCGGGCGACATTGTGCCCAAGTGGCTGCCGACGCGACGAGGCTGTGCCCTGGTGGTACGCCCGATCCCCCAGTGGCGCCTTGATCGCATCACGAGTGCTGGGCACCTTCGATAGGTCTGCCTCGGCGTACACGACCGTCTGCCGCAGCCGCGGGTCGTTCTGTGCAGCACGCGCTGACCCGGCGCTGATTGGGACCACCGCGACCGTCACGCCACGGCGCGCAGCTTCCAGCAGATCCGGCTGCCGTACGTACCGTTCACCGAGATAGCACTCGAGCTCGATCAGCTGCGGGTAAGGCGAGAGCGCTGATGGCCTGAGCCAGATGTTCATCAGCCCGGCGTCTGACCGCAGCTGGGAGAGTGCCGGCAGCGGCATGTGCTCCCTACCGTCGCCGAGTGATTCGATCGCCTCGACCAGCGGCGTGAGGTAAAACATCAAACCGCGCACGAAGTCGTTATGCTCGGTTCGCTCCAACAGAGCGTCCAGGTCGTCCGGGGTGAGGAAGGCAAGCGTATGCGCCCACGACCGTGGGTAGCGGGCAAGCACGCCACCGCCGGTGTAGACGCCAAAGTCCACTTGGCTGTACCCGGTCAGGATCGCGGACAGCATGCTCGACGTGAGCGACCGAAGCCTCGTCGCCTGTTTCGTATCCATCGCGGTCGGCAGCCGAGCAGAGTAGAACTCGATCGGCAGGTCGAGAAAACTCTGCAGACCCTTGAGGGATTTGTCGATTGCGTACTGCCCAGTCTCCCCTTGGCTGATCTGGTGACGCCTGCCCTTCTCGAAGATCTCCGCCGAGTGCGCCGCGAGCGCGTCGTGGATCTTCTCTAGAACCTGGGGATAGCGCACATAGCTGGCCAGCGCGTCCAGAAACCAGTCAAAGTCCTCGGAGAGCCAGTCGCGGTAGAGGGTCTGCCACTGGAAGATGTGCTTCTCGCTCAGCTCGTCGAGCGCCTCCTCGAGGTCCGCCATCCGGTCGTCCACCTCTGCCTGTGTGACCGGCCGCTTCGCCCAGCGAACGGCAGGGACCGGGGGTCCCGATGAATCCACCGCGATCCGCCGGAAGGCGGTCGCAGGGTTGGGCAGCTTGGCCGGCCCTGGCGGAGGCGCCGGCTTCGGCGCGACCAGCTTCTTCTCAAGGTGGCCCACCAGACGCCGACGGCGCTTCGGAAGAAACTCCTCGATCGCGTCCCGGAACGACGACTCGAGCACCTTGAGTTGCTTCTGCTGGATGCTATCCAGAAGTCTGGTTATCCGCTCTTCCGCGGGTTCCGGCTGGGATACGGCCATCGCGGCGATCTCCACGAGAGCAGACTCCACCCGCGCGGCAGTCTCCGCCTCGTCTGCGGGCCTCTTAACCGACACGCCGATCAGGATATCTCCGCCTTACTCGGCCCGGAATCGCCTGATGGGAAGCGTGCGATCACGCCAAGATCAGATGCGCGGATTTGCCACAGTAAGAGCGCTTCTCGCGCGCTGCTGTTCGCCGGGAGGACCGGGATAGATTGCGCTCCGCTGGTCAACCGCTTGTTGTTCTTGCGTCACCGCGCCGCCGCCGCTGCGACGTGGTGACGTCGATGATCGGAAGGAGGGTCGCGCCCGTCGTGGCGCCGATCCGCCGTGGTGTCAGGCCGGTTGGCGTCGCGACATCGGCCAGGCGGGTAAGGAGGCGGTCGAGGGCCAGTTGCCCGTCGTCGATGGCGGCTTGTTCCTCGTCGGTGAGCGGGATACTCGCGGCCATGCGCTGCAAGTTCTCCTTGGCCTCCAACAGCTGCCCCTGTGTGGACGTTTTCGGGGTGTAGAAGTCGCAGCGGGCGCAGGCCATGCGGTGTGGGCATTGCTCGAAGAAGGTGTAGGTGCAGTAGCCGTGGCCGAGGTCGAAGTACTGCCACGGTGCACCGGAGGCGGCGGCCCCGCTGGTGACGGCGTCGCGGTCGACGAGGACCTCGATGGCGCGCATGTTGCGTTCGAAGTATCCGGCGTCGCGGTACGCCTTCGTTAGGACCGTTGGACTGATCTTGGCATAGTGACGGGTCGCTTCCGGCGACCGGTGGCCGAGCCATGCCTGGAGCTCAAACAGTGTCATCGGTTCTTTGGCGTTGTAGAGCTGGCTGGCGATGGTTGCGCGGGCGCGGTGGCTGGTGATGCGGCCGCGGACGTCGGCGGCTGGCACGCCGGCCCGGCCGCGTAGTGCAGGGATGATCGTGTCGTTGATGTAGGCGGTGGCGACGCGGCGGGCCCGGGTGGCAAAGAGCAGGTCGACCTGCTCGCCGGTCTTGCGGTCGCGAAGCTTGGGCTGGTCGGGGCGAACCGCTTGCCATGCCTCGATAGCCTGGCCGATGAGCGCGTCGACAGGTTTGGTGAACGCCGTTCCGGTCTTGTGTGTGGGGATGTCGAGCAGGCAGACGGCGTCTTCGGCCAGGACATGCATGGAGTCGGCGGTGATCGGGACGCTGTTGTGTTCCCACCGCACGCAGCCGACCCGGAGGCGGACGATCTCGTCGCTGCGCAAGCCGGCGAACAGCCAGGTCAGCGTGATGGCACGGATGAGTTCCATCGGATAGCAGAGGCCGCTGGCGTTGGCGGGCAGGTCCGCCGGTTCGATGTTGAGCCCTGCCCACAGCAGCTTGGCCCACACGTCGTCGGCGATGATGCGGGGATCAGGTCCGAGTAGCCCGGCGATGCTTCTGGGCGTGGCCAGCGCGCGAAGCGGATCGAACCGGCGCGGGATCCATTCCCACTCCTGCAGGTCGCGGAAGAAGGTCCGGGTCGCGGTGATGTAGCCGGCCTTGGTCCGAGCCGACAGCGGTTCGCCGACGCGTTTGAGCAGGCCATCGTGGCGCTGCACGTAATCGCCGACGCTCATCCGGTCGATCGCGGCGATCCAGTCCGCGCTGGTTTGCCGCGTCCACTGAGCCGGCTCAGTGATGTCCGGGTGCTGCTCGGATAGCCAACGGCCGGCCTTCGCCAGGATGCTGCGCCAGGAGGTCCGGACCTTCGGCGTCAGGGTTGAGGTTGTCGACCACCGGTCGACGAAGTCGACCACGACGTTGGCGTGCCCTCGATGTCGTAGCGGACGTTGCTCGGCGCGACCGGACGTGGATCGCAGAAGCCGAGGGCCGCTACGACCTTCTGGATGCTGTGCAGTGCGTGGGAGTGTCGTCTGCCCATGGTGTGATCGCGGCGGAGCCGGTCGAACACGTCCGTGGTGAGATCCTCCAGCCGTGTGCTGCGGTTGATCAGCATCGCCTGGACCAGCGCGGTCGAGAGGCGCTGGCTGTTGGCGGGGCCGATCCGGTAGCCCCACCCAGTCAACATCCCGGTGACCCGATTGGTCACCTCCTCGACGGCGTCGCTGCCGAAGACGCGACGCGCGAGCACCTGCCGCCCGAAGGGGCCAAGTCGGTCGAAATCGGTGAACCTGCCGATCAAATAGGCCAACGCGGCGGTATACGGGCGCACCGTGGCGTCAATCCGAAGCGGCCAGGGCTCTCGGAACTGCTCGATGCTTGTGCCGATGAGCGCGACCCAGTCGTCGGCGGACCAGCCCCAGAACGTGCGGCCGGACTCGGCGCAGCGCAGCAGCACGAGGGCGATCGCGTCGTCGGCGAAGCTGCGGTGGGCACGGGTGTCGGTGGACCAGTGCAGCCCCGTTACAGCATCATCCAGCGGACGCAGGAGCCAGCCGATGCGGTGCCACTCCGGTGCCGCGTGGTCGTAGCCGCGGCGGCGGCGCAGCTGCCATCCCAGACCGGTGATGGCGTCGCGATCGGCGACGGTTAGCTCGACACGGCGTTCATACTGGTGCGTCTGAATTCGCCAAGCCGGTTGCCGTTCTCCGGCGGCTGGCGCGGTCGTGCCGGTTGCTGGCGCGCTCATGCGCCGGTTGCCTGTCGCTGCGATGCCTCAGCGGCCGTGTTTTCGGCGAGCATGGCCACGTGCCAGCTATGAATGTGCTCCATGCCGGTGGCGAGCTTGTCCACCAGATCCCGTCCGGAAAGATGGATGTAGCGCATCGTCGACTCGGTGGAGCGGTGGCCGGCGAAGGTTGCGATCGCGTGCAGTTCCCAGCCCATCCTGGCCAGGTCGGTCAGGCACAGGTGCCGGGTACTGTGCGTGGAGAACTGCGGCACCTTCGCCGTGACGGCGATCCGCCGGATCACCTTCGACCAGGTCCACAAGGTCAAAGGTTGCGCGCGGTTGCGGCGCGACTCGGACAGGAACAGCGGCCCGCGGGCGCGGCTGAGTGTCGCCCGGTGAGCCAGGTACTCCGACAGCAGCACACCGGTCGCCGCGGAGTACGGCACGACGCGTTCCATTCGATTCTTGGTCGTCTCCGCCCGGATCCGCACCGTCCGGTGAGCCGGGTCCAGATCGTCGGCACGCAGCGAGCACAGCTCTTCACGGCGCAGCGCCGCGTCGTAGGCCAGCGCGAGCATCACCCGGTTTCGGACCGGCTCTGCCCGTGCCACGGCGAGGACGTCGAGCCACTGCTGTTCGCTGGGAATCCAGGGCAGCTTGTGCAGCCGGGGCACCAGTCCACGCTGGTGGCCGCCGAAGCGCCGACCGGGCGTGTACCAGCCCCGTCCCACCGGGTTCGCGGATCGAACACCTTCCTCGATGAGGAAGTCGTAGAACAGCCGCACCGGCACCAGCCGCTGCTGCAGCGTCGCGTTCGCCAACCCCGCCCCCGAGTCAATCGATACGACGTTACTGCCGCGCCTGCTCGGCCTGTTCGTCAACTCCCGAACGTACGCGGCTACGTGCGCCCGACTCGCAGTGAGCGGCTCGACGCCAACCCGCTCGCACATCTCCAGATACTCGCTCAGCCCTCGGGCGTACGCATCGATCGTGCGTCGCGCCCGCCCCAGATCCGTCCAGATCCGCAGCCACTCGGCCGCTCGTTCATGCCGGCCAAGGACCGGCCACTTCTCCTCCAGCACGATCCCAACGTCCAACACGACTCCTCAGTCCGTGGGTTACGACCCCGAAAGCGAGTCCGCCTCCGTGACCAGATTCCACGTAACTAATAACTACCCCGGCAACGAGCGGTACCTGGCCTGGCTCACCGCCCGCACGGCACACCGTGAGCGGTGCGCGTTCGCGACCGCCCCGGACGTACCCGGCGACGCGGCGGCGACCTGGACCCGGTCCCGGCCGGTCCTACACCCTATCCGCGACCTCGGCTACCCGGCCGCGCTCGTCGCCCAGGACGGCCTGGAACACGCCAACGTCGACTGGCCCGCCTTCGACGCGCTGTTCATCGGCGGCACCACCCCATGGAAACTCGGCGTCGCCGCCGCGAACCTCGCCGCCGCAGCACGAGCCCACGGCCTGTGGGTCCACATGGGTCGCGTCAACAGCCTCAAACGGCTCCGCTACGCCGCATCGATCGGCTGCCACAGCGTCGACGGCACGTACCTCGCCTACGGCCCTGACCGCCACCTGCCGACACTGCTGCACTGGCTCGAACAGGTCAACGCCCCAGCACCTGCACCAGCGTCCGCCGGACCGGCGTGACCGTCACGGCGCACGACGGCGCCGGCTCGTCAGCCAGGCGCGCACCTCGCCGATCGTCACCACAGCAGCGGTGGCGAGGCTGGCGCGCCCGCCGTCCCAGCCAGCCCTTGTTGCCCGCCACCCCCGTGGCCACAACCGAGGGCCACCGACGAACGCACCATCCAGCTATCGACTTGGAGCCATACCTGTGAACCCGAGAGTTGCACCCGCATCGACCACGCCACCGCCATCCACCGCGCCGGTCGCCAACGGCGGCGGGACGTGGACCGAGGAGCGCGTCCGCGCCTTGGGAGTCATCACCGACCTCCCCACCGCCGCGCAGGTGTTCGGTCTCGGCCGCGCCCTGGCCTACGGACTCGCCCGCGACGGGAAGTTCCCCGTCCCGGTCATGAAGGTCGGCAACCGCTACCGCGTCGCCGTCGCCGCCATTCTCGCCGCGCTGTACATCCCAGCCGCCCCAACCACCACGGCCAACCCGGGCACAGCCACAACGTCCGCCGCGCCGTCGGCACCGCCGGACACCGCGGCGACTTGATTCGCCGCCGCGATCAAGCGTCGATCACGACGACGAAAAACAGACGACGGCCGACCCTCCACCGCTAGGCTCCCGCAGTGTTCGCAGCGGCCTTGGGCGGCCTGCAGGATCTCCCACACCGTCGCAGCGGTGACCCTGCAGTCCGGTGGACCTGACATCAGGCGGGAACGATTCGCCGTCTTCGCCTTCAGCCGGCACAACGCAACCGCTGCTGCACGGTCGTCACGCCACGAACTGTGCCCATGACGTGTACCGCAGCGGCGGCCGGGCCGCATCGTCGACGTCCGGCTCCGGCGCGACGGGCACGGAATGCACCCGGGCCAGCAAGCCCCGGGCCTGCTCGGGACGTAATCCCTCGGCGAACTCGAGCAACTCGACCAGCGTCGGTGCCTCACGCATCGGCTCCATATCCACCATGGTCCACCACCAGTGCCGGAATAGGATCGATCGGTGCCAGTAACTTCGACGGAGCCGAGTGCATCGCGGCAGATGAGGGCCAAGATCGGCGGATCGATTTTCCATCTGGATTGACGACGGCATGACCGCCACCGGCAACGAGGAGGTCCGCCGGCGCAAGCCCGACGACCAGTCGAGCGCGGCGACACCCAGCACGAGGCCGAGCTGGGCACCTTCGCACCCCGCTGGCGCGACGCGTAGCGGCGACCAGCTACCGCATGAGTAATGCCGGCCGGCCCGAAGTGGTCCGGGCCGGCTCCAGCTCAGGTCGGGCAACGCGTGGACATGGCCGTCATCGCGGTCAACGCGAAGGTGCCCAGGTTCCCGGTGCTGTATCCGTCGCCGGCGATGTACTGCTTGACCGAGGCGAGCAGGTCGGCCATCGGTTGCCGCAGCTCGGGCTGCTGCACCTGGCCGATCAGCGGCTCCAGTACTGCCGCCCACTCGGTGGCCATCGCCTTCTGTGCCTTGATTCCGCTGGCGGTTCCCGCGGCGTCCTGCCGCTCGCTCACCTCGACGAGCTTCTGCCACGCCTCGTCGAAGGGGATCCACTCCCGCAGGTGCACCGCCTTGAGCTCAACACAGACAGCCGCGTCGACGGCGGACGGCGACGCGGCGGCGCTGCTCGCGGGTGCCGCCGCGGTCGTTGCCTTGCCGTCGCCGCCGCTGTCGCAGCCGGTCAGCAGCACCAGCCCTGCGATGATCACACCCACCCGACCTGAACCAACCATGCGGAGCATCGTGCCATGGTGCTTCACAGGGTCCGACCGGGCCCGTGGAAGCCGGCGGACGTGGATGGGCGCGTCACGGCGTCTGCCCCGACGGCGTGCTGGCGGCTCCGGACCGCGGTCCGGGCGCCGTGCGGCGTGGCCGCCCTGGTTGGTCGCGCCGGTTCTTGAACTGCCAGGAGATGCCCACGGCGTCAGCGGCAGCGATCTGCTCGGCGGTCAGTCGGCCCTCTTCCCGATCCCTGCGGATCTTGAGCATGAACCGGGACAGCACGACCCCGTCGTGCCGGGCGCCGGTGCAGGCCCTAAGGTGTCCGTACTGGGCGTGGAAGGCGCGAAGCGCGGCGAACTGGTCCCACCACTGCTGCTGGCGCAGGTCCCAGACCATGCCCATCGCGTCCAGCTGGGTTCGCGTGTCGCCGGTGAGCCGGCCTTCCCGCAGGTCAACCCGCCGGCTCACCAGCCAGTGATAGACGTCGACGCCGTTGACGACGGTGCCGTGCGGGATGTTCAGGTGGCCGTGCTCTGCGTGGAACGCGGCGACAGCCGCGAACCCGTCGTCCCAGGTCGCCTTGGCCTCCCACACGATGCCGAGCGCTTCGAGGGCGGCGGCACGCTCAGGCAGCAACCGGGCGCGGTGCCGTTCCCTGCGCTGGGTGGCGAGCCACCGGTGCAGGTCGAGGCCGCCGCGGCGGTGCCCGGCCGGGGCGCGGAGATGGCCGTGTTCGGCGTGGAAGGCGGTCGCGGCGGCGAGGCCGCGCTGCCAGGCAGTGCCGAACGGGTCGAGGTCCAGACCGAGCGCGGTGAGCCGCGCACGCCGGTCAACGAGGAGCCGCCCGGCCTGCGCCTGCTCGCGTTGGCTGCCGATCCACCGGTCGAGCCGGACGCCGTGTTCGCGGTGACCGACGGGCACGCGCACGTGGCCGTTGCTGTCGTGGAACGCCTGCAGGGCGGTGTAGCCGACGAGCCAGTCCGAGGTGGTGCCCTGCAGAATGCGGACGCTGATGTGCTCGACGAGCTGCTGGGTGGCGTAGCCGTCCGGCAGCCTCAGCACGACCTGGACCGGGAGTTCCGCACGGCGGGTGCAGGCGGACTGCCGGGACCGGTCGAGCTCGCCGCCGAGGACGTCGTCGTGGGCTCGCAGCGCCAGCAGCACCTGGCACAGGGTCTCCCACTCGCCCAGGTCGCCGTTGTTGAGGACGTCGTCCGGGTCGTCGGGCAGCAGGACGGGCAGCATGATCGTCGCCATCCCCGACCCGCCAAGGCTGCGGCGGAGCCCACGCCCGACGGCCTGGATCACCTCGATCGAGGCGCGGCGCCTGCCGTGGAAGCCGACCCCGTCCACAGCCGGGACGTCCACACCGGTACTCAGGCACCGGACGTTGGACACCATCGTCCAGCCGCCGCCGGGCGGTTCGATGAGATGCTCGAGGTGGACACGCCGCTGCGCGATGCTCTGCTCACCGTCGACGTGACCGGTCGTCAACGGTCCGGGCGGCAGGTCCCCGCCGGCCGCGGCGACGGCCGCGACCGTGCCGGCGAAGGTGCGCGCGAACTCAAGACTGTCCGCGACCCGGTTGGCGAACATCAGCACCCGGCGCAGCCCGAACTCGGCGGCGGCCTTCGCCAGGGCCAGCTGCGTGACCACGGTGCGGGTGGTGGCGTCCGCGTCGCCGTGCACCACATCCGCGCTGGGGCGGCGCAGCGCGGCGAGGACCTCCGCGTTGGTGACGCCGATCGCGACGACGCGGTAGTCGTCCAGCCAGCCGTCGGCGATCGCGCGGGCGGTGCTGTATCGGAACAGCACCGGGCCGAACACCGTCTCGTCGTCCATCGACAACGTCGCCGCGTCATCGACCGCGCCGCGCGCGCCCGTCTGCATGACCCGTGGGGTCGCGGTCAGGTAGAGGCGCCGCCGGGCCGGGAACCGGTCCTGCTCGTGCAGGACAGCGACGTCGGTGTCCGCGCGGCCGGTGGTCTCGTGCGCCTCGTCGACGACCAGCAGGTCACAGGCGACGCCGGCGGCGGCGAGTGCGGCACCGACGATGTGCGCCGACACGTGTGTGGTCACGATCAGCCGCCGGCCCGCCGTCGCCTGGCGGACGAACGCGGCGACGTCGTCGGCGTTGGTGGTGACCGCGCAGTCCAGCTGCGCAGTGTCGCGGACCGCGGCGTCGCGGACGGTCGCGTCGGAACACACGGCGAGCAGCTCGCCCGCAGCCCGGAACCGAGCCCAGACCGCGAGGGTCTGCGCGATCAGGCCCAGCGACGGACACGCGATCACCACCAGACCGTCCGCGACCAGTTGCGCAGCTGCGTGGACCGCCATCAGCGTCTTGCCCGTGCCGCAGGCGGACAGCAGTTGTCCCCGGCCGCCGTCGGTCAGCCCAGCGGTCACCGCGGCGAGAGCCTGCCGTTGGTACGTGCGCAAGGCCGGCAGAGCCACGTCGAGGCGATCGGCCGGTGCCGCGTCCGACCTGTGTTGCTGCAGTTTCAGCACCAGGCACCCCGGTCGGTGACCACTGAGTCGGCATACATCGCCGCCGTAGGCTGCCGCATCAGCGTTGAGCGCGTGCTGGATCACCGGTCATGGCTGCGTGGTACGCAGCGGCGATGCGGTTCGAGATCCTCCCCCGGTCGCGAAGCTCGAAGCCGGCGGCGCGGGCCCAGGCGCGGATCTCAACGCATTCGCGGTCCGGGCGCCGGGCGGTGCGGACGGCGGGCGTGCGGGTGTTCCACTGGACGCAGGTCGCCGCCCGCACGAACGGTCCGACAGCGGCTCGCAGCTTCGCCGCGTTGATGGTGTTGAGGTCGATCTCGTAGTGGGTGCCGTCCAACGCGAAGCGGACGGTCTCGTCTGCCGGGCCTCCGTCGAGGTCGTCGTCGAGGACCTCGATGCTGCGCCTCGCCATGTGCTGCCCTTCAAATCGGGAGGGCACGCCGGGTACATGGACGTGCCAGAGGTGTGGGTTCGTGCTTTCGGTGACCGCTGCCAGCCCGGCGCCGTGTACGTGGGCGCCGGTCGGCGAGGGCTGCTCGCCGACCGGGCTACCCGACGTACGTGGAGCGACCAGGCCGGGTGTGCCGATCGAGCCGCAACGACACGATCTGCTGCTTGAGCCGGTCGGTGCGTCCTCGTGCGGTTGGGTTCAGGACGGCCGGCGGGCACGTGCACGCTCGACCTGTCGGGTGCGCACGGTGCTCGCCACCCACAGCCGCACGCGGGTCGAGGTGAGGTCGGTGTAGATGGTCGGTTCCGTGCACGGTCGTTCGGCGCTGATCTCGCGGCTGGCGATGCCGATCTGCGACCACCGCGAGCCCCGGCTCGCGGTGGTGCTGATGTTTGTGTGGACGACCGGGCTGCCGGAGTCGCCGTCGCCGTAGCAGGCTTCGTCGCCGCTGATGAACCCGCCGCCGCACGCGGTGGCGGGCAGCCTTGCGGTGTCCCGCTGCAGCAGCGCTGGCGGGCCGGTGGTGGTGGGTAGTCGGTGAGGCCCCGGCGCGACCGCTACTCCTGTACCGCTGACGGTGGCCGTCGCGAGGATCGCCGCCGCTGCGGTGCACACGCGCCGGTTCACCATGTCGGACCCGCGGGCGTCTCGACGGGGCGGTGCGGGTCGCAGCGGGTTCGGTGCAGCAGCAGCATGGTCGGCGTCGGACCGTGCTCGGTCGGGGTGGCCAGCCGGTGGCTGAGGACTTCGCCGGTGGCGGTGTCGACGATGAGGTCGATCGAGACTGAGTCTGCGGCGAAGCGGAAGCCCCACCCGGTGCGGTGCTGCTGGTCGCTGCTGGGCCCGAGGCCGGTGATGGCGGACCAGGTGGCGAGGACCCGCAGCAGCGTGGCGCGTTGCTGCGCAGTGAGGGCGCGCACGCCGAGCAGGTCGGTGATCGCGGCGAGGATGGTGCTGCTGTCACGGTCCGGCGTGGCCATGGCCGCGTGGGCGGGCCAGGTCGCCGGGTCGTCCGGGATCGCCGCCAGGCCGGGCGCCGCTGGGACCTCGGTGATGACGACGGGACCGACCGCGGCCAGCGGCGACGTGACGTCGGACCGGACGTGGCGCTGCTCAGTCACCCACCCAGCACCGTCCCTGCGAAGGTGCCGGTGCACGTCGAAGACCATGTCGCCGCCAGTTTCGTCGTGCAGCCACCGTTGGACGTGCACACATGACCCGGGACCGCTACCGGGCTCGGTGGCAACGGACGCTGCCTGTTCGGCGATCGCGAGCAGCTGGTCCCGCGCCGGCTCTCGCATCTCGCCGGCGGCTAGCGCCGCTGGCCGGGCGGTGCCTGCGTGCGCCGCTACTGCAGGATCGCTGGACGCAGCGGCGAGCAGGCCAGTGCTGAGGACGGCGCTGAGCAGCCGACGCGGCTGCGACCATGGTCGAGGGCTACCGGGCACGGGCGGATTCCGATGTTGGTGTGGTGATCGGGGCGGAGGTGGGGGTCGTCATCGAATGGCTTCCTAGGGCTGGGGTCTTACGGGCGCGGTGGGCTGCTGCTGCCGCCCAGTGGCACGGCCGCGGCGGAGGTTGAAGGTTGCTGGGTGCTCAGCCGTGCTGGGGCACAGACGGGCGGGGCGCCGACGACGGTGTTGACGCCGTAGACCAGCGCCACGCAAATGCAGTAGGTCGTCGCCCGGCCCAGGCCGCTGAACCGGTGCTCGGTGGTGCCGGCCGGCACCGTCGCGGTCGTGACCGGGGTGCCGCCGCGGGTCAGCTGCACCACGGCCGGGCTGGTGCCGGTCGGGTCGCTCCAGGTCACGACCAGCACCGTCAGCGGGTTGCGGGTGACGCGGACCTCCTGGGGTGCCGGTGTCGCCGCCGGGCCCTGTGTGGTTGGCGGGCGGGCGGTAACCGGCGCAGCGGGCTGCTGCGGAGGCTCCGGGTCGGGCAACAAGAGCGTGTTGAGCCCTCCGGCGGCGACACCGAGGACGCTGAGCCCGCCGAACAGCCATCTGGCTGTCCAGCGCGGTCGCCACCGACGGGCACGCCGCGGCTGGCGGTCGGCCCGCGCACCCGGCACGGCTCTGGGCAGTACTTCCGGCGGGGCTTCGGACGGGGCTTCGGACAGGGCACGGTGAGCGCCGGCGATGGCGCGGGTGGCGGATCGTCGCGGGCGTGCTGGCGCGGTGGCCGAGGCGGTGCCGGGGCGGGTGAGTGTGTTCAGGGCGGCGATCGCAGTGTCAATTCGGGCGGTGAGGGGGTGGTCGGCGCCGAGGACGTGGTGGGCGGTGTGGGCCGCGTCGTCGAGGACGGTGACAGCGTTGCCCGGTTCGCCGAGCCGTTGGTGGAGTTCGGCGAGGGCGAGGGTGAGCCGGACGCTGGTCGTGGCGTGCTGGCGGGTCGGGCCGCGCAGCCCGGCGATGGCGTCGGCGAGCAGTGGTGCTGCGCGGCGGGGCTGGCCGCGGTCGGCGATGAGCTGGGCGCGGTGGGCGCGGGCGAGGCGCAGTGCCCATCCGGCCTGGCCGGTGTCGTCGGCGCCGCTGTAGACGATCGCGGCGTAGAGGTCGTCGGCGGCGTCGAGCTGACCCTGGTCGTGCACGATGCGGGCGAGGACGCCGGTGGCGCGCAGCGCCGCCGGGTGCGCGGGACCGTGCCGGGCGGTGAGGTCGTCGACGAGGTGCCGGGCCAGCAGGTGCGCTTCCTCCAGGTCACCGGCCTGGCGCAAGGCGTCGGCGAGGCGCCACGTCAGGGTCGCTGCCAGGAACGGCGGACCGCCTGCACCGCTCGGGTCGGCCGGTGCGGCGGGACCGATCTGCTGCACGGCCCAGCGCAGCACCTCCGCCGCGGCGGTGACGTCGCCCGCGTCCTCGTGGTCCGCGGCCAGCCGCAGCAGGTCCCTGATCTCCTCCGTCACCGTCACCACGTCCCGGCACCGCCTCCATCGCCGCCACACACCGCGACGGTGGTCACAGTGAGCAGGCCGCGGTCGCGGCGGGTCCGGCGATCGGCACAGTGGGCGTCGGGGACGGCGGTGGCCGACAGGCCCGCGACGCGGAGCAGCGCCCGTACGTGCTGCCGGGTCCGCAGGTGCAGCGGCTGGTCGGTGTCGGCGTACAGGCGGGTCAGCCAGTCGGTGACGTGGGCCGGCTGCTCGTCGCGGACGAGATGGGACACGACCAGGCGGCTGCCCGCCGGCAACCGCGCGTTGACGGCATGCAGCAGGGCGAGGGCGGCCGGGTCGGTGAGGTGCTGCAGTAGCCCGAGGCACAGCACCAGCACGGGCCTGTGCAAGGTGACCGTGCGGGCCGCGGCGGCAAGCAGGTACTGCGGCCGGTGCGGGTCACCGTGCAGGACAGTGACGTTCCCGCGGCCGCGGTGCACGAGCCGCAGCTGTTCGACCGTGACCGGGTCGGTGTCTACGGCCACGACGTGCACCCGGTCGGGGATGTGCCGTGCGTCGACGCCCGCGACGGTCCCGGCGTCGGCGATCCCGGCGGCAAGGTCCAGCACGACGTGCACGCCGGCGCTGACGGCGGCGAGGACTGCGTGCCGGCGAACCGTCGCCTCGGCGTGCAGCGCGGCGCGCAGGTGCGGCGCCGCGTCCAGCAGTGCCTGGCCGACAGCCCGGTCGGCGGCGAAGGTGTGCCCGCCGCCGCGGACGAAGTCCGCGACCCGGGTAGTGCTCGCCCGCTCCGCGACCGCGTCGAGCGGCACTCCGGCACAGGGTTGCGGGCCTGCGGGGCTGCGCGGGGCGGCGGCGAGGGCGGTCATTGGTGCTCCTGCCGGGCGGGCGCTGACCGGCCGGCGGGCCGGTACGTGGTCCAGCACGACATGCCGTCCGGCAGCAGATGCCGGCCGAGGTCCTGGTAACCGTGGCGGTGTAGCAGCGCCCGGGTCGGTTCGTCGAACGCGTACGCGGTCGCTGCGACGCAGGTGCGGTCGAGTTCGGCATGGCGGTGCTCGAGCAGGGCACAGGCTCGGCCGGTGCGCCGCAGCTGCGGCTCGGTTGCCACGAGTAGCAGCCGCACCTGCGGGCCGGCGATCGACGACGATGGCAGCGCGTCGGCGAGTGCGGTGGCCCGGTCGGCGTACCCGGGGGTGGGGTTGAACCCACCGCCCGCACCGAACACCGGCCGCCTTGTGGCTAGGGCCGGCTGGGGCAGCCACACCGTGATCGCGGACCGGTCGTCGTACAGGTCGATCACACCGCCGCCGGTGAGGACGTGGCGGGCCAGGCGGACCGCGTCGCCGCGCAGCTCGTAGCGGGTGGCGTCGCCGCGCAGCCACTGCAGCAGCGGATGCTGCTCGGCGCAGGCGACGATGGTGTCGGCGGTGAGGTCTGCGTCGCCGACCAGGGCTGTGCAGATTGCTGGGAGGGTCACCGGCTGCCTCGGGCGCTGATGAGGCCGGGTTGCAGCCCGGCGATCTGGACGAACACGGAGCGGCGTGCGACCGCGTCACCGCAGTGGCTGAGCTGGTAGCCGTCCAGCCAGCACCAGCCGTCGTAGGTCTGCCAGTCGTGGACGCGGATGACCCGCAGCAGGATCGGGTTGCTGAACTGCACGCTGGCGGCCTTGGACAGTCGCACGACGTGCCCCGTGTGGGACAGCCCCGAGCGGTACCCGGGACGGGATGTGTTGCTGGCTGGCATGTCGGCGCTCCCTCCGGTGGGCTGGGGCGGTTCAGCTGCTACGGGTCGCTGCTGGTGGTGCGTGTGGCGGCGGGTGACGGTGATGGCGACGTCCGGTTCGGCGGTTCGCGTCGAGTGGGGGGTTGAGCCGTCCGCCGCCACCACCGGGGATGGAGGCGGCGGCACATCGGCAGGGCCGGACCGGCCCAGTCATCCGGCGGGCCGGGTGCGAATGACGGTTCGGCGCCTGGGCGACTACTGGAGCGGTCGTTGCCCGCGGGTGCACACGAACCGGTAGGAGCGGGCGAAGAAGCCGGGATCGGCTACCAGCTCGCGGAAGCGGTCCAGGTCTGCGGTGGTGATTCCGTGCTGGAGCAGCTCGTCCTGCGTCTGGGATGTGTTGGCGTGGTGCATGCGGATGCCGATACTGCCGCCGGACCAGCTTTCCGCGTGCTCGACGGCGTGGACGTCGTGGAGGCCGGCGTCTCGCATGGCGGCGTGGGTGGCGTCGGCCCAGGCCATGTCGACGCCATGGCCTTCCAGGACGTGTTGCAGCGCGTAGACGACGCGGGTGTACAAGTCGGTGTCGCTGTCGCTGGGGCTGCTGTAGACGGTCATGGGGGTGTCGCCGAAGTCGCCGAGGACCAGCCAGCCGCCCGGGGCGAGGGCGTCGGTGAGCGTGCGGAGGACGACGTAGCGTTCCGGCAGGTGCACCAGCACCAGCCGGGCGTGGATGAGGTTGAATGGCCCGTCGAGCGGCAGCCCGTCGCGGATGTCGTGCTCGTAGACGTCGAGGTCGCCGCCCGGGGTGATCCGGCTGAGGTCCAGGTCGACTGCGGCTACCTGGCCGGTCGGGCCGACCCGGCCGGCCAGGTAGCGGGCGATCGAACCGCTGCCAGGACCGATTTCCAGACACCGGTTGCCGGGATGAAGGGGCAGTTGGTCGATGACGCGGCGGGTGACCGGGTCGAGGAAGTGATCCAGTGCCATGAGCCGGACCGCCGCGTGGTCCGCGCTGTTGCCGAGCGCGTAGGCGGCGCGGTCCTCGATGCCGTCGGTGACGGTGGTGCTGCTCACGAAGGTCCTCCTGTCGCGGTGGTGCCTGTGGTCGCTGTGGATGCGGCGCTTGGAGCTGGAAGGGTGTCGATCCAGACAGCGGCTCGTCCCGGCCGCTGGTCGAGGGTTGCTGCGGCGGCTGTCCCGGCGGCGGGGGTGCTGCCGTGGGTGCCGGGGGTGAGTGCCGCGCGCAGTCCGTCGGGGTCGGCGCGGATGGTTGCTGCGTCGAGGTGGGCAGTGACCCGGCCGGCGGTCAGCACGCTGGTCTGGTCGGCAACCGTGCGGGCGAGGTTGGGTTGCGGGGTGGCGAGCAGGACGGCGAGGCCATCGCCGGCGAGGGCGGTGATGGTGCGGCTGATCTGCTCGCTGATGGCGGGGGCGAGCCCTTCGGTGGGTTCGTCGAGTAGCAGCAGTGCTGGTTGGGTGAGCAGGGCGCGGGCGATGGCGAGCATCTGCTGTTCGCCGCCGGACAGGTGCGCGCCGCGGTGCCGGAGCCGGGTGGCCAGGTGCGGCAGCAGGTTCAGGACCCGGTCTCGGGTCCACCGTGCCGCGGTCGAGGTTCCGGTGGTGTGGCGTTGGGCGATGGCGAGGTGTTCCGCGACGGTGAGCGAGGCGAACACCCGTCGGCCTTGCGGCACGTAGCCGATGCCGGCTCGTGTCCGTCGGTGGGCGGGCTGCCCGGTGAGGTCGGTGCCGTCGAGAAGGATCCGGCCGGTGGCTGGTGGGATGAGCCCGGCGATGGTGTGCAGCAGGGTGGTTTTGCCGGCGCCGTTGTGGCCGACGACGGCGTGGACCGTCCCGGCCGGGACGGACAGGTCGATGCGGTGCACGACCACGCCGCCGCCGTAGCCGGCGCTGACCTGCTCCAGGGACAGCCGCATGCTCACCCCGTCCCGTGGGGGGTGCCGAGGTAGACCTCGGCGACCGCCGGGTGGGTGTGGATGGCGTGCGGGGTGCCGGTGGCCAGGACCCGGCCGTGGTGCAGGACGGTCACGGTGTGCGCGAGGGTGGTGACCACGTCCTGGTTATGTTCCACGAGCAGGACCGCGGTCTGTGCCGGCAGCCGCCGCAACGCGTCCAGCAGCAGGGTCAGGTCGTGGTCGGCGAGGCCGGCGGCGGGTTCGTCGAGCAGCAGCACGGCGGGGTTGGCGGTGAGCGCTCCGGCGATCTCCAGGAGTCGGCGTTGCCCGTGGGAGAGTTCGCGGGCCGGGGTGTGCGCGTGGTCGCCGAGGCCGACCTCGTCGAGGCGGTGCAGGCCACGGGCGGCGAGTGTGCGGCGCCTGGCGGGCCGCCACGCGGTGTGGGTGCCGGTGTGCCGCCACGCGGCGACGACCAGGTTGTCCAGCGCGGTGAGCGACTCAAGGACCGCGGGGGTCTGGAAGGTGCGGCTGAGGCCGAGCCGGGCGCGGCGGACCGGGCGGGTGCGGGTGATGTCGCGCCCGGCGAGGACGACCTGTCCGGCGGTGGGCCGGATGGTGCCTGCGAGGAGGTTCAGCAGGGTGCTCTTCCCGGCACCGTTGGGGCCGATCAGCGCGTGCCGGTCCCCGGCCGCGAGGTCGAGGTCGACGTCATCGACTGCGAGGAAGGGTCCGTATCGGCGGGTCAGCCCTCGGGCGGACAGCTGCGGCCCGAACGACGTCTGGGTCATGACGACGGCACCTCCGCCGCGACCGGCGGGTGCTGTCGGCGGCGCCGGCCGGGACCGGCCAGACCCTTCGGGCGCACGTACACCACGGCGACGAACAACACACCGAGCAGCAGGGGGCCGCGGCCGGGGACGGTGGCGGCGGCCCAGTCCCGCACAACGGCGACAAGGGCGACCGCGGCGAGGGCGCCGCCGAGGGACCTGCCACCGCCGATGGTCACGGCGAGCAGCACCAGCGCGGCGACCTCGAACCCGACGTCGCCGGGTGAGACGTAGCGTTGTCCGGTGACCAGCAGCGCGCCGCCGATCCCGGCGATCGCACCGGCGCCGACGTAGGTGGCGACGAGGTACCGGGTGACGGGGTGGCCGCTGGCCCGCATCCGCGTCTCGTGGTCGCGGCATCCTTGCAGCAACAGCCCGGCCGGTGTCCGCAGCGTCCACCACAGGGCGGCGGTGACCGCCACGGCGACGGTGAGGGCGTAGCCGTAGACGGCCCGGTCCTCGAGCATCGGAGCGGTGCCCCACCACGGTTGGGTGGCGGGGATGCCGGCCAGGCCGTCGGTGCCGCCGGTGACCGTCGTCCACTGCCCGGCCGCGACCGCCGTCAGCTCGCCCACGGCGAGGGTGACCATGAGGAACGTGATCCCGCGGGTGCGGGTCACGGCCACGCCGATGGGGAGGCAGAACACGGCCGCGGCGGTAGCGGCGGCGGCGAGCTGGGCCGGGCCGGCGGTGATGCCGTGGCGGGCCAGGATCGCGGTGGTGTAGGCGCCGACGGCGTACGGGGCGACCTGCCCGAGGCTGGGCAGCCCGGCGGTCCCGGCCAGGACCGCGACGCTGAGGGCGAGCAGGGCGAGGCTGAGGATCCGGGTCCAGGAGCTCAGCGTGTACGGGTCTGCGAGGATTCCGGCGGCGGCGAGGGCGGCGATCGCCGCGAGCCCCCACACTGGTGCCGGGAGGCCGCTGCCACGGCGCAGCACCGCGCGCCAACTGCGGCTCATGCGTGACCCCCGATCTGGAGCGGCTGGCGCCGCACCAGCAACGTGAGGGCCATCGCGGCGAACAGCAGGTACGGCGTCCACGTGGGGGCGAGGACCACGCCGAGGCTTTGGACCTGCCCGACCCCGACGGCGGCGGTGACCGCGCCGCCGACCGAGCCGAGCCCACCGACCACGACGATCACCAGCGACAGCAGCAGCACCGTGTCCGCGGTGCCCGGGCCTGGTCCGATGATCGGCGCGCCGAGCACCCCGGCAAGGCCGGCCAGCGCACCGCCGGCGGTCAGGACGGCGGCGAGGACGGTGTGGGGGTTGGTGCCCAGGCAGGCGAGCATGTGCGGGTCGTCGACCATGGCTCGCAGCCGGGCCCCAGCTCGGCTGCGAGCCAGGGCCAGCCACCCGCCGCCGGCGAGGATCGCCGAGATGGCGATGAACGCCAGCCGGTATGCCGGGTACCGATGCCCCGCGAGGGTGACGGTGGTGTCCAGCCCGGCCGGCACGGTGGGGCGCAGGTTGTCCGGTCCGAAGGCCAGGACGAGCGCGGCGCCGGCGACGAGCGCGACGCCGAAGGTCAGCAGCGCCTGCGCCAGGTGCCCCCGGCCCGTGACCGGCATGAGGGCTGCGGACAGCAGCGCGCCACCGGCCGCGCCGGCGAGGGTGCCTGCGGCCGCGGCGATGGCGAGGCTGGTCCAGGAGCCGTCGCTGATGAGCGCGGCGGCGTAGGCGCCGACGGCGTAGAGGCTGCCGTGGGCCAGGTTCAGCACCCCACCCGCCCCGAACACCAGGGTCAAGGGGGCTGCCAGGGTGAACAGCAGCAGCCCGTAGGCGACCCCGTCGATGACCGGGATCAGGTACACATCGAGGGCATTGAGCGGGCCCACGGCAGGTTCGTCCTCTCGCCGACAGAACTCGGTTGGGGGAAGGGGCTGTTCAGGCGCCGATGGTGGCCAGGTCCTGCACGACGCGGTTGGCCAGTTGGGTGCCGTCGCGGCGGACCACGCGCAGGTACCAGTGCTGGATCGGGGTGTGGTTCTTGGGGCTGAACTGCCACGCGCCGCGCGGGCTGTCGATCTGCCCGAGCTGACCGATCGCTTCGTTGATCTTCACCGGCGTGACCTTGCCGCTGATCCTTGCGATTGCCTTGTCGAGGACGGCGGCGGCGTCGTAGGCGGCCATCGCATACGTGGTCGGCGACCGGTCTGCGTGGCGGGTCGTCCACTCGGCAATGAATGTCCGGTTCGCGGCGTTGTCCAGGTCTGGGCTGTAGTTGAGGACGTTCCAGATGCCTTCGGCTGCCGCGCCCTGCTGCTGCAGGACGGGACCTTCGGTCAGGAACGCCCCGTACAGCGGCAGGTTCTTCGCATCGGACTGCCGGTACTGGGTGACGAACCCGACGGCGTTCGCACCGCCGAAGAACGCGTAGACCGCCTTGGCGTCCGACTTGGCGATCTGCGACAGGTACGGCAGATAGTTCGGCGTGTCCGGGAACGGTGTCCAGGTGGCCTTGCCGGCCGGGTTGGCGAGTTTCCCGCCGAGCTTGGTGTACGTGTCGGTGAAACCGCCGACCTGGTCGTAGCCGCCCTTGTAGTCCGGACCGATCGCCCACACCGGCCCGTCCACGTGCTCCTTGACGTACGGGGCGATCGCGGTGCCCGGGTCCGGTGACCGGAAGCTGGTGGTCCACAGCCAGTCGGAGTTGTCGGTGTCCGGTCGGCCGTTGGACCCGATCAGCGGGATCTTGTGTTCGGTGGCGAGCGCGGAGATGGCCAGGTACGACCCGGACGCCACAATCCCGGCCAGTGCCGCGACGTGCTCGTCTTTGACCAGCCGGGTGGCCGCAGGCAGGGCGGTGGCCGCGCCGTTGCCTTCGTCGGCGACGACGAGGTCGACCTTCCGGCCGCCGAACCGGCCGTCGTGGGTGTCCAGGTAGAGCTGGAACCCGTCGCGCATCTCCTGCCCGACGTCCTGGTAGGTCCCGGACAGGCTGCCCACGAAGCCGATCTTGACCGTGTCGGTGCCGGTGTCGCCGGCGTTGCTGCCGCCGCAGCCGGTCATCGCCAGGGCCGCCGCGAGCACCCAGGCCAGCCGGGTCGCCCAGGTCGCCCGGTGCCGCGTTCGTCGTTGTTGCATGTGTCTGCTCCTGAGAGGTTGGTGGGGCTTAGCGGGCACCGGTGCCGGGCGGTCGGATCCGCCGGGCCAGAAGGTGCTCGACGAGGGTGATCAGGACCTGCTTGGCGCCTTCGCGGTTGCGGGCATCGCAGGCCAGTACCGGCACCGATGCGGGCAGCGTGAGCGCTTCGCGGAGCTCCGGTTCGGGGTACTCGGGTGCGCCGTCGAACTGGTTGACGACCACCACGAACGGCAGCCCGGTCCGTTCGAAGTAATCGATCGGGCCGAAGCTGTCGGTCAGCCGCCGTACGTCGACCAGGACGATCGCGCCGAGCGCGCCGTGGCAGACCGAGTCCCACATGAACCAGAACCGCTGCTGACCTGGCACGCCGAACAGGAACAGCGCGATACCACCGGGGTCACCGAGCAGGGTGATGCGGCCGAAGTCCATCGCCACCGTGGTCGCCGTCTTGGCCGGCACCGCGCTGGTGTCATCCAGCGCGCGGCTGGCCGCGGTCATCGCGACCTCGGTGGCGACCGGGGCGATCTCCGACACCGAGGCGACCATCGTGGTCTTTCCCACGCCGAACCCGCCCGCGATCACGATCTTCACGGTTGTCCGCCGCGCCCCGGTGACCCCGGACGTCACTGCCGCCTGCATGACGGTCTGCATCGCTGTGGCTGCCATGCCCGCACCTATCCGGCCATCCCGGACGCGGTGAGCATGGACGCGGTGAACGCGTCGGCCCGTGCCTGCGGGCGCAGCGCGGGTCCGACCCGGTTGATCAGCTCGGCCAGTTCATGGCCCACCTGCCCGATGTCGCACCCTGGGGCGGCGAGGGCAAGCAGGGCGCCGCTGGACACCGACATGGTGAACATGAGCCCGCCCGTCATCTCGGTCAGGTTGGACACCACCTGCCCGGCTTCCAGGTTGTTTGCCGCGCCGTGCAGCAACGCGACCAGACCGGAGGCGATCGCGGCCAGCCGTTCCGCACCATCTCTGGGCAGGCTCTGGTTTCGGGCGACGAGCAGCCCGTCGACCGACACAGCCACGATGTGCGTGACCTTCGGTACCCGGCCGACGAAGTCGTTCAATAGGAAGTTCACATCGACGCTCACGACTGTTCGCTCCTTATGGGATGTGGCTGTCAAACGTTCGACGTCGGGCGGATGTGCGCCCCGGCGCGGCTGTTGCGGGCCAGGCCCCGGCCGTAGGCGGCCAGGCTCGCGGCCACGGCCTGCGGGTCGCGGTACTCCGCCGCTGGCACCGCAGGCTGGCCGCCCAGTTCGACGCTGCCTGGCACCAGGTTGGCCATCGGGTTCCGTTGGGGCAGGCCGGTACGGGTGATCGCAGCAACCGCCGGCTGTGCCGCCGCCGCAGCGGCCTGCCAGCCGGTGTCCGCCGTCATCTGCCACGGTTCGGCCGGCCGTGGCACCGGCTCGCCGTCGGCGTCGACGGCCGGGGCCGACGCCGGAGCCGAGACGAACCAGCTGCCCTGGACCGCTTCGAAGATCGGCAGGCGTGTCTCCACGGTGTCGGCGAGGTCGGCTGCTGCCGGTCGCGGCCCGGCCACGGGAATACTGGGCGGTCCGGTGGCCGGTCGGGGCTGAGGCACTGCCGCCGGTCCGTCGACCTGGAACAACGGTGCCGCCGGTGGCGCGCTCGGATCACGCCGCTGTGCACCCGCAACCGGTCCAGCGCCCACAGCACCGCTGACGCGAGCACCGGTGAGGGCCGCAACCGGAGCATGGCCGCTGTCCAGCGCACGCCGTGGCGTCGTGCCGATGGTGAACACGTGCACCGGCACGGTGACGTCGACGATGGTGCCGGGCTGGCCCGGGCGGAGCTCCACCCGGATCCCGTGGCGGGCGGCAAGCCGACCGACCACGGTCAGGCCCATCGCCCGCACCGCCGCCAGGTCCAACGGGCCACGGTCGGATGCGAGGCGCTCGTTGAGGGCACGCCGCCGGTCCGCGTCGATGCCGATACCGGCGTCGACGATCTGGACGACCACCCGATCGGTGAGCAACCTGGCCGACACGGTGACCGCCGCCTGGGAGTAGCTGCAGCCGTTGTCCATCAACTCGGCCAGGAGCTTCACCAGGTCGTCCACCGCCGCGGCCCGAATGGCGACCAGGTCATCGGTGAACCCGAACTCGATCCGCGTGTACTGCTCGACCTGGCCCTGCGCAGCGCGCAGCACGTCGATCACCGGCTCGTCCTGGCGGCGGGGACGCGCCGACGCACCGCCACCCAACACCAGCAGGCTGTCGTTGGTCCGGGTCAGCAGCGCGGCCAGATGATCCAGGCGGAACAACTGCGCCAACCGGTCCGGGTCCTCCTCGCCGCGCTCCTGCCGATCCAACTCGGCAAGCAACTGCCCGGCCAGTCCCTGCCCACGCCGGGCCAGGCTCTCGAACATCGCAGCGATACCGACCCGGGTGGTTGCCTGTTCGGCGGCCACCCGGACCGCCTCACGATGCACCGCGTTGAACGCCGCACCGACCTCAGCCAGCTCGTCGCGGCCACGCACGTCCACCGGGGCAGGGGTGCTGTCGGCGAACTGCTCCGGAGTCAACCCGCCCAGCACCTCATGGTCGGCCAGCCGGGCCACCTCCGCGGGCAGCGTCTGGCGCGCCACCCGCCGGGCGGTGTCCCGCAGCCGCCGCAGGCCACGGATCATCGGCCGGCCCAGCCACAACGCCAACCCGATCACCGCCCCCACCGCAGCCAGCACCGCGGCGAACTCCACCGCAGTCACCCAGCGCTGGTCATCACGCAGCCGCGTCACGTCGGCGACGATCTCCGCGCCGATGCGAATCTCCACCTGGTGCAGCTGCTCGATCCGGGCGCTCATCGCCGACGTCCACCCAGCGCGGTCCAACCCCAGACGGGCACCCGGACGGATCCGGGCGACGGTGTCCTCCAACCGCTGCGCGGCGACCACGTCATCGCCGGTCAGCGCGCCGTCCAGCCACTCCAGCCACTGCGGTGCCGCCAACGCGTCGAACGTCAGCGCCGCCTCCGCGTAGCCGGTCCGCGCAGCGGTGATGTCCTGATACGCCGCCGGTGTCAGCTGCTCCGACTCCGTCGCCCGCAGCGCCGCCACCTGCTGCAACCCCACGAACTCCGCCGCCCTGGACAGGGCCGCCGCCGCGCGGATGCGGTCAGCGATATCCGCCGGGGCGCCGCCGGCCTGCGCCATCGACTCACGGTAGGAGACAAGGTCAGCAATCAAGATCCGGTACGCGAACACCAGCGCCGACGCGGCACCCTTGCCCGAGGACACCCGCGCCCGCAGCGCGGCAAGCTGCCCGATCCCGCTGTCAACCTGGTCCAGCAACCGCTGCATGCTGCCCGGCACCTGCGACAGCTGTGACTGCGCGCCACGGAACCGGTCAGCCGCCGCATCCGTCGCCGCGGCCTTCTGCAGGTAGGCGTCAACGGCCCCGGTAGGCCGGCCGACCAACGCCTCAACCGCAGCCACCCGCTCCGCTTGCAACCGAGACACCAGGTCTCCGGCAGCCTCGCCGGCAACCACCAGCGACCGCAGCCGGTCAGCCCGCAACGCCTGCCCGCCCGCGGACACCAACGCCAACCCGGCGAAGGCGACCACAGCGACCAACGGCACCACAACCAGCACCATCAACTTCCCAGTGATCCTCATGCCTGCCGTCTCCTCACCGGCGCCAACCGCGGGCGCCGTGCGAAGCGCCGCGCAGCCGTGCATGCGGCAGCGGCCCGGTCGGACAACCCGCCGTGCAGCCGGGCCGTTCGCGGCTTGAGATCCACGCCGATCGTGAAGCACTCGTCGATCACGCCACCGTGGACGAGGTCACTCGCCTGCGCTGCCAGCGAGCCACAGACCGAATCACACCCCGCCGCACCCCGTGCCGCTGCACCTCCCGGAGCTGTGCCGGCATCAGCGGAGCGGCTGTGGTCGACCGGGCCGGCCTCGTCGGTCAACGTGCCCCGTCGTGTCTCAACCGTCATGCCGGATCCCGCTCGTCAGCACGTCAACTCGGGTAGAGAACTGCACATGCCAAGGCCGGCCCGCCGCCTGCAGCGCATGCGTCCCGAGCCGCTGACCCGGGCACGGCACCTGCTGTCGACGACCAGCCACGCATGCACCGTCCGCCGTAGTCCGGTGCCAGTGCCGCAGCGCGGAGCCCATCACCGACAGCGCACGGTCGTCGCCGCTCGTCCCGGTGGACGTAGCCACCCTCGCCTCCCCTGTGCCCTGATGGAGCAAACTGCTCGGGCTGTTCGCGCAGCCCGCTTGATTGGTGTTCTGCATCTCGACCGCCGGCCCGATGTGGGCGGATCACGGCTGGCGCCGCCGGCCACCGCAGCCATCTGCGAACGGCAGCCGGCGAACGTCTCATATGCCGCGCCACGGCCTTGAACGCATTCATTCCCGCAGATCTCGACCAGGCACGAAAGGGTGCAGCGTGGTACAGCGCTCGCGCGCGCCGGTTGTACCCGACCATCGGTCCTTCGACGTCGAAGTTCACTGCCGCCATCGCCTACTGGCCCGGGCCGATGTTGACCGTTGAGGCCGTGGGGCTGTGCACCACACCGCGCCCCAGGGGTACGCCCCGATGGTCGGCACTTGCGTACACACTCGCCGACGTCCATTTGGTCGGCGAGGCCGTCGGCACGCCAGACATCGGGGCGGTACAAGCGGCGGGGCGCGCGGTTATGCCACGGATGAGCGCCGCGCATGCTGCGCCTGTACGGTGGCCGGCGCATCCGCGCCGCGGAAGGTCGCGGAGCGGGCCGCCGACGCAGAAGCCGACGACCGTCGCGGTGGTCAGGAAGCCGTTCCAGCCGGTCGAGCCGGTCGGCGAGGGCCCGGTCCGAGAGTTGCCCAGCACAGGTGCCGGCGACAGGACCGCCCCCCATCCGGTGATGCCTCGTCGGGACCGTCGGCACGTGATCGGCTGCAGCGGCCGACATCCATACGGCGTGCAGTTGCCCAGCCGCGTCGAGCGCCGTATCGGCCGCACGCGCGAACGCGTCGGTGGCCCGCCGGTAGCCGTTCTCGACCAGATTGACCAGCGAGCGGGAGTACATGACCTGTTCCGCCAGCGCCGCCTGTGACAGCCCGCGGGTCATCCGCCACCTTCGCAACGCCTCGGCGAACGTCACCGCTCCCGACTCGGACGACGCCGCGGACGACGTACCGCTGGTCCCGGTGCATCCCGTCCTGTCCATCGCATCCACCTCCTCACGGCCATGAACCGCATCACCCGGCCGACCGGCGACCGGTCGCTGGCGCGGAACATCGGTGACCGTACGCACGAAGGTGGATGGGTTGAGGCACGGCGAGGGAGGGACACTGTCAGTGCCCCTCGGCCGCCTACGGGCGGGTTACGGTGTCAGACCCGCGGCGTCGAGCAGGGGGTCGAGGTCGGCGCGGATCGACGGTGTGCCACGGGCGCCGAGCTGCCGTAGGGTCTCGCGGGCGATCGGGTTGTAGCGCAGTTCGTCCCGCGAGTCGTGCAGAACGCGGCCCATCATGTGCACGGCGGCGACGGGGTTGTCGCGGCGGACGTAGCAGCGGGCGGCGTCGATGTGGAAGGTGAGGCGACGCTCGACCGATGCGGCGTGCCGGGCGTCGGTGCGTTCGACGAGGTCGAGAGCCTCGCGGGTGCGGCCGAGCTCGATCGCGGTCGAGATGCGGTGCAGGGCCACGTTCGTCGGCCCGAACACCATCCGGTGATGGTTCGTCTCGCCAGTGCGCGCGGCGATCGCCGCTGCGGTGTCGAGCAGGTTCCGGGCGTCCTGGGCGTCGTCTTCACGGGCGGCCTCGGTCGCACCGAGCAGGTGCAGGCCACCGAAGACGGCAAGCCGCGCCGGCGTGGGACTGTCGCCGACCTGGGCGTCGAGGTCCGTGATCGCGTTACGGACGACGCTGCGGGCCTGCTCGGTCTTGCCCTGCGCGGACAGGATCATGGCGAGGTTCCATGCCGCCGCGCCGGCCAGGTCGGGATCGTCGGCGTCGAGAGCACATGCGACCGCCCGGTCGGCGACAACCCAAGACAGGTCGTACTCGCCGACCCGTTTGGTCCACGTCCGGGCCAGCTGATAGACGGTGCTGGCCAGCGCGAGCGCCTCCCGACGCTGCTCGCCGGCGGACGTGTTGACCTGCGCCTGCGCAAGGCGGATCACCTCGGTGAGGTACTGCCCGACCGCGTCGTAGCGGAAGCTCGACGGCTCCTGCCACGTACCCCATGCCCGGCCGACGAGCCGCCGCAACCCCTCCAACCCCACCGGTTCGGTGCCGTGACCACGTTCCAGGACAGCGGTGCGGACCGTGTCGGCCGCCGCATGACCGCGCCGACCGTCCGGCAGCATCGACATCGGCACCCCGGTCAGATCCCGCAGATCAGCCACGCGCAGGATCTGCGCGAACAGCACCAGCTGCGCGAAGCGGGTCACGGTCCGCGCGCCGGACTCGATCTTCTTCATCATGGACAGCGAGATACCGGCCAGGCCGGCGAGTTCCTCCTGGGTGAGGCCACGGCGCAGCCGATGCTGGGCGATGCGCTGCCCGATCGCCCACTCGTCGATCTCCATGCCGCCACCCCCATCACACGTCCGGACCGGCTGTACCCCTGCAAGGTCGGCGCAGCCTGGCAGACTCGAAGGATGATCGCTTCTCGGTCCGGCCGTCGGCTGATCCTCTGGGATATCGACCATACGCTCATCGAGACCCGCGGCGTGGGCGGTGACCTGTACGCGAACGCCTTCCACACCGCCACCGGCGTCCGGATGGTGCACAAGGCCGAGGTGACCGGGCAGACCGAGCCGTCGATCCTCACCGCGACCCTGCGCCTGCACGGCATCGCCGAGGACGAACCGCACCTGTCCCGGTACACGGCGGCGCTGCCGGCCGAATACGACCGGCACCGAGCCGAGCTGGCCGAGCGTGGCCGGGTCCTGCCCGGCGCGCAGCCGACCCTCGCCACGCTCGCCGACCGGCAGGAGCTGGTGCAGTCAGTGCTGACCGGCAACCTTCGCGAGGTCGCGCGGATCAAGCTCGAGGTATTCGGCCTGGACCGCTACGTCGATCTCGACGCCGGTGCCTACGGCGACGACGACACCGACCGGCCAAAGCTTGTCGCCATCGCCCAACGCCGGGCGATGGCGAAGTACGGCGACGTCTTCGACCGCGACAATACCGTCGTAATCGGCGACAGCAGCCACGACATCAACACCGGCCTACGGGGTGGAGCCCACGCCGCAGGCGTCGCCTCGGGCAGCGAGTCGGTTGAGCAACTGCGCGCTGCCGGGGCTCTCGTCGCTTGGCCGGGTCTCACCGACACCGCCGCGATCGAGGCGTTCCTACTGTCCCCGCTGGCCTGACCAGGCATCGTGGGATGACCGAGGGCGATCAGATCGTGAGCTGCGTCGACGTACCCGACGGGACCGGTTTCGAGGCGCTGATCTTCGCCTGGGACGGCACCCTCGTGGACTCCCGCGAGGTCTGCTACCAGGGGCTGGCTCAGACACTCGCCGACGTTGGCGTCACTCTGCGGACACCACCGGGCCGCTGTCTGGTCTACGCCGACGCCGGCGTCGCGGCGGCCCGGGCTGCCGGGATGACTGCTTGCAACGTGCGGACCGGTCAGCTGCTGTACCGGTGATCTTCCGGCCGTGCCGGAGGTCGACGGGTACACCGCAGTCCTCGCACAGGTGTACCAGCGGATCATGAAGGCGGCGCGCCTGTATCCACATACGTTGCGGACATGACGCCACCGCAGTGCATAACCCCGCAGCCTCATAGCACCCGCGTCCGTCCATCGCTCACCACCAACGCTGCGGCCGGTACTACTGAGCGGGTCACCGGCCGTGGATGAGATCGCTGCGTTCACGGTGCAGTTCCCGGATGAGGTCGCCGAAGAATTCCTCCGGCGAGCGGCAACGGTGCTGCAGACCGGCCGGCTGATCCCCGGGACGAACAACGCCGAGTTCGAGGACCGGTTCGCGACGCTGGTCGGCGCCGCGCATGCGGCAACAGTTTCCTCGGGTACGGCGGCGCTGGAGATCGCGCTGCGTGTCGCGGAGGTGAAGGGCCGGCCGGTGCTGGTGCCGGCGAACACGAACTACGCGACGGCGGAGGCGGTGCTGCGGGCGAGGTGCCGCCCGGTGTTGTACGACGCGGGCCAGTACCCGGACATCGCATCGATCGGCGCCGCATGGACCCCCGAGGTCGCCGCGGTCGTGGTGGTGCACATCGGCGGCTACCTCACCCCGGAGCTGGTGCGCATCCGCGCCTGGTGCGACGAGCGCGACGTCCTGCTCATCGAGGACGCCTCGCACGCGCACGGCGCCGAGGTGGACGGGCAGCGGGCCGGCACGTTCGGGCACCTGGCCGCGTTCTCGCTGTTCGCGACGAAAGTCCTGACCACCAGCGAAGGCGGGGTCCTGACCACCGGTTCCAGCGAGTGGGCGACGGCGGCCCGGCGGCACCGCGACCAAGGCAAGGCCGACGATGGGCTCCACCACGTGGTGTTCGGCAGCGCGTGGCGGATGTCGGAACTGCACGCCGCGCTCGGCGTCGCCCAGCTCCTCGGTTTCGAGGCCACCCGCACCCGGCTCACCCGGCTCGTCAGCCGATACCTCGACGGCATCAACCATCCGTCGGTCCTCGTGCCGCACCTGCCGACAGCCGGCTGCAGCGGCCACAAGTTCATCGTCACCACCGCCGACGCGGCAGCACGGGAGTCGCTGCACCGGCATCTGGCGGCGTGCGGAGTGCAGCCGGGCAAGGGCGTGTACGACGTGCCGTTGCACCGGCAGCCCGCTCTGGGCCTCGGCGACCAGGGGCCGTTTCCCGCTGCGGAGCACTTCGCGGCGACACATGTGTGCCTGCCGCTGTGGCACGGACTCAGCAACGACGAAGCCGACCGGGTCATCGAAGCGGTCAACGGGTGGCGCCATGACGGCTAACACCCGCGGCGTGTGGGCTCCGGCGACCCTGCTGGCGGCATATCTGGCACGGGTGGACTGGGCGCGGGTCGCGGTGCTGGACACGCCCCGATACGCGCCGGACTACCTGCCCGCCGAGGTCGCCGACCGGCTGCCCTGGGAGCGCTTCCGCGACACCGCTCCCACACTCGCGCAGACGCCGGTGCCCGGCACGGCACTGGAAGCGCTGGTGGTGCCCAAGACGGTCACCTGGAGCGACCGAGACGTCAACATCTTCGTCGGTGATCCCCGCGCTGCACCGATACGGTCGATGCTCGACCTGGATACGGCAGCGTTCGTCGCGGTCTTCGGCTGGCACGTCGCAGTCGCACTGCGGATCTCGGCAGTACTGAGCCGCGACGTGTACGTCACCCACGGGTTCAACCCGATCGACACCGCCCCGGACGCGCACTCGGTCGCGGCGAAGTTCCACACCCACATCCACATTCCCGACCTGACCCATCGGCGGCCGGTGCGCCAGGGCGACCTGACCCACTTCGAACGGCTGGCCTTGATCGAACCGTGCGCGAGCATCACGACCGACCTGGTCCGGCACTGGTGCACCACCTGCAGGTCGACGGACTCGCCGACGGTCGGCCGGTGGATCGTCACGGCCGGGTTCGGCTACGTCAGTATCACCACGCCGCTGGACGGGAGCCTTGACGAGGATCTGCGCTGCCTGCACGCCGTGCTGACCGTCCTGCACAACCGCTACCGCGAACTCGTCGGCGTCTTCACCGACGGGCAGGTGGAGCAGGCCACCGGGCATTGCCGACTCGTGCCGCTGCCGCCAGCGGAGCGGCTGCGGCGGCTCGCGGCGTTCGAGGCCACCTCACCGGCCGGATGGTCGGCCGAGTCGCTGGCGGTCCTGCACCACCTCGCCCACCGGCTCGTCCCAGCCGCGGCCCGCGACACGCCGCGCTCCACCCGCATCGCATCGGCCGCCCAGGCGTGGCTGGCCAAGGGACTGTCCGGCGCACTGAATCTCGTCGTGCCCGCCGACGGGTCGACGCTGCGGATCGACTTCGCACCCCGGGTCATCAGCACCTCCGGCGCGACCAAGGTGATCTCGGACGGACCGACGCTGATCCGCAAAGCCCAAGGAAGCGCCACCGCCGGTCAACGGCAGCGGCTGCGTGACTTCGAACAACGTGTCGTCGCCGCGACCAGCGGCACACCAGCTATCCCATCGCAGGGAAGGAGCCCGTCATCAGCAACCTCGTCATCCCCGGCGCGGCCGGCTTCATCGGCGTGAACCTGCTGCAACGTCTGCAGACCCGCCCCGACATCGCTGGCCGGTTCGACACGATCGTGCTGGTCGACCCGCTGCAGTACGGCGAGCAGAAGATCCCACCGCGGCTCCTCGCCGACACCCGGTACCGGTTCGTGCAGGGCTCGATCTACGACCCGGCCGTCGCCGGCGACGTCATCGCGGCCGGCGACACGGTGCTGCACCTGGTCGCCCCGGTCAACAGCT
This sequence comes from Dactylosporangium cerinum, assembly GCF_042653625.1. Lineage (NCBI taxonomy): Bacteria > Bacillati > Actinomycetota > Actinomycetes > Micromonosporales > Micromonosporaceae > Dactylosporangium > Dactylosporangium cerinum. The sequence continues at coordinate 36,114 of NZ_JBHSIU010000071.1, read as the reverse complement.
TCACCGCCCCCCAGACCACGACGGCCGACGACCCGCCCAGCTACCTGCAGCACCTCGCCGACCGACAGATCGCCCGACTGCTGTTCCTGTCCACCGCCGACGTCTACGGCGACAACGACGCCGACGATCTCCACGAAAGCGACCCGGTCCGGCCCAGCACCATCTACGCCGCGGCGAAGGCCGCGTTCGAGGCATACCTGTCCGCCGTCCACGCCATGCGAGGCCTGCCCTACGTGGCGTTCCGGCCGGTCACCATCTACGGGCCGCAGCAATACCCCGGCTGGCTCATCCCACGAGTCATCACCCAGGCCCTCACCGAACAGTCGATCACCCTCACCGGCGACGGCACCGTCCGCCGCGACTGGATCTTCGTCAGCGACGTCTGCGACCTGCTCCTCGCCGCCCTGCTCCACGACAGCGACGACATCCACGGGCAGGTGTTCAACATCGGCACTGGCACCGAAGCCGACGCGCTGACGATGACCCGCCAGATCCTCACCGCCGTCGGCGCCGACGAAACCTTGATCCGGTTCGTACCAGACCGGCCGGGCGACATCCGCCGCCAAGTCACCAGCGCCGCCCGGGCGCGGCACACGTTCGGCTGGGCACCAGCGGTGCCGCTCGCCGACGGGTTGGCCAACACGATCGCCTGGTACCGGGAACACCCCGCGCCGCCACCCGCCTGACCCAGCCGGCCCGGGCGACCGGGCACCTTCAACGAGCAACCCTTGCGCGGATCACCGAGCTGGAAGGGCACCCCGTCATGTACATCCTCGGCGTCCACGGCAACCTCGGCAAAGCCGAACACGACCCCGCCGCGGTCCTGCTTTGCGACGGCGACATCGTCGCCGCCGCAGAGGAGGAGCGCTTCGTCCGCTCCAAGCACGCGGTCGGACTGATGCCCGATGCCGCGATCCGGTTCTGCCTCCAGCAAGCCAAGATCGGCATGCGGGAGGTTGACGTCGTCGCTTTTCCGCGGGCGACGTGGTCGGACTTCCCGCCTCGCCTGGAGGCGTACCTGCAGTACACGTTCGGCTTCGCCCCGCCCGTGGAGTACGTCGACCACCACACCGCGCACGCCGCCTCGACGTATCTGATCTCTGGATTCGACGACGCGCTCATCATCACCGCCGACCAGGCCGGGGACGGCACCTCCTGTGCGGCGTTCCGCGGCCGCGGGCCCGAACTGGAGTTGCTGGAGGCGGTGCCGTTCCCGGACTCGATCGGCCTGTTCGCCGCCCTCGTCACCCAGTATCTGGGGTTCCGCAGCAACCACGACGAGTACAAGGTCATGGGCCTGGCCCCGTACGGCAACCCGACCATGGACCTCACCGGACTGCTGCACACCGCAGGCGGCCTGCCACGCCTCGACCCGCGGGTCCTGCACCAGACGGTCCTGCAGCGGCATCCGGTCTTCCACACCGACCAACTGCCGATGTTCGCCGCCGACCAGCTGCTCGGCCTGCCGACCCGGCGGCTGCCGGACGGCGAGCTCACCGGCGCGCACCGAGACCTCGCCGCAACCGCCCAACAGACGATCACCGCAGCGCTGCTGGGGTTCGTCGAGCGGCACCGCACCGGCATCGACCAGCGGCTGTGCCTCGCCGGCGGCGTCGCCGAGAACTCCGTCGCCGCCGGCGCGATCGCCGCCACTGGCACGTTCGACGACGTGTACGTTGCCCCGGCCTGCGGCGATGCCGGCACCGCGCTTGGCGCCGCGCTGCTCATCGCCGCGCAGCACGGTCACCGCCCCGCACGCCTCACCCACACCCAGCTCGGCCCGTCCTTCACCGATGGGCAGATCGGCGACGTGCTGCGCGAGTGCGGGGTGCCCTACGTCGAAACCGCCGACCCGGCGGCCACCGCAGCCGACTTGATCGCCGACGAGCAGATCGTGGCCTGGTTCCAAGGCCGGATGGAGTTCGGGCCCCGCGCGCTCGGCGCCCGCAGCCTGCTCGCCGACCCGTCCACCGACGCCATGCGCGCCCAGGTCAACCGGATCAAACGCCGCGAGCAGTTCCGCCCGTTCGGGCCCTCCGTCCTCGCCGAACACCTCCCCGACCTGTTCCCCACCACAGTCGAGGCGCCGTTCATGTCGTTCACCCTGCCGACCAAGGACCCGGCGCCGATCATCGCCGCAACCCACGTCGACGGCACCAGCCGCCCCCACACCGTGCCTGACGACGGCACCCTCTACCGGCGGCTCGTCGAGCACGTCCATGCCCGCACCGGCACACCGGCGGTGCTCAACACCAGCCTCAACAGCGGCTGGGAACCCATCGTCGCCACCCCCGAACAGGCCCTGGCGTTCCTGTACTCCAGCACCGCCGACGCCCTCGTCATCGGCCCGTTCCTCGTCACCAAACACACCAGCAAGGAGCGCCGGTGAACAGCTACGACACCATCGTCGTCGGCGGCGGCATCGCTGGCCTCCTCACCGCCCTGCGCCTGGCTCGCGCTGGGCAGGCCGTCGCGCTGCTGGAAGCCGACCAGCTCGGCGCCGGCGCCACCGTCGCCAACCACGGCATGCTGCACTCCGGCGCCCTCTACGCCAGCCGCCACCCGCACGTCGTCGCCAACTGCCGCCAAGCCCAGCCCGCCTTCACCACCCTGCTCGCCGACGCCGAACTACCGACACAGCCCGCTGTCTACGTCGTCCACCGCGCCGACGACTTCCGCGCCCACCTCGACCAGTACGGCATCGCGCACCAGCCCGGCACCACACACGACCTCGCCGCCGACACCAGTGACGGCACCGCCTACCGGCTGGTTCAGGTTGAGGAGCGGGTCTTCTCGTCCCGGCGGATCGTCACCATCCTGGCCGGCCAAGCGTTGGCTGCCGGCGTCGCCGTGTGCACCGGTGTCACCGTCCAGCAGATCAGCCACGAGTCCGGCAAGGTCACCGGCGTCGCCCTGTCCACCGGCGAGCGTCTCACCGGCCGCACGGTCGTGGTCGCCGCTGGCATCGGCACCGCCGCCCTGCTGCGCGCCTGCGGCAGCCGCGACAGCGACCTGCTCAAATCACGGCTCGACATGATGATCCACCTACCCGCCACCACGATCCACCAAGGCCTGATCTTCACCGAGCTGCACCGGCCGATCCTCATGCCCGCCCGCGACGGCGGCACCCTCACCTCATACTTCGGCGGCACCCAACCCGACATCACCGGTCGCCGCGCATACGCCGTCGACCTGGACAAGGCCACCGCGCTGCTCGAACAGACCCGCCGCGCCTGCGCCCACGGCGTCGTCGACCCCACCGGCGCCGTCGCCTACGTCGCCGGCAAGACCGACTACATCGGCACCGCCCACGCCGAACACGGCCGGATCAACCCCGGCTTCCACGTCATCCACCACGAAGACACCGACGGCATCCACGGCCTGCACACCGTCATCACCGGCAAGATGACCCTGGCCTTCCACGCCAGCAAAACGGCTGCCGACGCCATCCTCGGCACCGACCTACCGCTCGCCATCACCCCGGCCCCTGCGAGTCGCGTCCCGCAAGGACTGGTGGCGATCGAACCGTGGGCGCCGGCCAGCCACCGGTAAAGTCAGTCCTTGTGCAAGACCCCGAACGGCCGATAGTTGCCACCTCGGTGCGGCCGGTCTACGCCAGCCGCTGGTGGCAGGTCGAGGAACACGACGTCGTCCACGCCGACGGCACGCCCGGCATGTTCAACGTGCTGTACTGCGGCGACGGCGTCACCGTCCTCGCAGTCACCAGCGACGGCGAGCTGTACCTCATCCGGGAGTACAAGTACGCCATCAGCCGGCACATCCTGCAGCTGCCCAGCGGCGGCGTCGACGACGGCGAACAGCCGCTGCAGGCAGCGGTGCGCGAACTGCTCGAGGAGACCGGGCTGGCCGCCTCCACCTGGACCTCGGCCGGGATCGTGCATCCCTATCCGACCAACGTCGCGGCGACCGTGCACCTGTTCATCGCCCACGACGCCCGGCCCGTCCAGGACCCCGAGCCGGGCATCGACCTGCTACGAGTCGACCGGGGCACCGCGCTCGACCTGATCGCCAAGCATGAGGTCACCCACGCGGCGTCGCTGGCGTGCCTTCTGACCTACCTCCTGCACAGCGCCAGCGGCTCGCCGCCGACCAACGGCGGCTGAGCGGCTAGGTCAGCGGCCGAGGACCTGGTACTTCGCCTCGGTGGTCTCCTTCTGCGGCTTCCACCACCACTCATTGGTCCGGTACCAGTCGATCGTCGCCGCCAGCCCCGCCGTGAAATCGCCGTATACCGGCGCCCAACCCAGCTCGGTGCGCAGCTTCGTGGTGTTGTTCGAGTACCGCAGGTCGTGGCCGGGCCGGTCCGGCACGTGATCGTAGGCGTCCGGCGCCTCGCCCATCAGCTCCAGGATCAGCTCCAGAATCTGCCTGTTCGACCGCTCATCACCGGACCCGATCAGATAGGTCTCGCCGAGCCGGCCGCGGGACAGGATGGCGTGCACGGCGGCGTTGTGGTCGTCGACGTGCGTCCACTCCCGCACGTTCACCCCTTCGCCGTACAACTTCGGCCGCTGCCCGGTCAGCACGTTGGTGATCTGCCGCGGGATGAACTTCTCCACGTGCTGGTACGAGCCGTAGTTGTTCGCGCAGTTCGACAGCGTCGCCTGCACCCCGAACGAGCGCGCCCACGCTCGCACCAACATGTCCGAGCTGGCCTTCGAGGCCGAGTACGGGCTCGAAGGGTCGTACGGGGTGTCCTCGGCGAACTGGTCCGTGCTGTCCAGCGGCAAGTCACCGAAGACCTCGTCGGTGGAGATGTGGTGGAACCGGCCACCGTGCCGCCGCAGCGCCTCCAGCAGCGTGAACGTGCCGATGATGTTGCTGCGGATGAACGGCCCTGGGTCGTGCAGCGAGTTGTCCACGTGGGACTCCGCCGCGAAGTGCACGACGATGTCCGACTCCGCGATTAGGCCGTCGACGACCTCGGCGTCGCAGACGTCGCCGTGGACGAACCGGACCTGGTCCTGTACCGGCGCGAGCGTCGTGCGATCACCCGCGTACGTCAGCGCGTCGAGCACGACGACCTCGTACTCCGGGTGGTGGTTCGTCGTGTAGTGAACAAAGTTCGCACCGATGAATCCGGCACCGCCGGTGACCAGCATCCGAGTCATGCCTAGGCATCCTACGGAAGCCGGTCTCCCCGATTCGCCTGCGCGCCCATGATCCCTCGGTACAGTTTCCGGCCGGTACCAAGCCCTGGACGCTCTGGGCATGTGTCCGCCGCATGCTGTGCCCGTCCGGCCCACGCCACGTTGGCTACCCGTCCAACCCCGTCAAGCGCAAAGTCAGCAACACGTCGTCAGCTTTTGGTACACCTTCGTGCGTTAATCGGCTGGCACTCAACGCGGCCGGCCTCGCCCACCAGGTCTACCGACCCGACGCCGGCCTCTCCATCGGCGTCGCCGCAGCCATACCGACCGAAGCCTGCACGCGACTGCAATCGCTCGTTGCACCGTACAGCTACACCACGTCCCGACCCGGCACCGACCACCGATCCGCGTTCGTCAGGGAGCACACCGATGACCAGGTTGCATCACCTCGCGCTCACCGCAGCAGACCTCGCCGCCAGCGTCGCCTTCTACGACCCGTTCCTCGCCGAACTCGGCTACCAGCGCAGCGGCGGCCTCGAAAGCCCCCTCATCTACCTGGGCGACGGCCCGGAGATCCTCGTCTACCGCACCGAAGGCGACGGTGCCGGCCGCAGCCGGCATCAGCATGGCGCTCCCGGACTGCAGCACCTCGCCTTCGAGGTCGACGACCCTTCGGCAGTCGACGCGGCGTTCCGAGCGGCAGTTGCCGCCTGCGGCACGGTCGTCTACGCACCGCGCACGTATCCCGAGTACGCCGACGGGTACTGCGCCACCTTCATCGAGGACCTTGATGGCTCCCGGTTCGAGGTCGTCAACATCCCGAAGTCCTAGGCAGGGGGCGCGCGTCCGTCCCGCCCGCGCGGACGAGATCGACGCGTACGCAGTCGCGCCGCCGCCTTCGCGGGTCCCATCGCGCGGGGCTTTGGAGTTCGATTACGCAACGTTAGGCTTGGCCAGCTTGGCGGCACCGATCCGCGACATGTCTCGGCCGACGGCTCGTCACGATCGGGTGAGGCGGTCGCAGCATGCTCGGGGGAATCGTCCTGATCTCCAGTCGCCGACTGCTGGCGATGTTCGGGAGCTGCGAGCTGGTACCACTCAGCAGCTCGGTCCCGGTGACCGAGCATCAGCAGTGCGTCTGCGGACAGCGCTGCGAAGGCAGCGAGGACGGCCGAGACTCGCTCGGCGTCGTCCATGCGCAATGGCTGTCGCAGTAGCGCACCAGCGTCGGCGGCGCCGAGCGCCGACGATGACAGCACCTCTGTCCAACCGACCGTCTTGCCGGCAGCAGCGGCGAGATCCGCGCACCGCTGCTCCAGCGCAATGACGTGATCGTCGGCCGCGACCGGGCGGAGTTCGTCTCGCAGCACGCCCTGCAGGTCGTCAATCGCTGTCAACCAGGCCGTAGGCAACTCGCCGCCAGGCAGCTCCAGGGTGACGCCCCGAAGACGTCCAGCCGCCGTTCCGATCCTCCCGCGGCGGCCCGCGGTCAGACGTCTCGCGGCATGTGACTGAGCGTCGTGAGCGCGAGATCGCTGAATCGCGTCATAGGCCTGCTGGAGTTCACCGTCGGCGTTCAGGGCCGCTTCTGCTCGTTGAACGAACGCCGCGCTCGGTGCTCGAAGACCCCGTTCAACCAGCGCCACGTACTCACGGCTGAAGAACATGGCGACACTCAGGCCGAGTTGGGTAAATCCATGCCGGCGTCGCAGCGACCGCAGCCGCGAGCCGAACGCAACGATCGTGGACTTCTGCGTGCAGGACTGCGTAGTCACGGCGACGGCGTTCATGGCGAGGTCCGTGGCGCTACCTCAGGTGATCCGGCTCGTTCCGCGAGGACCATCTCGACGAGCTCCGTCAACCCACTCGCGACGAACGCAGCTGCTGTGCGGACCTTCGGCTCGTCGTGCCAGAGGTACCCCCAGGGCCCCCTGCGGATCAGCGCGGTTCGGACACCCGCGTTGCAACCAGCGAGCAGGTCATGGTCGCGGTGGTCGCCGACATACAGCAGACCGGCGCGGTCGGTTGGTGCCATGGACACCACTCGGTCGAAGAAGGCAGGGTCAGGCTTTCCGACCCCCCACCGCGCCGACGTTGCGATCGCATCTGCGGGCAATCTCAGGCTGTGGAGGAGTTCGCCGACTCGTGCCGTCTGGTTACCGGCGATCCCGACCCAGACCCCGGCATCGCGCAGCGCGGACAGCGCTGGCCGCACATCCACGTAGAGGTCGGCCTCGTCGATGGCCTGCCCGCAGCCGGCCGCTTCGCGGGCTGCGCGTTCATGCTCAAGGTTGAAGTCGTGGCGGAAGTAGGCGAAAGCTTCTCGGTTGTCCCTGCCCGAGGCGCCGACGGCGCCGACGACCGCTGAGAACGTGTGTCGTCGGACGCCAAGCCAGTCCGCCCAGGCGTTCCATTCTCGCGTGTCGTCAAGGAGCGTTTCGCCGATGTCGAACACCACAGCGTCGATCATGAGACTCTCGCGGCGGGCACTGGACTTGGGAACCCTGCCGAAATGCTAAATCGATCGTGCGGCTCGCCGAGCAGGCGATACATGATTCGGTCCCCGGTAAAGGCGGACCGTCCGTGTAGCCACCGCGTGTTGGACAGGGCGTAGCCGGAGCCCGGTCGGAGCCGGATCGTGATCATGAGGTCGGTGAGGACCTTACGGAGGTCCGGGAGGCGATGCGCGAGCACCGGTGAGAACTGCGCGAGTTCGTCGAGGCGCAACCGGATACTCATCCGGGTGTCGGCGACGGTGAGTACCGATCCGAGGTGCCCAGCCGCACCGCCAAACAGCACGCTGCGCGGTGCGCACAGCAGCGCCAGCAACTCCGGGTCATGCTGGGCGAGCTCACGCACGAGCTCGGCACCGTCAAGCAGCTGGCATGCACCTCCGGCGCTGGCTGCCGACGCGCAGTACAGCACCATCAGGGCCGGAGGGTGCTGCCGTGCGGACGACTCCGTGTGGAGGCTGAGCTGGCGATGGCCGAATCCGAGGTTGCCGGCCCGTTCAGCAGGCGCGCCTCGATCGTGGATCATGGTGACGCCGTCAGTGTCGCTGTCGCGGTGCCGGTACACCGTCAACGCACTCTGTGCGAAGCGCAGTAGGCCAGGCCGGCCGGCGACACCATCGAAGGCGGCGGCACCCTCGTCGGCGACCACCGTCATGAGCTGGTCGATAGTGGCGGGATCACCCGGGTCGAGCTGGCGATGCGTGATCATGGTTCCACCTCGTCTTCGGCAGGGTTTAACCCTTGCCGCTGGAGCAGGTGCCGATCAAGTGACGGGTTGTCAATCGGGGCGGCGCCGTGACGGCCCGGTGGCGTGCTACGGTCCGCAATGACCGTCGATTCGGAGGACCTCGTGTATCGACCGCACGCTTTCCCTGTATCGGTCAAGGGCGTCTGCGTCCGGGATGGCCAAGTGCTGCTGCTGCGCAATGAACGCGACGAGTGGGAGCTGCCCGGCGGCAAACTGGAACTCGGCGAAGATCCGTTGGCGTGCGTTGTGCGAGAAATCGCCGAGGAGACCGGCTGGACGGTCACCGTCGGGGCGATTCTGGACTCCTGGCAGTACCACATCCGCGACGACGTCGACGTGCTGATCGTGACGTACGGGTGCAGCGTCGACGCAGACTCGCCGGTCCAGGTCAGCAGCGAGCACAAAGAGGCTCGCCTGTTCAACCACGACGAGGTCGCCGCGTTGCGCATGCCGTCCGGGTACCGCCGCTCGATCGACGACTGGTTCAGCCGCCTCGATGCCGCGGTGCACGGCTAGGACCCGCCATGCGCTGCCGAGCATGCGGCACAGTACTGGACGGATCGGCGTGGGCGGCGCAATGCCCGGCCTGCCACGTATCAGCGGGCACCGCTCTTGACCTGCGAACCGCCACGTCCTCGTCGCTTTGGCTGTGGACGAGCGACCATGCCCAGGCCGCGCTGGCAACAGGCAAACTCGGCGTGATCATGCGAGCGTGGCGACGTGCCACCGGCACCGACCAGCACGTTCTCGCCGAGCGACTCGGGTACGACAAGTCGTACATCTCGATGATTGAGTCCGGTCGCCGCGACGTCAACGACGTCGCCGGCCGGCTGCGTATCGCCCGCTCCCTCGGGGTCCCAGCCCACCGTGTCGGCGTGGTCGACACCGACAGTCCCGACTTCGTCGCCATGCTGCAGTTCGCTGGGTCGACGATCCGGCTCGCGGTTCTCGCGCGCCAAGCCGGCCAGGCCGCAGCCGCGATCAACGAGCTGTGGCCCCTTGTCGCTCGCCTTGAGGCCCGTGCTGCAGATGGCATGATCGAACGCAACATCCTCCCCCTGCTGGTCCGCGCACGCGCCGAGCTCGGCGTGTCGCTCGGCTATGTCCTGCCGGAGCAGAGGCTCGGATTTGCGGTGCGCTGGACTGGTCGCGCACTGCGCATCGCCGCCCACCTTGACGATCCCGATCTGCATGCGTTCTGCCTGCGCACGCACGGCAACGAGCTGCGGAAGGCGGGACGAAGCGCTGCTGCAACCGTCCGAATCGCTCAGGCCGTCGCGCTCGACACCCCGCAGCAGCGCAGCCCGGCGCTGCTACAGCTCGCGCGGGTCGCAAGGGACCCCGCAACGTTCGATGCCACCTTCGACCTGCTCCAACGCAGCCGCGATGCGGGTCCGGTTGACGATCCGATGGTCACCGAGACCGCGATGCTCGAAGTGCGGCTCAGAGGGCTGCTGAGCACCGGTCGCGCGCACCTCGCCGCGGACATCATCGACCAGGCTGGATGGCCGCCAGGCATCGCCTCGCCGCAATGGCTCGTCATCGGTGACATCACCGTCGCCGAGGTCATGTTCTCCGCCGGCAGCACCGCGACGGCGACACCGCTGCTCGAGCGTGCGATCGCTGCAGCTACTCGACTGCGGTTGCCGCATCAGATCCAGCGTGCTCAGCGCGTCGCCCAACGCCATCACCCAGCGCTGATCACCCACGCTGCTCAGGCGCTGCACAGCCTGCATGGGGGTCCAGACCTCATCGGCTAGCGAAATTGGCGTTTGAGCCTTGGCACAGCTCGACGCCGACCAGCACCGACCGGTCTGAACCCTTCCGAAACAGCGGATCACTTTTCGAACACAACAGGTCCACATTGGACAAACGATAAGAGGTGGTTGATCTACGTTTCCGCAGTTCAAACGCCTCTTGATCTTGATTGCCCGAATGGACTAGAACCCCTAATCTTCTGATCCGTAGTCAGAAGGCCCGCTGACGCATCCCACGGCATGGCAGCGCAGTCAGCTGTGACGCGACACGGCCTCGCCGGTCCCTAGCGGCCGCCTGCGGCTTGGTAGCGGTCGATGATGTCCTGCTTGATCCGACCGCGCTCTGACACTTCAATGCCCTGCTGCTGTGCCCATTCCCGAATCGCGCGGTTCTGGTCTCGGCTGCCACGACCGGTGGCAGCGGGCTGGGCGCTGCGTCCACGGAAGCCGCTGGGCACAACGCCGCCACGGCCAACCTTCGTGCCTGCCGCGAGATATGGGGCGAGCGCAGCACGGAGCGCGGCGGCGTTCTTACCGGACAGGTCGATCTCGTACTGCACTCCGTCGAGGCTGAAGGTAACGCTCTCATCGGCCGGCTTGCCGTCGATGTCGTCGATCAGCTCCTGGATTACCCGTCGAGCCATGCGCCGCCCTTCCACACATACGTCCGGTAGCTACTTCTGGCGTCCAGGCGCTGCCGAGCCGCTGATCACCGTGTCTCTCGCAGTTCATTCGAACACGAATCATTCCACACTTGCTGCCATCGAATCGTGCGGCAATGCAACTCCGCATGGGCCCAGGCCGCGTCAGCGACGACACCGCACCCCAGCCGCAGGGACATCCTCGGCCGCGGCGTTCGCGACCTCGCCCTGCCTATCGGTGTCGGTCCTCCAGCACCCCACGACCTCACCCGGCGTCGACATCCCCATCAATCAACGCGATCGCAGACGAAACGCCGGCGATCGCGTCTGTACCGTCCAAACCCGAATCCTGAGGAGCGCACGACGCGTGACCCCCAACCACTCCCACAGTTCCATTCACCCCACCTCCGCCGCGTGGACCGTTGAACGGATCCACGCGCTCGGCGTCACCACAACCCTGAGCACCGCCGCATCGGTACTGCAGATCAGCCGATCCGAGGCATACCGCCTCGCCGGGAACGGCGCCTTCCCCGCACCCCTCATCCGGGCCGGGACCCGCATCATCGTCCCGGTCGCCGGACTCCTACAGCTCATCCAGCCGCAACCCACCGACCGTCCACCGATACCCGATCCGCGACGACTTGATCCCAACGGTGAACCGAGCGTAGATGCAAACACCACACCCACCAGCGGATTCCGTTCGCCGGCACCAACGCGACCGCCTCGATCACCCAGGAGAAGAACAGTGAAGGGAACCACCTTCAAACGCTGCGGATGCCGCAGCACCGACACCCGCCGACGACTCGGCCAGTCCTGCCCCAAACTCCGCCGGCCCGATGGTGGCTGGTCTCGCAACCACGGCCAATGGCACTTCCAGATCGAACTCCCCGCCCGCGCCGACGGCACCCGCCGACCACTACGGCACGGCACCTACCCCACCCAGACCGCCGCCGACGACGTCCTCGACCAGATCCGCGCCGCCCTCGCCGTCCCCGACCCCACCGACCCGCACACCACCGTCAAGACCGGCGACCTCATCGAAGCCGCCGTCGACACCGGCGCCCCGATCCCCACCCCCGACCAGCTCCGCCGCGCCCTGCACCTGGACATCACCCCGGACCAACTACCGACCGTCGCCGACTACCTCACCACCTGGCTCGCCGGCCGCAGGACCATCAAGCAGGGCACCGCCCGCAACTACGAGAGCCACATCCGCCTGCACCTCAACCCCTACCTCGGCCACCTGCGCATCGACCGGCTTCGGCCCACCCACATCGACGCCATGTACGACGCCATCGACGAGCGCAACTCCGTCATTGCTACGCTGCGCGCCAGCCGCGACTCTGCCGTCCGTGACCGGGTCAAGGGCCAACGCGTCGTGAGCGCGGCCACCCAGCACCGCATCCACGCCACCCTGCGCAAAGCACTGAATGACGCCATGCGCCGTCACCGGTACATCGACACCAACCCCACCCTCATGGTCGAACTCCCCCCAGTCCGCGCACCCAAGCCGACCCTCTGGACCAACCAGCGCGTCCGCACCTGGCGCGACACAGGCAAGGTCCCGAGTCCCGTCATGATCTGGACCCCCGAACAGACCGGACGGTTCCTCGACCACACCCACGCCGCTAACGACCGCCTCTACGCCCTCTACCACCTCGTCACCTTCACCGGCCTGCGCCGCGGCGAAGCGTGCGGCCTGCACTGGGACGACCTCGACCTCGACGCCCACACCCTCACCGTGCGCTGGCAGATCGTCCAGCTCGGCTGGGCCACCAGCTTCGACACCCCAAAGACACGAGACAGCGAAGCCGCCGTCGCCCTCGACGCCGAAACCGTCGCCGTCCTGCGAGCACACCGAGCCCGCCAAGACCGCGACCGTCTGGCGAAAGGTCCCGCATGGCCCAGGACCGGCCTCGTCTTCACTACACCAACCGGCGAACAGCTGCATCCTGCCGACGTCACCGATCACTTCCGTCATCTCGGCGCCCAAGCCGGCCTACCACCTATCCGCCTGCACGACCTGCGCCACGGCACTGCCACGCTGGCCCTCGCCGCAGGCGTCCCGATGAAGGTCATCTCCAAAGGGCTCCGCCACTCAAGCCCACATTTCACCGCCAAGCACTACGGCGACGTACTACCCGAACTCTCCCACGCAGCTGCCGAGGCCACCGCCGCCATCGTCCCCCGCCGAGGCACCAACAACGCAACGACTCGCACCGCCTGAACTCCGTCCGCGAACGTCGACACACGGCTCACCTGGCAGCGAACGCCTCGATCGCGCAGTCCGATGGCTACGCGAACAACTCGAAACTTCGACATCCGCGACATCGGCGAGCTCCCGTCCCAGATTTGCCGATATTCCCACCGCGGCAGGGAGCGCTGGACCTGGCGGACATCGCAATCCACCCAACCGAGACGACACGGCAACGGCGCTCAGGCTCGCAGACAAAGTGCAGGTCACCTGCCACGCCATGTCGCACGGCTGGTCCATCAAAGCACGATGGTCGGCGCCTTGCCGTTCGGTCCTACGGCAAGGACTTCCGCGAGACCGGCACGCAACGCGTCGCGGTCTTCGTGGGTGATGTTGAGGTGCAATGGCAGCTCACGGGGCCACCCAAAGAGGCGTGCGGCTTCCTCGTCAAACACGAGTACAAGGTTCGAGCCGTCGAGACGGGCTGAAGTCACGCCGCCGTACATACATGCGTGGCTGGACATCATCGTTACCAGCTCCTCGATGCCGTCGCCGGGCTGGAACCGGGTTGGCGGGCCGTCGACGACGCAGTAGCCCCAGCTGCGATCATCTGGCTCGTCTGCGAGCTGGAACTCGATGTAGCGCGCGCCTTCTGGTAAATCTATGAAGAGCGCGACAGCCAAGTAGGCCAGGCCAGCCTCTTGCCGGGTGTGTCGCGTCACCTGCGATCGATGGACATCCCAGGCCACTCAAGCTCCTTTCACGGAGGCAGGCACGGCACCGCATCTGTTCTCGTGCACCCTGACCACACATTGCGCGTCGGCCAACGCCGAAACCATCACCGCTCGCGACGGCGGCGACGACGAACCCGCCCCAGGAACTCGGCCAACCGCGGCCGACCGACCCCTCCTGGCCCTCGGGCTCATCCCGCTCGGCGCTACTGCCGTCTACCGACACAACGCGATCATCGCACCGCTACGTTCAGCAGTGGCGCTCGCACTCACAGACACAGCCTGACGCCCACACAGGGGTCAAGCCGAGTCTGCCGAACACACGACTCCGAACGTCACCGACAGATCCAAGAGTCCACCACCCCACGCGCCGTGGTCGAACGGTGAGGGCCTCCGGAGCGTGGCAGATCAACCAAAAGCGCACGACGTTCCGGAGACGGTGCCCCGCACAGCGGGTCGTGCCCGCGATGCGCCCGCCAGCATCTCGCATCGCCGTGGCACATGCGGCCCACACGCCGCACACCATAACCAGGACTATGGCGGCGTTATGGGTGCTGGACGGGCCACTGACCGCCCGGTGTCGGATGCTGGGCCGATTACCAACCCGGTCACCGACGTCTCGAGAGCCTGGCGGCGTGGCTGCCAGTGGAGACCGACACGGCCGCTCGGTGCTGCGGCATACGGTCCAGCGAGACAAACTCTCCGGAGCAGGCCAGCGAGCTGTTAGCAGACCTGCCAGCTATGCCCGCGCTCGCCGACCTACTGGGTAAAATAGTTCAATGTTGCATCAGACGGAATCCTGATCAGCCTGCTTGCTCAAGGCGGCGAAGGCCCTCCACTGCAAACGGCGTGCCGGCCGTCACTTCATCCCGCAGTTCGTCGAGGCGGCCCTGCTCGGCCAGCAGGTCGACCAGCCGTGCTGCAGCGGGCCCGTTGCCGGTGGCGGCGAGGTCGCGCAGCGCCTGCAGGGCCTCGTCGAGGCGGCCCTGCTCAGCCAGCAGGCGGGCCAGCCGTTCGGCGGCGTGCCAGTCGCTGGTGGCGGCGAGGTCGCGCAGTTCGTCGATGCGGCCCTGCTCAGCCAGCAGGCGGGCCAGCCGTTCGGCGGCGAACTCGTTGCCGGTGGCGGCGAGGTCGCGCAGTTCGTCGAGGCGGCCCTGCTCAGCCAGCAGGTCGACCAGCCGTGCTGCAGCGGGCCCGTTGCCGGTGGCGGCGAGGTCGCGCAGCGCCTGCAGGGCCTCGTCGAGGCGGCCCTGCTCAGCCAGCAGGCCAGCCAGCCGTTCGACGGCGAACTCGTTGCCGGTGGCGGCGAGGCTGCGCAGCGCCTGCAGGGCCTCGTCGAGGCGGCCCTGCTCGGCCAGCAGGTCGACCAGCCGGGCGGCGGCGAACTCGTTGCCGGTGGCGGCGTGGTTGCGCAGCGCCTGCAGGGCCTCGTCGAGGCGGCCCTGCTCAGCCAGCAGGCCAGCCAGCCGTTCGACGGCGAACTCGTTGCCGGTGGCGGCGAGGTCGCGCAGTTCGTCGATGCGGCCCTGCTCAGCCAGCAGGCGGGCCAGCCGTTCGGCGGCGGTCCACCTGCCGGTGGTGGCGAGGTCGCGCAGTTCGTCGATGCGGCCCTGCTCGGCCAGCAGGTCGGCCAGCCGGCCGGCGGCGTGCCAGTCGCCGGTGGCGGCGTGGTTGCGCAGCGCCTGCAGGGCTTCGTCGATGTGGCCCTGCTCGGCCAGCAGGTCGACCAGGCGGTCGACGGCGAACCCGTTGCCGGTGGTGGCGAGGTCGCGCAGTTCGTCGAGGCAACCCTGTTCGGCCAGCAGGCCGGCCAGGCGGTCGACGGCGAGTTGGTTGCCGGTGGCGGCGAGGTCGCGCAGTGCGTCGATGCGACCCTGCTCGGCCAGCAGGTCTATGCCAGCGGCTATGAGAGCGCGCCCAAACGAGTTGCGGGGTGTGGCGTCGGCGCGCAGGTAGAGGGCGATGGCGTGGTTTGGTTGGCCGCGGCGTCGGGCGTTGTCGAAGAGGCGGGCGGTGTCGTCAGGGTGGTGGTGGTGGGCGATGAGGGCTTGCCAGACGGGCTCGGGCAAAGCGGCGGTGCGGCAGGTGCGTTGAGCGTGTTGTCGGAGGTAATCGGAGGTGGTGTAGCCCGCGATCAAGCCCATGCTCGCGGGCACAGGGGTGAGGCAGGCTGTAGCGCGGTGGACCGGGGTAGTGGCATAGGCCAGTCCTCGATCCAGCCAGTCGCGTGGCGCGTTGGCTTGCTGGGCTGGGGTGAGGTAGGCGGGGGCGGCGGCTTGCAGGAAGTCGTTGGTGGCGGGTTGGTGGGCGCCGACCCTGTGGGCGTCAAGCACGGCGGTGATGACGGCTTTGCCGTAGCAGTCGTCGTCGGGGGCGTGCTCCCAGCGGCGGATGAGGGCTGGGCCAGCGGCGACAACTTGGGTGAAGCCTGCGTCGGTGGTGTCGAGCGCGATACGGATGCGCTGGTCGGTGCCGGCGAGCGTCTCGCCGCGGCGGCGTTCGGCTCGGCTGAATGTCTCTGGCACCTCGATGAGCTGGGCGAAGCCGAGCAGGTCGCGGTCGTTGGCGTACGGGTCGGGCTGGCCGACGGAGGGCCGGGCGATGCGAATGTGGTACTCGTCGGGCCACAGCGTCGCGACCACGACCGTGCCGGCGGTGATGAGCTGTCGCAGGGCGCCGGCGGGCAGGCCGGTGCGATGGTTGAGGTAGCGCTGCAGCTCATCCAGCCACATCACCGTCCGTGGCGTCGGCGCCGCAGCGTGGGCGTCGGCCGTTGGGGTGTCGGTCGGGTGCAGCAGCCACCACTCCGGCAGCTCGGCGCGGACGGCCTCGTACAGGGCTCTGGTTTTGCCGACCGACGAGCCACCCAGCAGCAGTACGAACCCGCCCTGCGCTGCGGCGGCGGTGAGGTCGGCGCGCAGGTCCGCGTCGAGGTCCCGCGGCACGTACGGCGGCAACTCCTCGGCGGTGCCGGGGAGCTGGATCGCGGCGTGCACGCCGAGCAGCCGCGGCCGGGCCTCCCGCACCCGGACCGCACCGACCGGACGCGGCTGGTGAGCCGTCGCCACCCGCTCCCACGCCGCCAGCCACGGCCGCTGCGCCGCCTCGTCGAGCCCGCACGCGATCAGGAACGTAATCATCGTGTCGCGGGTCGGAGTTGACTTCGCCCTCAAAAGATCGCTCAACGTCGCCGGCGGCAGCAACCGGGGCCGCGCCGCCTTCCCAAGCACGGTGTACGAGCGGCCGGCACGCAGCCGGTCGCAGGCCCGAGCGAACGCTTCGAGGGACTGCACCCCGTCCAGCCCGACCCCGAAGGGATCGGCGAAGGGATCGTTGTCGGCCATTCGGGCGCCTCCCGGCTGTTCGGCGGTCGCACCGAACACTGACGGACCACCGTAGACCGCCACCACCTTCGGCGCGACCGCCGAGGTCACCCAGACCGGCGACCCGCAGCGCCGTTCGGCTTCCTTCGCACCCCATGCCGAACCCCGTAACCCGGCGCTTCCCTCGAAGACGTCAACACGGGAGACCGGCCGGCTCCCCACCCGTCAAACCTGCTGGGAGCCACCGATGCCCAACGAGCCCAACGAGCCCACCAACCCGACTTGGCGCGAGAAGCTCACCCTCGCCGCCGTCCGCGGCACCATCTCCGGCGCCACCCGCGCACTCATCACCTGGATCCTCGAGCACTGAACTCCCACGCTGGCCTGGCCCGCTTGAAACGGGCCGGGCCGATGTGGGAGCCACCCGAGGAATACCGCATGTTCGAATACATGCACTCCACCAGCAAAACAGGAATCTCTGCATCAGATGCAACAGGTAAACGCTGATCGCCGAGCCGCTGAGCTGGCCTAGTCCTAGATCCGCCTGTGTGGACGGGCAGTCCCACGTATGGCTGTTTGCAGCAACGTTGCTTCTGGGAGAACAGGCTGCTGAGCACGGTGACGGCCTGCCCACCGTCTACGTGAGCGGCAACAACGCGTCACGCGGCTGATAGTGCAGCAGACCGTGGAGGGCTTGTGCTGCGCCGCTAGTACCAGCAGCCACCTCGTCTCTCAGCTCATCGATGCATTCCCCGCTCGCCAACAGCCAGACCAGCGACCTAGCGGCGTTCTCGTTGCCGGCGTCGGCGCGGGTGCGCAGCAACTGCAGCGCGTCCTCGACGCGGCCCTGCCTCGTCAGCAGGTCGGCCAGCCGGTCGGCGGCGTGCTCGTTGTCGGCGTCGGCGCGGGCGCGCAGCTCATCGAGGCGTCCCTCCTCCGCCAGAAGATCGGCCAGCAGGTATGCGGCGTCCTCGTTGCCGGCGTCGGCGCGGGTGCGCAGCAACTGCAGCGCGTCCCCGACGCTGCCCTGCTTCGCCAGCCGATCGGCCAGCTGGTATGCGGCGTCCTCGTTGCCGGCGTCGGCGCGGGTGCGCAGTTCCTCGACGCGGCCCTGCTTCGCCAGCAGGTACGCCAGCTGCTGGGCGGCGTCCTCGTTGCCGGCGTCGGCGCGGGCGCGTAGCTCCTCGACGCGGCCCTGCTTCGCCAGCAGGTACGCCAGCCGGTCCGCGGCGTGCTCGTTGTTGGCGTCGGCGTCGGCGCGAGCGCGCAGTTCCTCGAGGCGACCCTGCTCCGCCAGCAGATCGGCCAGCCGATAGGCGGCGTGCTCGTTGCCGGAGTCGGCGCGGGTGCGCAGCAGCTGCAGCGCGTCCTCGACGGGACCCTGCTCCGCCAGCAGGTAGGCCAGCCAATTGGCGGCGTGCTCGCTGCCGGCGTCGGCGCCGGCGCGTAGCTCCTCGACGCGGCCTTGCTTCGCCAGCAGGTAAGCCAGCCGGTCGGCGGCGGGCTCGTTGCCGGCGTCGGCGCGGGCGTGTAGCTCCTGGAGGCGACCTTGCTCCGCCAGCAGATCGGCCAGCCGGTAGGCGGCGTGCTCGTTGCCGGAGTCGGCGCGGGTGCGCAGCAGCTGCAGCGCGTCCTCGACGCGGCCTTGCTTCGCCAGCAGGTAAGCCAGCCGGTCGGCGGCGGGCTCGTTGCCGGCGTCGGCGCGGGCGTGTAGCTCCTGGAGGCGGCCTTGCTCCGCCAGCAGATCGGCCAGCCGGTAGGCGGCCCTCTCGTTGTCGGCGTCGGCGCGGCCGTAGAACGTGAAGGCGTGGGTGGGTTGGCCGCGGCGGTAAGCGCTGTCAGCGAGGCCGAGGGTGTCGTCGGGGTGGTGGTGAGTAGTCAGGGCGTGCCATGCGGAGTCGGGCAAAGTGGTGGTCCGGTGGGCGCGTTGGGAGTGTTGGTGGAGGTAATCGGCGGTGGTGTATCCGGCGATGCTGCCCATGCCGGCGGGTGCGGGGGTGAGGCAGCCGGTGGCGCCGTGGACGGGGGTGGTGGCGTAGGTAAGGGCTTGCTCGAGCCAGTCCGGTGGGGCGGTGGCCTGCTGGGTTGGGGTGAGGTAGGCCGGCGCGGCGGCGGTCAGGTATTCACGGGTGACTGGGTGCTGGGCGCCGACGCGGCGGGCGTCGAGAGCGGCGGTGATGACCGCTTGGCCGTAGCAGTGCTCAGCTGTCTCCCATCGCTGGATCAGTGCCGGGCCGGCGGCCAGGACCTGGGTGAAGCCGGCGTCGGTGGTGTCCAACGCGATCCGTAGCCGCCGGTCGGTGTTGGCGAGGATCTCGCCCCGGCGGCGCTCTGCAGTAGTGAATCGGTCTGGCACCCGCACGACGTGAGCCAGGCGGAGAGTCTCCCGGTCCTCGGCGTGCGGGTCGGGCTGGCCAGCTGCAGGGCGGGCAGTACGCCTGCTGTATTCGTCTGGCCACAGGGTGGCGACGATGACCGTGCCGGCGGTGATGAGCCGGTGCAGGACACCGAGAGTGAGTCCTGCCGGGTGGTTGAGGTAGCGCTGCAGTTCGTCGAGCCACAGCACCGTGCGTGGTGTCGGCGCGGCGGCGTGGGCGCCGATCGCGGGGATGTCGGCTGGGTGCAGCAGCCACCACTCCGGCAGCGCCGCCCGGACCGCTTCGAACAGCGCCCGGGTCTTGCCGACCGATGAACCGCCGACCATCAGCACCAGGCCGCCGCTCGCCGTGGCGGCGGTAACGGCGGTGCGTAGGTCCGCGTCGAGGTCTCGCGGCACATACGGAGGCAGCTCGCCCTCAGCGTCCTCGACCTGGATCGCGGCGTGCACGCCCAGCAGCCGCGGCCGGGCATCCCGCACCCGGACCGCACCGTCGGGACGTGGCAGGTGCGCGGTGGCAACTCGTTCCCACGCCGCCAGCCATGGCGCTTGTGCGGTTGCGTCGTTGAGGCCGCACGCGATCAGGAACTTGATCAGCGTGTCGCGGGTCGGCGTCCCCTTCGCGTTGAGCAGGTCGCTGAGCGTCGCTGCCGGCAGCGAGAGCTTGGCGTAAGAGCGGCCGGCGCGCAGCCGGGCGCATGCTCGGGCGAACGCCGCCAGGGACTGCACCGCGTCCACGTCGACCCCGAGGTGATCGGCAGCGGGGTCGTTGTCGGCCATTCGGGCGCCTCCCGGCTGTTCGGCGGTCGCATCGAACACTGACGGACCACCGTAGACCGCTACAACTTTCGGCGTGCATGCCGAGGTCACGACCAGCAGTGCTCTTCGGCTTCCTTCGCACCCCATGCCGAACCCCGCGACCAGGCGCTTCTCTCAAGGCGTCAACGGGGGAGAGCGGCCGGCTCCCCACCCCGACGAATCACCGGGAGCCACCGATGACCAACGAACCCATCAACCAGACCTGGCGCGAAAAGCTCACCCTCGCCGCCGTCCGCGGCGCCGTCTCCGGCGCTATCCGCGCACTCATCACCTGGATCCTCGAGCACTGAACGCCACTATCCGCCCGGCCCGCTTCACGCGGGCCGGGCCTGCGGCACAGCGGCCGCGCCCAGGCGGTGTACACGGACTGAACTTCGTTAAAACGCACATAATGTCACTTATGGCGTTAGCTGATGTAAGTGGCACTGCTCAACGAGCAGTTGTTCCTAGTGGCCTACGGACGCGTCTACGCCAACGATGGCGCGATGACGTCCGGGGGGTCGACGGGAAGACTCCCGACGGATGAGTCTGGACACGATCCGGCAGATCGTCCACATCCGCGACTACGTCCAGCACTCGAACACCGACGCCAAGCCCTTCACCTGGATCGCGACAGCCGAAGAGATCCTCGCCAAGATCCGCTGGATCCAGACCAGCGTCAGGCAACTCGTCGACAACAACGCGAAGTAACAACACCAGAGTCACACGACACTAGATCGCACCCGGGAGGCGAGTCGGGTCCCAAAAAGACACTCGATTCTCTTTCCAGTGCCGCGTCAGCGCATCAACGCCATGCGACTTCTTGAAATCTGCCTCGTATTTGAAAATGGGTATTGCTGTAAAAAACTCAACACGGCCTACTTTTGAATCAAGAGCCGCCAACGCGGAATGCTGATGCAATGTAACGAGAAAATTCAGTTCGGTCCCACTCCACAAAGGACCGCCCATGTCCCAGGTACTTCCGTGGCGGACATCGTTCCCACCCGCCACCACCGTTGCTGCCAGGTTTGCGAGCGGCAGGCAGATAGGATCCATATCCGGTATCAGTCCTACAAAAACCTCCGCTCTATTTCCATGCGCGTCAAGACGACCCGAAACTCCATAGGTAGCATATACAGTCGTACCACCCGTCCGTGAGCTTAGATCCCATTTAAATACCACGACCTCTAGCGATGCGCTGGAAAATTCCTGCACAAAACTTGGCGCACCCCAGCTGGCAATGTAGTGTTCTCTCACTTCATCAATGCTCGACATTTTATCCCGCACAATTCCATATTATGATGTGATCAATGACTAATGGAGGTCTCTATACAGAATGGGTGGATGCCATCCCGTGAACAATTCCTTAGCACCCTTCGACAGATTACAGGGAGCACAACTGCCTCTCAAATTATCCTCCCTATTCACACGATTACTGCGAGTAGCGATGTCGTCAGCATGCCCTCCCGTGATCCAATCCAATTTCAATGAAATAACATGATCAATCTGGGTCGACGGCCGCTCACCGCAGTACACACATACCGGTTCATTCGTCAGGATGTGATTCCGCATCCCCTCCTCGACCTCATAATACTGATCACGATCATACGGCGGGATGCTGCAACTTGCGGCACCAGTATTGTGCACGAGAACCGCGGTAAGCCCCGCGAGCACATAGTACGTGTGGATGGTGCTGACGGTGAGGTTGAACATGGTTCTGGCGTCGGGGTAGTTCGTTCGGGCCAGAACTTCGACGGTGGAGCCGTTGACGGTTTGGAGTTGTTCGCCGGGGTTGAGGGTTTCGGCGTGGGTCCAGGCGTGGCGGGTGATGCTCCAGAACGGGTGTTCCTGGGTGGTGTTGATGACGGCGCTGGTGCCGTCGCCGGTGGCGACGGTGAGGTCGGTGAATTCCTTGTCGTTGTTGACGTGCAGTTGGGTGATCTCGTGGGCTTCGGTGATGCCGGCGACGGGGTCGGTGGCGAGCACGACGTCGCCGACTTCGAGGGTTTCGATGGGTCTTGTGGTGCCGTCGGCGAGTAGGACGAGTGTGCCGGCCTGGAAGCTGTTGCCCCCGCAGCCTGCGACCGTGCCGGCAATGTCGGCCGCCGTCGAGGCGGCGTCGGCTACGTCGGCTGCAGCTTCGAGGGCCTTGAGGGCTTTTGAGCCCTTCATCCAGCCTTTGACGCCGTCGATGATCTTGTTGGCGAGGTCCCAGATTTTGTTGACGAGTTTGATGCCCTGTTTGAAGCGGATGAGGTACTTGAGGCCGATCTTCGCGGCGAAGGCGCCGATCAGTGCCGGCAGGGCATTCATCAGCGTTTCGGCGCACGCACCCATGTCAAGGTTGGCGATGCAGTTGAAGCCGGCGGTAATGCCGAGTTCGTCCAGGACGACCTTGCCGAGGGCGAGGGCGGCGTCGATCGCCTGTTGCTTGGCGGCTGCTGCAGCTGCCGCGGCCTGCTGCGCCTCCAATGCTTTTTGGTCGGTGGGGACGCCGTCGCCGCCGTTGTTGCCTCCCGGTCCGGGTTTGTTCTTGACGCCGGTGTTTTGGCCTGGGTTCTGACCCCAGCCTCCGCATCGGTCGGCCGGGCACAGCCCGCTCGGGTCGCTGCTGGTGGTGGGGTTGTTGGCGGCGTAGACGTAGCCGTTGATCTGTTGCGGGTCGGCGAGGTCAGTAATCGAGTCGTCGGAGATGAACCGGCCGGTGGTGGGTTCGTATTCGCGGGCGCCGAGATGGGTGAGTCCGGTGGCGTCGCGGGTGCCGCCGACGAAGCCGTGAGGGTTGGGCCAGGCGGGGTCGGTGCCGCGGGGGTTGCCGAACGGGTCGGTCTTGCGGCGGGTGACGGTCTGGCTCACCGCGTCGATGGCGAGTTGTCCGGTGCCGTGGTGGTCTGCGGCGAGCCAGGTCAGTCCGGTCGGGGTGCGGCTGGCGACGCCGTAGTAGCGGGTGGCGGTGACGGTGCCACCGACTTTGCGCAGTTCGTAGCCTGCCAGGTACACCGTCGCCCCGGTGGGGTCCTTGGCGACGAGGCGGGCACCGCCGGCGTCGTAGATGTAGCTGCTGACGCCGGTGCTGTCGGTGACGGTGGCGAGGTGGCCTTCGCTGTCCCACCGGAGATCCTGGGGGTTCCCGGCGATGTTGCGCGTGTACATGTTGCCGGTGTTGTCGTAGATGTAGCTGTCGGTGCCGGTGCTGCCGCCGCTGGTGGCGACCTCGGTGAGGGTGTGCCGTTTGGCGGGGTCGAGATACTTGTAGTCGCGGATGGTGTCGCTGCCGCCGCTGACGGCGTGGCGGGTTTCTTGGGTGCGGTTGCCGTTGTTGTAGGTGCCGGTGCCGTTGCCGTACTTGTAGGAGGTCCAGTACGGGTCGGGTCCGCCGACTGTGCCGCCAGTCTGGGGGGTCTGGCAGGTGGCTGTGGTGGTGGTCCAGGCTTCGGTGAGTTGCTGGAGTTTGTCGTAGGTGAAGCACTGGTTGGACACGACCGACGGGTCCGGGCTGCCGAGGGTTTCGGTGATGTTCAAGACGTTGCCGGCCTGGTCGTAGCCGTAGCGTTCGGTGAGCCGTTCGATCCACGTGCCGGGGTTGGCGGCGTTCTCGGTCTCGGTTTTGCTGCTGGTGAGCCGGCCGGTGGTCTCGTCGACGTCGGTGGTCTGCAGGACCCGTTTGTTGCCGGTGCCGAGGATCTGCTGGTGTACGGCGCCGAAGCTCCAGTAGCTCGTCTCGGCGATGTACGTCTGCAGACCGGTCAAGGTCAGTGCGTTGCCGTTGTTGTCGTAGGTGCTGGTCAGCGTCTCCTCGGGCAGGCCGCCCGCCGCGGGGTATTTCAGTGTTTTCGTGGACCCGTCGGCGTTGTACTCCATCGACGTGGTGTAGGAGCCGCTGGGCAGCCATGGCATGTTCAGGCTGGACGGGATGTCCGTGGTGATGCTCAGGGGTCGGTAGTCGTCGTCGTAGCTGGTGACGGTGGTGGTGAACGTGTCGGTGCCGTTGCTGCCGGAAACGTACCGGCTGGATGAGGTCAGCTGCCCCTTGGCCACCGTGTCATACGTCCACGAGGCCCGTTTGAACCCGCCGGTGCCGGCCCCGTCGTACAGGCCGACGGCGCGGCCGAGTTCGTCGTACTTGACGGTCGTGCTGTTGTTGCTGGGGCGGGTGTCGGTGACGGTGGTCGGTTGGCCGTTCAGGTCGTAGCTGGTGGTGATGGTGCCCTTGTCCGGGTCGGTGGTGGACTTGACCTGGCCGAGGAGGTTGTAGCCGGTGGTCCAGGTGTTGTTGGACTGGTCCTTCACCTCGGTGAGCCGGTCGAGCCGGTCGTAGGCGTAGGTGGTGGCGTGATAGCTGCCGGTCGGGGTGCTGTTGAGGTACTGCCGCAGTTCGGTGGTCTTGCCGCGGGCGTTGACGTAGGTGGTCGTCGGGGTGCCGCCGGCGGGTGGTGTGACGGTGGTGGTGTTGCCCGTGTACTCGAGGGAGGTCTCCCACTTGAAAGTGTTGGCGGCGTACAACGCGTCTTTCGTTTGCCGGCCGAGGCCGTCGTACGTGTACCGGTGCTGGTTCTTCACACCGGAGTCGGTGTCGTTGAACTCGGCGAGCGCGCCGGACGGTGCGCCCACATTCCAGAACGTGGTGGTTTTGGCGGTCAGGCCCCGTGCGTCGTACTTGGTGTCGGTGACGATCCGTCCGCCGTTGGCCTGCGGCGCCGGGCTCTGGTGCTGCCGGGGGCGCAGGTTGCCGTCATACACGTCGTAACTGGTGATCACATTGTTGTTCGGGCCCAGCACCGTTGTGGTGACCGAGGTCGGCGGCGACCCCAGGCCTGCGTACAGCGTGTACACGTAGTGGGTGTCCGGGGCGCCGTTGGCGTCGCGGTTGAGCCACACGTGGGTGAGCCGGCCCAGCGGGTCGTAGACCGCGTTGGTGGTCTTGCCGTTGGCGTCGGTGACCGTGATCGGGACACCACGGGCGCCGTCCGACGTGACGGTCGTGAGGTGATCGAGCGGGTTCTTCGTTTTGGTCGTGATAACCGGCGCGTCCGCAGCGGGCAGGTACTCGATGGTCGTCTTGTGCAAATCGTCGTTCATCGGGTCGCGCGTCCACACGATCCGGCCGTAGCTGTCGTAGCCGATGTTGGTGCTGTTCTGCCAGCTCAGCACCGGATTCGACGGCACGTTGGCAACGCTCTGCAACGCATCGGCCCGCGTGACGAGGCCCTGGCCGACCGGTCCGGTACCGGTGGTGTTGCCGTCGTAATAGGTGAACGTCCCGGCCAGGTAGTCGCTGCCGGCTGCGGGGATGCAGACGGCCTGGCCGTTCTGCACGCTGAGCTTGGTCTGCAGGGTCTGTCGCTGGTAGTTGACGTGGTAGCGGCCGTTGCCCGGGTCCACACTGCGGTCGGCGTAGGTGATCAGGGTGCACCGGTCGTCGGTCGCGTCGGCCTCGTCACCGTAGTCAAGGATCTTGGTCGGCAGCGTGTAGCTGTCGGTTTCGGTGATGGTTTTCGTCGACCGCCACCCAGACCCCGTCGGAGTGGTGATGAGGGTGCGGGTACGGGTCTCGGTCTCGGCGAAGTTGTTCGCGACCAGACTGCCCATGCCGTACGCCAGCGGCCGGGACGCGACCGTGCCGTAGCCGTAACTGTGCAGCGTCGAGGAGAACTCCGCCCCGGCGAGGAATGACGTGTCCTGCCGCACCTGCCCGCGCAGCACGTAGTAGTCGATGGTGGTGTTGCCCCACGAGTCCTCGATGGTGGCTGACCTGGTGCCGCCGGAGGCGTCGGCGCGGTCACCGTGCAGACCCCGGTAGTACCGCGCTGAGGACACCGTCTGGGTGCCGCCGACCGGGCCGGTCGTCGTGGTCACGTCGCTGTACCCGCGCCAGTCCGACCACGACCGCCGCGACAACGGCGCCGTCTCGGACGGGTCGTGCCCCCACAACACCTTCGTCGAGGAGTGCTCGACGCTGTAGCCGTAACTGGTCAGCACCGGCGGTGCGGTCGCATCGGTCATGTCCGTCTGCTGCACCGCGGTGACGACGTACTTGTGGAACCAGCCGAACCCGGCCGTGCCGCCCTGCGGCGCCCAGTACTGCGGGAAGCACCGATAGATGTTGCTGTTCGCGCTGCCTGTCGGGATGCTCGTCGGGCTGCAGTCCGTTCCCGCGTAGTACACCGTCAGCAGGCCACCGACGCCGTTCTCGATGGTGCTGAGCCGGAACCGGCGCAGTTTGAGCACACCAGCGGAGAGGTTGTAGTCGACCCGGTTGTCCAACGCCCCACCGCCGAACGCCATCGGCGGCTCCGACAACGGCGTACCGTTCTTGTACCCGGTGTGCTGCAGCCCTTCCAACCACAACGCGGCCGTGTCGCTCGTGCCCGGATTCAGGAAGTCGTGATCGAGGGTCCACTGGTCAACGGTCTGATACGTGGGCGGGCTCGCAGCCGCATTCGTCAGCACCTTCGTGGTGACCGCGGACAGCCGCCACTGCATGAAGAATCCCGGACTGGTCTGGTTCGGACACGACGTCGGTGTCACCCCACAGAACTGGTCCCACGGCACGTCGAGCGTGCAGTCGCCGGCGTCGCTGCACCGGCTGTCGATGCTGAACTCGACCTTCATCGGCGCCGGCTTCCCCGCCGCACCCTCCGAACCCTGCCGGGTGCCGTACTCGATCCGCACCGGGTACACGTTGGCGTCATAGTCCGCCGGCAGACCGGTGTTGTTGTTGCGCCCGTACCGGCCGGTCGTCTTCTGGTAGAAGATCGTCTCGCTGTTGCCGCGCGGGTCCACGATGTAGTCCAGGTTCCACCGGTACGCCTGCGCACACGACGACGCCGCATACCCACCCTGTGCCGACGTCTTGTAACACGGCTCCCCGCTGTTGTTGCCGTACACCGGCACGATCCCCGTCGAGTACGTCTGCACCGCCGTCGGGCTGTAGGCACCGCCGTGACCGAAGAAGTACTGCGTCCCGTCCGGCGACATCACCTGCCAGTACTCGCCGTCATTGTCGAAGTTGACCGCGCCGGTGTACTTACGGAAACTCCACCCCTTGTGGGTCGCCGACTTGTACTCCCCCGTGAGGCTGTCGCGCACCAGCTGCCCCGACACGCCATCCATGACGATCGAGATCGGCTCATTGTCACCGTTCGCCGACGTCCAGCACAGATCACCGGTCGCGTTACCGTCGTCGGCACAACCGCGGTAGGACCGCTCGATGTAGCCCAGGCTCAGGTCCCAGCCGTCACCGACCCACGACGCCTGCGCGTTCGTCGCCACCGTCTTACCGTCCAGCCCGCCGGAGCTGTACTGCAGTTGCAGGGTCGGCGAGGGACCACCCAACGACGGCGGCACCTTCAACGGCACGCTGTAGCTGAAGTCACCCGACGAGCCGCCGTGCGACCATGACCCCGCCGGTGTCAGCGACGTCTTCGACCAGTCACCCGCCTGCGAAGCACTGCCCGACGTCAACGCCAACACCACGCCACCAGAACCGGCAGCAGTACCGGCAGCAGCAGACCCCGACCCGTCCACCGTCGACGCGCCAGCGACCGCTGTCGAGTCACCGGTCAGCGGCACACTGTCCGCCGACACCCGCTTCGACACCGGATTGTTCACCGACCCCAACGGCGTCTGCACCTGACACTCCGGCAACGCCGGAGTGCTCACCGCGCACCCCGGCAACGACACCAACCGCAACCGACCGCCGTAATCACCGCCATACCCCGTCGCGAACGCGGCATAGTCCAGATCCAGACCCACCGCCGCGGACCCCGCGTCCCCGTCGGCACGCGCGACGGTCAACACCACACCCTTGACACCCAACGCCGCAGCCGCGTCCTGGCCAAGCACCGAAACCTGCACCTGCGACACCGCCACAGCCGCAGCCTGCGCCGCCTGCTCCCCCGCAGTGCGCGGCTCCGACACCGGACCACCCGGCCGCACCACCACCGGCAACCCACCCGGCGCCACCACAGCCCCCTGCTGCTTCGCCTGAGCCTGCGCCGCCCCAGAAACCGGCACCACCGCCGACCCAGCCACCGGCCACACCGGCACCGGCACCTTCCCCAACGCCGCCGTATCAGACTCCACCGCCGGCCGAGCCCGGCCCGTCACACCAGACACCGCCACCGACCGCTCGTCAGGATTCACCACCCCCGACGGCTTCACCGGCGCGGCATGAGCCGGAAGCGCCACCAGCACCGGAGCCAACAACGCACCCGCCGACACTGCCGTCAACCACCACCAGCCCCGGCCACGCCCCAACCCGCGCAGCGAGAACCCGCCCCGACGACCCATGCCTGCCTCCCCGCAACGATCAAGGAGCCAAACAGTAGAGATCACCGACGATCCTGGGAAGAAAGCTGCAAGACCCACTACGGGCCGTCACCACGCACCCGCAATGTCCCCGTACGACGGTTGCCCATTTCGGACAATGCAGTGACCAGCATCACATGAGAGAAGCACGCGGCGTCACGATGAAGCCAAACACGTCAATTGCCAGCTGGCCACCAGCGAGCGTCTCAAAGTGGTGGCCGGGGAGGTCACGGCGTAGCGGTGATCGATAACAGAGTCCTCCGGTAGATGGTTCAGCGACCAAGCAGAACTTCATACCGGAGACCTCGTGGCCACCTTATCGGTGACGAGGCGGCACGACCTGACCGACGCGCAGTGCGCGGCGCTCGCGCCGCTGCTACCTGCGCAGCCGTCGCTGGGTCGCCCGCCGAAATGGGACAGACGACAGCTCAGCAACGGGATGCGCTGGCGCATCCGGGTCGGGGCACCGTGGCGGGACGTCCCGGCCGAGTACGCACCCTGGCAGACCATCTACGGACTGTTCCGCCGCTGGCAACGTGACGGCACCTGGGACACCGTCCTCGCCGCCGCGCAGGCCACCGCCGATGCCGCCGGTCGCATCGACTGGGGCGTCAGCGTCGACTCCACGACCAGCCGCGCGCACCAGCACGCCGCCGGCGCCCGCCACAACGGCCACCTGCAGAAGGAACCACCCGGCGGCGTCCACGACGAACCCGCCGACCACGCACTCGGCCGTTCACGCGGCGGCCTGACCACCAAGACGCATCTGGCCTGCGAACAGGGCCAGAAACCCCTCGCGCTGCTCATCACCGCCGGGCACCGCGGAACAGCCAGCTCGATCACACCGGCCGCAAAGCAGGTCGCGGCGACGGCGGTCGCGACGATGAGGACGGTGAGGGAACCGGCGTCGCGGACTCCCACAATGACGCCCTTCCGCTGGGCGGAACCACGACGGGGCGGGCGGCGCGGCAGCGCCGCACATGACACACGGCACGGGTGCTCCTCGGGCGCTCCACCGCTATTGGACCTGCTGAACTCAGGCCAGCCATAGCAGCACGGCGATCGATTCGAAAGCACCCCAATTCGGACATAGAGCCGACTAGTCAGGCTGGACGCGACAGGATACGCACGCTGAAGCTAGCTCTTAATCTGCGGGTTGTAGGTTCAAGTCCTACGCGGCGTACGGGATTTTTGAGAGGCCCCTGCTTCGCGGCGGGGGCCTCTTGCCATTGAAAATCCCGATTTCCCGCGCACGGCTGCGCCGCGCTCCCCAGTGGGGGAGCTTCGCTCCACCCACACCCCCTCAAGACCGTGCCGGGGTGCACGCCGGAGCCACAAGTGTTCGAGTTTTCGCTGCGGCGTCGGTGCCGGGTCACGCCCGGCGGATCCTGGCGACCGGCTCAGCACCTGTTCGGCGACAGCGTCGCCAGGCGTCCACCACAAACGGCACGGCTCAGGCGATCCAGCCGCCGTGTAGGTAGAAAGCCAGCAGGGAGCCCTGCAGCGTCAGACCGGCGAATACGTACACGCGGCTGATCAGCTCGACGCGGGTCAGCACGGCGAGGGTGAGGAACATCGGAAAGACCTCGAGCACGTGTCGGGCCACCGACATGAGCCGCTCGTTGGGCTGGGACATGACCGGGAAGCAGATGAGAAACAGGATCTGCGTGAGGGCGAGCAGCGGCAGGGCGAGCTGGTCGCGACGCACCTTCCATGGGCCGACGACGGACAGCACGAGCAGCGTCAGCATGAACAGGACGGCGCCGAGGCCGAGCACGTTGACCTGCCCGGTGGACAACGGGATACGGGAGGCGGCATTCGCCGATTCGATGACGGCGAACCAGGGGGCGTGCAGCTCACGGAACCAGACCTTCTGTGCGTGCATGAACGCGAGCGCGTCGTCTTCCGCGAGGTACGTGTAGGTCATGTAGGCGAGCAGACCGCCCGGCACCAGCAGCACGGCGAGTGCGTCGGGGCGAAGCTTCCAGCCGCGTTGGCGGACGTACTCGAAGACGAACGGCACTGCCAGCAGCAGCCCGGCCGACCGGGTCCCGGACGCCAGGGCACACAGCGCCCCCGCGACCCACCAGCGACCGGAGCGCATGGCGGCGACCGCACCGACGGCCAGCAGCAGGAACAGCGAGGAGGGATACGGCGACAGCAGGAAGAAACCCGTCGGGAACGCCGCCAGGCACCAGCACGCCCGACGCGCGACGGTCGGGCCGAACTCCCGCTCGGCCAGCCGGTGCAGCAGCACGTAGGTGCCGAGCAGCGCGAGAGCCGACACCGTCAGTGCCGCGTAGAGGGACGGCC
This sequence comes from Dactylosporangium cerinum, assembly GCF_042653625.1. Lineage (NCBI taxonomy): Bacteria > Bacillati > Actinomycetota > Actinomycetes > Micromonosporales > Micromonosporaceae > Dactylosporangium > Dactylosporangium cerinum. Next base: position 5,298 of record NZ_JBHSIU010000071.1, on the reverse strand, counting down.
CGGGCACGAACACGTCGAAGCCGCGGACAAGCAGCGGGTAGAGCGGGAAGAACGCAGCGATCCGCCCGTCGCCCCACCGGGCGGCGTAGCCGTCGTCGGCGATCCACTGGTACCAGCCCCAGTCGTACTGGCCCCAGGCCATGAACAAGGTGTGCGCCGACAGCACCTTGCCCTCGCCGATACGTGACATGACGGTGAGCACGCAAGCAGCGAATATGCTGGCAAGCCAGACCGACCCGGCCTCGCGCAAGGTTCGCGCCGCGTCGGTCGCGCACCACGCCCGCCACCGGTGTTTCCACGGCCCCGGCCGCCGGCTGCGCGAGAGCTGCTCCACGGCCGGGGCCGCCGCCGGTCGCGGCACGCTGGATACGGCAGGCGAGGTCAGCTCTGCGGATGCCGTGCTGGTGGGTCCCGATGGCGAGGAACTCGTCATTGTTGGCATCGTACGGTAGTGCGATCGTCGAGACTTGCCCGTACATAAGGGGTTTCGGAGATCTTCGCGATGGTGCGGTTTCCATACAGCTCGACGCTCCGGAAACGAGTCGTCCGGCGGCACCGAACCTTTCCGACCAGGGCCTACGCATTTCCTCTGAAGAAGCAGCGCCGATGACCCGGACGGTCCGGCTGCCACCCGGTCGGTGACCGACGACGGCGGCGCGCCGGGTCAGTCAGTTGCACCCAGCGTCACCGCAGGCGTAGACCGCCGGCGGGTGCGTCCATACACTCGTCGCCGTGACCTGGTCTACCGCAGCCACGCCGGATGCCACCCCGGATGCCACCCCGGCCGCCACCGACGCGATCCCCGCTCAGCGCCGGCCCTCGGACGGCGACACGCTGCCCCCGGCGGCGCCCGGCCGGCTGGACCGGGTCCGCGCCTGGTACGGCGGCTCGCTGCTCGCCGGCGGGACCGCGTGGCTGTTCTGCATGCTCAACGCGATGGTGCTCACCTACTTCGCGCACCTCATGAGCACCAAGCCCGTCAGCTGGAAGGTCCTCGTCGGGGCCTGGGGCCAGTGGGACTGGGGCTTCTACCGGATCATCGCCACCGACGGCTATGACGGGATGTACACGCCGGAGGACACCCGGATCGCGGCCTTCTTCCCGGTCTACGGGCTGCTGGTCCGCGGGTTCGACTTCGTCGTGCCCGGGCCGCCCGTGTTCGCGGGGCTCGTCGTGTCGAGCCTGGCGCTGCTGGGCACCCTGGTGGTGCTGCACCGGCTGGTCGCCCGGGAGTTCGACGAACGGACCGCGCAGCGTGCGATGGCCGTGCTGGCCGTGTTCCCCACCGGATTCTTCCTCGTCGCACCGTATCCGTCCGGCCTCATCCTGCTCCTGTCCATCTCCTGTTTCTCCGCGTTGCGGGCCGGGCGCTGGTGGGTGGCGGGCCTGCTCGGCGCGCTCGCGTCGGGCAGCCGGGGGTCCGGCCTGCTCCTCGCGGTGCCGTTCGCCTGGGAGTACCTGCGGCAGCACGACTTCAAGATCCGCCGGATCAGGGCGGACGTGCTGGCGATCGGATTGGTGCCGATGGGCCTTGTCGCCTACGCCACCTACACCTGGTCGAAGTACGGCGACGCGCTGGCGTACAGCCACGCGCAGGAGAAGTGGGGCCGGCACTTCGCAGGGCCCTGGGTGGCGATCGGCGACACGATCAAGGGTCTGATCAACACGCCGATCTCGACCAACTCGGTCAACGTGCTGAACCTGGGCTCGGTGGTGTTCGTCGCGGTGCTCCTCGTGCTGTGCTTCGTCGGGCCCTGGAAGCTTCCCCGGCACCTGTTCGCGCTGCCGCTGCTGGGCGTCGTGCAGTGGCTGTTCATCGTCAGCTTCCCGGGCTGGCCCGAGCCCACCGGCCGGCTGCCGTCCGCGTCGCGTCATGTGCTCGAGATCTTCCCGGTCTTCATCCTGCTGGGCCGGGTGATCGTGCAGGCGCGGCTCTTCGCCCGGGCCTATCTCTACGTCGGCCTCACGTTGCAGGGCGCACTGACCGTGTTCTACCTCAACGGCGGGTGGATCGCGTAACCGTGTCCGTGCCCGGTGCGGGGGCTGGGCAGCCTGGCTGATGATCAGTTGTTTCGCGGATGGCCGGTGGCTAGATTGTCCCGGCCCGCCCCCGTCCGGTAAGGAGTCACCGTTGGCGTCGATGACGTATGAGGAGTTTCGCGCGCTGCGGCGGTTCCCGGCGCTGGACGGGCTGCGTGCCATCGCCGCGCTGATGGTGGTGATGTTCCACTTCGGCGGCAAGGACTGGCGCTGGCTGTCCGGCCACAGCGGGGTGCACATCTTCTTCGTGCTCTCCGGCTTCCTGATCACCACGCTCGCCCTGCGCGAGGAGGACCGATCCGGCCGCATCTCCTTCGCCGACTTCTACCTGCGGCGGCTGTTCCGGATCGTGCCCGTCTACCTGGTCGTGGTGCTCGCCATGGCGATCTACTTCGCCGCACCCGGGCAGTGGCTCAGCGACCTCCACGGCGGTATGCCCTACTACCTGACGTTCATGAACGAGTTCAGCACGGACGGCACGTTCACCATCTCCTGGACCCTGGGCATCGAGCAGAAGTTCTACCTGGTGTGGCCACTGGTCGCGTTCGCCGCCGGGGTCATCCCGCTCGGCCGGCGGATCGGCGTGACGGTCGGGCTCATCGCCGCCGCCGCCGTCGCCGCCACGCTCAGCCGCGACCTGTACATCCACTACATCCCGATCCTCCTCGGCTGCCTGCTGGCGATCCTCGCGCACCACCCGCGCGGATTCGCGATCATCCGGCCGCTCACCCACCCCGTCACCGGCACCGTGCTCGCCCTCGGGTTCATCGGCGCCCAGCTCGCCCTCGACGCGGCCAACCACGCCTTCGGCGGCGTCCGGGTCATCCCGTGGTACGCGCTGTGCGTCGTGCTCATCCTGCCCGGCCTGCTCGCCCGCACGCCCGGTGCCAGGCTGCTGTCCACCCGGGTCCTGGGCTTCATCGGCGAACGGTCCTACTCGCTGTACCTGCTGCAGGTCCTCGCCGGTGCCGCCGTGTTCTGGCTGATCAAGGTCGGCAACCAGCTCCTCGGCACCGGGTTCGTGCTCAACTTCGGCAACACCCAGGCACTGCTGGTCGCCATCGTCTCGCTGGTGATGGCCGACGTGCTCTACCGCCTGATCGAACAGCCGTTCATCAAGCTCGGCCGGCGGATCACCACCTGGCGTCAGACGCGGCGGAAGGCGAGCGCCGCGGACCGCTCGGCGCCGGCAACCGCCCCGGCCGACGCCGGCGTGGCGAAGCCGGCCCGGCACCCCGCCGCCGAGCCGGTGGTCATGCCGCCGGTGCGGGCCGCCGGCGGCTGAACCGGGCCCGGCGCCCGGCCAACTCGCCGGGGCCGATCTGCCGGCGGCGGTGGTACTAGGATCGGCGCGACCGTCGAGGGCGAACCCCGACGGTCCCGCCCCGCCGCGTTAAGGAAGCAACAGTGACAGCCAGCGCCACTGCCTCACCGGAGCATGTTGACGACACCCCGCCGCGCTCCGCCGGTGGTCGTGTCACCGCGCTGCTCGCGACGCTCTTCCCGGCACCGGCCCCGTCCACGCCGACGCGCTGGTGGCTGGGCGTGCTCGCGGGCGTCGCCGCCGTGGCCGGCTCGCTGGGCCGGATCGGCGGGCACGGACCGTTCGACACGGTGTGGATCGAAGACGCCGCGGTGTTCCTCGACCAGGCGCTCAACGAATCGTGGAAGGACACCGTCTTCCGCCCGCTCAACGGCTACTGGCACATCGGTCCGCGGGCGCTGACCGAGGTGGCGGATCTGTTCCCGCTGGCATACATGCCGGCGGCGATGACGGTCCTCGCCGCGATCATGGTGACCTGCTTCGCGTTCGTGGCGTACTTCGGCAGCCGGACGTTCTTCGACAACAAGTGGCTTCGACTCACGATCGCGGCGCCGGTGCTGCTCGTCCCGGTCGCGCAGAGCCAGATCCAGGTGGACCTGGCAACGCTGCACTTCTCGGGCCTGTACGCGATGTTCTGGCTCTGCTTCTGGCGACCCGTCACGCGCACGGGCACGATCGCCGCCCCGCTGGTCACGACCTATCTGGTGTTCAGCAGCATCCTCAACGTGCTGTTCGCACCGCTGCTGCTGCTGCGGGTCATCGCGGTGCGGGACCGGGCCACGAGACTCATCGCCCTCGCGTACACCGCCGGTATGGCGCTCCAGGTCGGCGGGGTCGTCACCGGCTACAACCAGCGCGTGTCCGGAGAGCCGAACTACGACCCGGTCCTACTGCTCAGCGAGTACGTGCGCTTCGTCCTGCCGCGTGCCTTCTTCGGTGAGTACTGGGCCGGTTACAACACCATCCGCCCGCACTGGTCGCTGGTGGTCGCCGCCGTCCTGATCCTGCTGGTCGCGTTGTGGATCGCGGTGAAGCGCCTGAGCCGTCCGGCGTGGCTGCTCGCGGCTGTCGCACTCGTCATGAGCGTCGTCAACTTCGCCACCCAGGTCGGCTCGATGGGCTGGATCGAGCCGCGCTACGTGGCCGTGCCGGCCCTGCTGCTGTACGTGGCCGTGCTGGCACTGATCCGGCCCGACGCCGGCAGGTCGGCATGGGCCCCCGCCGGTCGGGTCGCCACGGTCGCCGTGGTCAGCTTCGTGCTGCTGCTCGGCGCGGCATGCGCCACGAACTACCGCAGCGACTCGTTCCGCAGCACCGGGCCGTCCTGGCGCTCCGCGATGCACGACGCCGACGTGGCCTGCAACGCCGACCTGAACCTCAAGTCGCACCGGTGGACCCACATCTGGTGGTACGTCAACCTTCCGTGCAAAGACTTCCGTCGATAGTTGATGGGCTCGACCGGCGCGGACGCCGGCAATGAGACCCGGTTTCCTGGAGGGGCAGCGCGTGTCAGACGATAGTGCATCGGCAGGCTTCACGACCGACGTCGTGGTGATCGGGGGGTGCGGCCGGGTCGGACTACCGCTCGGCATCGCCATGGCCTCCCGCGGTCTGCAGGTGACCCTGTACGACATCAACGCGGCTGCGGTCGCGGTAGTGAACGAAGGTCGTCTGCCGTTCGACGAGGACGGCGCGGCCGAGCCCCTCGCGACCGCGGTCAAGGACGGCAGGCTCGTTGCCAGCACCGACCCGGCGAGTGTCGCGTCGGCTGAGCATCTCGTCGTGATCGTGGGTACGCCCGTCGATGAGCACCTGAACCCGAACATCGGTGCGGTGCCGGCGGCGATCGAGCGGTGCGCGGAGTACCTGCGCGACGGGCAGTTGATCGTGTTGCGCAGCACGGTGCATCCGGGTGTCACGGCGTTGACGGAGAA
>NZ_JBHSIU010000070.1:56966-160545 GCF_042653625.1 Dactylosporangium cerinum | reverse complement strand
GGAGCGCAGCGGAGGTGGCGGCCTGAGCGGCCAGCGCAGCGGCTCGGGCCGCTCACCAGCATTTGCAGTTCTTGGCTCAGGCCGACGCCGGAGCGCAGCGGAGGTGGCGGCATGAACGGTGAGCAAGGAGCGGACACCGAGGGTAGTGGCCGTGTCGGCGTCAGGTCGCGCGATTTGTCGGTGCAACGGTGGGACGGCGGAAATGTCGGAGGGTGCCACTATGGTCTGTGCTGCGAGCTGAAGCACGGCCGAGTTGGGGTGTGGCGGATGGACCCGGCAGACGACGGGCGCTGGAGCAACGAGCCGACCGCGGTGCTGCGTCCGGTCGGTGAGGGCGCGCACAGGGCGCCGGATCCGCATGGCGAGCTGCCAACGCAGCCGCTGGACCCACGGCTGACGGACCCCGCCAACGCGCCGACGGTCCACCTGCCACTCGTGACACCGAGGCCCCAGGTCGTGGCCGACGCGCCGAGCATCGAGCAGACTGCACCGCCGCCGGGGCCCGGTGACGACGAGAGCACCGGCACGGTCGTGCGCAACAGCAGCACGATGGCGATCCTGAGCCTGGTGAGCCGGGCCACCGGTTTCCTCCGCGCGGCGGCGATCGCGGCCGCGATCGGCGGGTTCGCCGTCGGCGACGACTACACGCTCGCCAACAACCTGCCCAACCAGATCTATGAGCTCCTGCTCGGCGGCGTGCTCGCCAGCGTGCTCATCCCGACGCTGGTGCGGGCCCGCAAGGAGGAGCCGGACCGCGGCGAGGCATATGCGCAGCGCCTGCTGACCCTGGCGGTGGTCGCACTCGGCGCGGCGACGCTGCTGGTTGTGCTGGCCGCGCCGCTGCTGACCGCCGTCTACACGCTCGGCAACGACAAGGTCACCACAACCGACCGCGACCTGATCACGTTCCTGGCATATCTGCTGCTGCCCGAGATCTTCTTCTACGGGCTGGCCGGCATCTTCGCGGCGATCCTCAACGTGCGCGGCCACTTCGCCGCGCCGATGTGGACCCCGATCCTCAACAATGTCGTGATCATCGCCACGGCCGGCGTGTTCTTCCTGGTTCCCGGCCCCGCGCTGCCGACCCCCGACAAGATCACGCTGGCGCAGGTTCTGGTGCTCGGCATCGGCACCACGCTGGGCATCGTGGTGCAGTCGCTGGGGCTCTGGCCGGCGCTGCGCAAGGCCGGCTTCCGCTGGAAGTGGCGCTTCGACTTCGGCAAGCTCAATCTGCGGGAGCTCGGCAGGCTCGGCTCCTGGATGCTGCTCTACGTCGGGGTCAACCAGATCGGCATCACGATCGTGATGGCGCTGGCGAAGAACAACGCCGTGCGCGGCGGCGACGGCCCGGCCGTGTTCAACAACGCGTTCCTGATCTTCATGATGGCCCACGGCATCGTCGCGGTGTCCGTGATCACCGCCCTGATGCCGCGAATCTCCTCCGCCGCGGCCGACGGCCGCTTCGGCGACGTGACCGACCAGTTGTCGCAGGGCACCCGGCTGGCCTCGGTGATCCTGATCCCGGCCGCCGCGGTGTATGTGGTGCTGGGCCAGCCGCTCGCGGTGACGTTGTTCGACTGGGGGCAGTATGACTACGACACCGCGCTGGCCACCGGCTGGGTGGTGAGCGCCGCGGGCCTGGGCCTGCTGCCGTTCGCGCTGAGCCAGATGCAGACCAGCGTGTTCTATGCGATGCGGGACACCCGGACACCGGCGCTGGTCAACATCGGTGTGGTCGGGATCCGGCTGGTGCTGGACGTCGCGTTCTACTTCATCCTGCCGATCGCGGCCGTGACCGCATCGCTGATGCTCGGCACGGCGCTGTCGTTCGTGGCGGCGCTGGTGATGGGTTACTGGCTGCTGCGGGTGCGGTTGGGCCGGCTCGGCCTCGCGAAGATCGCCGACACCCTGGTGCGTCTTGCGGGGGCGGCGGCGGCCGGCGGCGTCCTGGCGTTCGCCGTCTCGTGGGGGATCGGGAAGGTGCTCGACCCGGGCAAGATCCTCGGCGTGGTGCAACTCATCACAGGCAGCGCCGTCCTCCTGGTGACCTACGCGGTGGTGGCGCTGGCGCTGCGCGTGCCCGAGGTTCGCCAGTTCGCCGGTCTGATCAAGGGCAAGCTCGGCCGATGATCCAGACAGCGCACTCCTACGCTCCCGCGCGGGGGAGCGACGAGCTCACCGCCATACACGGGCCGCGGGTGTTTCCGCGCCGGCGGACGGCCCGTCCGGTGCTCGGCGAAGCAGCGGAATCTGGGTGAAAGGTATATGCCCGCTATGTCCTGGCATGGGTGATCAATTGGCATCGCCCCGGGTGGTCCGGAGAAGATGACGTGTCGGAACCCGCAGAGCTGACCGGTAAGGTCAACCTCGACGCCCCGCCGGAGCGCTTAGGCTTAGTGACTGCGACTCGCGTTACGACGCACGCCTCAGGTGAGCACACGGATCGGAAGGGAGGACGGGTGGCTGAGCTCGACGAAGGGCTGGAGACCTCGGGAGGAATTCCGCAGGTCCTGACCTTCGGCACCCCATCCGTCGGTGAAATCCTTGCCGAGCGATACCAGCTCGAAGAGCACATCGGCAACGACTCATTGGGTCGCCAGCTGTATCGCGGGATCGACGTGATCCTGCGGCGGCCGGTGGCGGTCGTCCTGCGCTATCCCGGTGGGGAGAGCGCCAAGGAGATGCTGGGCGCGGCCGTGGCCGCCAGCCGGATCGTCCACCCGCACCTCGTCGGCGTCTATGACGCGATCGACGAGGGCCACCGGGCCTATGTGGTCCGCGAGTGGGTCGACGGGATCGCGCTGCGCGACATCGTGGCCTCGGGTCCGCTGGACCCCGGCCGTTCCGTGGCGATCGCCTGGGCGGTCACGGACGCCGTGGCCTCGCTGCACGGCACCGGCATGGCGCACGGCAACGTGCACCCCGGCACGGTCCTCGTCGCGCACGACGGGCGGGTCGTGCTGACCGACGCCCGGGCCGACGACCTGGCGACCCCCGAGACCGACATCCGCTCGATCGGCGCCGTGCTCTACTGCGCGCTGACCGGCTACTGGCCGCACCGCGAGGCGGGCACCTACTCGGTGCCGGACGGTGTGCGCGACAACTCCGGCGCGCTCGCCGCGCCGCGGCAGGTGCGCGCCGGTGTGCCGACGCACCTGGACTCGCTTGTGACCGACCTGCTCAACCCCGACCTGCCGCTGCCATCCGCGGAGTCCCTCGCCGGCGAGCTCGCCTCGTTCGGGCAGTTCGAGGACGGTGACCTCGCCGATGCCGGATCCGGCGGCGGGGACAGCGCGCTCGACTTCGAGGCCTTCGACGCGGCGTCGCAGTCCACCGCGCCGCCGAAGCCCGCCGGGCGGAAGCTGGCCGTGGGCGTGGTCGGCCTGCTCGTGCTGGCCCTGGCGGGCACCCTGGCCGCCGCGAAGGTTCTCGGCGACCCGGCCGTGCCCGGCGAGACCCCGCCGTCGACGACCAGCAGCGGCGTGCCGCAGCCGGTCAAGCCGGCCGGACAGCCGAGAGTGCTGACCTTGAACGCGTCGCAGGTCCGGATCGTGAGCCCGAAGGGCCAGCGGGACAACACCGAGGACGCCGGCAAGGTGGTCGACGGCAACCCGGCGACGGTGTGGAGCACCGACCGCTATTCCGGCAAGGCCAACTTCGGTGGTCTCAAAGACGGCATGGGCATCTGGATCGACCTCGGCAAGGCCGAGCAGGTGGTCTCGGTGCAGGTCGACCTGGCCACCCCCGGCGCCAGCGGTGAGCTGCGCACCGGCACGGCCGACCTGGGCAGCGGCGCCGATCAGGACAAGCAGACGGTCGAGCAGTACAAGGTGATCGAGGGCACCGCCAAGGACGTCATGGGCCCCACGAACCTGTACTCGGGCCCGGCGGAACCGACCCGCTACCTGCTCGTCTGGATCACGAAGCTGCCGAAGGAAAGCAGCAGCGGTCGCTACCGGGTTTCGGTCGCGGAGATAACCGTTCGAGTCCAGTAGCCCCCACAAGTCGCTCGCGGTCGATAAGGTGCCAGCCGTGGAGGCGGAGCCGGGCGTGCGTGAAACGCCGGATGACACCGCCCTGCTGCATGCCCACGCCGCGGGTGACCCCCATGCCTTCGCCGAGATCGTCCGGCGGCACCGGGACCGGTTGTGGGCGGTCGCCCTGCGGACCCTCGGCGACCGCGAGGAGGCCGCTGACGCCCTCCAGGACGCGTTGCTGTCGGCGTTCCGGGCCGCCGGCAACTTCCGGGGCGAGTCGGCCGTCACGACCTGGCTGCACCGCATCGTGGTCAACGCCTGCCTCGACCGGATCCGGCGCCGGCAGTCCAGACCGACCGTGCCGCTGCCCGAGACCGACATCACACCCGCTCCGGTCACCGACCGCGACACCGCCATGGACGTGCGGCAGGCGCTGCAGCAACTCGCCGTCGATCAGCGCTCCGCGCTCGTGCTCGTCGACGTCCAGGGGTATTCCGTGGCCGAGGCCGCAGTGATCCTCGGCGTCGCAGAGGGCACCATCAAGAGCAGGTGCGCCCGCGGGCGCGCCCGCCTCGCTGTGATGCTCGGCCACCTGCGGAACCCCGTCGGCAGCGGCGGCGTCCCATCCCCGGACAGCGCTGAGGCAGCGACCGGGGCGGCAGCGAACAGGAAGGAGGGCGGCGGGTGACGACCTTCTCCGACGCCGACTTCGACCTGCTCGCCGACTTCGTCGGCGGGGCGCTCGACGGCACGCCCGAGGCCGACGACGTGCGCCGCCTGGTCAGCACCGACGAGGCCTGGGCCGAGGCGTATGGCGCGCTGGTGACCGCCGAGGTCGCCGTCCGCGACAGGTTGACCGCATTGGGCGCCGAGCCGCTGCCCGTGCCCGCGGATGTGGCGCACCGGCTGAACGCCGCGCTGCAGGACGCGGTGGTCGCTCCCCAGCCGGGCGCTGCCGTGCTGGACCTGGCCCGGGCCCGCGAGGCCCGCCGGCAGCGTCGGCAGCGGTGGGCGATCAGCCTGACGACTGCGGCCGCCGTGCTGATCTGCGGTGGGTTCGGCATCTCGCTGGTCGTCAACGGGGACAACGCCAAGCAAGACACGGTCACCTCGTCCGCCGACGGCGGCGGCAAGAACGAGGCGGCCCCGCAGTCGGCGCCGACCCCCGCGTCGGGTGGCACCAGGTCGTCCATGCGGTCCGACGCCGCCCTGGTGGCCTCCGGACAGGACTACGGGCCGGGCACGGTCGGGCAGCTGGCCAAGGCGTCGCCACCGGCCGCGGCGATGGCCGGCGAGGGCAGCGGCAACGCCGACACCAGCAAGAGCGCGAAACCCGAGGACGTGCCCGTGGAGCTGCGCCGCCTGCGGGACCCGGTGGCCAGGGCCGCCTGCCTCAACGCGGTGGTCGGGGAATACGGTGGGCAGGTGACACTGGTCGACTACGCCCGTTTCGAAGGCCAACCGGCGCTGGTCGTCATCGTCGACGGCACCCGGCTGGGCGCGGGCAAACGCCTGGTCATCGCGGTCGGACCGGACTGCGGTATCGGTGGGGCGATCGCCGACGAGCTGTACCGTGGCGTTGCCTGACCGTAGTGGTGATGTGGCACACGCGTCACCCCGCACCGGGAATCATCGGTTCGTAGGATGACGTTTTGCTGGCACAGGCTTAACTCGAGGAGTCGACCGTGGACGAGGTCCGCAACCTGATCATCGTGGGGTCCGGCCCCGCCGGGTACACGGCTGCCGTCTATGCGGCCCGGGCCAACCTCAAGCCGCTGGTGATCGAAGGTGTCACGTCCGGTGGGGCGCTGATGACGACCACTGAGGTGGAGAACTACCCAGGCTTCCCCGACGGCATTCTCGGCCCCGAGCTCATGGACAACATGCGCAAGCAGGCCGAGCACTTCGGGGCGGAGTTCGTCACCGACGACGCCACCCGGGTGGCGCTGGAAGGCCCCGTCAAGAGCGTGTGGGTCGGCGAGACCGAATACCGTGCCCACGCCGTCATCCTGTCCACCGGCTCCGCCTGGCGCCCGCTCTCCGTCCCGGGGGAGCAGGAGCTGCTCGGCCGGGGTGTGTCGTCCTGTGCCACCTGTGACGGCTTCTTCTTCCGCAACGAGGACATCGTGGTTGTCGGCGGCGGTGACTCGGCGATGGAGGAGGCGACGTTCCTCACCCGCTTCGCCAAGTCGGTCACCATCGTGCACCGGCGGGATTCATTCCGCGCCAGCAAGATCATGGCGGAGCGGGCCCTCACCAACGAGAAGATCAAGGTCCAGTGGAACAGTGTGGTGACCGAGGTCCTCGACCGCGGTGGCCGCGTCGGCGGCCTGCGGGTGCAGGACGTCAACACCGGCGAGGAGACCAACCTCGAGGTCGCCGGCGTGTTCGTGGCGATCGGCCACGACCCGCGCAGCGAGCTGTTCCGCGGTCAGGTGGAGCTGGACGACGCCGGCTACGTGAAGGTGGCCGCACCGAGCACCCGCACCAACGTCGAGGGCGTCTTCGCCGCCGGCGACCTGGTCGACCACACCTACCGGCAGGCGATCACGGCCTCCGGCACCGGTTGCGCGGCGGCGCTGGACGCCGAGCGCTACATCGCGACGCTGTAGTTTCAACACAGGTAGAGGGAGTGCGTATGGGAGCCATCCAGCCGGTCAGCGACAAGACCTTCGAGGCTGACGTCCTCAAGTCCGATATTCCGGTTTTGGTGGACTTCTGGGCTGAGTGGTGCCAGCCGTGCCGGAAGATCGAGACGATGCTCAACGAGATCGCCATCGGTGACCTCGCCGACAAGGTGAAGATCGTCAAGGTCGACATCGACAGCAACCCGGAGACGGCTCGCGCCTACCAGGTGCTCTCCGTCCCGACGCTCACCGTCTTCAAGGACGGCGAGCCGTTCCGGTCAGTCGTCGGCGCGAGCCCGAAGAGCGCCCTGGTGCGCCTGATCGAGTCGGCGCTCGAGCCCGCCTGAGCGCAGCACCAAGCATTGACGCGCCCCGCCTTCAGCCAAGGCGGGGCGCGTTTTCCACAAAGGCCGCGTGATGACGCGTCTCTGAGCCGTGAGCGGTACGCTGCGGTGCAATCGCAGGCACTTTCAGGAGGACACATGCGGGCAATCCGGCGCGGGGCGCGGGGCGCGGCAGTAGCCGAGATCCGCAGCATTCTTGTCGTGCTGGACCTGCTGGTCGACGCACCATCTCCTGGGCTCGACACCGATCCCGAGTTCGACGCCGACACGGAGCGTGCGGTCCGCGCGTTCCAGCAGAGCCACGGGCTGACCGTGGACGGCGAGGTCGGCGACGAGACCTGGCGGTCGCTGGACGCGGCCCGCTGGCGGCTGGGGCAGCGGGCGTTGTTCCACACCGTCGGCGACCCCTACATCGGCGACGACGTCCGGCAGCTGCAGGAGCGGCTGCTGGAGATGGGCTTCAACCCCGGCCGCGCCGACGGCATCTACGGCAGCCGCACGGCGCACGCCGTCGCCCAGTTCCAGCGCGAGGTCGGGCTGCGTCCCGACGGTGAGTGCGGACCGGCGACCGTCGGCGCGCTCCGCCGCCTCGGCCGCAAGGTCATCGGCGGCCGGCCGCAGCTGCTCCGCGAGGCGGAGACCTTCCGCGAATCGGGTCCGACGCTGCTGGGCAAGCGCATCGTCATCGACCCGGGGCACGGTGGACCCGACACCGGCAACGTGGTGCCCGACGGGCCGCTCCGGTGGACCGAGGCGGACCTCGTATATGACCTCGCAGCCCGTCTGGAAGGCCGTCTGGCGGCCGCGGGGATGCGGGTGAACCTCACCAGGGGTCCGCAGCCTACAGCGGCTCTCAGCGACCGTGACCGGGTTCAGCTGGCCAACGAGCTCGGCGCCGACCTCCTGATCTCGATCCACCTCGACGGGCACCGCAACCCCGAGGCCGGCGGCGTCGCCACCTACCACTACGGCACCGTCTCCGGGCCGACGTCCATCGTGGGTGAGCGACTGGCGAAGCTCGTGCAGCGCGAGATCGTCGTGCGCACCGGCCTGCGGGACTGCCAGACGCACGCGAAGACGTGGGAGCTGTTGCGGCTCAGCCGGATGCCGGCCGTCCGGGTCGACGTGGGCTATCTGACGTCGCCGTCGGACCGGGAGCGGCTCATCGACCCCGCGTTCCGGGAGCGGGTCGTCGAGGCCATGATGGCCGCGGTGCAGCGGATGTACCTGCCCGTCGAGGCCGACGTGCCGACCGGCTCGATCGACGTCAGCCTGCTGCGGGCGCTGACCAACAACGCCGTCTGACCTTCAACTGCAAAACAGCGCCCTGGCCGCCGTGTGCGGCCGGGGCGCTGTCACGTTCGGGCCCTCGCATGGTTGCGGGCCGCTTGCACGTTCAGGGCTGCATGCTCCGGGTCGCGGGCCGCACCGGCAGCACGGGGCGGAGCAGCGACTCCGGGCTCATCGAGCCGAGCAGCTTCTCCAGCGCGTACTCCACGTCCGACTTCCACGACAGCGCCGTGCGGAGCTCGAGCCGCAGCCGCGGATACCGCGGATGCGGGCGGACCGTCTTGAACCCGATCGACGTGAAGAAGTCCGCCGGCGCGAGGCAGCCCCGCTCGTTTCGGCCGGCCTCGTCGACCTCGCCGAACTTCGCGTCGCCGAACGCCTCGATCGCCTTCACGCCGCGCTTGGTCAGGTCCCGCGCCACGCCCTGGACCAGCATCCGGCCCAACCCACCGTCGGCGAACGGCTGCACCACGTGCGCCGTCATCAACAGCACCGCGTCGGGGGAGACCGGCGACGTGGGGAACGCCATGGACCGCGGCACGTACGCCGGGGGAGCGAACATCACGAACCCCGCCGGCATACCGTCGACGTAGACCAGCTTGCCGCAGGAGCCCCATTCGAGCAGCGTCTGCGACACCCAGGCCTCCTTCTCGAGGCCCGGGTCGCCGTTGGCGCACGCTCTGTCGGCGGCGACCGGATCAAGCTCCCAGAAGACGCAGGCGCGGCACGATCGAGGCAGATCCTCGAGAGTGTCAAGCGTCAGACTTACGAGACGTCGCGACATTGGCCCATCTCCGCGCGCTGCTTACGTTCGGTCAACCGTCCTGATGGTACGCACCCATCATCGGCCACGGGAGTCATCCCGTCAGAGTTCCTCACTCCGCGTGGCCGCCGCTGCTCAGCTACCCCACCCACATCGTGCGATGCGCCGCCGTCACGGTGTGTCGGATGCTGAGTCCTTGGTCGGTGTGGCTGCGTCATTCTTCGCCGGCACCTCGGCCACAACTGGTTGCGCCGGCGTGGGGACGGCGGCGGCCAGCTGTGCAGCGGGCTCGACGCTGCCGCTGTCCGTGCCGCTGTCCGTGCCGGTGCCGCTGTCCGTGCTGTTGTCGCTCGCGGCCGGCTCCGGTGGTTCCACGTGTATCCCCGCGTCGCCGAGCGCGGCGTCCGGGTCGACCGTCCGCGCCTCTTCGCGGAACCGCGCCGGTGCCGTCCAGTTGATCCGCGGCGGCTCGGCGAGCGGCCGTCCACCGAACTCCGCCAGCCACGCGGCGACCAGCGCCAGGTTCTCCCGCCATTGGTCCTCCGGAATCGGCGGCAGGATGTCGTCCCACAGCGCGAGGAACGTGCCCTGCAGCTGCAGCCGCCCATACGGTCGCGCCAGGAACCACAGGTGCAGATGCGCCGCGCCGTCACCCCACCGGTTCACGTGGACCCGCGCGACACCGTCGAGCGACCGGATGGCCCGCTCCAGCCGCACGGTCATCACGCCCAGCTCGGCCGCAAGCATGTTCGGCAGGTCGCCGAGGTCCAGGTGCGACCGCGACTCGAGGATCAGCACCGCCGGCAGCCCGGTCGGCCGGTCGAGACTGCGAACGCGCCACCGATCACTCACCCAGATGTACGCCTCGTCCGGCGCCCCGCATGCCCGGCACTCGGCCGGGTTGTCACCGTGCCGCGGCGGCTCGATCGGCACCGGATCGAGCAGGCGCTTCACCCGGAGGTCACCCTCGAACGGGAACGTCGGCCAATAAGTAAACGAGGGCAGCTGCGATGGCGTCTCGGGCACGAGCCGACCCTAGCCGAACCGGGCCCCGGTGTCCGCACCCTGTGGACAGTGCACCCATCGGGACCTTCATCCACAGGCACTCAGGCCTCCTACCACGTGGTTTCACGTGAAACGGCGAGCCTGTGGATAACCCCTGTGGATAAAGTGCGCCCAGAGCCATCCTGAGAGCAAAACGAAACGGCCGGACTTTGACCGTCCGGCCGTTCTGATTCGCCTTTTTTCGCCTTGGTACGACCAGCGAGCGCCTACTGCTCCCGCTGACCCCTCTGGTCAACGCCGATGATGCCCACGATGCGCTCCAGATCGTCAACGGTCGCGAACTCGATCGTGATCCGTCCCTTGCGCTGACCGATGTCGACCTTGACCCGGGTGTCGAACCGATCCGAGAGCCGGTCCGCCAGATCCGACAGCGCGGGCGCGTGCGGCTTGGCGCGTCGCTGCGGGGGAGCCTTCTTCGTCGCGCTGCCCTCCGACACCGCGAGCGACACCATCTCCTCCGTGGCCCGGACCGACAGCCCTTCGGCGACGATCCGGTGCGCGAGCGTCTCCTGCTCCTCGGAGTTGTCGAGCCCGAGCAGCGCGCGGGCGTGCCCGGCGGACAGCACCCCCGCCGCTACCCGACGCTGGACGGGTGCGGGGAGGTTCAGCAGCCGGATCGTGTTGGAGATCTGCGGCCGGCTCCGGCCGATCCGCCGGGCCAGCTCCTCGTGCGTCGCACCGAACTCCTCGAGGAGTTGCTGATACGCCGCCGCCTCTTCCAGAGGGTTGAGGTTGGCGCGGTGAATGTTCTCGAGGAGCGCGTCGCGGAGCATCGCATCGTCGCGCGTCTCGCGGACGATCGCCGGAATGACGTCCTTGCCGAGCGCCTGGGCGGCACGCCACCGACGCTCGCCCATGACGAGCTCGTACTTCTTCGTCGCGCCCGCGTCGGCCTCGTCGCCGCCGGCCTCCACCGGCTCGGGAAGCTCACGGACGACGATCGGCTGCAGGAACCCGACCTCCTGGATCGAGGTCTTCAGTTCTTCGATCGCCTCGTCGTCGAAGACCTGCCGTGGCTGCTTCGGGTTCGGGACGATCGAGGTCACCGAGATCTCGGCGAAGCGTGCGCCGGGGACCGGGGCGAGCTGCTCGACCGGAGCCGCGACTACGCCGTTCGTGGGGGTGTCCGTCGCGGCCGGGGGAGTCGCCAGCGCGGTGGCGGTGCCGCTCGCCGCGTTCTCGGCCGGCGCGGCGGTGGGGATGAGAGCGCCGAGCCCCCGCCCGAGACCTCCACGTCGGTTGGACTTCATGCCACTCCTCCCACCTGCGCGTCATGCGCACCGCGCAGCGCGATCTCCTGCGCCGCCTCGAAGTAGCTCACCGCACCGCGGGAGCCCGGGTCGTACGTCATCACCGACTGGCTGTAGCTCGGCGCCTCCGACACCCGCACGTTGCGGGGGATGACCGCGTTCAGGCACTTCGGCCCGAAGTGGTTCCGCACGTCCTGCTCGACGAGGTCGGCCAGTCGGGTGCGCCGGTCGTACATCGTCAACAGCACCGTCGAGATGTCGAGCTTCGGGTTCAGGTGCGACCGGACGAGCTCGATGTTGTTCGTGAGGGCCTGCACACCCTCCAGCGCGTAGTACTCGCACTGGATCGGGATCAGCACTTCCTCCGCAGCAACGAGCGCGTTGACCGTGAGCAGGCCCAGCGACGGCGGGCAGTCGATGAAGATGTAGTCGTAGTCGCTCCCGCCGGCCTCGATGGCCCGCTTGAGGCGTGACTCGCGGGCGACGACCGAGACCAGCTCGATCTCGGCGCCGGCGAGGTCGATCGTCGCGGGGACGGCCCACAGGTTCGGGATGCCCTCGACCTGCTGGGTCACCGCATCGAGGGGGGCACCGTCGATCAGGCAGTCGTAGACGTCCGGCACCCCGGAGTGGTGCGGGACGTTGAGCCCGGTGGAGGCGTTGCCCTGCGGGTCGAGGTCGATCACCAGGACGCGGTTGCCGTGCAGCGCCAGGGCGACGGCGATGTTGACCGCCGTGGTGGTCTTACCCACCCCGCCCTTCTGGTTCGCTACGCACATCGTGCGCCGCCGTGGTGGGCGGGGCATAGTGATCTCCCCGCTCGGGTTGAGGATCTCCACGGCGCGCTTGGCCTCCTGTGCGAGCGGGGGGTCTTCGGTTTCACGTGAAACGTACGCGTCAGTCATTGCGCCCTCGGTATCCGCGGTGACGACGGACGGGTGTGGTCGGGGAGACGGAGTGCTCCGTCGCTCTGACCTCATGTCGGCTCTCGTCTCGGCTTTCGCTTCGTCTGCAGCGGATTGTGAATCGGCTTTGGGCACGACCGGTTTTCCGCCCCGGCCGTAAACAGTACCGGTAGATGTGCGATCGACCTGCCCGCTGACGTGAAACTCCACCGTGCCGCCGCGTGTCGTACTGGACGGGTTCTCGGCGCGGGGCTGAGGAACGGGCCGAGCCGGCGGGCGGACCCCCCAGCCCTCCATTCCCTCGGCGCTGCGAGTCTCCGCCTCTGCTCTCGAATCAGTCCCCGGCCCCCGTGTTTCACGTGAAACATGAGGACTGGCATCGCCGTAGTCCGGGCTATCACCGCTGTCGCGCACCATGTCAGTCCCGTCCCGCTCGGAAAGATGTGCACTGTCGGCCGTCAGCGACGCGGTGCCCACCTCCGGAGCACCGCCCGACATGAAGTCTTGATTGGCCGCGGTGACCGGCGCCGGGAACGCAAGAACGGCGCGCGGCCAGCCTACGGCGCACAGGCGACCTGAGCTATGGCTCATCGGCGCGTCGTCAGGCTTGTCACTCTCACCTGGCCCCAGAAAGACCAAAAAGCCGTCGACTCGGCGGAGAAGACCGCCGAGTCGCTTCGCCGGCGCCATCGGCCAGCCGCTGCCACAGTTTCTGATGTCCATCGTCGAACCCCCGCGTTCCCCGTGTCCGGGGACGCTCGGCCCGCCCCCGGTTTACCGCCCGCGCTTGCCCTTCCGGCGTTGCGCGATTTCTCGTTCCCGCACGATCTCGACGACCGTCGTCGGCTCGGCGAGGACGGTGTCCCCGCACAGGCGTACCGACGCCGCACCCGCACCAAGCCGGCTCAGGGTCTCCGCATGCTCGGCGATCTCGGCCGCAGCGGAGGCTCCCTTGAGCGCGAGCAGTCGCCCACCGACGGCGGTGAGGGGAAGACACCAACCGGCAAGCCGGTCCAGCGGTGCGACTGCTCTGGCGGTGACGACATCGGCGAGGGGGAGCTTCCCGACGCACTCCTCGGCCCGCGCCCGGACCACTGTGGTCCGCTCGAGGCCGAGCGCCGTCACCGCTTCGGAAAGGAACGCGGTACGTCGTGCGAGCGGCTCGACCAACGTGACAACCAGGTCGGGACGAGCCACTGCCAGCACCATACCGGGCAGCCCGGCGCCGGAGCCGACGTCAACGACCGTGGCGTCCGACTGAATCAGATCGCCGAGGACGGCGCAGTTGAGGAGGTGGCGTTCCCAGATCCGAGGCGCCTCGCGCGGCCCGATCAGCCCTCTGATCACCCCGTCGGTGACGAGCAACTGAGCGAACCGCTCAGCCAACGGAAGCCGGTCTCCGAACACCTTCTCGGCAGCCGGCAACACCTCGAGCGGAACAGCACCATCCATGCACTCAAGCAAATCACGCCCACCCCGCCCGCCGGGCCGCCGGGCTCGGGGGGAGCGCCGTGCCTCTCAGGGGGAGCACTGTGCACAAGGTCTCGGGCCGCGACTGGTGCGCGGCCCGAGACCGATGTTTCACGTGAAACGGCACTCAGCGACAGCGCCGGCGATGGCGATGGCGATGGCGATGGCGCCGCGGGGCTTCACGAGCGTCGCGGGTTCACCTGTTCGCGGGGTTCACGTGTTCACGTGGAACGGAGCTCGGCGGCCGCGACAGCGTTGCGGAAGAGCATGGCGACGGTGGTGGGGCCGACGCCTCCGACCCGCGGGGTGATGGCGCCCGCAACGGCGGCGCAGGACTCATCCACGTCGGGCAGCAGCCGGCGACCTTCGTAACGGACACCGCCACCGATGACGACAGCGCCGGGCTTCACGTGGTCCGGCTGGATGATGCCGGGAACGCCGGCAGCGGCGATGAGAATGTCGGCTCGCTGGGTGTACCGCGGCCAGTCCGCAACACCGGTGTGAACCACGGTGACGGCGGCGTTGGCGGTCGGGCGCTTCTGCGAGAGCAGCATCGCGAGCGGCCGGCCGAGCGTCGCACCGCGGCCGAGGATCACGACCTCCCTGCCGCTCACGGGAATCTCGTAGTGCGCGAGGAGCGCCTCGATGCCGGCGGGCGTGCAGGGGAGTGGCCCGGGCATCCCCGCGGCGAGACGCCCGAGGTTCAGCGGGTGCATGCCGTCGACGTCCATGTCCGGGTCGACCCGCTGCAACGCCGTGTCGTAGTCGATGTGCCGCGGCGTCGGGTACTGGATCAGCAACCCGTGCACATCGGGGTCCGCGTTGAACCGGTCGATCACGGCGTGCAGGGCGTCCTGCGTAGCGTCGGCGGGCAGGTGCTCATGCGGCGACGCGAACCCGAGCTCCGCGGCCTGGCGCTGTTTGATGCGGATGTACCCCGCGCTCGCATCGTCATCGCCGACAAGAATCGTCGCGAGCGACGGGACAACGCCCCGCTCGCGCAGCTTTGCGACCCGGGTCGCAACGTCGGCCAGGATCTGCTCGGCGACGGGAGCGCCGGGCAGAAGAACAGCAGTGGTCGTGGACATAAGACTCCTCGACGTGAGGACCCAGGCGGTCGACCCTCACAACCCGAGCTCCCCGATGGTCCGTCCCATCCCGGTGCCGCCAGTCGCGTCTTCGCCCATTGTCCCCGATCCCCGGACCGTGCGCCCACGCGGGGACAAAGCCCAGGCAACCGAATCGGAGCACCGCGCCACGAGGTTCAAGCGGCCGCCTTCCCTCGCCCGGGTTCAGCGGCCGTCGATCACGTCCACGCATCACCCCGTGCCCAGCGACCGTTCCGCACCTTCGATCACGACCACCTCGATCGAAGACGCCCCACGGCCACCCGGACGACCAGCCCACGACCTCGATCACACGACCACCGGCATCGGTAGTGCCGGACCTGGCGCCGGGCATGCGGCGCTGTTGCCGGATTCCCACAACCCGAAGGATCCACGGGCACCCGACCCCGGAAGTCATTCCGACTGTCGCGGCCACCACCCTGCCGGACACCGTCCTTCACAGATCAAAGTCGCGGACCGAGCACATGGCCGGGCAGGTTGAACAGCACCGAGGAAGCCGCGTGGCCGAAGTGGTCCGCTTCAAGGAGCAGGTGCACCACTCCACAATCACGACTGCCGGACAGGAACCCAGCGGGCGGACATCTGCCGGCGGACACGACCAAGGTCTTGTCGAGCGGTTGCCGCATGCGCGGTGCCCGATCCGGAGCTGCCGAGGTTTGCATCAGGCTCGTTGCCCGCGTGCCGCGCCGGGGGAGCGGACCTCCCCGGTGATCAAAATCGCCGACCGGCTGTCCACGGCGGTTTCAGGATCTGGTTGCGACACCGCTGGTGAGGAACTCGTTGAGTTTCTCGGCGGGGGTTCATCTTCGCGGTCAGCTGGGCGATGACGTGTTCGCTGACGCGGCTGTCGGGCAGCGCGACGAGGAGCACGAACCGGGTCGCGCGTCCCACCAGGGTCGCGATCGCTGTCTCCCCGTTCCTGCCGATGAGCAGGTCACCCTCGCAATGACCCGGCACCGCCCGGTCCTCGGCCTCGGCCGGCCGGTCGCTGATGCTCAAGCGGTGTAGCGCAGCAGCTTCACCCAACGTTCGACAGCACCCGGAGTGGACGATCACCCCGGCGATCAAGCCACACGCCGACCAGGCGGACGAGCAGGACCGTCGCCGTCTGACGTTCCACCGGTTGATCGCAGTCGCCCCACGGCCGCCCGGGCGACCAAGCCCACGACTTCGATCTGCAAAGCTTCAAGACCGGAGTCACGGCGCCAAAGACCTCGACTCTGCACACCATCGAGAGCGCCACCGGCCGGACAGACGAAGGCGGGGCGCCCCCCAAGAGGGACGCCCCGCCAAACGGCAGAACAAAGGCCGACCGCCGTGAGGCGGAAACGACCGTCAGGCGACGGGCCGCACCACGATCCGCCGGGCCGGCTCGACACCTTCCGACTCGCTCTCCACGCCAGGGAGCGCGTTGATCACGTCGTGCACGCACTTACGCTCGAAGGCGCTCATCGGCTCCAGCCGCACGGCCTCGCCGTACTCCTTCACCTTCTCGGCGGCGTTCTTGGCGATCGCGCCGAGCTCCTTGCGGCGCAGCGCCCGGTAGCCGCCGACGTCGAGGAGCAGACGGCTGGGGGAGCCCGTCTGCCGGAAGACCGCGAGGCGGCTCAGCTCCTGCAGCGCTTCAAGGGTGGCGCCGCGCTGGCCGACGAGCGCCTGGAGCCGGCGGCCGGAGCCGTCGCCGCCCTCGACGACCTCGACCACGGGACGACCGCTGACGACGAGCTCGTCGATGTCGCCGTCGTAGTCGAGGATGTCGAGGAGGCCCTCGACGTAGTCGGCCGCAATCTCGCTTTCGCGGAACAGGTCGGCCGCAGCTCGGCCGTTCCCGCCGGAGGCTGCCGGCGCGGCGTCGCCGTCGCTGCCGTCGCCATCGCCGGCGTCGTCGCCGTCCTCGACCGCGTCGAGTTTGGCGTCCTGATCCAGAGCGTCGCCATCGGTGCCGCGCGCGTCGAGATCACTGGTGGTGTCGGTCACGAAACTCATCTCCGCTTGTTTGGGGCGCCGAGGCGCCGTCACAGGTCGTCGGTGAGGGGTGGTGGTGCACAGGGAGCGCCACTCGCCGGCCCGAGGTGAGGGGCGGGCCGGCGGGGTCGCGTCAACCCGACTGCCGCTTCGCGGCGCCACCCTTCTTCGGGTTGATCGGCTTGGCGCCGGGCTTCGGCGCGAGGGCCTTGCCGTTTGCCTTGGCCGCGGCGGCTTCGGCGGCTGCCGCCTGCTGCGCCGCCGCCTCGTCCTTGGCCTTGCTCAGCATCGCCCGGAACCCACCGGCCGGCTTGGCCGCTGGGGCGCCGCCCTTGGTCAGGGACGTGGTGCCCGCCTTGCCGCCCTTGTACGGGGTGGTGTTCGCGCTGGCACTGGGCGGCGGCGGGTACTTGTGCAGGACCCAGTACTGCTGGCCGAGGGTGATCGCGTTGTTGGTGACCCAGTAGATGATGACGCCGATGGGGAAGTACCAGCCGGAGGTCAGCGTGAAGAACGGGATGCCGTACAGCATGAACTTCTGGATCATGCGCTGCTGCGGGTCGCTGTTCCAGCCGGTCTTCATAATCATCTGACGCTGGGTCAGGTAGGTCGTCGTGATCATCAGCGCGACCAGGATGGCGGCGACGATCTTTACCGTGGTCGAGTTGGCCTCGATCTTGGCGAGGTCCGAGGCGCTGCTGCTGAACTTCGCGACGATCGGGGCGTCGAAGAGCCGGGCGTCAACGGCACCCATGAACTCGGGGATGCTCCAGCCGTACAGCTCCATCTGGTGGTCGGAGGTGCCGGGCTTGAGGTGGCGCAGCACGTGCAGGAGGCCGATGAAGACGGGGATCTGCAGGAACATCGGAAGGCAGCCCATGAGCGGGTTGACCTTCTCCTCCTGGTAGAGCTTCATGACCTCCTTCTGGAGGGTCTCCCGGTCGCCCTTGTGCTTCTCCTGCAGTTCCTTCATCTTCGGCTGGATCGCCTGCATCGCACGCTGCGACTTGATCTGCTTCACGAAGATCGGGAACAACACGACGCGGACCGTGATCACCAGGAAGACGATCGCGAGAACCCACTGCCAGTTGGTGCCGAGCGTGCGGTGGTCGGGCACGACCTTGTCCCACACGGTGTGCCAGAACAGCATCACCTGCGAGATCAGCCAGTAGATCCCGCCCATCAGCTTGCTAATCACGACACTGCTCCAGTCACGTCGACTCGGGCTCGGGCGAGGCTCCCCGGCGCGGTGGCACCGGATCGAACCCACCGGGGTGGAATGGGTGGCAGCGCAGCAGCCGCCAGATCGCGAGACCGATTCCCCGGATCGCGCCGTGAGTGCCGACCGCCTCCAGGGCATAAGCGCTGCACGACGGGTAGAACCGACAACGCGCCGGCAACGCCGGGCTTATCCAACGACGGTACGCGACGATGGGAGCGGCAACGACCCGGGCTCCAGCGTTCATCGACGTCCCTCCCGGCTCCTGGGACGGCGAACGGCCGTCAGCGCTGCCTCGAGATCGCGGCCGAGGTCCTCGAAGCCCGCGGTGGCCGACGTCGGCAGTGCCCTGACGACGACCATCGACGCCGGCGGGAGGTCCGCCAGGTGCGATCGGATCAGGTGCCGGAGGCGTCGCTTCACCATGTTACGAACGACGGCGTTGCCGACGGCCTTGGACACGACAAAACCGGCCCGCGCCGGCTCGGCTGAAACCACACCGGACGGCGCAGACACGACGAAGCCGGCGCGTGCAGATGGTTGATCTGCTGGCGCCGGCTCGATGGTCGACTGCAGGAAATGCACCACGAGGGCTCCGCGACCGGCGCGACGGCCGCTGCGAATGGTGGCGGCGAAGTCTTCACGCCGCCTCAGACGCTGAGCGGCCGCAAGCACGCTGCCTCCGAAGAGCCCGCGTCGGCTCAGGCCGAGCCGGCCGCCAGGCGGTCGCGCCCCTTGGCGCGGCGCGCCGACAGGATCGAACGGCCGGCCCGGGTGCGCATGCGCAGCCGGAAACCGTGGGTCTTCGCACGCCGGCGGTTGTTCGGCTGGAAGGTGCGCTTGCTCACGTCGGGCTCCGTCTTCGTAGCGGCGTAGGGCTGGTCACTGGAGTTTATCAGGGAAAGCTTCCCCAGCCGAACCAGGGTACGCGCGGCCCTACAGACCGTCAACGATGACTGGGAACGCCCCGAAATCCACAGGTTACTTGTGGACAACGGTTGAGTGGTTGTGGACAACGCTGTTAACGTGCCCGGTTGCCGGTAGACACCGCGACGACCGGCGACGGGACACAAAGGACTTTCCGCAACTAATCGGATGCGCCACAGGGGGCACGGCACCGCATCCGACCTGCAGAACCTCCGCAAACTCGGTCGAACACCGCCAGGTCGACACGGGGCAGGAGGGAATCAGGACGATCCGTCCACGGCACATGACTCGTTGATACACAGGTTGTGGAAAACCTGTGGACAATGGGGGCCGGGACGGGCGGAACTTCCGGCGCACGGTCCACTCGCGGTGGGGGGCGACGATGGGGGTGCGCGAACGGTGACTGACACCGACCTCGCAGCGGTATGGCATGCGGCGACGGACGAGCTCGCAGACGAGATCGTCTCGGCGCAGCAGCGTGCCTATCTGCGGCTGACGAGGCTGCGGGCCATCGTCGAGGACACCGCGCTGCTCTCCGTGCCTGACGCGTTCACCCGCGACGTCATCGAGTCGCGGCTCCGCCCGGTCATCACCGAGGCGCTGTCCCGGCTGCTCGGCCGGGACATCCAGGTCGCCGTCACGGTGCGACCGCCGGAGGACGCCCCGCCGCTGCCGGCCCCGTCCGCCTCGCACTGGTCCAACGGCACCGCCGGCCAGCTGGCCGAGCCGGCCGGATACCAGGACCAGTCCTCATATCAGGCGCAGCCGCAATATCAACAGCCTCAGTACCAACAGCCGCAGTACCAGCAACCCCAGTACCAGCAGCCGCAGCAGTACCAACAGCCCCAGTACCAACCGCAGCCACAGGCCGAACAGTCCAGCCAGAACAGCGGGCAGCAGGCGCCGACCGCCCGCGAGGGCAGCGACCGCCTGTTCGACCTGCCGACCGAGACGGGCTGGACGCCGGCGGGGCGGACCGAGCACTCCGGCACCGCGTTCGAGGCCGCCCGCGACGAACGGCTGCGCCGCTCACCACAGCAGGACGAGGACCCGCTGCCGCCACGGCCGCCGTCGAACCCCGGCACCGGCCGCGAGGACCGGCGCAGCGCGTCGACGCCCGCCGGCGACTCGGCCGGGAACCGGCTGAACCCCAAGTACACCTTTGAGACCTTCGTCATCGGCTCCTCGAACCGCTTCGCGCACGCCGCGTCGGTGGCCGTGGCCGAGTCGCCGGCCAAGGCGTACAACCCGCTGTTCATCTACGGCGGCTCGGGGCTGGGCAAGACGCACCTGCTGCACGCCATCGGCCAGTACGCCACGATGCTCGGCAACGCCCGGTTCGTGCGCTACGTGTCGACGGAAGAGTTCACCAACGACTTCATCAACTCGCTGCGGGACGACAAGACACAGGCCTTCCAGCGGCGGTACCGCGACGTCGACATCCTGCTGATCGACGACATCCAGTTCCTGGAGACGCGGGAGCGCACGCAGGAAGAGTTCTTCCACACGTTCAACACGCTCCACAACGCCAACAAGCAGATCGTGATCAGCTCCGACCGCTCGCCACGGCAGCTCGCGACCCTCGAGGACCGCCTGCGCACCCGGTTCGAGTGGGGGCTGCTCGCCGACATCCAGCCGCCGGACCTCGAGACCCGTATCGCCATCCTGCAGAAGAAGGCGGCACAGGAGCGGCTGTTCGCGCCGCCGGACGTGCTGGAGTTCATCGCGTCGCGGGTCGCGTCGTCGATCCGCGAGCTGGAGGGTGCGCTGATCCGGGTCACCGCGTTCGCGAACCTGACCCGCGCGCCGGTCGAGCTCGGTCTGGCCGAGGAGGTGCTCCGGGACTTCATCCCGGACGGCTCCGGACCGGAGATCACCGCGGACCAGATCATGGCGTCGACCGCCGACTACTTCGGGGTCAGCCTGGAGGACCTGCGCGGGCACAGCCGGTCGCGGGTGCTGGTCAACGCGCGCCAGGTCGCCATGTACCTGTGCCGTGAGCTGACCGACCTGTCGCTGCCGCGCATCGGGCAGGCGTTCGGCGGCCGGGACCACACCACGGTCATGCACGCCGACCGCAAGATCCGGCAGCAGATGGCCGAGCGCCGCTCGCTGTACAACCAGATCGCCGAGCTGACGAACCGCATCAAGCAGACCACGTAGCGACCACAGCGCCCTGGGAGAGGGCCGGATCAGGGGCGTGACAGCCCCGGTCCGGCCCTCTTTTTTGGCATCGGCGGCAGGTGTACGGACGCCGCCGGCCGATCGAACGTGAGCGGGGCTCAGCTACGGCCTGTGGATACCGCTGTGGGTAACTGCCCATGAGTGCGGCGATATGCGGAGAATGTACTGTCCACCGGCGTTGCCCACAGCCTGTGGACTGTGGCGGTTATCCACTGTTTCCACAGGCCTCCGACCTGGGATCCAGGCGCTTATGGACATAAGATGTCCACAGCCTCATCCCCAGGATGTCCACAACATGTGCGCATATACCCCCGTGGGGTTTGTCCAAGTTATACACAGACTTTGTCCACAGAACCTGTGGATAACTTCGATTGTGCCAACTCTTCGCCACGCCTGGTGATCGGCCGGTGACAAGTGACGAGACGGCTACACATTGCACACAGGCGCCGTCCACAGTCTGTGGATAACTCCTGGGGAGGACGTGTGGAAGAGGTGTGGAAACATCCGAAGAGTGACCGAGGTGTCGACAGAACGTGAGGATGGTTCGGAACGAGTTATCCCCAGATCGTGGACGAACCCTGTGGATTGCCGGTGGATAGCCGGTGGACAACGCCTGTGGATGATCGCTTATCCACAATCCACAACCTTGTACACAGGGGGTTATACACACTCCATACCCAGAGACATAAGTGCTCTGAGCTGCTAAAACGAGGGTTGTCCACAGAATCCACAACACCTATGACTACGAAGTAAATCTCTTTAAAAGAGAGAAAAAAGCAATCATCAGCAAGTGGATAAGTTCTCGGCTCGAAATTTGGAGGGGTCGGTGCACGGCACCGCCGTGGAAGCCCTAAGGTTCGATGCAGCACCACGCTTGAGACGAGACGACGCGGGAGGACCGCGATGAAGTTCCGAGTCGAGCGCGACGCGCTCGCCGATGCCGTCGCCTGGACAGCCAAGAGTCTGCCCAGCCGCCCTTCTGTGCCGGTGCTTGCCGGTGTTCTGCTGAGAGTCGGTGACGGCCGCCTGCAGGTGTCCGGCTTCGACTACGAGGTGTCCAGCCAGGTGACCGTCGAGGTCCAGGCGGATGCCGACGGCGCCACGCTCGTCTCCGGGCGGCTGCTCGCCGAAATCACCAAGTCGTTGCCGGCCAAGCCGGTCGACGTCGCCGCGGTGGGGTCACACGTCGAGATCACGTGTGGCAGTGCCCGGTTCACGCTGCCGACGATGCCGGTCGAGGACTATCCGACGCTGCCGGAGATGCCCGAGCTGGCCGGCACGGTCGACGCGGCCACGTTCGCCGGTGCGGTCTCGCAGGTGGCGATCGCCGCCGGCCGGGACGACACCCTGCCGATGCTGACCGGCGTGCGGATCGAGCTCGAGGGCAGCAAGCTGACCCTGCTCGCCACCGACCGATACCGGCTGGCCGTGCGTGAGCTGGAGTGGCGCCCCGACGAGGACGACGTGAGCCTGGCCGCGCTCGTTCCGGCGCGCACCCTCGACGACACCGCGAAGACGCTCGGACCCGTTGGTGGTCTGGTGTCGGTCGCGCTGTCCCGGGGCAAGCTCGGCGAGGGGATGATCGGTTTCGCCGGTGGCACCCGGCGCACCACGTCCCGTCTGCTCGACGGCGACTTCCCGAAGGTGCGGGCCCTGCTGCCCGACACGCACAACGCCCAGGCCCGGATCCGGGTCTCCGCCCTCAACGAGGTGGTGCGGCGCGTCGGCCTGGTCGCCGAGCGGTCCACCCCGGTGCGTCTGTCGTTCAGCACCGACGGCCTCGTCGTCGAGGCCAGCGGCAGCGAGGACGCGCGGGCCAGCGAGGCGATGGACTGTGCCTACGAGGGCGAGCCGATGACGATCGCCTTCAACCACCAGTACCTGCTGGACGGCCTGAAGGCGCTC
Organism: Dactylosporangium cerinum; assembly: GCF_042653625.1. Lineage (NCBI taxonomy): Bacteria > Bacillati > Actinomycetota > Actinomycetes > Micromonosporales > Micromonosporaceae > Dactylosporangium > Dactylosporangium cerinum. The sequence goes on along the minus strand of NZ_JBHSIU010000070.1, from coordinate 137,527 downwards.
GACGCCCCGATCGCCGTGCTGTCGTTCACTGACCCGAAGAAGCCTGCGGTCATGTCCCCCGCCAAGGATGATGGAGAAATCGTCCCTGGATACTGGTACTTGATCATGCCGGTTCGCATCGGCAGCTGAGTTTCGGAGGCACCAGACATGCAGCTCGGTCTCATCGGCCTGGGCAGGATGGGCTTCAACATGCGCGAGCGGCTTCGGGCCGCCGGGCACGAGGTCATCGGCTACGACCATCACCCAGACGTCACCGACGTGGCGTCGCTCAACGAACTGGTCGAGAAGCTCGCCGCGCCCCGAGTGGTGTGGATCATGGTTCCGGTGCAGTACACGGAGCCGACCATCGACGAGCTGTCCGACCTGCTGTCGGCCGGCGACATCGTCATCGACGGCGGCAACTCGCGCTTCAGCAACGACCGCCCGCGGGCCGAGCGGCTGGCGACGAAGGGCATCGGCTACCTGGACGTCGGCGTGTCCGGCGGGGTCTGGGGCCGGACCAACGGCTATGCGCTGATGGTCGGCGGCGACAAGAAGCACGTCGAGCACTGCAAGCCGATCTTCGAGGGCCTCAAGCCCGAGGGCGAGTTCGGTTTCGCGCACGCCGGCGGGGTCGGTGCCGGGCACTACGCGAAGATGGTCCACAACGGTATCGAGTACGGCATGATGCACGCCTATGCCGAAGGCTACGAGCTGCTCGAGGCCTCTGAATACGTCGAGAACATCCCCGAGGTGTTCAAGTCGTGGCGGGCCGGGTCCGTCGTGCAGTCGTGGCTGCTGGACCTGATGGACCGGGCCCTCGACGAGGACCCCAACCTCGACGGCCTGCGTGGCTACGCCGACGACACCGGCGAGGGCCGCTGGACGGTCGAGGAGGCCATCCGGCTGGCCGTGCCGATGAACGTGATCGCGGCGTCGCTGTTCGCCCGGTTCGCCTCGCGGCAGGACGACTCGCCGGCGATGAAGGCCGTGGCCGCGCTGCGGAACCAGTTCGGCGGCCACGCGGTCAAGAAGGGCTGAGTTTGTACGTCCGGGGTCTCGAGCTCGTCGACTTCCGCAGTTACGAGCGGGTGGTCGTCGAGTTCGGGCCCGGGGCGTGCGTGCTCGTCGGCCCGAACGGCGTCGGCAAGACCAACCTGGTCGAGGCGCTGGCCTATGTGGCCACCCTCGAGTCGCACCGGGTTGCGACCGACGCGCCGCTGGTCCGGTTCGGTGCGAACCGCGCGGTGGTGCGGTGCGCCGTCGTCCACGAGGAGCGCGAGCTGCTCGTGGAGCTGTCGATCGAGCCCGGCAAGGCCAACAAGGCGAGGCTGGGCCGATCGCCGGTGACCCGCACCCGCGACATCCTGGGTGCACTGAAACTCGTGCTGTTCGCACCGGAGGATCTTTCCCTGATCCGCGGCGACCCGAGCGAGCGCCGGCGGCTCCTCGACGAGTTGCTGGTGGCCAGGCAGCCACGCTTCGCCGGGGTGCGCTCCGACTACGACCGGGTGCTCAAGCAGCGCAACGCGTTGCTGCGCAGTGCGTATCTGGCCCGCAAGACGGGCGGCAACCGCGGCGGTGACCTGTCGACCCTCGACGTGTGGGACACCCATCTCGCGCAGCACGGCGCGCAACTGGTCCGGGCCCGGCTCGACCTGGTCGCCGCGCTCGCCCCGCACGTCGCGAAGGCGTATGCGGCCGTCAGCGCCAGCCGGTCCGACGCCCGGATCGCCTACAGCCCGTCGTTCCCCGTGCCGGACGCCTCTGCGCAGGCGGACATCGAGCAGGCGCTCCTCACCGCGCTCGGGGAGGCCCGCAAGCAGGAGGTCGAGCGGGGCGTCACGCTGGTCGGCCCGCACCGCGACGAGTTGACGCTGACCCTCGGCGAGCTGCCGGCCAAGGGGTACGCCAGCCACGGCGAGTCCTGGTCGTATGCGCTGGCGCTGCGCCTGGCGGCCTACGATCTGCTGCGGGACGACGGCGTGGAGCCGGTGCTGGTGCTGGACGACGTGTTCGCCGAGCTCGACGTGGGCCGCCGGGAGCGGCTGGCCGAGCTCGTGAGCGGCGCCAGCCAGGTCATCGTGACGTGCGCCGTCGACGACGACGTGCCGCGGACGCTGCGCGGCGCGCGGTTCGAAGTGGGCGGAGGCGAAGTGCGACGTGGCTGATGAGGCCGGCAACGAGAAAACCGGTCCCGAGCTGGCTCGGGCCGCGGTCGAGGCCGCCCTCGCGAAACGCAGGGCGCAGCCGCGCCGCAAGGCCGTCACGGACCCGGCGACCGGGGAGCCGCGCCGGCGGCGGGGATACACCGGACCCGGGCCCGACCCGAGGGATCCACAGCCGTTCGGCACGCTGCTCGAACGGATGATGAAGGCGCGCGGCTGGCAGAAGCCGAAGGCCGAGGCGACCGTGTTCGGGGAGTGGGAGCGGGTCGTCGGCGCCGACATCGCCGCGCACTGCCGGCCGATCAAGCTGGAGGACGGCGAGCTGACCGTCGAGGCGGAGTCCACCGCGTGGGCGACCCAGCTGCGGATGCTCGCCGGTCGGCTCATCGCCCGGATCGCGGGTGAGGTCGGTCACAACGTCGTCAAGAAGCTCCACATCCAGGGGCCGAGCACACCGTCCTGGAGCCGCGGGCCGATGCGGGTGCGCGGGCGCGGCCCGCGCGACACCTACGGCTGATCGTGCCGGTCAGAAGTCCGCGTAGACGGCGAAACCACGGTTCGCGCACCGGCGGTAGAACTTCGCGAGGACGTCCAGCTCGGCGATCGTGTAGCTCCACTGCGGGGCGTTGCCGGTGTCGTCGCGCAGCGCGTCGAGGCGGCTCTGCAGCCATCGCAGCTGCTGCTCGGCCAGGCGCGAGCCCTCCAGCGCGCGGCGCAGCACGGTGCTCACCGTCTCGAACGTGATCTCGTCGCCGAACTCCTGGTGGCCGTTGACGAAGCGCTCGAGGCCGCCGGCGATCCAGGCGCAGTCGTCCGGACTGATCACCGGATCCTCGTCCTCGGCGGCCGCATCGGTCGCGAACAGCACGCCGTTGAGCCCGAAGAGCAGGTCTACCAGCTCCGTGTACCCCGTCACGCGCACCGTGCCGGTCTTCGCCACGTGATCCGCCAGCGCCGCCGCCGGCCCCGCGTGCAGCGGCAGCTTCTCGGCCAGCCCGGCGAAGTCGACGAACTCGGCCGGCGCCACCGGGTCGTAAAACCGTCCGGTGCGCGGCCACTGCACGGCGACGTTGTCCAACCCCATCGCGGACCCCTCGCTCTCACACTTGCCCCGCCCCCGCGGCGGGGAACATACGGCACGAACGGCCGCTTGCGCGACCCCCGCAGGTGCCGAACCCGGGGACAGCCTTCCAGCGCTCGCCGTGCCGCCCATCATCGCCCGCCGGAACCCCTCCCGCGTAGGGGGACCTTCAACCCGTACCGTTCGGGCCGCTACGGGGACTACAGGTGCCGTCCCGATGCGAAAATGTCGCACGGGCACAGTAGGATTGCGTCGGAGCGAAGGCTCTGAGAACCAGCCGATACAACCCGCGTGCACGCGTCCGCGGTGTCGGCCCGCCGGTGGTCGCGGCGCCCGCTCGGTGGGGCGCAGGACTCCGGCGTGCCTGCGCCGTGACCGTAGTGCTCGCACGACTCCGCACGAGACCCGGGGCGCCGAGCGGCGCAGCCGGCCAGTGCGAGAAAGCGACCGAGGGTGGCAGTAAACAAGCCCGAACAGTCCTACGACTCCTCATCGATCACCGTGCTCGAGGGGCTCGAGGCGGTTCGCAAGCGGCCAGGCATGTACATCGGCTCGACCGGCGAGCGCGGCCTGCACCACCTGGTGTGGGAGGTCGTGGACAACGCGGTCGACGAGGCCTTGGCGGGCTTCTGCGACACCATCGAGGTCACGCTCCTTGAGGGTGGCGGGGTGCGGGTCGTGGACAACGGTCGTGGCATTCCGGTCGACATGCACCCGAAGGAGAAGCGGCCGACGGTCGAGGTCGTCCTCACGGTGCTGCACGCCGGCGGCAAGTTCGACGGCAAGGCCTATGCCGTTTCCGGCGGTCTGCACGGCGTCGGCATCTCGGTCGTCAACGCGCTCTCCACGCGGATCGACCTGGAGATCCACAAGGACGGGTTCGTCTGGCGGCAGACCTACCGCAACTCGGTGCCCGACCCGCTGCAGAAGGGCGAGGCGACCGACCGGACCGGCACCAGCGTGACCTTCTGGCCCGACGGCGCGATCTTCGAGACCCTCGACTTCAACTACGAGACGGTCTACCGGCGCATCCAGGAGTATGCCTTCCTCAACCGCGGACTCAAGATCGCGCTGCGCGACGAGCGCGCCGACGTTCCGGAGGAGAAGAAGGAGGTCGTCTTCTGCTACGAGAACGGCATCGCCGACTTCGTGCGCCACCTCAACGCGACGAAGACGCCCATCCACCGTTCGGTGGTCGAGTTCGGCTCCGACGGCGACGGCATCTCGGTGGAGATCGCCATGCAGTGGAACGAGTCGTATGGCGAGAGCGTCTACACGTTCGCCAACACGATCAACACGCACGAGGGCGGCACCCACGAGGAGGGCTTCCGCAGCGCGCTGACCTCCGTGGTGAACAAGTACGGCGCGGACAAGAAGTTCCTCAAGGGCGACGAGAAGCTCACGGGCGAGGACATCCGCGAGGGTCTGGCCGCGATCATCTCGATCAAGCTGACCAACCCGCAGTTCGAGGGCCAGACGAAGACCAAGCTCGGCAACACCGAGGCCCGCAGCTTCGTGCAGAAGGTCTGCAACGAGTGGCTGGTCGACTGGTTCGACCGCAACCCGGCCGAGGTCAAGACCATCATCACGAAGGCGTCCCAGGCCGCCAGGGCGCGGCTGGCCGCCTCACAGGCGCGCAAGCTGGCCCGGCGCAAGTCGCTGCTGGAGTCGGGCTCGATGCCCGGCAAGCTGGCCGACTGCCAGTCCAACGACCCCCGGGTCTCCGAGCTGTTCATCGTCGAGGGCGACTCCGCCGGCGGCTCGGCCAAGCAGGGCCGTGACCCGCGGGTCCAGGCGATCCTGCCGATCCGCGGCAAGATCCTCAACGTGGAGAAGGCGCGCATCGACCGCGTCCTGAAGAACAACGAGGTCCAGGCGCTGATCACCGCGCTCGGCACCGGCATCCACGACGAGTTCGACATCGAGAAGCTGCGCTACCACAAGCTGATCCTGATGGCCGACGCCGACGTCGACGGCCAGCACATCCAGACGCTGCTGCTGACGCTGGTGTTCCGGTTCATGCGGCCGCTGATCGAGCTCGGTCACGTGTATCTCGCGGCGCCCCCGCTGTACAAGATCAAATGGAACAAAAAGGGCGACGACGCGCAGTATGCCTACACCGACCGTGAGCGCGACGGGTTGATCACGCTGCGCCAGCAGAGCAAGCCCAATGCCAAGCCCGACGACATCCAGCGGTTCAAGGGCCTCGGTGAGATGAACTACCCCGAGCTGTGGGAAACGACGATGAACCCGGCGACCCGCATGCTCCGTCAGGTGACATTGGACGACGCTGCAACCGCGGACGAGCTCTTCAGCGTCCTGATGGGCGAAGACGTGGAAGCACGCCGCTCGTTCATCCAGCGCAACGCTAAAGACGTCCGGTTCCTCGACATCTGACCGTCAACACTGAGAAAAGGGATAAAGAGTGACGGAACCGACTACCACTCCGGAGACTCCCGACGAGAGTGGTTCAGCGGTCGCGAGCCGGATCGAACCGATCGGCATCGAAGTCGAGATGCAGCGGTCCTACCTCGACTATGCGATGAGCGTCATCGTCGGGCGGGCCCTGCCGGACGTGCGTGACGGCCTCAAGCCGGTGCACCGCAAGATCCTCTATGCGATGTTCGACGGCGGCTACCGCCCCGACCGCGGCTACGTGAAGTGCGCCCGCGTCGTCGGTGACGTGATGGGTAACTACCACCCGCACGGCGACGCCTCGATCTACGACGCCATGGTCCGTATGGCACAGCACTGGTCGCTGCGCTACCCGCTGATCGACGGCAACGGCAACTTCGGCTCGCCGGGCAACGACCCCGCCGCCGCCATGCGGTACACGGAGGCCCGGCTCGACCCGCTCGCCATGGAGATGCTGCGGGACATCGACGAGGACACCGTCGACTTCGTCCCCAACTACGACGGCCGGGCCCAGGAGCCCACGATCCTGCCGTCGCGCATCCCCAACCTGCTCGTCAACGGCAGCACCGGCATCGCCGTCGGCATGGCGACCAACATCCCGCCGCACAACCTGCGGGAGATCGCCCAGGCCGTCCAGTGGTGCCTGGACAACCCCGAGGCCGACGAGGCCGAGACGCTCGACGAGCTGATCAAGATCGTCAAGGGCCCCGACTTCCCGACCAAGGGCCTCATCGTCGGCACGTCGGCGATCATCGACGCCTACCGGACCGGCCGCGGCTCGATCCGCATGCGCGCCGTCGTCGAGGTCGAGGAGGACACCCGCGGGCGGACCATCCTCGTGGTCACCGAGCTGCCGTATGCGGTCAACCCCGACAACCTCGCCGAGCGCATCGCCGACCTCGTCAAGGAGGGCAAGCTCGCCGGCATCGCCGACATCCGCGAGGAGTCCTCCGGCCGCACCGGCATGCGCCTGGTGATCGTGCTCAAGCGCGACGCGGTCGCCAAGGTGGTGCTCAACAACCTCTACAAGCACACGCAGCTGCAGGAGACGTTCGGCGCCAACATGCTGGCGCTGGTCGACGGCGTGCCCCGCACGCTCAACCTCGCGCAGTTCGTGCGGCACTACGTCACGCACCAGATCGAGGTCATCGTCCGGCGCACCGCATACCGGTTGCGCAAGGCCGAGGAGCGCGCCCACATCCTGCGCGGCCTGGTCAAGGCCCTCGACATGCTCGACGAGGTCATCGCACTCATCCGGCGCTCCCCGAGCGCCGAGGAGTCGAAGAACGGCCTGATGAACCTGCTCGACATCGACGACATCCAGGCCGTCGCGATCCTCGACATGCAGCTGCGCCGGCTCGCCGCACTGGAGCGCCAGCGCATCTTCGACGAGCTGGCGAAGATCGAGATCGAGATCGCCGACTACAAGGACATCCTGGCGACGCCGGCCCGGCAGCGGCAGATCGTCTCCGAGGAGCTCGCCGAGATCGTCGCCCGTCGCGGCGACGAACGGCGCACCCAGATCATCCCGTTCGACGGCGAGGTCTCCATGGAGGACCTCATCGCGCGCGAGGACGTCGTGGTCACGATCACCCGGACCGGATACGCGAAGCGCACCAAGGTCGACCTGTACCGCTCGCAGAAGCGCGGCGGGAAGGGTGTCTCCGGTGCGACACTGAGGCAGGACGACATCGTCAGCCACTTCTTCGTATGCTCCACGCACGACTGGATGTTGTTCTTCACGAACAAGGGCCGCGTCTACCGGGCGAAGGCGTATGAGCTGCCGGAGGCAAGCCGGGTCGCGAAGGGTCAGCACGTCGCCAACCTGCTGGCATTCCAGCCCGACGAGCACATCGCACAGGTGATCGAGATCCCGAACTACCAGGTGTCGCCATACCTGGTGCTGGCCACCAAGGACGGCCTGGTCAAGAAGACCAAGCTGGAGGAGTTCGACTCCAACCGGTCCGGCGGGATCATCGGCATCAACCTGCGCGAAGAGGACGAATTGGTGGGCGCCGCACTGCTCGGCCCGGAGGACGACCTCCTCCTGGTGAGCAAGCAGGCCCAGGCGATCCGCTTCACCGCCAATGACGACACGCTGCGCCCGATGGGCCGCGCAACGTCGGGGGTGATCGGGATGCGCTTCGCCGAAGGTGATGAACTGCTGGCGATGGAAGTGGTGCGCGAGGGGATGGACCTGGACGTTTTGGTGGCCACCGACGGTGGTTTTGCCAAGCGGACTCCCATCGAGGAATATCCGGTGCAAGGACGCGGCGGCAAGGGCGTCCTGACGGCTAAAATCACGTCTCGGCGTGGCGGCCTGGTTGGCGCCGTGGTGATCGATCCGGATGATGAGCTTTTCGCCATCACCTCAAATGGTGGCGTGATCCGGACTCCCGTGAAGCCTGTACGACGTACGCGGGATCGGAACACAATGGGGGTCAAGCTCATGGACCTGCCGGAGGGTGTGACCATCGTCGCGATCGCCCGCAACGCCGATGAGCCCGACGAACAGGACTAGTTGATGACAGACACACAGGCGAAGTCGGGGACCGCCTCGGCAGCAACCGATGAGGCCAAGCAGGCCGGAGAGGCTGCCATGACGGGATCTGACTCGGGGGCGCCTGCCGCCGGCGGGGACGCCGGTGCGTTCAACGGGGCCAGCACGCCCGGTGAAACCACGATCGGCGGCACGCCGAAATATCAGCGTGCCCCCGGCATGGTGCCGCCGCCCGACTCGTTGACGGTGCCGATCCAGTCGCCGCCGTCCGTCGGCGTCGCGAAGGGCAAGGCCGGGGTCGTGACGCCCCCGCCCGTGACGCTCGGTTCCGCGGCGCCCACCAGCGGCGCGGCGACCGGCACGGCGAGCGTCGCGGTGGCCCGTGCCTCCGTGCGCCCGACCAACGCCGGCGCCACCCAGGCGCTGAACGCGCCCGCGGCCGCGCCGGCGGTGAGCGGGTCCGCCCGCGTCACCGAGGCCGTCCGCGCGGCCCGCAAGACGGTCAGCTCCGCGGTGGGCCGCGGCCCACGCCGGGCCCGGCTGCACCTGAAGCGCATCGACCCGTGGTCTGTGATGAAGTTCGCGTTCGCGGTCTCGTTCGTGCTGTTCGTCGTCGTCATCGTCGCCACGTCGGTGCTCTACCTGGCCCTTGACGCGATGGACGTCTTCAACAGCGTCAACAAGGCCCTCGCCGACATCGTCAGCTCCACCGGTGGCCAGGCCGACAGCACCTTCCGCATCACCGCGAAGGGCGTCATCGGCGGCGCCGCCCTGCTCGGCGTGGTCAACGTGGTCCTCTTCACCGCGCTCGCCACCCTGGGCTCCTTCATCTACAACGTCTGTGCCGACCTGGTCGGCGGCATCGAGCTGACGCTGGCGGAGAAGGACTGACCTGCTGTTTTCCCCACGGCGAGCCGCTCGGCTCGCCGTGGGGGGAACCGGTTTGAGGCTTGGGTGCCGGGTGCGGTAACCTTGGCCGTCGCGCTGATACGCCCGCTTTTCGCGGGGATCGGTGTAACGGGGCTATAGCTCAGTCGGTTAGAGCGCAGAGCTGATAACTCTGAGGTCGCTGGTTCGATTCCAGCTAGCCCCACATGTGGAAAAAGGTGCTCCTGGTGGTCGCAGTCGTCGGTGCCGCTGCCTACGTCGCCAAGCGCGTGAAGACCGCGAGCGAAGAGCGCGCGCTCTGGCACGAGGCCACCACCGCACCGGACCTGCGCTAGTCACACCGAGGGGTCTCCCCTCGCCCGGGGGCGTAGCTCAACTGGCAGAGCACCGCCTTTGCAAGGCGGGGGTTAGGGGTTCGAGTCCCCTCGCTTCCACGTTCCGCCAACCGGCGCGGCCTGCTCATCGGCTGCGCCGATTCGCCGTTGTGGCTCCACTTGCCCCCGCGCAGCCTTCGGCTGCTCCCTAGTGGGGGAGCTTCGCTCCACCCACACCCCCTCAAACCCTTTCGGGGCTGAGTGGGGTTTCCGAAGGGTCGGTGCGGCAGCCGCCTTGACCCGGTCGGGCCTTCACAAGTTTGTGACCGGTGAGGGCGGCGCCTCTGTGAGCGCCCGCCGCAGGACTCGCCCACCATGCAGCGCCGTTGTGGCTGGATAGGGCAGCGCGCTGGCCGTCACGGTCAGGAGGGCGAAGGCCTACCAGCAGCCAGGGCAGCAGTGTCGATTGCGAACGGGTTGTCCGAGGTCAAGGTCTCCCCGCCGCCCACCACCATGTGCTCGACGTAGTGCTCGCCGTCGAGTCGCAGCAGGTGCAACACAACCGAGGACAGGGAATCCTGCTCCACCAGCAGGTACCAGCCGATCCCCGCCTTCGCGTAGAAGCCCATCTTCGCCACCCGGTCCGTGCCGGCGTTGCTGGGCGAGACCACTTCGCCGATCAGCGCCACGTCGACTGCGTCGATCATTGTGCCGTCATCGACGTCGGAGACGACGAGGTCAGGGATGACGATCCGTCTGGTCTGCAGGCGGACGTTGACCGCTTCCAGGACCAGCAGGCCGGCCGCTGAAGCGCCGGGGTCGAGTGCGTTGGCGATGCGGCGGGACAAGATCTGGCGCCGGATAGCCGGCGCTGGACTCACCAGCAGGCTTCCATCAATCAGCTCGATCCGGGTCGGCGTCTCACCGAGTGCGAAGTACTCGTCCTCGCTCCACGGCCCGACGTGCTCCAGTACATCCGCACTCATCGGCGACTCACCTCCACACGCATGCTCCCGCCAGCCTCCCACGCAAAGCGTGCCCCGTGACGAAACCAAGGTGGACGATCCACCTGCGAGCACCCGTTGTGGAACGTGCACCCGGCACCCGGCACCCGGCACCCGGCACCCGGCACCCGGCACTGCATGCGCGCCCGCTGAGGCCGGAGAACATGGCGGCGGCCGATCTGCTTGTGCAGATCGGCCGCCGTTGGGTTTGCTGTGGACCGGCGTCAGGCCTTCAGGACGATCCGGCGACGGCGGGCCACCAGAACCAGCCCGGTGCCGAGGGCGACCGCGAGGACGCCACCGCCGACGATCAGGCCGGTGTTGGAGCCGGTGATCGGCAGCTGTGAGCCGGCGGCCGGAGACGGGGAGACAGAGGCGGACGGGACGGGGACCTTCTTGGCGACGATGTCCAGGTCGGCGGTGTCGTCGCCGAGGATGAGCGCGCGCACCGGGTCCTGGCCCTCGCCGCTGAGGATCTGCCACCCGGCCGGCATGACGAAGCGGAGCTCGACCTCGCCGGCGCGGAGGCCGTTGAGTGCGAAGTGGCCGGTTGCGTCCGTGGTGGCCTGGCCGAGGACGGCACGCGTGGCCGGGTCGAGGATCTCGACCTTGACGCCGGGAACGCCGATCTGGTCGGACTCGGCCGGGGAACTGATGCTGTCGCCCGGGTAGATGTGGCCCTTGATGTTGCCGATGCCACCGGTGACTGCGGCGCGGACGGTCAGGTAGTTGTCGTCCGGGTGCGCGTCGCCCGCGTCAATGCCGAGTTCGAAAGCGACGAAGGCCTTGCCCAGCTTCTTGCCCTCGGCGGTCGTGACGCCGTCGAGTGCGAAGGTTTTCGTCTCCCCGCCGGCCAGGTCGAAGCCGGTCTGCAGGACGCCGAAGTCTTTGATGTCGGCGCCGCCGCTGTCACCGCCGAGGAAGTGAATCTTCTTGGCGGCGAAGGAACTCTTGTTGGAGACCTTGACGGTAAGGACGAAGGCCTCGTCGACCTTGTAGGTTGCCTTGTCGAAGCTGCCGGTCACCGCGATGTCCGGCAGCGGCTCCGCAGCGGCGGCCGGAGCGGCGGCGGCGAGGCCGCCGACGAACAGGCCGGCCAGGGCCCCGAGAAGGGCGATCTTTGCACGCATGGGCGAACCGTATAGATCGCGCGGGAACGGGGTTGACCCCCTTGGCTTTGATCCATGTCACTTCTTGGTAACAGGGGCCGGCGCCACGATCGCGCCGGCCGCCCGGTGAGCAGGAAGGCGTGGGGGTCAGGCCGGTTCGTAGGTGAGGTGGGCGACGCCGGTCGGGAAGGTTTCCGAGGCGGCGAGCCGCAACGGGGTCCGCTTGCCGGTGTCGTCGAAGAGGCGCGTGCCGCTGCCCACCACGATCGGGCAGACCATGAGATGCAGCTCGTCGAGCACGCCGGCGTGGACCAGTGACCGGACCAGCGTGGCGCTGCCCGTGATGGTGATGTTGTCGCCCGGCCCCTGCTTGAGCGCGGTGAGCGCGGCGGTGACATCGCCCTCCAGCAGCGTCGCGCCGGACCAGTCGACCGAGGTCAAGGTCGTGGACGCCACCAGCTTCGGGGTGTTGTTCATGAAGTCGGCGATCTCGCCGCTCTGACCGGGCCAGATCGCGGCGAACTCCTCATACGTGCGGCGGCCGAGCAGCAGCGTGCCGGTGGCGTCGCGGCGGGACTTGATGGACTGGCCGACCTCGTCGCAGTAGTAGTCGAAGCTCCACTGCTCCGGCGAGCCGATGACACCATCGAGCGACATGTGCAGCCCGGCGACGATCTTCCGCATGATGGCTCCTCCAGGTAAAAGGCGTTCTCTACCAACGCGTCGAACGACCTGTCGCCGTTTCGACAGCGGAGCCGACACGATTTTCCGCATGCCCTGGACGCTGCCGACGGACTTCGTCACCCACCCAGGACGGCCTGGCCACCGAGGGCATTGAGCGCGGCGACGCCGCCCTTGTGGTGGCGGTCGTAGTGGGCGAGGCACTGCCGGTACAGGGCCTTCGCCTCGGCGGTGCGGCCGACCATCCGGTACGTGTCGGCGAGGTCGTGCCGGACGTTGGCGAGGGCGGCCGGGTCGGGTCGCGCGGCCAGGTGGTCGGCGAGGACCTGCTCCAGGAGCCGCATGCCCTCGTCGAGGTGGCCGGTTTCCAGGTGCACGATGGCTAGCGCCGTCCCGGAGTAGGCGGTCTCGGCGTGGCCGGCGCCGAAGACGCGCCGCCGGTCGGCGTAGGTGCCCTCGAGCGCGGCAGCGGCCTCGTCCAGCTGGCCGAGATTGAGGTGCGTGATGCCGAGCAGGTGCGCGGCCCACAGCGTGTCGGCATGGTCAGGGCCGAGGACCGTCCGGCATTCGTGCAGCACCGGGGCGAGCACCGCGAAAGCATCCTCGAGCGTGCCGTGCCCCCGGTGCACCCGGCCCAGCATGAGCCGGTGCGCGAGCGTCACCGGATGCCGGGCGCCGTGCAGTTGCGCCGCGGTGGCCACCTGGTCGTGTGCGGCCCGCAGGGTGTCGGCCGGGTAGCCGAGGGCGTCGCGGGCCTGCCTGAGGTTGAAGTGCATCTTGACCAGGTCGCCGTGCGCGATGTTGCCGTACAAGGCGGTGGCGTCGACCAGGATGGCCGGTCCGAGCGCGTCGACGGCCGTGGTGTTGCAGGTGCGCAGCAGCGCGTCGGCGGTCTTGACGCGCAGGTGCAGCAGCCGCCGGCGGATGGCGACGTCGGCGCCGGCGCTGTGGAGGTACACCGCGGACAGGTGCAGGGCCAGCTCGACCACCGCGGCCCGCGATCGTGGGTCGAGCCGGCGCACCGCCTTCTGCAGGGCGTCGGTGACGTCGGTGAGCACCGTGTCGTGACGGCTCCGGTCGGCGATCGCGCACCGGACCCAGTTCGTGAGCGTGATCCGGCCGTCGGCGACCGTCGCGAGCGCGGGCGGCACGTCGGGCGGCTGCTTCCAGCCGAGCAGCCGCAGCGCGGCGCCGGTCGGTGCGAGGACGGAGAGGCGTTCCAGCAGTCCGTGCACGTCGGCCGGCAGCGATTCGTGGGCGAGGCGGACCACGTCGGTGGCCGGATGGTCGCCGGGCGTCGGGAAGCGCCGGCCCGGTCCGATCGTCGAGGCCGCCACCGCCAGCGCCGCCGGATGGTGATCGAGGCGGGCGGCGAGGTCCGCCAGGTCGGGCGGGACCTCCGCAGGGGCGTAACCGCCGATCTCGATGGCATCCGGGACCGCCGCCCGCGTGGCGACCACGACGTGGACGGCGCCGAACCGGGGCATCCAACGGCGGACGAGGTCCAGGTCGGGCGCGTCGTCGTAGACCATGAGGACCGGGCCGGGGTGCTCGCGGAGCATGGCGAGCCCCGCCGGGACCGTCCGCGACACGTCCGATCGGGCGTCCCAAGCGCCGAACGACTCGGCGACCCGGTCGAGGTCGGCGAGGAGGCTGGTCTCGTTCGCGGCGGACAGCCACAGGACCAGCGGCCAGCCCTCGGCGGTGCGGCGGTGGGCGTACTCCGCGGCGAGCTGGCTCTTACCGACCCCGGACCGCCCGCACAGGACGGTGACCGGGGTGACCTGTCGGGTGTTTCGGGCAACTTCCGGCCAGTCGATCCGCAGGTCCCGTCGCACCCAGAAGGCCGGGTGCAACGCAGGCGGGGGAAAATGCGTCATGACCACGATCTACGTTCCCTACCACCTTGATGAACGCCTCGACGGGCTGGTCGATGAGCCGGCTGACGTGATCGTCACCGCCGAGTTCCCCGAGGATCGTGACATCTGGGGTCGCCTGGCGGTGCTGTACGACCGGGTCGCCGACGAGGTCCGTCAGGCCGAGTCACCCGTCGTGATCTCCGGGGACTGCACCACCGCGTTGGGGACGGTGGCCGGCCTGCAGCGCCAGGGGCTGGACCCGGCGGTCGTGTGGTTCGACGCGCACGGCGACGTGCAGACGCTCGAGACGACCACCTCGGGATACATCGGCGGGATGCCGTTGCGGGTGCTGGTGGGGTACCGGCCCGAGCTCATCGCCGATCGGCTGGGGCTACGGCCGCTGGACGAGGACCGGGCGGTGCTCGTCGACGCCAGGGATCTCGATCCGGCCGAGGCGGAGTATCTCCAGGGTTCGGGGATCCGGCGGTACCAACTCCAAGATCTTGAATTGCCCGAGGGTCCGTTGCTGGTGCACGTGGACCTGGACGTCGTGGACGGGGCCGAGTTGCCGGGACTGCTCTTCCCGGTGCCGGGTGGTCCGTCGATGCGTGCCGTGCTGGCGAAGGTGGAGGAGATCATCGCCACCGGCCGGGTCGTCGCGGTTGACCTGGCCTGCACCTGGCGGCCGGGAAACGGGGCCGAGGCGAGGGCGTTCGTCCAAACGGTCTGCAAAGCCTTTGGAAAGGATCCGAACAACTTTCGGACGCAACGTGATCATTAAAGTGCGGAGTGTACTCGCGTCGCGCGAATCCGTGTGACGAATACCCGAACGCTGGACCCATTTACCTCGTATCTAGGGAATATTGGTACCCGTGAGAGGACGGCACGCAGCGGCGGACCTGAGGAGTAACGGGTTCGTCGCACTCGCCGCCGGCATGATCCTTCCCCTCGTCGTCATCGGTGCCGTCTACGGCGGCTACCAGATGATGTCGTCGACGGGATGCTCGGGCACGGTGCGGCTCTCAGTCGCGGCGAGCCCGGAGATCGCGCCGGCCATCAAGGACGCCGCGGCCCGGTGGATCAAGACCGAGCCGCGGGTCGACAACGAGTGTGTCGCGGTCGACGTCGTCGCCGTGGGTGCATCCGAGGTTGCCGCGGCGATCGCCGGTGAACACGGCGTCACCATCAACACACTCGGCCAGGCCGACGGCAAGACGCAGGTGCCACACGTATGGATCCCGGACTCCTCGATCTGGCTGCAGCGGATGCGCGCCGCCCGCGAGGACCTGGTGCCACAGAACGCGCCGTCGCTGGCGCGCAGCCCGATAGTGCTGGCGGTGCCGGAGCCGACGGCGAAGTCACTCGGCTGGCTGGAGAACAAGCTCACCTGGAAGCAGGTGCTGCAGCAGATCGTCGGCGACACCCGGATCACGCCGGGCATCGTCGACCCCAACCGTGATGCCGTCGGCATCTCCACGATGGTGGCGATGGCGTCGGTACGCGACCAGTTCGGCCCCGAGGGCGACGCGCTGACGGTCGGCGCGATCAAGGCGTTGACCACCGGCAAGTCGGAGCAGCAGTCGGGGCTGATCGCACGGTTCCCCCGAGACGCCGACCCGCGGACGCTGTCGACCGCGGTGACCCTGGCGCCGCTGTCGGAGCAGGCGCTGCACGCGTACAACGCGACCGGACCGGCGGTGCCGCTCGTCGCGGTCTACCCGGATCCGGCGCCGATCGCGCTGGACTACCCGTTCACCGCGATGCCCCGCCTGTCGCCGAACCGGGCCGCCGCCGCGGAGCAGTTCCGGTCGGTGTTGTCCGGGGCCGAGTTCCGCAACCTGCTCTCCACGCACCAGCTGCGCGCCAACGACGGCACCGTCGGCACCGGCATGACGCTCGGGCCCAGCGCGGCGAGCAGCAGCGCCGTCACGCCGGTGCCGGATCCCAAGGTGATCAACGCGGCGCTGCAGATGTGGATCGAGATCACTCAGCCGTCGCGGATGCTGGCGGTCGTCGACGTCTCCTCGGCGATGAAGCAGACCGTCCCGTCCGCAGGCGGCCTGAGCAAGGAACAGATCGCTGTCCAGGCCGCGTTGGGCGGCCTGGACATGTTCCCGGAGAGCTGGGCCGTCGGGCTCTGGTCGTTTTCGACCGGGCATCAGCAGCTGGTGCCGATCGGCCCGCTCAACGCGCAGCGCGACCAGCTCCGCGGGGCCCTGGGCGGTCTGAAGCCCAACCCCAAGGGCGGTAGCGGGCTGTATGACACGGTGTTCGCGGCGTACCAGACGGTGCAGCAGGGCTGGGACGCCAGCCGGGGCAACTCGGTCGTGGTGATCACCGGCGGACGCAACAACAACCCGGGCGGGATGTCGCTCGAAACGCTCGTCAGCTCGTTGAAGAAGGCAGAGAACAAGGACCAGCCGGTGCAGATCATCATCATCGGTGTCGGCTCCGAGGTGAACCAGGGCGAGATGCAGAAGATCGTCGACGCCACCGGCGGTGCGGTCTTCGTCGCCCAGGACCCGTCGAAGATCGGAGACATCTTCATGAAGGCACTCGCACTGGACGACGGCCGTTGATCGGGAAGCTCGAAACGGTGCCCGCCCTGTCGGCCACCGACCTGCTGGCCGCTCCAGTCGCACTCGTCACCGCGGCACTGAACGACCCGGACATCCTGGTCGCGCCGATCGACCCCACGCTCGCTGACACGGCGGAGTTCTGCGCCGCGTATGACGTCGGCCTCGAACAGTCGGCCAACTGCGTCGTCGTCGCCGGCAAGCGCGAAGGCGAGGTCCGCTACGCGGCCTGCGTGATCCTCGCGACCACCCGAGCCGACGTCAACGGCGTCGTCCGCAAGCGGCTCGACGTGCGCAAGCTGAGCTTCGCCCCGATGGACGACGCGGTGTCGTCGACCGGGATGGAGTACGGCGGCATCACCCCCATCGGCCTCCCCGCCGGCTGGCCGGTCCTCATCGACTCGCGCGTGGTCGACGTGCCCTGGGTCATCATCGGCAGTGGCCTGCGCCGCAGCAAGATCGTGCTGCCCGGCGCTGCCCTCGCCCGCCTCGCCACGGCCGAGGTCATCCCGGATCTGGCCCGGTGACCCAGCTTCCCAAGGGCGGCAACACTGCGATCCCGGCCGGCACCGTCCGGGTCGTCGTCGGCTGGCACCTGCGGCCCGGGGCGCCGGACGTCGACTGCACGGCGTTGCTGCTCGACGCGTCCGGCAAGGTCCGCGGTGACGCCGACATGGTCTTCTACAACCAGCCGACGCACCCCGGCGGCGCCGTCGTCCACGATGGAAAGCAGCAGGTGGGCGGCTCGGGCTTCGACGCGGTCAGTGTCCATCTCAGCGCCGTGGAGCCGGGCGTCGACCGCGTCGTGATCGCGGCCTCCGCCGACGGCGGCACCTTCGGCGCGGTCGCCGGCCTGCACGCCGTGGTCTATGACAGCGCCGGGGTCGAGCTGGTCCGATTCACCGACATGCGGGCCGCTTCGGAGACTGCGTTCGTCATCGGCGAGTTGTACCGCCGGCAGGGTGGCTGGAAGTTCCGAGCCGTCGGCCAGGGCTGGGACAGTGGCCTGGCCGGGCTGGCGACCGCCTTCGGGATCTCCGTCGACGACGCCCCAGCGCCCACGCCGACCTCCGCGCCGGCGCCGCAACCCGCTCCCGCGCCGGCTCCGGCGGGGGTTCGCTTCACCAAGGGCGAGGATCGGCTGCCCGCCGCCGACCGGCACCGGCTCAACCTGCGCAAGCAGCAGGTCCTGGTATCCCTGGCGAAGCGTGGCGCCGCCGGCATCCAGGCCCGCGTCATCGTGGTGCTCGACGCGTCGGGCTCCATGCACGGGCTGTACAAGCGCGGCGTGGTCGCCCAGGCCGTGGAGCGGATGGCCGCCGTCGCCGCCCAGCTCGACGACGACGGCACGATGCAGGTGTGGTCGTTTGCGAGCCTTGCCCGCCAGCTGCCCGACCTGACGATCGCCGACCTGCCGAGGTGGTTGCCCGCCCACGTCTCGGCCCGGCCCAAGGACGTGGGCGGCAGCAACAACGAGCCGGTCGTCATCGACCAGGTCCGTCGCTGGCTCGCCGCCAATCCTGCCGCGGACCCGACCCTGGTGCTGTTCTTCTCCGACGGTGGGGTCCATCGCAACGCCGAGATCGAACGCCAGCTGCGTGCCGCCGCTCAGGAGCCGACGTTCTGGCAGTTCATCGGGCTCGGCCGGGGCAACTACGGCATTCTTGAGCGCCTCGACCGGATGGAGGGCCGGGTCGTGGACAACGTCGGCTTCTTCGCCGTGGACGACATCGCCACGGTCAGCGACGCAGAGCTGTACGACCGGCTGCTCCACGAGTTTCCGACCTGGATCCCGGAGGTCCGCCGCCTCGGCATCCTGCGGTGATCAGCAATCGGTGATCATGATGTTGCACGTGAAACAGTGGCCTCGCGGACCTGGCGCTGCAGCCGGTTGAGGACCGCAGTGCCGCCCCGCACGCGCAGGGGGCTGATCGCCGTGGCGAGGCCCATCCGCTGGTACAGGTCCGACGGCACCGCCAGGACCTCTTCGGCGCTGGCCCCTTCGAGGCCTTCGCTCAGGATGCCGGCGAAGGCGCGGGTGGTCGGCGCCTCGGGCGGGCAGTCGAAGTACAGCTCCACCCGGTCCTGCGGGGTGACGACCGCCTTGAGGAAGAACGGCGTCTGGCACTCGGGCACCTGCTCCATGCCCTCGTGCCCCTCGAGCGACGCGGGCAGCGGCTTCACCGCGTCGGCGAACTCGAGCATCATCTCCAGCACGACGTCGCGGGGCGCTGACGCGAACTCGTCCACGATGGCGGCAAGCTTGTCGGGCATCTCCACACTACAAACCTAGCCCCAGACCCACGGAACCGGCCGCTCCGAGGAGCAGGCGGCCGGTTTCGAAGCGACTCAGTTGTTCGGGGCGGACCTGCTGATGCCGCCGAGCACGGAGTCGGGGTCGATCTCCTCGGCCAGGTCGCCGATCGACACGATGCCGACCAGCCCCTGGATGTCGTCGCAGACGAGGACGCGGCGCACGGCCTGGTCCCGCATCAGCAGCGCGGCGGTGTGGATCGAGTCCTCCGGCCGGACGGTGACGAGGTCGCGGGTGACGATCTCACCGATCGTCGTCGCCGCGGGGTCGCAGCGCTCCGCCACCGCACGCACGACGATGTCCCGGTCGGTGACCATGCCGGTGAGCCCGGGACCATCGGCGACCACGACATCGCCGATGTTCTGCTCGCGCATGGTCCGGGCGGCTTCCGCGAGTGTGGTCTCACTCGGGAGGTACACCACATTGGTGGTCATCACATCACGGACGGTCTGCATCGTCATGGTTGTCCTCCCAGAGGTTCACTACCCGTTTGTTACCCCCGGGTGGAAAGGCTGAACCAGGTGTGGCGTGCGGCAAAGTCGCTTCCAAGGCTCCGGGAGCCCTGAAAGGATGCGAAGCAGGGCAGCAGCAGACCATGGGGAGGTTATGCGGTGGCGGGGTGGACGAGCTACGTGGCGGTCGGTGACAGCTTCACCGAAGGCATGGACGATCCAAGACCGGACGGCAAGGGCTACCGGGGTTGGGCCGACCTGGTCGCCGGTTGTCTTGCGGCGGATCAGCCCGATTTCCGTTACGCCAATCTCGCGGTGCGGGGACGGCTGTTCGACAACATCGTCGCCGAGCAGGTGCCACTCGCCACGGCGATGAAGCCCGACCTGATCAGCTTCGCCGGCGGCGGCAACGACGCGCTGCGGCGGGGATTCGAGCCCGAGGTGCTGGTCGCGCGGTTCGACAAGACGATCGAGCGGCTCCGGGCGACCGGTGCCGACGTGATCCTGTTCCGTTGGGCCGACCTGACCGGGCGGATGCCGGGCGGCAAGATCCTGCGTCCGCGGGTCGACGCGCTCAACACCGCGGTCGACGGCATCGGTGCGAAGCATGGCGCGCACGTGGTGGACCTGTGGGACGACAGCGAGTTCCTCAACCCGCGGCTGTGGGGGATCGACCGGCTGCACCTGTCGCCGGCTGGGCACCGCAGGGTCGCCGGGCACGTGCTGACGGCGCTCGGCGTCGCGTGTGACGCGTCGTGGCTGGCCGCGCCGCCGCCGCCGGAGGATCTGTCGTGGATGTCGCGGAAGGCGGCCGACGCGCGCTGGGCGACTTCTCACCTGGCCCCGTGGGTGAAGCGGCGGCTGACCGGAAAGTCGTCCGGAGACATGGTGACCGCCAAACGGCCCGAGCTCGCGCCGCTAGATTAAAGGTATGTCTGCGACAAAACTCGTCACCACGGAGTGGCTGGCGAAGCGACTGGAATCCGGTGACACGCAGGGCCTCGTCGTCGTCGAATCCGACGAGGACGTGCTGTTGTATGGCACCGGCCACATTCCGAGCGCGGTGAAGGTCGACTGGCACACCGAGCTCAACGATCAGGTCACCCGCGACTATCTCGACGCGGCGGGGTTCGCCACGCTGTGTGAGGCCAAGGGCATCGGGCCCGACGACACGATCGTGTTCTACGGCGACAACTTCAACTGGTGGGCGACCTACGCGCTGTGGGTCTTCTCCCTGTTCGGTCACCGCGACCTGCGCATTCTCGACGGCGGCCGGGCGAAATGGATCGCCGAGGGGCGGCCGGTCACCAAGGAGGTGCCGGACCGCGCCAGGACCAGCTACCCGGTGCCGACCAGGGACGACACCGAGATCCGGGCGTTCCGCGACGACGTGATGGCGCACATCGCCGCCGACCGGCCGCTCGTCGACGTGCGGTCGCCGGGTGAATACACGGGCGAACTGCTGCACATGCCCGACTATCCGCAGGAGGGCGCGCTGCGCGGCGGGCACATCCCCGGCGCGGTCAGCAAGCCGTGGAAGCAGGCCACGCAGGAGGACGGCACGTTCAAGCCGGTCGACGAGCTGCGCAAGATCTACGCCGACGAGCTGGGTCTCGCGCCGGACGACGACATCATCGCCTACTGCCGCATCGGCGAGCGCTCCTCGCACACCTGGTTCGTGCTGACCCACCTGATGGGCTACCAGCACGTGCGCAACTACGACGGCTCGTGGACCGAGTGGGGCAACCTCGTGCGGGTGCCGGTCGTTAAAGGCAGCAGCCCGAAGTAGTGACAAAGAGAACGGCGGCCACTGCAGGGGCCGCCGTTCTCTTTACCAATGCGTCACTCGTTTTCGGGCGGCAGGCTCACCAGGTAGTCGACCACCTCGGAGAAGCGGGCGCTCGCCATCGCGACGCACAGGTCCGCGGCGCCGTAGTACAGCCGCAGCTCGTCGCGCGCCTCGTCGTGGACGAGACCGGTGGGGAAGACGACGTTGGGCACGTCGCCGACCCGCTCGTATTCGGCGTCCGGCCCCAGCACCCAGCTCGGTGTCCGACGGATGATCTTCGTGGGATCGTCCAGGTCGAGCATGATCAGGCCGACGCGGTACAGCGACGTCGCCACCATCTGCTTGACGCCGTGATACACGCACAGCCAGCCGTGCGGGGTCTCGATCGGCGGCGGGCCCATGCCGATCCGGGTGGCGTCCCACCAGGGACCGGACCGTGCCTGCATGACCGGTTCAGGGGTCGTCCACGCCTGCAGGTCGACCGATTTCGACAGCCACACGTCGGCCCGCGCCGACAGCACCGACACCGGCCGGTGGAACAGCACGTAGTTGCCGTCGATCTTGCGGGGCAGCAGCGAGGCGTTCTTGTCCTCGGGTGGCATTGCGATCCCGAGCGGCTCGACCGACTCGAAATCCTCGGTGCGGGCGAGCGCCACACACGGGCCGCTCGGCCCGTATGCGGTGTAGGCGATCACGTAACCGCCGAGTTCGTCGATGTACGTGACCCGGGGATCCTCGACTCCCCAGCAGCTGTGCTGGTCGGTCGGGTCGTCGGCGATGAGCGGCTTGGCGTCCACGACCCAGTTGGTGCGACCGTCCTTGCTGCGGGCGACGGTCAGGTGCGAGATTCCTCGACGGTCCTCGATCCTGCAGAGCAGGACCGTGTCACCGTTGTGCAGGCAGGCACCCGGGTTGAACACGCTGTTGATCGGATAGGGCCAGTCCCCCGCGGTGAGCAGGGGGTTCGTGGCTTCCCGGTGGAACAGCTCCGCGTCAAAGTGCATCGGAATGGCCCTCCGTGGTGCGCGAGCGGGGCGGCTGGGCGGTCGCGCTGAAGCCGGCTGAGGCCCGTCCGACGGCCCGGGTGCCCGTCGGTGCCTTGTTCGGCGTCGTCCGGGACGGACCGGTGACCGGCAGTGATGTCGGCACCGGGGTCGTGGCGACCACCGGATGGGGCAGAGCAGCCAAACCGGCCTTGAGCAGGCTGAGTAGCGCTTGGTAATAGGCTAGCGTGGACTCGGCGCCCTGGTTCCCATTTGGTTCAGCGGCAGACAGACCATCGTGGCAGGCGCCCGTCGCGTCGACGTAGAGCCGTGCGCCGGCCCGGTTCCTGCCGAGGAACCAGGAGTAGCCCCAACCGGCCAGCCGTGCCGAGGTCGGGTCCGCGGTGTGCTGCCAGGCATCGACCATCGCCTCGGTGATCGCGGCCGCGTCCAGTGGCTGCTCGTCACCGTCGTCGGCGAGCCAGACCGCCGGCGACTCGCCCCGCCGGTGCCACCGGTTCCCGACGCACCGCAGGGTGCCGTCGGCGAGTCCGACGTGCTGGGCGTACCAGTCGAGGGCCGCGATGGCGCGCGCCGCCGCCGCGTCATCCTCCAGCAGGGCCGCACCGAGCAGCATCGCCTGCGGCAACCGGGCGTTGTCGTAGGTGAGCTCCGGCTCGAACCAGCGCCACGACGGGTCCACCGCCGAGGTCGTCATCAGTGCCTCGTCCAGCCTGCGCATGAGCGGCGCGGCCTGGTCGGTGCGACCCGCCCGGGCCAGGCCGATCAGTGCGTAGGCGGCGGTCCGCAGGCCGATCTCGGGCAGCTGGTGGGTGCGCGGGCCCAGCTCGTCGAGCAGTGCCGCGGCCGGCCGCCGGATGTCGTCGGGCACGGCCGGCGTGCCGACCAGGACCCCGAGGGCCCAGACCGCCCGGCCGACGTGATCGCCGTAGTGCGGCCAGTCCTGCCACGTGCCGCCGTAGCTCAGCACGTTGTGCATCGCTCCCGACGGGTCGTAGGCCGCGGTCAGGAACCGGATCGACTGGCGCAGCCAGCGGGTGGCCTGGGCCGACTGCTTGGTGTCGGTGCCGACGGCCAGCAGGTCCGCCGCGACGATCGCGAGCCGGGCGACGTCGTCGACGCAGTACCCGGATGCCAGCTCCGGGTTGGAGCCGCGGGAGAACTGGATGATGCCGATCTCGTCGGTGAGCCGGTCCAGGTGCGCGAGGTTGAGCACCGGCGCGGCCGCGGTCGAGTGACCGGGGCGCGCCGTGGCCGCCTGCGTCTGGCGCACCACGTCGGCGACCAGCTCGGCCTCCCGCGCGGCAACCGCCGGCCAGGGCAGCCAGGCGGCGCACGCCTCCGCCACCGACTTCGCGGCGGCGAGCGCACGGCCGTCGGTGAGCAGGTCGTTGATCTCGATCGCGAGCGCCGCGTCGTCGCCGCAGGGCACCACCCGGCCGGCGCCGCCGGCGAGCATGTCCTCCGCGTAGCTGTAGGACGTCGACACGGCCGGCAGCCCGGCGCCGAGTGCGAACGTCAGGGCACCCGAGCAGATCTGCTCCGGCGACCGGTACGGGGTGACGAACAGCGTGCTGGCGTGCAGGATCGCCGACAGCTCGTCCTCGGCCAGGAACGCGT
Source organism: Dactylosporangium cerinum (assembly GCF_042653625.1). NCBI lineage: Bacteria > Bacillati > Actinomycetota > Actinomycetes > Micromonosporales > Micromonosporaceae > Dactylosporangium > Dactylosporangium cerinum. The sequence goes on along the minus strand of NZ_JBHSIU010000070.1, from coordinate 113,774 downwards.
CGACGAAATGCACGTTGTCGGTGAGCCCGAGCAGCTCGACCCGGGCCTGCAGGCTCTCCCGGTAGACCTCGCCGTCCCGCCGCTTGATCTCCGGATGGGTCGCGCCCGCCACGATGTACTGCGTGTCGGGATGCTCCTTGACCACCGCGGCCAGTGCGTCGATGGCGATGTCGATGCCCTTGCCCTCGCTGAGCAGGCCGAACGTCGTGAGCGTCGGCTTGTCCGCGACCGCCGCGAGCAGCTCGCGCAGGTCGGGGCGCAGCGTCGTCGGGTCCGGCGCGTGGCGCATCGCCTCTGGCGCGCCGTGCGGGACCACCACGAGCTGGTGACCGGCGGCCACGCCGGTGCGGATCGCCACCCGGCGGGCGGTCTCGGTGAAGACCGTGACCCTCGCCGCCCGAGCGCACAACGCGCGCAGCGTCGCCGCCTGACCGGACGAGGGCCGGGACAGCACGGTGTGCAGGGTCAACAGGTAAGGGATGCCGCACGCGTTGAGCGCGCGGGTCAACTCGAGCAGGTGAGAGCCGTCGGTGCCGCCGAAGATCCCGTACTCGTGCTGGATCAGCACGACCTGGACGCCGGCTTCGCGCAGTGCGCGAGCGGCGGCAGAGTAGTCCTCGATGCGGTCGTGGTTGATGGTGACGACGACCTCGTCACCGAAGCTGTGCCCGTCACGGTCGATGGCCACGACGACTGTTTCCAGATCGTCGCTGGCGACACCAAGTGCCTCGCGCAGGTCCGCGGTGTACGTCGCGAGCCCGCAACGGCGAGGCAGATAGGTCGACACGATACCGAGGCGATAGGTCGCGGCAGGGTGTGACATGTGCACATTGTTACCCCGGGCGTCGCCAAAAAACCTTGATACGCCCGGATGGGTGTCTGGGGTGAATGTGCAGCTCAGTTGGGCTTTAAGGAAACCCGTTCGGGCATGATCGTTTGGGTGAAAACGGTTCACTGATCACGTAGAGTGTTTAGACCCAGCTGGGTAGCGGTTCACGGTGCTCGATCCACTGCAGCGGAACGCCGATCGTCCCGCGCGCGGCGTCGTCGCCGACACCGGTGTGCGCCGCGATGACCCCGCCGGCGATCGCGCACATCGAGTCGGTGTCGCCGCCGGCCTGGACACAGGCCGCCATCGCGCTCGGGTAGTCATCGAGATGGGTCGCGGCCACCCACAGCGCGAAGGGCACGGTGTCCTGCGCCAACGCGTGGGAGCCGTTGCCGAGGTCCGCCGCCACGTCGCGGGGATCGGACTTCTCCGACATGCGCACGGCCCGGCCGATGCCGTCGCGGACGTCGGACGGCGGCAGCTGGTTGAGCACCATCCGCAGCAGTGATTCGCGCGGCGTGTGCCGGGCGGTCAGCGACGAGGCCAGGGCCACCGCCACGGCGCCGGACACCCCTTCCGGGTGCCGGTGGGTGACCTCCGCCGACAGCGCGGCCTGCCGGACCGCGACGTCCGGGTCGTCCGCGAAGAACGCACCGAGTGGCGCGACCCGCATCGCCGCGCCGTTGCCGGACGAGCCCCGGCCCGAGAACAGCGCACCGGCCGCGGTCTGCCACGGGACCCCGTCGCGGATGCTGGACAGCAGCGAGACCGAGCCGCGGCCATAGCCCCGATCGGCGCTCCACCGCTGCGCGAACGCGGTCGCCAGCCAGCCCTGATCGACCCGGCCGTCGCGGCGGAGCCCCTCGAACAGGGTGCAGGCCATCTCGGTGTCGTCGGTCCAGCGCCACGGCGCCGGCGGTGGGGCGAACACCGCGCCGTCCTCGAACGGCGGGTGCATTTCGAAGGGTGCGCCGAGCGCGTCACCAACGGAGAGTCCGGTCAGGCTGTCGACTGCGGCGCGGAGATCCACCTGCCGAAAATAGTCGATGCCCACGGGGAACGAGACCTGCGGATCGCGGCTCGTGCTGGACATGAAGCGTCGTGAACTGTTCGGCCTGGGCGGGGTCGTCCTCCTGGCCTCCTGCGGGTCGGCCGGAAAGCCCCGCCCGGTCGAGCCCGGTGAACTGCTCGCCGTTGCCGTCAGCGACGGCCTGACCGTCGTGGAGTCCGGCACCGGGCGCCGGATCGTGGCACCCGCCGCGACCCTCGCGACGGCCGACCGCAGGCGGCTCGTCAGCACCGTTGCCGAGTCGGGCACGTCGCGCGTCGTGACCCGGGACGCGCGCACCGGCGACCTGGTCACGCAGACAACGGTGCGGGGCGCGGGGCGGCTCGCGGCCGTCGCGCCGGACGCCGGCCTCGTCGCGCTCGTCGACGGCGACCCCGATGGGCGGCTGGAGACCACGATCATCGTCGCCGGGCCGGCGGGGGAGCGGCACCGGCTGAAACTGCCCGGGTTCGTCCAACCAGAGGCGTTTTCATCGGGTGGCACGAGCCTCTTCGTGCTGGACATGCTGCCGCCCGAGCACCCCGACCACTACCGGGTGCGGGTCCTGGACCTGGCCGCGGGGCAGGTCAACGCCTTGAACCTGCCGGGGGAGAACGCGGGGGTGAAGGTCCTCGTGCCGGAGGGCGCGGAGGAGGAGATGCGGGGCGAAGGCCGGCAGGCGGTCTTCGACCCGAAGCGGGAGCGGCTCTTCACCCTGTACAGCCACCAGCCGGACCACCTACACGTCCGGGACCTGCTGCACCCCGAGACCGGGGCGCGCGACGGCAAACCCGAGGTGCACCCGTTCGTGCACACGCTCAACGTCGCCGACGCGTGGGCGGTCTGCGTCGACCTGCCCTCGTCGTTCGGCACCGGGGCGGTCGAGGGTCTGACGATCGCGCAGCACAACGACGAGGTCTGGGTCGCCGACGCCGGCAAGGGGGTCCTGGCGGTCATCAACGCCGACGCCCTGGCGGTCATCCATGAGCAGGCGTTCCAGCCGGTGACCGGCCGGGCCCGGCTGGCGGTGTCGGGGTCGGCGGCATACCTCGCGGCCGGCCGACAGGTCCAGGTGTTCGACGTCGGTGCCAAGACCGTCCGGGCGACGTGGGCCCTGCCCGGCGACGCGCGGGGCGTGGCGGTGTCGGGGACGCAGGTGTACGTGGGGCAGCCCGACGGCGTACACCGGCTGGATCCGTCGACCGGGGCGACGACCGCGACCGTTTCGGTGCCCGGCCTCACCGCCGTGGAGGGCGTCATCGGGTGAGAACGGGGCGGAGAATGTCGGTGGGTCGCGGTAGCGTGCGCCCGTGGATCGGACGTTCCAGGTGGACCTGCGCGGGGTTGTGGACCTGCTCAGTCACCACCTCTATGCAAGCCCTCGCGTCTACGTGCGTGAGCTGCTCCAGAATGCCGTCGACGCGATCACCGCGCGGCGCGCTTCGGCCGTCGCCGGGGATCCACCCGTGCCGGCCCGGGTGCGCATCGAGCCGCCGGATGTGACCGGCGACGGCACCCTGCGCGTGTCCGACACCGGCATCGGGCTGACCGAGGAGCAGGTCCACCAGTTCCTGGCCACGATCGGGCGCAGCTCCAAACGCGACGACTTCGGCTTCGCCCGCCACGACTTCCTCGGCCAGTTCGGCATCGGCCTGCTCTCCTGCTTCCTGGTCGCCGACGAGATCCGGGTCCTCACCAGGGCAGCGGAACCTCAGGGCAGCCCGACGGTGCTGTGGCGCGGCTTCGCCGACGGTCGCTACAGCGTCGCGCTCGCCGGCGAGGACCGCCTGCAGGTCGGCACGACCGTGACGCTGGTGCCCCGGCGCGACGCCGACCAGTGGCTGGTGCGGCGGACCGTGACCGAGCTCGCCACGCTCTATGGCTCGCTGCTCCCGGTGACGGTCGAGGTCGGCGACGTCGAGGTCACCGGCGACGGGCTGCCGTGGCGCCTCGGCGGCGAGGACCGCCGGCAGCGGCTGGTCGCATACTGCCAGGAGGTCTTCGGGTTCACCCCGTTCGACATCGTGGAGCTGGCCGTGCCGGAGGCTGGGCTGACCGGGGTGGCGTTCGTGCTGCCCACGCCGGCCAACCCCGCGGCGCGGGCCGGGCACCGGGTCTATCTGAAGCGGATGCTGCTCGCCGAGGGCGCCGAGGGCGTCCTGCCAGAGTGGGCGTTCTTCGCCCGCTGTGTCTTCGACGCCGGCGAGCTGCGCCCGACCGCGAGCCGCGAGGCGTTGTATGAGGACCAGCTGCTCGAGTCGACCCGTGAGCTGCTCGGCGATCAGCTGCGCGGCTGGCTGGTCCGGCTCGCCACCCGCGACCCGCGGCGGCTGACGGAGTTCCTGGAGATTCATCACCTCGGGGTCAAGGCGCTCGCGGTCCACGACGACGAGATGCTGCGGCTGGTCGAGCGCTGGTGGCCGATGGAGACCAACACCGGCCGGATGACCCTCGCCGACTTCCGTGCCCAGCACGGCCTGGTGCGGTATACGGTCCAGGTCGACGAGTTCCGCCAGATCGGCGCGGTCGCCGCCGCGCAGGGGATGCCGGTGGTCAACGCCGGCTATGTCTATGACGCACAGCTCATCGAGCGGCTGCCGCTCATCGAGCCGGGCGCGCTCATCGAGCGGGTCGAGCCGAGCGACCTGACCACCCACTTCGACGCGCTGGAGCCGGGGCTGGAGCTGGCCAGGCGGCCGTTCGTGGCCAGGGCGCAGCGGGCCATGGACCGGCTCGGCTGCGAGGTGGTCCTGCGCGCGTTCGACCCGGCCGGCATGCCGGCGATGTATCTGGTCAACCGCTCGGCGGCGTTCGCCGCGGAGCTGCGGGCGACCCGGGAGCGGGTCGACGAGGTGTGGGCCGACGTCCTCGACGCGCTCGCCCGCACCGACGAGGAGGACCGGCCCCAGCTGGTGCTCAACCATCGCAACCCGCTGGTCCGGCGGGTCAGCGAGCTGGCGGACGAGGACCTGGTGCGGCTCGCCGTGGAAGGGTTGTATGGCCAGGCGCTGCTGCTCGGCCATCATCCGCTGCGACCGGCCGACGCGGCCCTGCTCAACAGCTCATTCCTGGGTCTGCTCAACAAGGCGGTCGCACATGAAGACTGAAGACGAGCTGTGGGGCCTGCTGCGGGAGGCCGACCACATGCCCTATGGCAGCGGGCAGATCGCGCTGGTCGAGCAGATCGTGCAGCACGCCGACGCGGGCGGCTTCGACGAGCTGCGCTTCGCGGCCAGGATGCAGGCCACCACGGCATACGTGCACGGCGGGGAGACCGCGAAGTCGTTCGTGACGTTCTCGTGGTGCCGCGCGGAGTATGACGCGCACCCGGACCGCTTCGACCGGCACGCCGAGAGCCTGCTGCTGTGGCAGTTCAAATACATGGTGTCGGGGCTGCTGAAGTTTCCCGAGGTGCCGCTCGGGCGCACCCGTGACGTCCTCGACGACATGGAGCGCCGCTTCCGGGCCGGCGGGCACAGCCTGCAGGCCGTCTATTCGTATCGGCATGCCGTGGCCGCGCACGTCGGCGACCCGGCCGCCGACGAGTGGTATGAGAAATGGTGCGCGACGCCCCGCGACGACAACTCCGACTGCGTCGGCTGCGACCCGACCTCGAAGGTGTATCACCTGGTGTCGGCCGGCGACGACGAGGCGGCGGTCGCGCTCGCCCAGCCGGTGCTCGCCGGTCAGCTCACCTGCGCCGAGCAGCCCCAGTCGATCCTGACGTCGCTGCTCCTGCCGTATCTGCGCACCGGCCGGCTCAGCGACGCCGCCGACGCGCACCGCCGGGCCTACCGCAGCCTCCGCGGCAACCTGGCCGACCTGCAGCGCATCGGCGAGCACGTGGTGTTCTGCGCGCGGACCGGCAACGAGACCCGCGGTCTGGAGATCGTCGAGCGGCACCTGAGCTGGCTCGACAAGGCGCCGCACCCGCAGGCCGACATGTGGTTCTCCGCCGCGGCTGCGCTGCTGCTCGGCCGCCTGGACGCCGACGTGCTGATCGGCGACGTGCCGGCGCCGGAGCTCGCCGAGCGGCTCGCCGCCCGGGCCCGGGCCCTGGCGGCACGGTTCGACGCGCGCAACGGCACCGCCAACATCGGCACGCTCATCGAGGCCCGGCTGCACGCGGAGCCGATCGTGGAGCACCTGCCGCTCAGCGCCGTCGCCCGCACGCTGCGGGCCGGCGCCACCGTCCCGGCGGCCGCCCGGGCCGCGGCGGGCCCGTTGCCGAGCGACCCGGCCGGGCTGCTCGACCGTGCGGAGGAGCTGTTCGACGAGTATCGCTTCACCGAGGCCCGCGCCGCGTGGCAGCGCTTCGACGAGTTGCACCCGGAGCCGCCGTTCGCGCTCGCGGTCCGGCGGGTCGAGGGGCGCGGCCGGATGGCCGGCGTCGACCAGGCGCCGGAGCAGGCCGAGGCCGCGTTCCGGGAGGCCGCCGCGGGCTACCGCACGCTCGGCGATGAGCTGGCCGCGCTGGTCGCCGAGGCCCGCGCGATCCTCGCCCCGGACGCGCAGGAGCGGCAGGAGGAGGTCCTGGCCGAGCTGACCGCGGTCACCGAGCGGATCGTGGCGATCGGTGACGCCGACACTCGCGCGGAGGCACGGCTGCGGCTGGAATATCCGCTGCTGGCGCTCGACCGGCTCGACGACGCGCTCGCCGCCGTCGACAGCGCGATCGCCGAGGAGCCGCCCCGGCCGGCGCTGCGGGCGGAGCTGGCCGGTCGGCGCGCCCGGTGCCTGCTGGTGCTGGAGCGGTTCGAGGCGGCTGCGGCCGCCGCCGCCGACTGCCGGGAGCAGTATGGCCGGCTCGGTGACCCGCCGCCGGTCGCGCTCGCGGCGCTGATCCACGGTCACGCCCTGGCCAACCTCGAACAGTTCGACGCCGCCGTGCAGGCGTTCGACGCGGCGCTCGGTGCCGCCGTCGAGCGCGACCCGCGACTGTCGGCGCTGGTCGGCCGGGCCAGGGCCAGGCTCGCCGGTGGCCAGCCGGCCGAGGCCGTCGACGATCTCGTCGAGGCGATCGCCGATCACGTCGCGCACGGCGAGGACGCCCCGGCCGCGATCCTGCGGTTCGACCTTGCCAGCGCCTATGACCAGGCGGGTCAGCCGCTCGACGCGGCCGAGGCGGCGGAGAGCGCGATCGACGTGCTGGACCAGATCGGCGCGCAGGACCACGCCGACCAGACCCGGTATCTGCTGTCGCGGATCTACCGCGAGCTCGACGAGCCCGACCAGGCCCTGGCGCTGCTGGAGACCCTGGCCGGCAACCTGGACGGCTTCGACAACCTGCAGTCCCGGGGCAGGATGCTGCAGGAAGCGGCGCAGCTGCTCTACCGGATCGACCGCGACGCGCAGGCGGCCGAGAAGTTCGCCGCCGCGGCGGCGGCGTTCAAGACGGCCGGGTCCAAGGCGGCGGAGGCAGTCCAGGCCGAGCTGTATTGCCGGCGGATGCGGGCGCTCGCGCTGCGCTGGGCCGGCAGCATCGAGGACTCGCTCACCGCGCTGGCCGAGGCCGACGCGCTCGTGACGGAGCTGGCACGCACTGTGGGCGCGTCCGAGGCGTGGCTGGTGTGGCACCAGGCGATGCTCGACTGCGACGGGGCCCGCGTCCACCTCGGTGCCGGCCAGGGCGACGAGGCCCTGGCCAGGATCAAGGGCGCAGCCCGCGCGCTGCGCGGTATCGGCGCGTTCGGTGACGCCCTCGAGGCCGACCTGCTGCACGCCGAGCTGCTCATGCGCTCCGGTGAGCCGGCGGCCGCGGAGCCGTTGCTGCGCTCGGTGCTCGGCACGGCACCCGCGGGCTCGCAGGCGGGACAGAACGCGGCCTGGATGCTGGCCGAGGCGCTCGAAGCCATGGACCGCCCGGCCGAGGCCGCCGAGATCCGACAACTCCATCTCGAGCAGTGATGAACTTAACGACCGTTCAGCACTTGCCTTGACACCCGGTTAGGCTTTGCCAATGACGCTGGAACAATCGGCCGTCCGCCCACCTGCACAGACCCGTGGCGCCGGCCCCGCCGGACAACGCCGCCGCTCACGGCGCGAGGAGATCCTCGAGATCGCCGTGGGCCTGTTCGCGACCCGTGGCTACCACGGCGTGTCGATGGACGACATCGGTGCGGCGGCCGGCGTGACCGGTCCGGCGCTCTACCACCACTTCGCCGGCAAGGAGGCGATGCTGGCGGCCGCCCTCATCCCGGTCAGCGAGCAGCTGCTCGCCGGCGGCCAGAAGCGTATCGCCGAGGCGTCGGAGAACCCAGCCGCGGCGCTCGCCGCGCTGGTCGACTTCCACGTCGAGTTCGCCCTGGCCAACCCGGCCGTCATCGCCCTGCACCTGCACGAGCTCGACCGGCTGCCCGAGGAGCCCCGGCGGCAGATCCGCCGCCTCCAGCGGCTGTATGTCGAGGAGTGGGTCAACACGCTCACCGTGCTGCGCGAGGAGCTCAATGCCGGCGAGGCCCGCGTCCTGGCCCATGCCGCCTTCGGTCTCATGAACTCCACGCCGTTCCTCGGTGGTGAGGTCGATCGGGCCCGCCGCGCCGAGCTGCTCCGGGCCGCGACACTCTCCGCGCTGCAGGGGTGACCCTCCGGGGGTTATCCACAAGCCAGTCACGTGTAAACCCACAGAGTTATCCACAGGAGACGCTCCGCATGCTGAGTTCTCTGCTCGTCGCCAACCGCGGAGAGATCGCCCGGCGGATCATCCGCACGGCACGCAGGCTGGGGATCCGCACCATCGCGGTGTACTCCGAGGCCGATGCCGGGCTGCCGTTCGTCAGCGAGGCGGATGAGGCGGTGCTGATCGGCCCGGCCAACCCGGCCCAGTCGTATCGCAACGCCGAGGCGATCCTGGCCGCGGCCAAGTCGACCGGTGCGGAGGCGATCCACCCCGGCTACGGCTTCCTGTCGGAGAGCGCGGCCTTCGCCGCCACCGTCGTCGAGCAAGGTCTCATCTGGGTCGGTCCCGGCCCGGAGGCGATCACCGCGATGGGCGACAAGATCAACGCGCGGAACCTCATGGCCGCCGCCGGGGTGCCGGTGGCGCCGGGCACCACCGACCCCGCCGCCACGGTCGAGGACGCCCTCGCCGCCGCGACCGGGATCGGCTACCCGGTGATGGTGAAGGCCGCCGCCGGTGGCGGTGGCATGGGCATGGCCGTCGCGGCCGACGACGCCGGCCTGCGCACCGAATATGAGAAGGTCCGCAGCTTCGCCGAGCGGATGTTCGGCGACGGCGCGGTGCTCATCGAGCGGTATTTCCCCCGGGTGCGCCACATCGAGGTGCAGATCCTCGGCCTCGCCGACGGCCGGGTCGTCGCCCTGGGTGAGCGCGAGTGCTCGGTGCAGCGCCGCAACCAGAAGCTGGTCGAGGAGACGCCGTCGCCGGCCCTCGACCCCGGGCAGCGGGCCGACCTGCTCGCCGCCGCCGTCCGGGCCGGCGAGGCGGTCGGCTACCGCAACGCCGGCACCGTCGAGTGCCTGTTCGACCCGACGTCCGGACAGTTCTTCTTCCTGGAGATGAACACCCGGCTCCAGGTCGAGCACCCGATCACCGAGGCCGTGTTCGGCGTCGACCTGGTCGAGGAGCAGCTGCGGGTGGCGTCCGGCCTGGCGCCGGCGTTCGACCCCGCCGCGCTGCGGGTCACCGGGCACGCCATCGAGGTCCGGGTCAACGCCGAGGACCCGAAGCGCTTCCTGCCCGGTCCCGGGGCGATCACGTCGTGGGTCGAGCCGACCGGTCCCGGCGTGCGCGTCGACGCCGGGTATGGCCCGGGCACGGTCGTCACGCCCAGCTACGACTCGCTGATGGCGAAGCTCGTCGTGCACGGTGCCGACCGGGCGGACGCCCTGGCCAGGCTGCGGACCGCGGTCGCCGGCTTCGAGGTCGTCGGCCCGAAGGTCAACCTGCCGTTCTTCGCCGAGCTGCTCGACAACGCCGAGTTCGTCTCCGGCGACTACGACACCGGCATCGTGGGCCGCATGCGCAGCGGAGGTGTGCGTTGAGCTTTGTCTCCATCCGCGAGGTCGGTCCCCGCGACGGCCTGCAGAACGAGGACCCGGTCCCGGCCGGAGCCAAGGTCCGGCTGCTCGACGCGCTGTCGGCGACCGGGGTCGGCCGGATCGAGGCGGTCTCGTTCGTCCACCCGAAGGCGATCCCGCAGATGGCCGACGCCGACGAGGTGTGGGCGGCCGCGCGGAAGAACCCGGCGGTCCACTACTCGGCGCTGGTGCCCAACTCGAGGGGCGCCGAGCGGGCGCTCAAGGCCGGCTTCGGTGAGATCGAGGTCGTCGTCTCCGCGTCCGAGACGCACAACCAGCGCAACGTCAACCGGTCGACCGGCGAGTCCCTCGACGACATCGCCGGCCTGATCGACCTGCTGCACGGCGCCGGCGCCACCGCCGAGGTGATCATCTCGACGAGCTTCGGCTGCCCGTTCGAGGGCGACATCGACCCGGCGCGGGTGCTCGGGATCGTCGACCGGGTCGTCGCCGACGGCGCCGACCGGATCGCGTTCGGCGACACGACCGGTATGGCGACGCCCCGCCGGGTGCAGGACGTCGTCGGGCTGGTCCGGGACCGTCATCCCGACATCCCGCTGCTGCTGCACTTCCACAACACCCGCGGTGCGGCCCTCGCCAACATCCTCACCGCAATGCGGATGGGGATCACGGAGTTCGACGCGAGCGTCGGCGGGCTCGGCGGTTGCCCGTATGCACCGGGCGCCACGGGCAACGTCGCCACCGAGGAGGTCGTGCACCTGCTGCACGACATGGGCTACGAGACCGGCATCGACCTGAAGGCGCTGATCGAGGCGGCCGCGATGGCTCAGGAGATCGTCGGGCGGGAGCTGCCATCGGGCGTGCTCAAGGCCGGTCCGCGAATCCCTTTCTGACGCCGGCTGTCCCACTTGTGCCCGATTCGCCGGGATAGTGGCGTGTCCCCGGCCGGGACGGTTCGTTGCTCAGTACGGAAACAGTCACATGTGGGGCGTCAAGCCCGACATTGAGCCCGTACTGAGAGGCGGCCATGGCTCAGAGGAGCGAGCGCAACCCGCGCACGACCCGCTGCGCCCGGTCTGCTGCCCGGATCGCCGTCCGGGGTCTGGTCGTCGCCGGTTTCGCCGGTGTGGCCTGGCTGCTGTCGGCGTCGGCGGCGCACGCCTCCGACTCGTCGGGCTCCGACGGTTTCGCGTCCGGGGCTTCCCTGATCGCGCCGGTGACCAACCTGGTCACCGGGGCCGGCGGCTCAGGACTCGACCTGCTCGACCTCGGTGCCGTCGGCAGCCGCCACGGCGCCTCCGGCGGTCACATCGGGTCCACCGGTGTGCCCTCCGGCGCGACCAAGCATGAGTCGAAGCGTGACCTGCTCACCGGGACGGTGCTGACCGTCCTGCAACCGGTGACGGGCACCGTCCTGACGACGACCGGCAGGGCCACGGACAAGGCGGCCAGCAAAGCCGTCACTCCGGCATCCGTCAAGATGTCCCGCTTGACGACGGTGAACGCGTTGAGCGCCACGAACTCACGCACCAAGAGGCCGGCAAAGGCCGGCATCAAGAACGCCCGAAAGACGCAGACGCAGGAGCCGGCCGTCCAGGCCGAGCCGGTCGGCGTCGGGTCGACACGCGTCGTCATGTCACGTGCCCTGGACCAGTCCGACCGGCTCGACGCCGGCGACGCCACGCACGTGAAGCCGGTCGCGGACCGGACTGAAGCGCAGGGTACGCGCCACGTGCCCCTGCTGCCCCGCCCGGCGCCCGTTCCGGCGCCGGCGGTCGGTATCACCTCGGGAGCCCCGGGCAGCGGTTCGGGCCTCAACCACGACGGTGGCGCCGCCGCCACGCTGCCCGCCGCACCGGCCGGCACGAAGGTGCTCACCTTCCGGCTGGACGCGGTCGAAGACGCCGAGCTACGGCTGCTCGCAGCCGAGAAGCCGACAGCCTCACCCGACTGAGGCTGGCCGGCCAGCCGACGCGAAGCGAAGCGGGCCGAGCCGGGGCCAGCCAGGGTCCGTTGACCCGCATCGACCACATCGCGGCATCTCGCAATACCGAACACGCACCATCCGGGCGCACGTCGACAGGGCGGAGCCGGGCAGAGCCTGCCCGCACGCAGGTTCGCGGCTCTGATCCGCGCCCATCGAAGCAGCACCTCAACAGCAGCACTTCAGCAGCACTGAAGAGAAACACCTACCGAAGGGTCTCACTTTCACCATGAAGACGTGGGTTCGTAAGTCGCTCAACGTGGGCGTGCTTTCCGCGGGCTTCCTGCTCATCTCGGGCGGGGCCGCGCACGCCGACTGGACGACTGGCTACAACGCCGGCCTGCTCAACGGCAATCAGTTCGACACCACCCTCCAGCTGCCGATCAACGTCTGCGGCAACTCGATCGCGGTGCTCGGCTTCGCCGACGCGTCCTGCGGTGGCGGCGCCGCGGCGATCGACACCGAGAGCGCGACGACCGAGGACTGGACCACTGGGTACAACGCCGGTGTCGCCAACGGCAACCAGTTCGACACCACGCTCCAGGTGCCGGTCAACGTCAGCGGCAACGCCGTCAGCGTCATGGGCTTCTCGCAGGCGTCCAGCCAGGGCGGCGCGTACGCCGTCAAGGGCGGCCTCGGGTCGGACAACGGCCGGGGCAACGGCCACGGGCACGGCCGCGGTCACGGTCACGGGCACGGGCACGGCAACGGCAACGGCAACGGCAACGGCGGCTACAACGCCAACAACAACGGTGGCTACGCCGCCGACGCTGACGCCGACGGCGACTACACCGAGAGCACCGGGAACCGCACCGAGGACTGGACCTCGGGCTACAACGCGGGCCTGCTCAACGGCAACCAGTTCGACACCACGCTGCAGGTGCCGATCAACCTGAGCGGCAACGCGATCAGCCTGTTCGGCTTCTCCAGCGCCCAGAGCGCCGGCGGTGCCTGGGCGGTCAAGGGTGAGAGCGCCTCCACCGAGAGCGCGAACACCACCGAGGACTGGACCACGGGTTACAACGCGGGCCTGCTCAACGGCAACCAGTTCGACACCACGCTCCAGGTGCCGGTCAACGTCTGCGGCAACGCGATCGCGGTGCTCGGCTTCTCCAGCGCCTCCTGCGGCGGCGCCGCGGTCGCCGTCGACGGTGACGGCTGGGGCGGCGGCAACGGCAACGGCAACGGGCACGGCCACGGTCACCACGGCAACGGCGGCGGCAACGGCGACTGGGACGACGACTGGGACGACAACGGCAACGGCAACGGCGGCTACGGCGACGACGACGCCGACACCAACGGTGGCTACGGCAACAGCAACCACCACGCCAACCCGAACGCGTACGGCAACGCCGCGGGCAACGCCAGCAACATGAGCTCGAACGGCGCCTCGGCGTCGCACGGCAAGGCCAAGCCCAAGAAGGTCGCCAGCGAGCACGGCCGCGGCAACGGCCACGGCACCGGCACCGCGAACGACGACGGCTACGGCGGCCAGAACAACGGCGGCTACAACAACGGCGACGCCGACGACAACGGTGACGACGACGGCTACGGCGGCAACGGCAACGGTGACGACGACGGCGGCTGGGGCAACGGCCACCACGGCAACGGGCACGGCCACGGCAACGGTCACGACAACGGCGGCTGGGGCAACGGCAACGGCGGCGGCGCCACCGCGGTCAAGAACTCCTGCAGCGACTGGACCACGGGTTACAACGCGGGCCTGCTGAACGGCAATCAGTTCGACACCACGCTGCAGGTTCCGATCAACATCAGCGGCAACGCGATCAGCCTGTTCGGCTTCTCGCAGGCGTCCAGCCAGGGCGGCGCGGTCGCGTACTCCTGCTGACAGCGGTACCGGGGTCCCTCTGATCCGCAGGGGACCCAGGGCCCACGCCGGGTACACACCGACCCGTGCCCGACGAGCCATTGGTACTTGACCTCCGTTTCGGCTAACCTGAACGATCGTTAGGCATAACGATCGTTCAGGTTGCTGACGCGGAGGTCGCGCCATGGTGGAGGGTCTTCGGAAGCGGGTCGAGGCCGGCGGTGCCGAGAAGTATCACGCGGCCAACGCCGCCCGCGGGAAGCTCTTCGCCCGGGAACGGGTGGCACTGCTCGTCGACGAGGGCACCTTCGTCGAGGACGGGATGTTCGCCAACGTCATGGCCGATGGCCTCCCGGCCGACGGCGTCATCACCGGCACGGCGACCGTCGACGGCCGGCCGGTCTGCCTGATGGCCAACGACTCGACGGTCAAGGCCGGTTCCTGGGGAGCCCGCACCGTCGAGAAGATCATCCGGATCATCGAGAAGGCCTACGACACCGGCGTCCCCATGGTCTACCTGGTCGACTCGGCCGGCGCCCGGATCACCGACCAGGTCGACCTCTTCCCCGGCCGCCGCGGCGCCGGGCGCATCTTCCACACCCAGGTCCGCGCCAGCGGCAGCATCCCGCAGGCCTGCGCCCTGTTCGGCCCGTCCGCGGCCGGTGGCGCCTACATCCCCGCCTTCTGCGACGTCGTCGCGATGGTCGAGGGCAACGCCTCGATGTACCTCGGCTCGGACCGCATGGTCGAGATGGTCACCGGGGAGAAGACCACCCTCGAGGCCATGGGCGGCGCACGGGTCCACTGCGCGGAGTCCGGCGTCGGGCACTTCCTGTGCAAGACCGAGGCCGAGGCGATCGAGACGGTCCGGCGCTACCTGTCCTACCTGCCGTCCAACTGGACGCAGCCGGCGCCGGTCGCCGCCGCGGCGGACGCCACCGGCCTGCCGGAGATCCCCGCCAGCGAGCGCCAGGCCTTCGACATGCGCCGTTTTGCCAAGGGGCTGGTCGACGAGGGCTCGTTCTTCGAGATCCAGGCGCTGTGGGCGCGCGAGCTCACCACCGGCTTCGCCCGCATCGACGGCAAGCCCGTCGGTGTCGTGGCCAACAACTCGCTGTTCAAGGGCGGGGTGCTCTTCGTGGACTCCGCCGACAAGGCGACCCGCTTCGTCCAACTCTGCGACGCGTTCAACGTGCCGCTGCTCTTCCTCGCGGACGTGCCCGGCTTCATGGTCGGCTCGGCGGTGGAGAAGCAGGGCATCATCCGGCACGGCGCCAAGATGATCACCGCGATCTCCGAGGCGACCGTGCCCAAGATCTGTGTCGTGGTCCGCAAGGCCTACGGTGCAGGCCTCTACGCGATGGCCGGCCCCGGCTTCGAACCCGACGCCACCATCGCGCTGCCCACCGCCAAGATCGCCGTGATGGGCGCCGAGGCCGCCGTCAACGCGGTCTACGCCAACAAGATCGCCGCCCTGCCCGACGAGGAGACGCGCGCGGCGTTCGTTGCCGAGAAGCGCGCCGAATACGAGCGCGACATCGACATCATGCGCCTGGCCAGCGAGCTGGTCGTCGACACGGTCGTCGAGCCGGGCGCGCTGCGCGACGAGCTGACCCGCCGCTTCGCCGCCGCCACTGGGAAGAACCGTCAATTCTCGCGCCGTCGCCACGGCGTGACGCCCGTCTGAGAGGCACCTGTCATGGTCGACTTCACCCTCGGCGAGGATCTCGAAGCCCTCCGCCTCAGCGTCCGCGAGTTCGCCAACGACGTCGTCGCGCCCGTCATCGGCGACTACTACGAGCGGCACGCGTTCCCCTACGACATCGTGCGCCAGATGGGCAAGATGGGACTCTTCGGGCTGCCCTTCCCCGAGCAGCACGGCGGCATGGGCGGCGACTACTTCGCCCTCTGCGTCGCGCTGGAGGAGCTGGCCCGGGTCGACTCCTCGGTCGCGGTAACCCTCGAGGCCGGCATCTCCCTCGGCGCGATGCCGATCTACCGCTTCGGCACCGACGAGCAGCGGGCCCAGTGGCTGCCGCGGCTCGTGTCCGGCGAGGCCCTGGCCTCGTTCGGGCTCACCGAGCCGGGCGCCGGCTCCGACGCGGGCGGCACCCAGACCCGCGCCGTGCTCGACGAGACCGCCGGCGAGTGGGTGATCAACGGTTCGAAGGCGTTCATCACCAACTCCGGCACCGACATCACCGCGCTGGTCACCGTCACCGCGGTTACCGGCGTCAACCCGGACGGCTCCAAGGAGCTCTCCGCGATCATCGTGCCGAACGGCACCCCGGGGTTCACCGTCCAGCCGGGCTACTCCAAGGTCGGCTGGTGCGCGTCCGACACGCACGAGCTGAACTTCGACGACGTGCGCGTGCCGGCCGCAAACCTGCTCGGCGAGCGAGGCCGCGGCTATGCGCAGTTCCTGCGGATCCTCGACGAGGGCCGGGTCGCGTTCGCGGCGCTCGGCGTCGGCCTCGCCCAGGGCTGCGTCGACGAGTCGGTGGCCTACGCCAAGCAGCGCCGCGCCTTCGGCAAGGCGATCGGGGAGTACCAGGCCATCCAGTTCAAGCTCGCCGACATGGAGGCCAGGGCGCACACCGCCCGGCTGGCCTACTACGACGCCGCGTCGCGCCTGGTCAACGGCCGCGACTTCAAGCGGCAGGCGGCCATCGCGAAACTGCAGGCCAGCGACGCCGCGGTGACCAACGCCCGGGAGGCGACCCAGGTGCACGGCGGCTACGGCTTCATGAACGAGACCCCGGTGGCCCGCATGTGGCGCGACGCGAAGATCCTCGAGATCGGCGAAGGCACCTCGGAGGTCCAGCGCATGATCATTTCTCGTTCACTGGGTCTGTAGCGACATGGGGGATGTTGCCCTGCTTCGCCATCGTGCTTGCATACTCCGATGTTCGCGAAACTGGGCACGCTCATGGACCGCCACCGCTGGCCTGTCATCGGGGTGTGGCTGGCAGTGACCGTGGCGGGCGCGGTCTTCGGTGGTGGGCTGTTCGACCGGCTCGCCACCACGACCACCAACCGCGCGGACAGCGAGTCGGCGATCGCCCAGCAGCGCATCGACGAGCTCGCCCCCGAGGGCTCGATGGTCATCGCCGTCATCGAGGGCAAGGACGTCTACGACCCCGGGCTCAACGCCAGCGTCACCAAGGCGACCCAGGAGATCAAGGGCATGGCCGGGGTGGTGGAGGTCAACGACCTCTACAACGGCCCCGGCGGCCAGATCGGCGCCGACAACATGAGCACGACGGTGCGCGTCGAGCTCGACCCGAAGCTGAGCGAGGACGCGCGCGAGCGGCTCGAGGACAAGGTCAGGGCGCGCCTGAAGCTGATCGAGGCGCCGAAGGTCACGGTCGGCGGCACGAAGATCGCCGAGCGGGCGTTCGGTGAGCAGTCGGTGCATGACCTGGCGATCGGCGAGAGCGTCGCCCTGGTTGCCCTGCTCGTGGTGCTGGTGCTGATCTTCGGCGGGGTGATCGCCGCCGGGCTGCCGCTCGCGGTCGCGCTCGTCGGCGTGGCCGGCTCGCTGCTGCTCCTGTTCGGCCTGAGCTACGCGACGAAGGTGAGTGAGTACTCCCTCAACGTCGTGACCCTGCTCGGCATCGGCCTCGCCGTCGACTACTCGCTGCTCATCGTCGCCCGGTTCCGTGAGGAGCGGCTCCTGCACGAGCCGACCGAGGCGCTGGTCGAGGCGGTCGCGCGGTCCGGCCGGGCGGTCGCGATCTCCGGCATCGCGGTCGCGGCGACCCTCGCGGGGCTGACCGTGTTCGCCGAGCCGCTGCTCGCCGCGGTCGCGCTCGGCGGCGCCGCCGTCGTCGTCCTGGCGACGGTTGCCGCGTTGACATTGGTACCGGCGCTGCTGTCGCTTGCGAAGGAACGGATCCCGGCCGCCGGCGCCGGGCGGTTCACCTTCAAGACGGACCTGCTGGCGAAGCTCGCCGCAAAGGCGCAGCAGTCGCCCGGTCCGGTCGCGCTCGGCGTGACCGTCGGCCTGCTGGTGCTGGCCGCGCCGCTGCTCGGCGCGAACTTCGCCAATTCCGACGCCCGGGCACTGCCGCACAGCAACGAGGCGCGGCAGGCCTACGACGCGCTGCAGGCGAAGTTCAACAACGATCACCCCGAGGACGTCGTGGTGCTGCTGCAGGCCGGCCCCGAACGCGCCGACGTCCGCATGTTCATGAACCAGGTCAACAGCCAGCTGAACGCGCAGGTGTTCCGCCAGGAGGTGCGTCCCGACGTGCCGAAGGGCTGGACGGTCCTCGACCTGACCCCGAAGGGTGAGGTCGGCGGCCCGGAGAGCCTGGACCTGGTGCGCAAGCTGCGGGACATGCCGACGCCGTTCCCGAAGTGGGTCACCGGCCCGAGCGCCGAGGTCGTCGACTATCAGGAGTCCCTCGCCCGGCGGCTGCCGATCGCGGCGCTCATCGTCCTGATCGTGACCGTCGTGGTGCTCTTCATGCTCACCGGCTCCGTGGTCATCCCGCTCAAGGCCGTCCTGATGAACCTGCTGACCCTGATCGCCACCCTCGGCGTCCTGGTCGTGGTGTTCCAGTGGGGCTGGGGGCAACTGCCGCTCTTCTTCGACTCCTGGGGCGGCATCGACCTGACCACGCCGGTGCTGCTGTTCGTGTTTATCTTCGGTCTGTCGATGGACTACGAGGTCTTCCTCCTGGCGCGGATCAAGGAGGAGTACGACCAGCGCCCCGACACCAACCGGGCGGTCCTGCGCGGCATCACCAAGTCCGGACCGATCGTGACCGCGGCGGCGATCTGCATCGTCATCGTGTTCCTCGGCTTCACGGTCGGCGGGCTGGTCGCGGTGAAGGAGATCGGCGTCGGGATGACGGTCGCCGTGATCATCGACGTCACGGTGGTCCGGGGGCTGCTGCTGCCGGCGTTGATGACGATGCTCGACAGCTGGAACTGGTGGGCGCCCGGGTTCCTCCGGTCGTTGCGCGTGGCTCCGGTGACTCCGGCTGGCGCGGCGCCGCAGCGGAAGAAGGTCGTGGTGCCGAAGCAGCCCGTCAAGGCACCCACGGCTGCCGCCCCGGCTGCGGGTCCGGCCTCGCCCGCGGACGATCTGACGGTCGAGGTGCCCGCGCCCGCCGGGCGGCCGCCCGCGGAGGAGCTGACCGTCGAGGTGCCCGCATCCGTGCTCACCGGGAAGTCGCCCGCCGACGTGCCGCCGTCCGATCCGCCGCCGTCAGGTAACGCATAGATAACCGTCGTAGTTCCGACGCCCGCCTTCTTCGTAACGACTCCAATTAGTACTGTTCCTCAACATGTCTCCAGTTGCGGATCATGATCCGCGGGGCGCCGGGGCAGGGTTCGCCGCCGCGTTGCGGACCCGCCGCCTGGCCCGGGGACTGACGCAGGACGAGTTGGCCGCCCGGGCCGGCCTGGGCGTGCGCACCCTGCGCGAGCTGGAGCGCGGCCGGGTCGCCCGGCCGCAGCGTGGGACCCTCACCCTGCTCGCCGACGCGCTGGACCTCGTCGGCATGGACCGGGAGGACTTCCTCGCCGGGACCGTCACCTCCGCCCCGACGACCCTCCCGCTCCCCACCGCCCCTGCGCTGATCGGCCGCGACGCCGACATCGCCGAACTGCTCGACCTGCTGGAGCGCGCCGACCTCGTCGTGCTCGTCGGCCTGGCCGGTGTCGGCAAGACCGGCCTTGCCCACGCCGTCGCGCACGCGGTCACGGGGACGGCGGTCTCGGTGACCGTCACCGATGTGTCGCAGCCCACCGACGTGTTCGCCGCGGTCGCTGCCGTCTTCGGCGTGGCCCGCGCCGAGGAGCTGGTCGACCGCCCGGCGCTGCTCGTCCTCGACGGGATCGACCGCTCGCACCGCAGCGCGGTCAAGGCGATCGCGTGGCTGCGCGCCAGGGTGCCGGCGGTGAAGATCCTCGCGACCAGCCGCCGCCCGCTCTCCGGCGTGCTGCCCGGCGCCGTCGACTGGCGGGTCGAGCCGCTGGACCTGCCGCACGCGCCGAGCTCGCCGAGTGAGGCGCGACGCGCTCCGGCCGTCGCCCTGTTCCTCGACCGGCTCCGACAGGTCCGCCGCGAGCCGGTGCCGGACGTGGAGATCGCCTCCGTCGCCGAGCTGGTCCGGCGGCTCGACGGCCTACCGCTCGCGATCGAGCTCGCCGCCGCCCGGGGCCGTGTTCTGGAGCTGCCCGAGCTGCTGTCCCGGTACGGCAACCGCGTCCTCGACCTCGCCGCCACCGATCCGGACGGTCAACGGCTGCGCGACGCGGTCGCGGCGAGCTACCACCTGCTGGACGAGCCGGGGCAGACCGCATTGCGCTCCCTCGCGATGTTCCGCGCCCGCTGGTCGCTCGAGCTGGCGGAGTCGCTGCTCGGGTACGACGCCGAGGCGGTGCTCGACCAGCTCGTGGGGCTCGGCCTGGTCAGCGTCCGAGGCCCGGGCGACCTGCGGTTCCGCCTTCTCGACGTGGTCCGTGACTTCGCCACCGAACGCTGTGTCGAGCAGGGTGAGCTGCGCAGCGTCCGCCTCCGGCACGCCGAGATCATCACCAGGCTCGCGGTCCGGCTCGCGGCGGACCTCACCGGCTCGGCCAGTGCGACCGCCGTGTCCCGGCTCGACTACCTCAACAGCGACATCCGTGCGGCCCTGCGCTACGCCTCGGTCCGTGCACCGGCGATGGCGCTGCGCCTGGCCGGGGCGATCCCGCGGTGGTGCCGGCTGCGCGGCCGTGACGTCGAGGCGCACAAGCTGCTCCGGCGGCTGCTCGACGATCCCCGCACCAGCGACTGCGACCCGCTGGTCCGGGCGAACGCCCAGGTCGCCGCTGGGATGCTCGCGATGGCGCACGGGCGTGGCGTGGCCGAGCTCTGGCCGACCGAGGCAGCGCTCGAGGTGCTCGTCGCCCGCGGCGACGCGCTCGGGGAGCTGGCCGCCCGCTCGGTGCTCACCGGGGTCTGGCAGGCGGTCGGCGGCGCCGAGGAGTCCCGCCGGCACGGTGAGGCCACGCTCGGCCTGGCGATCCGCACCGGACGGGTCCGTGAGATCGCGGTCTCGCAGAACAACCTGGCCTGGCACGACATCCGCGCCGGCGATCTGGCCACGGCGGCACGCCGGCTGGTCGCCGCGGGTCGCCGCGCGCTCGAGGCCGGTGACGCCCGCATCCAGGCGCTGACGCAGGCGAATCTGGCCGAGGTCGCCCGGCTGGACCGGCGTTTCGACGAGGCGGTCGACCTGGCCCGCCGCGCCGCCACCGCGTCCGCGGAGGTCGGGGACCCGACGCACCGCGTCCGCGCGCTCGGCACGCTGGGCCAGGCGCTCGCCGAGTCGGGCCGGCTCCCGGAGGCGGCTGACGTCCTGGTCGAGCTGGCTGAGCTGCCCGGCAGCGCCGGGATGTCGGCGATGATCGGCGGTTACCTCGCGCTCGCCCGCGATGACCGGCCGGCGGCGGCGACCGCGTTCGAGGCGGCGGCCAACCTGCTCGCCGGTCGTGACGACATCCGGGACGTCCTGGAGGCGCTCACCGGGCTGGCCGCCAGCGCCGACCCGGCCGATCGCGAGCGCGTGCTGGGCGAGCTGGACGGCATCTGTGCCAGGGGTGGGCTGGCGCTCCTACCACGCGAGCGTGACCTGCTGGGAATTTAAGGCGTGTTTGGCACGTGGATGCCGGGCTGCGGCGGACCCACGTACCAAACGCGCCTTTGGGCACGGACGAAGACCCCCCGGGCGCGTGTTGCCTTCCCACCTGCTTCGTCCGTGCCGGTCCCCGTGGTGGTGCCTCCCCGGGGCGGACAGTAACGAAGCCGTTCGTCCGGAATGCGGCTTTACCTGCTATTCACCGTGAGGAACCGGCAGAAGCTGCCGGTGATCCTGCCGGTCGCATTCCAGGATTTTCATGGCTTTGCGTCAGGCGGCCGCCGCGGTCGTCGCGGCACCGGACGTCGCGCCGGGACGGACCGCGTCGCGGACCGTGCGGAGGCTGCACAGCAGTGCCTCGAGCGCCTCGGGGGACAGCCGGCCGGTGAACCACTCCTCGATGAGGGCGAGGTGATCCGGGAGGACCTCGTGCATCTTGGCCACGCCGGCGGCCGTCACCACGGTGAACGAACCGCGCCGGTCCGTCGGGCAGGCCCGCCGGGTCGCCAGGCCGTCGCGCTCGAGGCGGTCCACGACCCGGGTCACGCCGCTGGTCGACAGCCCGGTCTGCGCGGCGAGGTCGGTCATCCGCAGCTCGCCGCCGGGCGAGCGGGACAGCCTGACCAGCACCTCGAAGTCGACGTTGCCGAGGCCGTGCTCCGCCAACTGGACGTTGAGACGCGCGGTCACACCGGTGAAGGCCTCGACGAACAGGCCCATGGCGGTGATTCGCGGATCTTCCAGCATCTCGTCGGTCACAGTGGGAGTCTAACAGAAGAGCTTGACAAACGAGAGTCTGCGGAGCGTATATTTGCTCCAGCAAACATCTTCCAAACCGCTCATCTGGAGGGCATCATGACCGCACCGGTCAACACCCGCGAGTTCAACGGCGTCACCATCCCCACGCCGGGCAAGTTCGACCTCGACCCGGCCCACACGCGCGTCAGCTTCGTGGCCAAGCACCTCATGGTGAGCAAGGTGCGCGGAGGCTTCACCAAGGCCAGCGGCAGCATTGTCATCGCCGAGGACCCGCTGCAGTCGAACGTCGAGGTCGACATCGACGCCGCCAGCATCGACACCGGCGTGGTCGACCGTGACGGCCACCTGAAGAGCCCCGACTTCCTGCACGTGGAGCAGTGGCCGTCGCTGACCTTCAAGAGCACCCGCGTGGTCGGCTTCTCCGGTGGTGAGTTCAAGCTCGTCGGCGACCTGACGATCCGCGACGTCACCCGCGAGGTCGAGCTCGACGTCGAGTTCGAGGGGCACGCGAAGAGCCCGTGGGGCCAGGAGGTCATCGGGTTCAGCGCGACCACCGAGATCGACCGCGAGGCATTCGGCATCACCTGGAACCAGGCGCTCGAGACCGGCGGCGTCCTCGTCGGCAAGAAGATCAAGATCGAGATCGGTGCCGAGGGTGTGCGCCAGGCCTGAGTCGGCCTCGGTCGGCGACGCCAGCTGTAAGACCCGTGGTTGGGCCGATTATGGCTTATGCCGGAGTTTGACCATCGTGCAGAGGGTGGGCGAAATCTCCCACCCTCTGCAAGGTTTTGATCACCCTAGGCTGAGGTTGCGCCCGTTTTGTCCCTAGCGGTACACCCCGCCCACTCTTAACGTGGAGGGTCCACGGGGTCGGCCGGGGATTTGGGGAACACAATGGGGCAAGACGTCATTCGAGGGGCATTCTCGCGTGAGGACCGTGCCCGATATCGGTATAAAGTCCGCCGATGTCTTGATGTCTTCGCGCTGATGCTCAACGACTTCCGGTTCGATTCGGACCGGCCGATGACGGGGCTCGAGATCGAGCTCAACCTCATTGATCCCGACGCCCAGCCGGCCATGCGCAATGCCGAGGTGCTCGCCGACCTGGCGGACCCGTCGTTCCAGACCGAGCTCGGCCAGTTCAACCTCGAGATCAACGTCGCGCCGCGCGTCATCGAGGGCGACGGCCTCGACGTCTACGAGCGGGAGGTCCTCGCCAGCCTCGTCCACGCCGACGAGCGGGCCCGCAAGTCCGACGCCCAACTGGTGCTCATCGGGATCCTGCCGACGCTGCGCCAGGAGCACACGGTGCTGGCGAACCTGTCCAACAACCCGCGTTACCAGTTGCTCAACGAGCAGATCATCAACGCGCGCGGTGAGGACATCGCCCTGGACATCCGCGGCCAGGAGCGGCTGGAGGCGGAGTCCGACTCGATCGCCGCCGAGTCCGCGTGCACCAGCGTCCAGTTCCACCTGCAGGTCGCGCCCGAAGACTTCGCGATGCACTGGAACGCGTCCCAGGCGATCGCCGGCGTTCAGGTCGCGGTTGGTGCGAACTCGCCGTATCTGTTCGGCAAGCGGCTCTGGGCGGAGACCCGCATCGCCCTGTTCGAGCAGGCCACCGACACCCGGCCGGAGGAGCTCAAGGCGCAGGGCGTCCGGCCGCGGGTGTGGTTCGGCGAGCGCTGGATCACCTCGATCTTCGACCTGTTCGAGGAGAACGTCCGCTACTTCCCGCCGTTGCTGCCCATCACCGACGACGAGGATCCCGTCTCGGTCCTGGAGGCCGGCGGCGTTCCGCACCTCGGCGAGCTGCGGCTGCACAACGGCACGATCTACCGGTGGAACCGCCCGGTCTACGACGTCATGAACGGCCGGCCGCACCTGCGCGTTGAGAACCGGGTCCTGCCCGCCGGCCCGACCGTCGTCGACCAGGTCGCCAACGCCGCGTTCTACTTCGGCCTGGTCGGTGAGCTGGTGCAGCAGGATCGTCCGATCTGGACGCAAATGACCTTCTCCGCGGCGGAGGAGAACTTCCACACCGCCGCCCGCGAGGGACTCGACGCGCAACTGTGGTGGCCCGACCGCGGTGAGGTGCAAGTTGCCGATCTGGTGCTGGACGAGCTGCTGCCGCTGGCATCCGCCGGTCTGGACCGTTTCGGTGTCCACCCCGGCACCCGCGACCGGCTGTTAGGCGTGATCGAGGGTCGCTGCCGCACCGGCCGCAACGGGGCGGCCTGGCAGACCGAGACAGTCCACGACCTGCAGACCAGGCATCACCTCGACCGCCGCTCGGCGCTGCGGGCGATGTTGCAGCGCTACAGCGTCGGGCTGCACGCCAACGAACCCGTCCACACCTGGCCGATTTGAGTGCCGAATCGGTTCAGCACAGCTAGGGCACCGTCTGACGCAGCAGCGGGCGGCTACTCGCCGGACCGGCCGCGACCACGGCCACGGCCGCGGCCCGGAGCGGGTTTGGGCTCGGTCGGGGCTCCCGTCCCGGCGTCCGAGGGCCAGAGCGGCTCGACCGAGCCACGCGCCGCAGCCGGCTTCGCGGGCGCGGCGTCAGCATCGTCGGTCACGGTGTCCTCGGCGTACGCCCGGTTCGCGGACTCCGACGTGTAGGTGCGGCCGGACTCGCTGCCGCCATAGGCGCGGGCCGGTGCGTACGCGTCGGACTCCAGGTCCTTGGCCGAGTCCAGGTCGGCGCTCTTCGCCTTGGCCGCCGTGACGCTTGCCTTGCCGGTCGTCGCCGGGGTCTTGCTGGTGGTCGCGGCCTTGTTGCCGGTGCCGGCCGGGGCCTTGCTGCCCGCGCCGATCGTGACCGGCTCGGCGGAGCGGTCCGGTGCGGCGGCCCACGGGTCGTCGCCGTCCGGCTGCTCGCCCGTCTCGGTGCGGCGGCGGGCCTCGGCGGCGTCCGCGTCGGCGAGCGCCTGGGTCCAGTCGGCGATGTCGGAGGCGGCCCGCGCATCCCGGTCCGCGGCGGCGGCCTTGCGGGCCGCCCGGGCCTGTGCGCGGGAGCCGCGCGGGCCGATCGCCGACACGATGACCGAGCCGGCCAGGCCGGCGAGCACCGCATACGGGGCGATGACGAACGCGGACAGCTGCTGGTTCTGCTCGCCGACGGCGGGCGCGGCGAGGAAGTAGGCGAGGGCGACGAGCAGCGGGCCGGCCGCGCCGGAGACCGCCACGCCGACCCGGTTGTCGCCGCGCCGGCTGGCGGGCCATGCCGCGAGCGCGCCGATGACCAGCGCGATGGCGAGCATGAGCAGCGCCCCGGGCAGGTTGACCATGCCCCGGATCCAGGTCGCGTCGGTGAACTGCCAGGTGCCGAGCTGGGCGGCGGTGGCGAGATTGCCGTCGGCGCGGACCACGTCGACGACCGCGACGACGGCGAGGATCCACAGCCACGCCGAGGAGGCGATGACGTTGGCGGCGATCGCCCGTGCCGCGAGGGCGGCGACAGCGATCAGCAGCCCGACGATGATGCCGGCGATGGCATAGCCGCCGGCGGTGAAGTAGGGCGCGACGTTGTCGGGCCGGGGCGTGCGGGACGGCACGGCGACCAGCGGCACGATGATCAGGGCGCCGACCGCGGCGGACAACGCGATCACGATCCGCCAGGCGGCGGTCAGGGCGTGCGCCGCAGGCGTCGAGGCGTCACCCGGGACCGGGGTGTCGGCCGGGCTGAGCCGGTCGGCGCAGAGCGCGCCGATGACCGTCGAGGACGCCGCGAGCCACGCCACCCAGGCAAGGCTGCTGACCCAGACGGTCGCGCTGTTACCGGTCGGCTGCCAGGAGATGATCCCCAGGCCGTAGCCAAGACCGAGCTGCGCGGCACCCGCGCCCGCCGCGACACCGATCGCGGTGAATATTGAGGTTGCCCAGCTTCTTGCGGCCATGCCGCGCAGCGTACGCCCAGCAGTCCACCTGGGCGAGTCGATGTCAGAGGAACGTCAGGCGGTGCCGGCGGTGGTCGCGGAGGGTGGACCTGAGGTGGGCAACCTGTGCACAAGCACGCGACATGTCGGACAAGGTGGTGAACTGGGAACCATGCCTGACGAGCCGGACGCCACCGCCCCGTTCGATCGACCGGGGCCCTCGGGAGAAGACCCGGACGCGACCAGGATCGGCCCGTCGGACCCGGTCGACCCCTGGTCGAAGGATTCGGACGAGACCGGGACCGGGCCGGCGAACGCCGACCCGGACGCGACCAGGATCGGTGGTGGCACCTCGCCGCTGCGCCCGGACGACAGCGGTGCGACCAGGATCGGCGGTCCCCTCGGCCACGACGAGCCGCCCCGGTGGACGGCCCGCGCCAATGTCCCCCAACCGGGTGACCCTTCGTTGCGCCAGCCGAGCCCGGAGGAATGGGTCGAGGAGGACCCGTATCAGGGCCGGTCCTGGTTCACCCCGGTGATCGTCGGCGTCGTCGCGCTGGTTCTGGTCGGCGCGTTGAGCGTCGGGCTGTACCTCATCTATCAGGCGACCGCAGACGGCGACAACGCGCCGCCGGACCAGCTGCCGACCGCGGGCGGCAACACCAGCGCCGTCGTGCCCTCGCCGACCCCGCCGCCGACGAGCGCGGCACCCTCGTCGGCCGCCCCGTCCGAGACGACGGCCGCACCGCCGACCGCCGTTGCGATCCCGCCGCTGCGCGGCAACACCCTCGCCCAGGCGACGATCAAGCTGCAGCAGCTGGGTCTGGAGGTGAAGGTGGTCCGCCGGGCCGACGGCTCCGTGCGACCGGGCGAGGTCCTGGAGTCCGACCCGGGCCCGGGTGAGGTGGTCGCGGCCGGCGAGACCATCACGCTCTACGTGGCGACTGCCCCGACGGCCGCACCGTCCAAGAGTTCGGTGTCCCCCTCGGCCACCGGGAACTAGGCGGAGACCGGCACTCGGCTGGCCACCCGTTGCAGGGCCTTGACGAATCCGGGTTGCAATCCCTGGAGCTGGACGAAGATCGACCGGCGTTCGATCGCATCGCCCGTGGCGTTGAGCTGGTATCCGTCCAGCCACGCCCATCCGTCATAGGTCTGCCAGTCGTGCACCCGGATCACCCGGAACAGCATCGGCTGCACGAACTGCACACTCGCGGACTTGGTCACGCGCAGCACGTCACCGGTCTTCGGTAACACAGTTGAGACTCCCGTCATCCGTCGGCATGGGGAAGGCCGGTTACGAGCTTGCCGTAACCGCCGATCGGCTCGATCGTTTGTCGCTGCGTCCGCGGTGGTGACAAGGTCGTCTCGATGGCTCGAAGATGAACGGACCGTAACCGCCGCCACACCCACAGATTGCCCGAGGATAGTGATCATTGCAACTTGCATGACGAAAATTCCATCTCACGCATGAGTGAACCGCCCCCAAGTGGCGGAGACCCCAGACGATGGCGAAAATGTCGTGTCGCAGCCGGGTTGCGCAGCTTCATGAGGTTGCGCTGATCTATACGTATCCGAATTACGTGGCTCGGCGGAGGTGCGACGCGTGGCAAGTCGACGAGGCAGCCCGACGCTTCGACGGAGACAGCTCGGTATGGAATTGCGCCGGCTCCGCGAGGCGGCGCACGTAACCATTGATCATGTCGCCGAGCGGCTGGAGTGCTCCGGATCCAAGATCTCCCGGATCGAAACGGGACAGACCGGCGTCACTCCGCGGGACGTCCGGGACATGCTGGACATCTACAGCGTCGAGCCCGAATACGCCGATCAGCTGTTGAAGATCGCCAGGGAGGCGCGCCAGAAGGGTTGGTGGCAGCTCTACGGTGACGTGCTCACCGGCGCCTACGTCGGCCTCGAAGCGGCCGCTGATCACATCCGCTCCTACGAGGCACTCGTCGTGCCGGGTCTGCTCCAGACCGAGGAGTACGCGCAGGCCATGATCCATGCGGCCCGCCCGGACATCAGCGTCACCGAGGTGGAGAAACGGGTGCGTGTCCGTATCGGCCGCCAGTCGTTGGTCACTCAGGATGACCCGATCGATCTCTGGGTGGTGCTGGACGAGGCTGTGCTGCGCCGCCCGGTCGGTGGAAGAGCGGTCATGCGCCGCCAGCTCGAGCATCTGAGCCTGGCGGCCGGGTGGCCGAATGTGACCCTCCAGGTCCTGCCCTTCTCCGCCGGTGCGCATGCCGGGATGGACGGGACATTCACGATGTTGCTGTACGACGAGTCTGCCGGGCAAAACTTCGTGTTCGCCTCGAACGCGGCTGGCGGTCTCTTTCTCGAGAAGGACGACGAGCTTCAGCGCTACGGATTCATCTTTGACTACTTGCGCGCCAACGCACTCCGTCCGGACGAGTCAGTGTCAATGATCGTGAAGCTGACAAAGGAGCTGTAGTGGAAATCGAAGCCAAGGGCTTCAGCGTGAATCTCGAGGGTGCCGGCTGGCGCAAGAGCACCCGCAGCGGTCCGTACTCGGACAACTGCGTCGAGGTCGCGTTCGTCGGCGGGGCTGTGGCGCTCCGTGACTCGAAGGACAAGGCCGGGGCCGTTCTGCTGTTCACTCCGGAGGAGTGGCTGGCCTTCGTCGGTGGGACCAAGGACGGGGAATTCGATCTCGCGTAAGTGAAACGCCAGGTCTGAAATCGACCGGCCCGGCCCGCGACGGTGGCACCGCCGTTGCGGACCGGGCCGGTCATCGTTGTATTCGATGAGCGCTCAGGCACTTTCCACTGGAGACCCGAACACACCCGAGTCAGATAAGGCTTGTATCCGATGAACAATGGCCCCGACAACTTCGGCAACGGATCGTCGAAGACCGACGACCGTTTCTCCGGGCAGCTCGGAAGCTACCGCCCGGGCGGGCGCCGGGACGTCATCGGCGACGGGCCGATCGACGACCTGTCGCCGCGCAACGGCTCGCCGCTGGACCGTGCGTCGCTGCCGCTGGACAACTCACCGATCGCCGCATCGTTGACGCCGCCGAAGCTGCCCGAGTCCTCACTGGTGGCGGACCTCGGTCCGCTGACCGAGCCGATGTTCGGCCGCGCGGGCGTGCTGCAGGACTCCTGGCTGGACGGCCCCGCTGCCTCGATGGCCGACCACCCGCTGCTGCGGGGGCTGCTGCTGGAGCTGCCGCCCAAGGGCACGATGCCGCAGCAGGAATGGCTGGACCGCTGGTTCGAGGCGGCCCGCTCGATCCTGGAACTCATCTACTCGCAGGAGGCGCGCGGGCTGAAGTAGCGCCCACCAGCACGCAGCAGCACGCACCAGCACACCAGTTCGCCTGTCGACAGGTCGAATCCCATGCCGTAGAAACGCAGGGAGACTCGGCCTGGGGAGGTCGGACGGGCTCCGGTGCGCGCGTGCGTGCCCGGGGCCCGTCGCTATTTTGAACGGATGAGCTTCCCCAAGATCGAGCTGCACGTGCACCTCGAGGGGGCGATCCCACCCGCGACGCTGCTGGAGATCGCCCGCCGCAACGACCTGCCGCTGCCGGTCGACACCGTCGAAGGTATGCGGGAGCTCTACGAGTTCACCGACTTCAAGAAGTTCGTGGAGGTCTGGATCCTCACGACGAACTGCCTGCGCACCGCGACCGACTTCCGGCAGATCGTGGTCGACTACGCCGGCGTGGCGGCCTCGCACGGCGCGGTGTACCTGGAGGCCATCTTCTCCCCCGGCGAGCGGGCGCAACGCGGTGTCGCCTGGGAGGACCTGTACGAGGGCTACACCGAGGGCATCGTCGAGGCGCAGGAACGGCACGGGGTGATCGTCCGGCTGACCCCGGACCTCTACCGCGGCATGCCGGCGGACCTGGCCGAGGACGTCGCGCGGTGGAGCGTGCGCTACGCCGACCGGGGCATCGTCGGCCTCGGGCTGGGCGGCAACGAACAGGCCGGCCCGGCGGTGACCTACGCGAAGGCGTTCGAACTGGCCCGCGACGGCGGCCTGGCCATCGTGCCGCACGCCGGCGAGTCGGCCGGCGCCGAGTCGGTCCGCGAGATCCTGACCCTCGCACCCGACCGGTTGCGTCATGGCATCCGTGCCGTCGAGGATGCCGGTGTACTGGCGGAAATCGTCGATCGTGGCCTGGTCCTCGACGTGTGCCCGACCTCGAACGTCCGGACCCGCTCGGTGCCGTCACTGGCCGAACACCCGCTTCCCGTGCTGCTGGCGGCCGGTGTGCCCTGCACGGTCAACACCGACGACCCGGCGATGTTCAACACGGATCTGACTCAGGAGCACCGGGTCGCTGCCGATCTTGGTCTTGGTGCGAGGGCGGCCTACCTGGCCGGCGTCGCGGGTGCGGCCTGCGACGACGCCACCCGGTCACTGCTGACAAGCAAGATCAGTGATATCGGCTGAATGTCCGATTGGCTAGCTACGTTCGGCTTAGGCCGGTGTCGCAAAGTTGATGGTCGATCTTGAAATGTCCGCTTAGCTTTGGGCGGGTTCGCTGGTGGTAACGGGGAGGCAAGGGTGAGTGACGTGTCTGATCTGATGTTCGCAATGATGAGTGGCGGCGGCCTCCTGGCTCTCAGCATCGGCGCGTTCGGCGTCCTTGACGCCTACCACAAGCGGGGAATCGGCGAGAAGCGTGTCGATTGGCTGATCGCGCTCTACGCGTTCGGCGTCGTCATGAACATCGTCGCGTACGTGATGCTCGACCGCTGGTACATCGCGGCGCCGCTGGCGCTCATGTTGGTGCCGGCCGAGCGCGCGCTGGAGAAGCGCGGCACCTTCAAGCGCCGGGCCGTCAAGGTCGACGCGATCACCGGTCGCTGAACACGAATGGTTGAAGCCGGCTCCCCGAACGGGGGGCCGGCTTCAGGCTGTCCTCAGAACGCGAACGTGTTGAGCTTCAGACCGCGAACGTGTTGAGCGGCTCGGTCGCCGGCGCCGGCGGGGTCGCCCGCCACAGGTGCGCCTTCTGCGCGCCGAGCCGGGCCAGATACGCCGGGTTGAGCAGCACGTAGCGACGCCAGAGCCGCTTGGGCTCCAGCCCGAGCCGCCAGAGCCACTCCAACGCGTACTTCTGCATCCACGCGGGCGGGTTCTTCAACCCGCCGGCGTGATAGTCGAACGCCGCGCCCACCGCCAGCATCGGCGCGTCCACCAGATGACGCATGCCGTAGACGAAGATCTCCTGGCGGGGGCAGCCGAGCCCGACCATGACCACGCGCGCCCCGGATTCCTTGATCCGCGCGGCGATCTGCTCGGGCTCGCCCGGCTGGGCCGGACGGAACTTCGAGGCCTCCATGCCGGCGATCTTCAGCGCCGGGAACCGCTCGTGCAGCTTGCGCACCAGCAGCTCGAGCGTCTGCTCGGTCGAGCCGTAGAGATACACCGGCAGGCCCTGCTCGGCGCTGGCCCGCAGGACCCGCAGCGTGAGCTCCGGCCCGTAGACGCGATCGGCGAGCCTGGCCCGGTGCAGCAGGTTGAGCGCCCAGCGCACCGGCTGCCCGTCGGGCGTGACCAGATCGAACGCGTTGAGCCGCGCGCCGTGCGCCCTGTCCTGCACGCCGGTCATCACGCCGTGCACGGCCAGCGCGGTCACCGCGAGCGACCGCCCGTCCCGCGCGGCGCTCATGACCTGATCGACGGCACTGTCGTAGTCGACGGCGCTGACCTGCACGCCGAGGACATTCTGCTTGCCCTGGTCGATCACGGTCAGGCTTCCGGGGTCCACTTGTCGACGTTGGCCTCGTAGATCTCCTGACAGATCATCGGCACGTCGTAGACCTGCTTCCAGTCCGGGTAGTCCAGCTGGAACCGCTCGTTGGACCCGATCCACCACTGGTGGTCGCCGACCCGGTTGGCCTCGTGATACTCGGTCACCATCTCGTTGCCGGTGATCCGCTGCGCCTCGGCGAACGCCTCCAGCATCGAGGTGTTGGAGTGCCGGCCACCACCGAGGTTGTAGACCGCGGCGGAGCGAGGGTTGCGGAAGAACGCCTCGAAGGCGCTGGTCACGTCGTGCGAGTGGATCGCGTCCCGGACCTGCTTGCCCTTGTATCCGAACATCCGGTAGGTCCGGCGCTCCATGTTGCACCGCATCACATACGCCAGGAAGCCGTGCAGCTCGGTGGCCGAGTGCGCCGGCCCGGTCAGCGTCCCGCCCCGGAAGCACGCGGTCTTCATGTCGAAATAGCGACCGTACTCCTGCACCATCACGTCAGCGGCGACCTTCGACGCCCCGAAGACGGAGTGCAGACACGCGTCGATCGACATGTCCTCCTTGATGCCGTTCTCGTACGGGTGACCGGCCTCGATCTCCCACCTGGTCTCCTGCTCGACCAGCGGCAGGCTGTTGGGCCGATCGCCGTAGACCTTGTTGGTCGAGCAGTGGATGAACGGCGCCTCGATGCAGTGTTCCCGCACGTTCTGCAGCATGTTGAGCGTGCCACCCGCGTTCACGTCGAAATCCGTGAACGGGTCCCGCACCGCCCAGTCATGGCTCGGCTGCGCCGCCGTGTGCACGACCAGCGCCACATCCGACCCGTACCGCTTGAAGATGGCCGCAAGCGCGTCCCGGTCCCGGATGTCCACGTCATGGTGCGTGTACGCATCCCCGAGATCACTGGTCAGCCCCACGACGTTCCACGCCGTGGAAGCCTCAGCCCCGAAGAACTGCTTCCGCATGTCGTTGTCGATCCCAACGACGTCCAGCCCCAGCGAGGCGAAGTGCCGAACAGCCTCGGACCCAATCAACCCGGCAGACCCGGTGACGATGACGACGCTCACGACAAGAACTCCTTGCGGGCTCCAGCAGGACCGGCCGAGCATACCCCGCACCCAGAGTCACCTTTTTGACCAGTACACCAGCCGAAAGGAGAAGACAGCGACAGACCGACAAGGCCAGCCACGACGGTTTTGAGGGGGTGTGGGTGGAGCGAGGCTCCCCCACTGGGGAGCGAAGGCGCAGCCGAGCGCGAGGAATGACGGAACGAAAAGTAAGCGCACTCCGCGAACAGAGTGCGCTCATCGTTACGTGGGGAAGGGGGGAGTTGAACCCCCACGCCCTTTCGGGCACACGGACCTGAACCGTGCGCGTCTGCCATTCCGCCACTTCCCCTGGCAGTGCCCCCAGACTAGCGTGTCTCAACTCGGCGATTTCACCGGGTTAGTACTAGGCTGCCCTGGGCGCCACGGAAGAGTAGCACGGGCTAGCCGGTGAGGTTGCAACCGGGCGTGCGGGGTCCGGATACCATCATGACCTCGGAACCCGAGGAGGAACCGGTGAGTGTGCTGCAGCGCTTCGAGAAGCGCCTAGAGGGCCTGGTCGAGGGGGCCTTCGCAAAGGTCTTCAAGGGGGTCGTCCACCCCGTGGAGATCCTCAACGCCATGCAACGGGAGGCGGAAGCCCACAAGGCGATCTTGGCTGGCGGGCGCACGCTCGTGCCGAATCGCTACGTGATCGACCTTTCGCCCTATGACCACAGTCGGCTGGCGCCGTATGCCGCCGCGCTCGCCCAGGAGCTCGCCCAGTCACAGGCGGAGTTCATCGGCGAGCAGGGGTGGACGGTCTATGGCGACGTCATCGTCGAGATCGAGCGGGGTGACGGCCTCGACACCGGCATGTTCCGGGTGACGGCCGAGGTCTACACCGGCGGCGAGGTCGCGCCGCAGGCCGCGCCCGATCCATATGGCGGCTACAACCAGGGCGGTGGCTACGGGCCAGGTGCCGGCGGCCCCGGTGGGCCCGCCCGCAACGTACGACTGGTGTCCGGCGACGGGCGCAGCTACCCTCTGTCGATCGGCTCGACCGTGATCGGCCGGGGCGACCAGGCCAACATGCGGCTGCCAGATGTCGGCATCTCGCGTCGTCACGCGCGACTCGACTTTGACGGTGCGCAGGTGGTGCTCACCGATCTGGGCTCGACGAACGGCACGATGGTCAACGGTCAACGCGTCTCTGCGGTCGCGTTGAATCCGGGTGACATGATCCAGCTCGGCACGACCACGCTCACCTACCGCGTGGATGGCTGAAGTTCCTGCACCACGTGGTCGACGTTAGGCGGATCTGGATGAGCGCATCTGCTCGACCGGGCCTTGACCGGGCCCCTGATAGGTCGTAGATGGAATTTGTCATTACGGTCGCCCGCTACGGGTTGCTCGTGCTGCTGTGGATCTTCGTGTTCACGGTCGTGGGAGTGATCCGGCGGGACCTGTTCGCGGGCTCGCAGTCGAGCCGGATCGTCGCCGCACCCCGGGGGGTTGGTGCGGCGACGGCTCCTGGCCGTCCGGCGAAGGTGAAGCGCGGCAAGGCCGCTCACCAGCTGTTTGTCACCGCTGGTTCGCTGGCGGGCACCCGGATTACCCTTGGTGAGGCACCGATCACGATCGGTCGCGCCGAGGATTCGACGTTGGTGATCACCGATGACTACGCCTCGGCGAAGCACGCCCGCCTCGTGCCCCGAGCCGGCCAGTGGTATCTCGAGGATCTCGGCTCCACCAACGGCACCTACCTGGACAAGACCAAGGTCGGTGCGCCTACCCCCGTCCCCCTCGGCGTGCCGATTCGCATCGGCCGCACTTCTCTCGAGTTACGGCCATGACCCTCACCTTGCGCTATGCGGCCCGCAGTGACCGCGGTCTGATTCGGAGTGGCAACCAGGACTCCGTCTACGCCGGACCGCGGCTGCTCGCCGTGGCCGACGGCATGGGCGGCATGGCCGCCGGTGACGTCGCCAGCAACATTGTCATCGCCACCATGGCGCCACTCGACGAAGATGTGCCCGGCAACGCCATGATCGACACGCTTCGCGGCGCCGTCGACCTGGCCAACCAGCAGATCCGGGACGCGGTCGAGGAAAACCCCGCCATGGAAGGCATGGGCACCACCCTCACCGCCATGCTGTTCTCCGGCAGCAAGATGGGCATGGTCCACATCGGTGACTCCCGCGCGTACATCACGCGCGACGGGGAGTTCGCCCAGGTGACCAAGGACGACACCTACGTCCAGATGCTCGTCGACGAAGGCCGGATCAGCCTGGAGGAGGCCAACAGCCATCCCCAGCGTTCCCTGCTGACGCGAGCTCTCGACGGCCGCGACGCGGACCCCGAGTATTCGGTGCGTCAGGTCAAGACGGGGGACCGCTACCTGCTGTGCAGCGACGGGCTCTCCGGCGTCGTCAGCGCCGAGACCATCGAGTCGACGCTGCGCGAATACGTCGACCCCAACCAGTGCGCCGGCCGGCTCATCGAGCTGGCGCTGCGCGGAGGCGGACCCGACAACATCACCGTGATCGTCGCCGACGTCACCGACGAGGACATCGTCGAGGAGCGGCCGATCGTCGGGGGTGCGGCCGCCCAGGACCGGGGCATGGCCACGTCCGCGGACCAGTCGATGTCCTCGGCCCGGGGTGCCGCGCTCTCCGCGCCACGCCCACCGGTGCCGGAGCCCGAGGAAGAGGCGCGGATCCGGGCAGCGGCGAACGCCGGAGCCGAGGCCGCCCGCCCGAAGCGCCACCCGGTGCGCACCGTCCTCCTGCTCGTGGTGCTGCTCGGCCTGCTCGGCGGTGGCCTCTGGTATGGGTGGAGCCTGTCCCAGTCGCGCTACTACGTGGGCGCGACCGACGACGGCACCGTGGCAATCTTCAAGGGTGTCCCCGGAAAGATCGCCTGGATCGAGCTCTCCGAGGTCTACGAGCAGAGCACGCTCACGCTCGACGACCTCACCCCGGCCGCGCAGGGAACTGTCAAGCAGGGCATCCCGGCCGACAGCCTGGCCGAGGCCGAGGACAAGCTCGCCGCGTTGAACGACCCCGAGAACCCGTCGCGGAAGCAGGCGTGCCCGACCGGCGAGCCGACCGCGGAGCCGACCCTGAGTTCGACCGGTGCGGCAGTGCCCGGCGCGACGCTCAGTGGCTCCGGGGCTCCCACGTCGGCGGCGGCCAGCACCGAGGCTCCACCGACCATGGCGTCGGAGACACCGACCCCGAGCGCCAGCTGCTGATCTGACGATGATCCTGACCGCGAGGCCAAGAGGAATCCTGCTGTGACCGCAACAGCCATCCCTTCCCCGTCGCCCACGAACCCGGGTGACGGGGCGGGCGCGCCGCGGCCCCGCACCCGACGCAACGTCGAACTGGGACTGCTGCTGTTCGTCGCGGCGATCCTGCTCGTCTACGCGGCGGTCGTCGAGGGCAACGCGATCGGTGAGGTCACCCCCGACTTCTGGGTGCAGGTCGCGATCCTCGCGGTCATCTTCGGGGCCGCGCACGTGGCGATCCGGTTCGTGGCGCCGTACGCCGACCCGGTCATCCTCCCTGCGGTCGCGCTCATCAACGGGATCGGCATCGGGTTCCTGCGGCGGCTGGACATCGGCCGCGCGAAGGCGCCGCTGCGCGCCGACCTGAGCGTGTTCGGCGGTGACGGCTTCCGGCAGCTCGGCTGGACGGCCGCCGCGATCGTCGGCGCGGTCATCCTGATGCTGATCGTGCGGGATCACCGGTCGCTGTCGCGGTACGCGTACACGCTGGGACTCACCGGCATCGTGCTGGTGCTCATCCCGGCGGTCCTGCCGGCCAGGTTCTCCTCGATCAACGGCGCCAAGCTGTGGATCAAGTTCCCCGGCTTCTCGATCCAGCCGGGTGAGTTCGCCAAGATCTGCCTGCTCGTCTTCTTCGCCTACTACCTGGTGCGCAAGCGCGAGGTGCTGTCGCGGGCGAGCAAGCGCATCCTCGGCATCGACTTCCCCCGCGGTCGCGACCTGGGCCCGGTCGTGCTCGTCTGGCTGCTGTCGCTGATGGTCCTCGTCTTCGAGAAGGACCTCGGCACCTCGCTCATGTACTTCGGCATGTTCGTCGTGACGCTCTACATCGCGACGGTCCGGGTCAGCTGGCTGATCCTCGGTCTCGGGTTCTTCATCGGCGGTGCGTTCCTCGCGTACTTCCTCGGCAAGACCGTCGGCGGGCCGTTCCTCAACTTCTCCGAGCGCGCGACCACCTGGCTCGACCCGTTCGCCGACGCGGACAACAAGGGTTACCAGCTGGTCCAGTCGCTGCTCGGGCTGGGCACCGGCGGACTGACCGGCACCGGCCCGGGAGCCGGACAACCGCTCAACGTCCCCGAGGTCCGCACCGACTTCATCTTCTCCGGCCTGGGCGAGGAGATCGGCCTGTTCGGCCTGACCGCCCTGCTGGTGATCTACCTGCTGCTGGTCGAGCGGGGCCTGCGGGCCGCGATCAACGTGCGGGACTCGTTCGGCAAGTTGTTCGCCGGTGGCCTCGCGTTCACGCTGGGGTTGCAGGTGTTCGTCATTGTGGGTGGCATCAGCCAGCTCATCCCGCTGACCGGGCAGACCACGCCGTTCCTTTCGGCGGGTGGCTCGTCGCTGGTGGCCAACTGGCTGCTGATCGGCCTGCTGCTGCGCATTTCCGACGCGTCGCGTCGCCCGGCCGGCGGTGCGCCGTCGATCGGGCTCGGTGGGGCGTCCAGCGGTGGTGGTGGCGGCGCGCCGGTCCAGATCCAAGAGCTTCCCACGGAGGTCGTGCGATGAACCCCCCGCTTCGCCGGGTCGGTGTCGTGGCGTTGGTGCTGTTCGCGATGCTGTTCGTCAACCTGAACTACCGCCAGGTGGTGAAGGCCGATGACTACCGGACCAACGCGCGTAACGGCCGGGTCCAGGCCAGCGAGTACGAGCGCGCCCGCGGCAAGATCATCAACGCTCAGGGCGTCGCGATCGCCGACTCGCAGGAGACCGGCGACACGCTGAAGTTCCTCCGCACGTATCCGCTCAAGGACAAGTACGCGCACGTGCTCGGCTTCAAGCCGGTCAACCTCGGCGCGACCGGCCTGGAGAAGCTCAACAACGACTTCCTGATCGGCACCTCCGACAAGCAGGCCGCCGACCGGATCGCCGGGCTGTTCACCGGCAAGGACCCGGCCGGCGGCAACGTGCTGCTGACGCTGTCGCAGGCGACGCAGGAGGCCGCGTACACCCAGCTCGGCAACAACAAGAAGGGCGTGAAGAGCGGCGCGGTCGTGGCGCTCGACCCGTCCACCGGTGCGGTGCTCGCCGAGGTGTCGCTGCCCAGCTACGACCCCAACCTGCTGACCGTGCACGACGGCAAGTCCGCCAGTGCCGCCTACAACAAGCTGGACAGCGACCCGGCCAAGCCGATGCTCAACCGTGCCGTGCAGGAGATCTACCCGCCCGGCTCGACGTTCAAGGTCATTACTGCGGCGGCGGCGATGACCGCGGACTCGTCGCTGACGCCCGACTCGACCGTGCAGGGCGGCGAGTTCTACACGCCGCCGCAGGTGTCGGACTTCCGCATCAAGAATGCGCACGAGGGCATCTGCCCCGACCAGATCACGCTGAAGCAGGCGCTGACCGTCTCCTGCAACACCGTCTTCGCCCGCATGGGCGTCGAGCGGATCGGCGCGGAGAAGCTCAAGGCGATGGCCCAGGCCTTCGGCTTCGAGGCCCAGCCCCGCTTCATCGAGGACCAGGAAAAGAACTACTGCAACGTCGCGGCCAGCCACACCGGCCCGATGACCGCGGGTGCGGACAACCGCGTCGACCCGCCGGCCGTTGCTCAGTCGAGCATCGGACAGCGGGAAGTGAAGATGTCTCCGCTGCAAGGCGCCATGATTGCGGCGACGGTCGCCAACGGGGGGCGCGAGATGCGTCCTTACATCGTCGACCGTCTGCAGAACGCCGACCTTTCCAACGCCGACCGGACCGACCCGAAGGAGCTGGGCCGTCCGATCAGCGGTGAAGTGGCCACCTCGCTGCAGCAGATGATGTTCAGCGTCGTCACCTCGCGTGACGGCACCGGCCGTAGCGCCAACATCGCCGGCTTGCAGGTGGGTGGTAAGACCGGAACGGCGGAAGACGGTGACGACGCCGGCGACCACGGCTGGTTCATCGGCTTCGCAATGAAGGACGGCAAGCCGATCGTCTCGGTCGCGGTCTTCCTCGAGAACGCTGGCAAGGGCGGCAGCGCCGAGGCGGCTCGCATTGCAGGCCTGGTCATGAAGGCATACGCGGACGAAAAGGGCATCAAATAATGAGGTGCGCGACATGTTGAGCGCCGGCACCACGTTGGGTGGGCGCTACCGCCTGGACGAGCGCATCGCCGGCGGTGGGATGGGTGACGTGTGGCGTGGCACCGACGAGGTGCTCGGCCGCACGGTCGCGATCAAGGTGCTGCTGCCCGCACTGCTGGAGGAGCCCGGCTTCGCCGAGCGCTTCCGCGGCGAGGCGCGCACGATGGCCACCATCAACCACCCCGGCGTGGTGGACATCTACGACTACGGCAGTGAGAACGGGACCGCCTTCCTGATCATGGAGTACGTGGAGGGCGATGCGCTCTCCCGCACCCTGTCCCGGGTCGGCCGGCTCACCCCGGCAAGGGCCATGGCGCTGGTCGCCCAGGCCGCTGACGCGCTGCACGCCGCGCACGAGAAGGGCATCGTCCACCGTGACGTGAAGCCCGGCAACCTGCTCGTGCGGCCCAACGGCACCCTGGTGCTCACCGACTTCGGCATCGCCCGGTCCGCCGCCATCGCGCAGCTCACCGCCGCCGGATCGGTCCTCGGCACCGCCTCCTACATCTCGCCCGAGCAGGCCTCCGGCGCGCAGGCGACCCCGCTGTCGGACGTCTACGCCCTGGGCGTGGTCGCCTACCAGTGCCTGTCCGGCCAGCGGCCGTTCGAGGGCGACAACCCGCTGCAGATCGCGATGCGGCACGTCCGCGACATGCCGCCGCCGCTGCCCGCGGACATCCCGCCGGCCATCGTGCAGCTCGTCGAGCGCGCGATGGCCAAGGACCCGGCGGCCCGGTGGCCCAGCGCCGCCGCGCTCGCACAGGCCGCGCGGAGGGTCTCCGGGGGCGGCGGCACCTCCGCCAGCCCCGGCATCCCGATGGCGGCGCCGCTCGGCCCGCCCGGGTCGCCGGTCGGCATGCCCGGCTCGCCCGTCGCGTACACCCCGGTCTCCGGACCGCCGGTCTCCGGTGGCCCGATGTCCGGCATCCCGATGTCCGGCTCGCCGATCTCCGGTGGCGCGCCCACGTCTCCCGGCGTCGGCGCCGGCGGCACGCGGATCATGCCCGGCGGTGCGGTCCCGCCGCCCCCTGGTGCCCCGACGTCCGGGCACGCGGCGCGCGGCGCGGCGGGCGTCCCGCCGCCGCCGAGCAACGAGACCGCCTACTTCGCCGGTGAGACCGGCGGTTACCAGCCGCCTCCGGGCGGTGGCTACCAGCCCGCGCCGTCCCGCAACAACAAGCCGGGCGGCAACCGCAACCTGATGGTCGTCCTCGGCGCGGCCGCCGCGGTGCTGGTGCTGCTCATCGGCGTCGGCGGCATCTGGTACGCCACGAGCGGCAACAAGACGGACGACCCGAAGGCCGAGAGCACGACGGCGCCCGCGTCGCAGGCCCCGACGGCCAGCGCGAAGCCCACCGGCAAGACCTCGAAGGTCGACTGCGAGAAGATGATCGGCCAGCCGCGGTCGCTCGTCCAGTCGAGGCTGAAGAAGTTCAAGCTCAAGCTGGTCGAGCGGGACGACAGCAAGCCGATCCCGGGCACCGTGCTCGAGGTCAGCCCGTGCGGCGACGTGGTCGAGGGCAGCGAGGTCACGCTGGTCTACCAGTCGGGATCGAGGGGGCCGAAGACCACGGAACCCTCGACCGTCCCGGCGGAGCCCGAGGAGTCCGGAGGGGCTTCGACGAAGCCGAGCGCCGGGGCCAAGCCGTCGTGCACTCCACCGGCGGTACTCGTCGGGAACCAGTGCGTGGGTTAGGCCAGAATGGGTTCTCGTCGCAAGACGTGGCAAGGTAAGAGTCGATGACCGAAGGACGACACGACATGACCGCCCAGCCTCGCCTCCTCGGCGGCCGATACCAGGTCGGGGAGCTGCTTGGCTATGGCGGCATGGCCGAGGTCCATCGTGGCCGTGACCTGCGCCTGGGCCGCGATGTCGCGATCAAGACCCTGCGCACCGACCTGGCCCGCGACGCGACCTTCCAGCTGAGGTTCCGTCGGGAGGCGCAGAACGCCGCCTCGCTCAACCACCCCGCGATCGTCGCCGTGTATGACACCGGCGACGAGCGGGGCCCGGCGGGCGAGGAACTTCCCTACATCGTCATGGAGTTCGTCAACGGCCGCACCCTCAAAGAGGTGCTCGCGGCCGAGGGGCGGCTCATGCCCAGGCGGGCACTGGAGATCACCGCCGACATCTGCGCGGCGCTGGAGTTCAGCCACCGGCACGGCATCATCCACCGGGACATCAAGCCCGGCAATGTGATGCTCACCCAGACCGGCCAGGTCAAGGTGATGGACTTCGGCATCGCGCGGGCCCTGGCCAGCGGCGCCACCACGATGACGCAGACGTCCGCGGTCATTGGCACCGCGCAGTATCTGTCGCCGGAGCAGGCCCGCGGCGAGCCCGTCGACGCCCGCAGCGACGTCTACGCGTCCGGCTGTGTGCTCTTCGAGCTGCTCTGCGGCCATCCGCCGTTCGTCGGGGACAACCCGGTGTCGGTGGCCTATCAGCATGTCCGGGAAGACCCGCGGCCGCCGAGCAGCAGCAACCGCGACGTGACCCCCGAGATCGACGCGGTCGTGCTCAAGGCCCTGGCCAAGAACCCGCTCAACCGCTACCAGAGCGCCGGCGAGATGCGGGCTGACGTCATGCGCGCGGCGGCCGGCCGGCCGGTCTCGGCGCCGCCGGTCATGACCGAGGACGAGATGGCGACCGTGATGGCGGCACAGACCGCCTACCGCCCTCCGCCGGCCTCGCGCCAGCCCGCCCGCGCCGCGCAGCGGCAGAAGCGGAAGAGCTCCACCGGCATCGCGGTCGCGCTCACGGTGCTGAGCCTCCTCGCGGTCGCCGCCCTGTCGATCGGGCTCTACCTGGCCAACCAGGACCCGATGGTCCCGGTGCCGGACCTGGTCGGCAAGTCGTCGACCGAGGCGGCCACGACCCTGCGGCTGCTGAAGCTGGAGGGCGACCCGCGCACCGGTTCGAGCGAGAACTGCAAGGCCGGCACGGTCATCTCGCAGAGCCCCGCCAAGGGCAAAGAGGTGAAGGAAGGCGCCCAGATCGACTACGACATCTGTGGCGAGCCCGCGTTGATCGCCATCCCGAACCTGGTGAAGTCCCAGGCGGACGCGGCGAAACAGCAGCTGACCAACCTGAACCTGAAGTGGAATGTGGTCGAGAAGGACGGGGCCGCGCCGAAGAACGAGGTCATCGAGTCCGACCCGCCGGCGGGCAAGCAGGTGGCGCCCAACACGGTGGTCACGCTGTATGTCTCGAAGTTCAACCAGGCGATCATGCCCGAGGTCACGAACAGGACGCTCGAGCAGGCGCAGGCGGCGCTCGAGCAGGCCGGCTTCACCTCGACGGCGAAGACCCAGGAGGTGCAGGTGACCGACCCGAGCAAGGACGGTCTGGTCATCAGCGCGTCGCAACCGGTCGGCAACGCGCTGCCGAAGACCGCCGTGATCACGTTGCGGATCGGGGTGCTGGCGGGGGGCAACCCGTCGGGCTCGCCGAAACCGAGCGGGTCCACGTCGCCGAACAATTAGTCCGAGTTTAGGCCGGTATTCCACCGGTCACCGTGCGTGCCCTGTGGATAACACGGTAGTTATCCACAGGGTTGTGCACAGGAGTACCTAGGCGAACGCGGCGACGCGGCGCGCTTCCACCTCGGCGACGAGTTCCGGCGCCCGGTCGAGGGCGGCGGGAAGGCCGCAGGCCGCCAGCCAGTTCGCCAGCATCAGATGCCCGCCCTGGGTCAGCACGGACTCGGGGTGGAACTGCACGCCCTCGATCGGCAGCTCACGGTGGCGCATCGCCATGATCACGCCGGACTCGGTGCGGCCCGTGACCTCGATCTGCGGGGGCAGCGTCGACTCGACCACCGCGAGCGAGTGGTAGCGGGTCGCGATGAAGGGGTCCGGCAGCCCCTTCAGGACGCCCTGGCCGCTGTGGCTGACGAGGGAGGTCTTCCCGTGCAGCAGCTCCGGCGCGCGGGTCACCGTGGCGCCGAAGGCCGCGCCGAACGCCTGATGGCCGAGGCACACGCCGAAGATCGGGATCTCGCCCGCATACCGCTCGATGACCGACATGCAGATCCCGGCGCGTTCCGGGGTGCCCGGGCCGGGGGAGAGCAG
Source organism: Dactylosporangium cerinum (assembly GCF_042653625.1). Taxonomy (NCBI): domain Bacteria; kingdom Bacillati; phylum Actinomycetota; class Actinomycetes; order Micromonosporales; family Micromonosporaceae; genus Dactylosporangium; species Dactylosporangium cerinum. The sequence goes on along the minus strand of NZ_JBHSIU010000070.1, from coordinate 70,614 downwards.
GATGCCGGCCGGCTTGGCGGCGCCGACCTCGTCGACGGAGATCTCGTCGTTGCGGCGCACGTCGCAGTCGACGCCGAGCTGGCCCAGGTACTGGACCAGGTTGAACACGAACGAGTCGTAGTTGTCGATGACAAGGACGCGCAAGCGGCTCACCTAGCTCGGTAGGACCTGGGGGGCGGAGGGTGTCTTCGTGGGCAGTTTGGACGGCAGCTTCGACGGTCCGCTGGACGGCGCGGTCGACGGTGCCGTGCTGGGCGGCTCCATCTGCCCACCGGCCGGGTCGGTGGTCTCCACCTGCACGTCGTCGAACGGCAGGATGGGCTCGACGGCCGGAAAGATCTTGTACCAGAGCAGCGCGCCGACGGCGCCGATCAGAACCACCGAGACCAGCGACTTGAGCTGCCATTGCTTGAACGGGATGTGCCGCCAGATCCATGCGTACACCGCGGCTAGCCCTTCAGCTCGGCGGGGTCGCCGTCGGCGACCGGTTGGGTCCGGTTCAGCTCAGCGTGCACGACCAGTCGCTGGTAGTTGTTGAACTTCGGGTTGCACGTCGTCATCGTCAGCAGCGCCTTCGTCGGCGCCACCCCGGGCTGGTCCGGCACGGGCGCGACGACCTGCACCGCGGTCGGCAGCACGATCTCATGACCGGTGACGCGGTAGACGTACCACGTGTCGGCGGTCTTGATGACCACAGGATCGTTGGGCTTGAGCTGGTCGAGGTCCCACCAGATCGCCGGCGTCCGGTGCCCCGCCATCGAGAAGTTGCCGATCTGACCCGGCAGCGCCGTGTCCGGGTAGTGCCCGGGTGCGTAGCGGATGTCCGCGGGGGTCACGCCCTGGACCACGGCCCACTTCTTCTTCAGCCGCGGGATGTGCACGGACGCGATCACCGCGCCGTTGGTGGGCTTGGCGACGGGGCTGGGCGGTCCGGACGGCGACACCGTGGGATCGGAGCCAGGCTGGGCCCACTGCTGCTCCAGCTGGCGGTTGAGCTCGTCCTGATGCGCCTCGACGATCGCCGACTTGCCCCAGACCTCGTAGCCGGCGAAGAGCAGCACGATGAGGCCGAACGTGATGAGCAGCTCGCCGGTGCCCCGGCTGACCGCCCGCACGACCGTGCCGAACGTGGTCCTCGTGTATTCGGAGTACACGCTGCGATAACCCTCCTGGGTGCGGACCGGCCGCAACGGCACGACCTTGACACCCTTTTCGGGGTCAGGCTCGGGAGTTGCTTCCGGTTCATCCTGGGGGGTGGTATTTGTGGTGATTTCCGGGTCTGCCGCGATTTTCGGCAGCACTGTGGTGGCGTCCGCTGCCGGGATCTTGGGCAGCACGGTGGTCGCGTCGGCCGGCTCTGGTTCCTTGGAGCGCTGCTCCGTGAACCGGGGGATGTAGGCCGTGGCGTCGTCGGGGACGGTGCTGGCGGGGGGAGCCGTGCCCGGCGCGGTCTCCGCCGGCGGGTGGTCGTCCCGGATGCGAGGGATCAGCCGGGTCGCGATGTCGTCCTGGTCGAGCGCGCGGTGGCGGGGGCGGTGTGGGTCGCTCATGTCAGGGCCCGGTCGTTGCCGAGCGCAGCGCGGTGGAGCCGTCGTAGGCCTTTGCCTGCACGTCTGCCTCCATCCGGACCTGGTAGCCCAGGCCGAAGTTGTCCGCCGCGTCCCTGAACAGGGCAACTCCCTCCGTCTCGTCGAGCGAGCGCTGGAGGCGCGCCTGGTCGCCGATCGCGGCGATCTCGAACGGGGGTGAATACACCTGACCGTCGAGCAGCAGCGTGTTGCCAACGCAGCGTACCGCGCTGGTGGAGATCACCCGGACACCCATGAGCGTCATCGCCTCGGCGCCGCCGGCCCACAGGGCGTTGACCACGGCCTGGACGTCCTGCTGGTGGACCACCAGGTCGTCCGGGCGCGCGCCGGCGGGACGGCTGCCGTCGGGCCGTCTGGGGGCGTCGTTGAGCACGACCACGACGCCCGGACCGTGCACCGCCGTCAGGCCCGCCGCGGCCAGCTGGCTCTCGCCGCGGCGGCGCTGCTCGTCGACCGCGCCGTCGGCGCCCGCCTGCCCCCGCTGCTGCGCCTCGATCTCGGCGCGCAGCCGGCCGGCCCTGGCGCGGGCCGTGGCAATTTCCTGTTTTCTTTCGGCGATCAGATTTGTCAGCTCGGGTCGCCGGTCGTCGCGCAGGTCAGTGCCGTGCGCCGTCGCGGCCGTCAGCGAGAAGAGCAGCCCGGCCGCTCCGAACACCACCGGAGTCGCCACTGACCAGCCCAAACGTCGGTCCTGGCGGCGACGGGGCAGCATAGCGCGACCGAGCCTGCGCAGGGCGCGAGCCCACGAAGAGTCGCCCGATGTGTACTCCACCACGACCCCTCCCCGCAGACGCGTGCCGACTTGACTACGCTAGACGTAGAACATTATTCAGGCCGACGCTGGCGGAGGTGGCGGCGTCACGTGGATAGTGTTGGCCAGACGACCCCTCCAGGAGAGCGCCGTGCCGAAGTCGACAGTTCGTAAGAAGAAGGTGTACACGCCACCGGCGGAGTTGCGCCCACAGGAGACGGTGGCCGCCAAGCGCCGTCCGAGTCCGGTCTGGGTGCCGGTCCTCGCGGTGAGTTTCATCGTGATCGGTATCGGGTGGTTGGTCGCCTACTACCTGACGCAGGGCTTCTTCGACGTGGATGCGTTCTCCGCCGTTGCCAAGCTGCAGTACTGGAACCTGGCCATCGGGTTCGGGTTCCTCGTGGCGTCGCTCGGCGTGCTGTCCAAGTGGCGTTGAGCTAAGGCTCAGCGTCGACCCTGCGGCCCCTTCGGCACACCAACGTGCTGAAGGGGCTTCTTGGCGTGCGTACCGGGTTGTTTGGTGCGAATGTGTCACAACTTGCCGAGTCGACTGTTTGCCCTGCTGGCGGGTGTCTTAGCGTTTGCTGCGAGAAACTTCACGTTACTCGCGGGTAACGAGGGGACTAAGGTCCTTCCCAGGACCAGCAGCGTTGGAGGCATCGGCATGGGCCCAGTGCAGATCATCGCGACGAGCGTCGCGGCGGTTATCACCGTCGTCGCCACCGTGCTCGTTGTGCGCACCGTGCGGCGCATGATCTCCGTGGTGCGGCTCGGCCAGCCCGATCCGGATCGCGGCGGCTCCCGTGGCCTGCGCCTCAAGACGATGCTCGCCGAGACCCTGGGGCACACCAGGATGCTGCGCTGGACCGTCGTCGGCGCCGCGCACTGGTTCGTCATGATCGCGTTCATCGCGCTGTCGTCGCTGGTGCTCGAGGCGTACTTCGAGGTCGCCGTGCCCGACCACGGCCTGCCGCTGATCGGTGCCTGGAACGTCTACGGCCTGGTCACCGAGTGGATCGGCGTGCTCGGCTTCATCGGCATCCTGGTCCTGATCGGCATCCGGCTGCGCAACCTGCCGAGCAATCCGGACCGGCGCTCCCGATTCGCCGGGTCGACGATGTGGCAGGCCTACTACGTCGAGTACACGATCCTCGCGGTGCTGCTCTGCGGCTTCTTCATCCGTGGCTTCAAGGCCGCCAACGACACGCTCGAGTGGCCGGTGTGGGCCGCGCCGGTCAGCCACGGGCTCGGCGCCGTGCTGCCCGCCAGCGCCGCCGCGGTCAGCCTCATCGCCATGTTGAAGATCATTGTCTCGATGACCTGGGTCATCGTGATCGCCAGCAACGTCACGATGGGCGTTGCCTGGCACCGCTTCCTGGCGTTCTTCAACATCTACTTCAAGCGCAACCCGGGCCGCGCCGGCTCCGGCCTCGGCGGGCTCCGGCCGATGATGAGCGAGGGCAAGCCGCTCGACTTCGAGGAGGCCGACCCGGAGAAGGACCAGTTCGGCGTCGCCCAGGTCGAGCAGTTCACCTGGAAGGGGATGCTCGACTTCTCCACCTGCACCGAGTGCGGGCGGTGCCAGTCGCAGTGCCCGGCCTGGAACACCGGCAAGCCGCTCTCCCCGAAGCTGCTGATCCTCAGCCTGCGCGACCACGCCTACGCGAAGGCGCCCTACCTGCTGGCCGGCGGTTCGTCGGCGAGCGAGGAGGCGCTGGCCAAGGTCGACGTCCTCGCCCTCGCGGAGAAGGACCGGCCGCTGATCGGCGGCGTCGACGAGCTCGGCGTGATCGACCCGGACGTGCTGTGGTCATGCACCACCTGCGGCGCCTGCGTCGAGCAGTGCCCGGTCGACATCGAACACGTCGACCACATCGTCGACATGCGGCGCTACCAGGTGCTCATCGAGTCGAACTTCCCGACCGAGGCGGGCGTCATGCTCCGCAACCTCGAGAACAAGGGCAACCCGTGGGGTGCCGCCCAGTCGACCCGCGACGACTGGACCAAGGGCCTGGACTTCACGGTGCCCAACGTCGCCGACGGCGGCGACTTCGAATACCTGTTCTGGGTCGGCTGCGCCGGCGCCTTCGAGGACCGTGCGAAGAAGACGACCCGCGCCGTTGCCACCCTGCTCAACGAGGCCGGCGTGTCGTTCGCGATCCTCGGCCAGGGCGAGACCTGCACCGGCGACCCGGCCCGGCGCATCGGCAACGAGTTCGTCTTCCAGATGCTCGCGCAGCAGAACGTCGAGACCCTCAACGAGGCCGGCGTCAAGAAGATCGTCGCGACCTGCCCGCACTGCTTCAACACCCTCGCCAACGAGTACGGCCAGCTCGGCGGTCATTTCGAGGTCATCCACCACACGCAGCTCCTCGCTCAGCTGGTCTCCGCCGGCAAGCTGACCCCGGTGCAGCCGCTCGACGGCGCCATCACCTACCACGACCCTTGCTACCTGGGCCGGCACAACCGGGTCTTCGCGCCGCCGCGCGAGGTGCTCGGCGCGGTCGCCTCCTCCCAGGAGGACGCCGGTCTGGTCGAGATGGACCGCTTCGCGGAGCGTTCGTTCTGCTGCGGCGCCGGCGGCGCGCGCATGTGGATGGAGGAGCGCATCGGCAAGCGCATCAACGTCGAGCGCGTCGAGGAGGCGCTGTCGACCGGTGCGAAGACGGTCGCGGTGTCGTGCCCGTTCTGCCTGACGATGCTCGGCGACGGCGTGACCGGCAAGAAGGCGGCCGGTGCGGCGCCGGACGACGTCGAGGTCGTGGACGTGGCGTCGGTGCTGCTGCGGTCGCTGTCGTCGTCGTGACTTTATGACAAAATGGACTTTTAGCCTTAATTTCCGGCGTCGGGTCAGCGCTGCCCGATGACGTTCATCGCCATCGCGAGCGCTACCAGCACCGCCGCCGCCGTCGCGATCACACGGAAGCCCCGGAGGCTCTCCGCCCACGCGGCCTTGCGCGCCGACGGCACGAGCGCCCTGGTCCGGGTGTAGTCCAGCCGGGCCCGCTTGGCCTTGGTGTTGGCGCTGCCGGCGGCGAACCCGGCTATGACTGCTATGCAGACACCGATCAGTGCCGCTCCCATTTCGCCCTCCCTGTCTCGTTTCCACAGCATCCGCGCCGGCCGGGGAGGCGAGAAGTCCCCGAAAGAGGGAGGGTGATCTACACCTCTCGATGTGGAGCCGGGCGCCGTCGGCGGTGCGTGGGTTCACGTGGAACAATCGGCTGTCACCTTGAAGGGATCGTCGCGCGCGCGTGTTCACCACCCTGTTGCCCCTGTTGGCCTTCGCGCTGCTCACTGCGGCGAATGCTGGCTTCGTCGCGGCCGAATTCGCCCTGGTCACGGTTGACCGGGCGGAGATCGAGCAGCAGGCCAGCGGTGGCGACCGCAAGGCGCGGACCGTCCGGCTGGCCCTGCGTGAGCTGTCGTTCCAGCTGTCCGGCGCGCAGCTCGGCATCACCATCACCGCGCTGCTCGCGGGCTACCTCGCCGAGCCGGCCCTGGCGCACATCTTCGAGCCGGTCCTGAAGCCGGTGTTCGGCACCATGACCAAGGGCGCCGCGCACGTCGCCGCGCTGGTCCTGGCCACCCTGCTGTCGATGCTGTTCGGCGAGCTCGTCCCGAAGAACGCCGCGCTCGCCAAGCCGATGCCGGTCGCCCGTGCGACCGCCGGCCCGCAGCGCATGTTCTCCAAGCTGTTCTCATGGTTGATCCGGCTGCTCAACGACTCCGCCAACTGGGTCGTGCGCAGGTTCGGCGTCGAGCCGCAGGAGGAGCTGGCCAGTGCCCGGTCGCCGGAGGAGCTCGGCCTGCTCGCGGCGATCTCGGCCCGGGCCGGCGCCCTGCCGCGCGAGACCGCGGTGCTGCTGCAACGCACCATCCGCTTCGGCGACAAGCGGGCCGCGGAGGCGATGACCCCGCGGGTCGACGTCATCTCGCTGCGCGCCGACGCCACCGTCGCGGACCTGCTGGCCACCTCGGTGCAGACCGGATACAGCCGCTTCCCGATCTACGTGCAGACGCTGGACCAGGTCACCGGCGTCGTGACGGTCACCGACGCGCTCGGCGTGCCCCCGGTGCGCCGGCCCACCACCAGGGTCGGCGCGGTCGCCCGGGAGCCGGTGTTCGTGCCGGAGAGCCTCGACCTCGACGGCGTCCTGCAGGCCCTGCGCCGCAGCGGCTCCGACTTTGCGATCGTCGTGGACGAATACGGCGGCACCGACGGCGTCGTCACCGTCGAGGACCTGGTCGAAGAGCTGGTCGGCGAGATCGTCGACGAGCACGACATCGAGGAGGAGCCGACCACCGCGCACGGCATGCCCGACCTGACCGCCCCCGGCGACGAGCTCACCATGCTCGTCGACGGCGTGCTGCGGGAGGACGAACTGGCCGAGGTGACCGGCTTCCGGATGCCTGAAGGGCCCTACGAGACGCTTGCCGGCTTCCTGATGGCCCGCCTGGGCCGCATCCCCGCCGTCGGGGAGATCTGGAAGGAGGACGGTTGGGAGTTCACCGTGGTCGAGGTCGAGAAGCGCCGCATCGAGCAGGTCCGCGTCTTGCGCCCGGAGCCCTATGATGAGTGACCTTCTGCTCACCGTCGCGCTGCTGCTGGGCAACGGCTTCTTCGTCGCCAGCGAGTTCTCGCTGATCGCGTCGCGGCGCACCGTGATCGAGCCGATGGCCGCCACGTCCCGCCGGGCCCGCACCGCGCTGCGGGCGATGAACGAGATCCCGCTGATGATCGCGGGTGCCCAGCTCGGCGTCACGATCTGCTCCCTCGGCCTGGGCGCGCTGGCCGAGCCCGCCCTCGCGCACGGGCTGCAGGGCCCGTTCGAGGCGCTGCACGTGCCGGAGCAGCTGATCCACCCGGTGGCGTTCATCCTGGCGCTCGGCGTGGTCGTGTTCGCGCACACCGTCGTCGGTGAGATGGTCCCGAAGAACCTGACCCTGGCCTCACCGGAGAAGGCGGTCCTCTGGCTGGGCCCGCCGATGCTCGCGTTCTGCATGGCGCTGAAGCCGGTCCTGGTCGCCATGAAGTGGGCGTCCCGCACGATCCTGTCGCTGTGGCGGATCGAGACGACCGGCTCGGTCAAGACCGTCTTCACCGCCGAGGAGCTCGCCGGGCTTGCTGCCCAGGCCACCACGGAGGGTCTGCTCGCACCCGAGGAGCACGCCCGCATCGCCGGGGCCCTCGCGCTGAGCCAGCGCACCGCCCGGGACGCGCTGCGCCTCTGGTCCGAGATCACCACGGTGGCGGAGGACGTCTCGCCGGCCTCCCTCGAGGTTCTCGCGACCCGCACCAACCGGTCCCGGTTCCCCGTCGTGGAGCGCTCGTCCCGGCGCGTGCTGGGCTTCGTCCACGTGAAGGACGTCATCGGGTTCGTCGGCCCGCAGCGGCGCGCCCCGATCCCGCTGGACCTGATCCGCCCGCTCGGCATCGTGCCGCCGACGCGGACCCTCGCCGAGCTGCTGCTCGCGATGCGCCGCGAGCGCCAGCACATCGTGCTCGTCAGCGACGGCCGGGTGCCGATCGGCGTGGTCACGCTGGACGACGTCCTCACCGCGGTCGTCGGGCAGCCGGTCTCGCTCTAACGTGTGGTTCCGCCGTGGAGCACCGACCTTTGGTGTCCGTTCCTCGGCATAATGTCCGGCTATGCGTACGTGGCCCCGCCGGCGACGGCTCGTAGTTCTTGTTGCGCTCGCATCGGTGGTCGCGGCCGGCGGCTGGGCTCTGCGCGGGGGCCCCACGGGGCAGGCCGAGCCGCTGCCGTCTGCCCTGGCCTCCTCGCCGCTCCCGTCTCCTGCCGCCCCGGGCGTCGAGGCGGTTCATCCGGCCGCACCGCCGCCCGTGACGCACGCGGCGCCCGGTGTGCGGTACACCTTCGACGGCGGGATCGCCGGTCAGGTCCAGGACGGCTCGGGCCGGTTGCCGCTGCGGGTCCGCAAGGCCGGCGGCGAACTGTCCGCCGTGCCGCACGGCGGCGGACTGGCGGTCCGATTTCCGCAGCGGTGTGAGCATTACGGTGCGGAGAGTTGTGCGCGCGCCATCCTGCAGAGTGGCCCGGCGGAATTTCTCAACCCGGGTCAGGGTGCGTTCACGTATGGCGCGAGTGTGCTCGTCACGCCCGATGAGACTTCCAAGGGCGCCAATGTCATCCAAAAAGGGTTCTCGGTCGGTGACAGTCAGTTCAAGTTGCAGGTGGACGGCGTCGCCGGACATCCGAGTTGTGTGATTGTCGGCACTGCCGGACCTGCCATTTACGTAGCTCTCGCATCGCTGACCGTGGCCGACGGACGGTGGCACCGGGTGGAGTGTTCGCGCAGTGACGCCCTGCTCACGGTGGCTGTGGACGGCAAGCTCAAGGGGCGATTGGCTATTCCTTCGTCACTGTCCATAGCGAACGCGGATCCGCTCTGTATTGGTGGCAAGGGGACCAGCCCGAACAACGATCAGTTCGCCGGCGCAATTGATGACGTGTTCGTCACTCTATCCTCATGACTTTTCGCCCAATTCGGACAACAATCGTTCGTTGACTTGCCGGTTGGGAGCGCTCGCCATACCGTAATTTCCGGTCGGATGGATGTCCGCGCCCAGCACGGGCGCGCCAGACGGCACCGCCGAGTCGAATTTTTGAGCCGGGGACCCAACTGCGCCATCGGGGTGAATCCGCGACCAGGTCGCGGTAGGACGACCTTCTCCGTCCGAACCCGTCAGCTAACCCGGTAGGCGGCTGGAAGAAGGAGCATCTCCTCGGTGGAGACCCATACGAGGCGGCCCAAGCGTCTGGTGCGACTCCTCGTCGCCACGCTCGGCGGTCTGTCGCTCGCCGTCGGGATCACCGGTGCCGCCCACGCGGAGCCGACCCCGGCCGAGCTCGAAGCGCAGATCGACAAGAAGTGGAACGAAGTCGAGCCCATCATCGAGCAGCACAACCAACTCAAGGGCGAGCTGAAGGCCAACCTGGCGAAGCAGGCCCAGCTGAAGAACCAGATCGACCCGCTGCAGGCGCAGGTCGACACGGCGCTGCTGCGGGTGAGTGCGTTCTCGGTGCTGCAGTACAAGACCGGCCGCGTCTCCAGTTTCAACGCCCTCATGACCACCGGCTCGCCGGACACGTTCGCCGAGCAGCTGGTCATGCTCAACATGCTCGCCAAGGACGAGGCCGCCGGCATCAAGGACGTCCTGGACAGCAAGAAGGTCCTGGACGAGCAGAAGAAGCCCCTCGACGAGCTGATCGCCACGCAGAAGGCCGCCGAGGCCGAGATGGCGGCCAAGGAAACGACGATCAACGCCGAGATCAAGACGCTCAACGACCTGCGCACCAAGGCGTACGGGTCCGGCGGCGCCACCGGCGAGCTGCGCCCCGTCGCCTGCCCGGTCGAATACTCCGGCGGCGACGCCGCGAAGGCCGCACAGGTCGCCTGCCAGCAGATCGGCAAGAAGTACGTGTGGGCGGCCGAGGGCCCCAACACCTTCGACTGCTCCGGCCTGACGCTCTACGCCTGGAAGCAGGCCGGCCACACGCTGCGGCACTACACCAAGTGGCAGTACTCGGACACGAAGCGGGTCTCACGCGCCGACCTGAAGGCCGGTGACCTGGTCTTCTTCTACAGCGACCTGCACCATGTCGGCATCTACGTCGGCGGTGGCTGGATGGTCCACGCACCGACCAGCGGCGACGTGGTCAGGATGAAGAAGATCGACTCCGCGCCGATCGCGGGGTACGGCCGGGTCGCCTGACGCCCGTTCTCACGTAGCGGTGGGCCAGGTCCGCCAGTTCTGGTAGGACCGGCTCGCCGTCGGGCCGCGCTGTCCCTGATACCGGGAGCCGTACACCGCGGCACCGTACGGGTGCTCCGACGGGCTCGACAGCCGGAAGATGCACAGCTGGCCGATCTTCATCCCCGGCCAGAGCATGATCGGCAGGTTGGCCACATTGGACAGCTCGAGCGTCACGTGCCCGGAGAACCCCGGGTCGATGAACCCCGCGGTCGAGTGTGTCAGCAACCCGAGCCGCCCGAGGCTGGACTTGCCCTCCAGCCGGCCGGCCAGCTGATCGCCGAGACTGATCACCTCGAGCGTCGAGGCGAGCACGAACTCGCCCGGGTGCAGCACGAACGGCTGACCGTCCTCGACCTCCACCATCGCGGTGAGATCGTCCTGCTGGATCGCCGGATCGATGTGGGTGTACAGGTGGTTGTTGAACACCCGGAACCACCGGTCGAGCCGCACGTCGATGCTCGAGGGCTGGACCAGGTCCTTCTCGAACGGCTCCAGCCGCAACTGGCCGTCGGCGAGTTCTTTGGTCAGGTCACGATCGGAGAGCAGCACGTCCCTGACCCTATTACGCCGTGCTTTTTGCTTCGTCGGCGGCTTTTGCGGTTGCCTCGTTGACCTTGATCAGCACTCTGGTCGCGGCGTCCAGTGCTTCGTCGTCGAACTCGTCGAACGCCGCCCGCAGGTGCTTCCCCAGCGGCGTGAAGAACGCCTGCGCCAAGGCCCGTGCCGACGGCTGCATCACGAGGTGCACGCGACGCCGATCCGCCGTGTCGTGCCGCCGCTCGACGTGCCCCGCCCTCGTCAGCCGGTCGAGCAGTGCGGTCGTGGCCGCCGGGCTCAGCCTGAGCTTGCGGGCCAGCTCGCCCGGCGTGAGGGGCCTGTCCTCCTCGGCGGCCCGCCAGATGTACGCCACCGCGTTGAGATCCGTCCGATGCAGCCCGTGCGCCCGCGTGAACACCTCGACGAACCGATCCGCCTCGAGGTTGAACGTCCGCAGGAGGTCGATCAGCTCACCCGCATCACCCACAACGTCATTGTCCTCCATTCGAGGAATCACACACTCTTCGTACACGTGTACGAGTAACTTGGAGGCATGGCGACGTGGGCTGAATTCTCCGCGGCCGAGCCCCTCCTGGCGACGGCCATCCGCACCTTGATCTGCCAGTACGGGCCCGGCATGGGCTACCTGGCCACCATCCGCCCCGACGGAGGACCCCGCGTCCACCCCGTGATGCCCGTCATCACCGACGAGGGCCTCTACTGCTTCGTCCTGCCCTCCCCGAAGCGCCACGACCTCGACCGCGACGGCCGCTACGCGCTGCACAGCTTCCCGGCCGAGGACACCTCCGACGAGGCATACCTCTCCGGCCGCGCCACCCCCGTCATGGATCCCCTGGTCGTGGCCTCCCTGGCCCTCCAGATGCGAGCCGCCCAACGGGTCGACTGGAAGCTCTACGCCCTCACCATCGAGGTGGCGATGATCGTCCAACGCGACTCCCCGCTCACCTCCACGAAGACCCTCTGGCGCGACCGCTTAGCCCGAGTTCCCAGAGCCCGCCGGAATGGTCCGTGCACGGCGGCCGCGGATTCGGTACAGTAGGCGTCGCTCGCGGGTGTAGTTCAATGGCAGAACATCAGCTTCCCAAGCTGACAGTGAGGGTTCGATTCCCTTCACCCGCTCCACTTCGAAGGCCCAGGCCAGGCGCGATGCCGAGCCTGGGCCTTCATCTATGCCGGTCGTTGCCGTTTCCTGGCGTGCCCGTTACGTGCCCGATCACACTGTCGGGTGATCTGCGCGCTGAGCGCGTCGGCGATGCTCCGGTCCTGCTCATGTGCCGCGTGCTGGTAGATCAGCGCGGCCCGTGTCGAGCTGTGTCCCATCCGTGCCATGAGGTCCGCGAGGCTCGCGCCGGTGCGGGAAGCGAGCGTGTTTCCGGTGTGCCGAAGGTCGTGGAAGTGGAAGCCCGGCAGCCCGCACGCGGTGACCGCCACGGTCCAGTCAGTGGTTCGCTGGAAGTTGGAGCGGCGCAGCGGCGCGCCGGTGACACCGGAGAAGATCAGCGAGTCCGCTGCGGCGCCGGTGAAGTCGTGCAGATGCTTGCGCACATCCGGGCGGATCGCGGTCGGCACCGTTGACACGTACGTGTCACGACCGGGATGAGCCAGAACCACCATGTCTCCTTGGCAGGAGACCGCCTGACCGCGCGAATGCCTTGGCAACCGCTGGGATATCCTCCCGTCGCGATCGGCAGGCAATAACTATCCACACAGCCGATCGGGCGATAGCGCCCCCGGCCACCAGCGCGATACCGAAACCTATCGATCCGACTTCGGGCAGCAGAGATTCCATGTCAGGGTCGGGTTACCCACGATCGTGCCACAACCAGCGCCGCGACCAACAGTGTGGCGCCCCCCAGCGTGCTCCTGCGCGTCAATTTCGGGCCGATCGGGCGATAGCGCCCCGGCCACCAGCGTGATAATGAACGATACCGATCCAACTTCGGGTAGACCCCCTCCCCGTGCCCGTTCCGTGCCCGACTGTGGGGTCTTCAGCGGTCAACACCGGTGCCGATGGCGTGCCATGCTCTACTCTCTGTAGTCGAACCGACAGTTAGCTGGCCACTCTGCGTGTAGATCAACGCGATTCCCAAGCTGACAGTGAGGGTTCGATTCCCTTCACCCGCTCGGACCTGGGGGCCCTCTGTTCGCGGAAAGCGCGAACCGGGGATCCTTCGCCATTCTCGCCTGGGGCCCGAGCCCCAGACCCCGCGATCGATGGTCGCTCTCCGCGGTGGTCGGTCGCACTTTGGCCTCCCGCCACGCCTACCGCGATCGCAGCGCCCAGTCACGCGCTACGCCGCCGACCCTTGTATCCGACCTTCTCCAAGCTGGCTACGATCCGCGCTGTGCGGCTCCCGGAAGTCATCCCGATCAAGTACATGCCCGACTACCGCACCAGCTGCATTGGCCGACATGCGGGCGGACAGTTCTTCGCCGACATCACTGGCGCCTACCAAGAAGGTGTCACCCGAGGGCCCGATTGGCGCCACCAGCAGCGGATCTATGCGGTTCTCCATCGCTTCGACGACAGCGGGCATCATCTGGGTTCGGACATCTGGTTCGCCGGCGTCAGGGCCGACAGCCCTGAAGTCATCGAACGTGCCCAGCAGATGGTGTCGGGCTGGCTGTCGAACTTTGAGGCAGTCACCTACTGCGACATCGCCATCCGGCCCTTCCGAGCCGACTTCGACGACGTCGTCTTCGGCCTTATCGACGAGACCATCGACGATCCATACGAGGGCCACGGGGGTCCATGGGCCGAGCTTTACCCTCAACAGCTTGGGTTCCACGAGCCCTGGAACGGCGAGTACGACACCTGACGTGGTCGGTTCGACAGGCTTCCCTGCGCCCAAGGCGCCGAGTGCCCGCGCACTACTGTCAGCTTCGGCCTGCTCGTAGATGAATGGCGTGACTCGTTGCGATTGGTCGGTGGACTACCGTGAACGTGAGGCACGTGACGACGGAGGT
>NZ_JBHSIU010000070.1:0-56910 GCF_042653625.1 Dactylosporangium cerinum | reverse complement strand
TCCGTATGTCGTGGTGACCAACCTGAGCGAGTTGCGTGGGCCGACGACCGGTGAGGCAAAACTTGACAGGCGGTTGAACTGGTCGGGGCGGGCTGCCTACGACCTCGGCAACCCACGACGGTTGGCGAGCATGTACGAGACCGTCCTTCGTGAGGCCACACATGTTGAGGAACTGCAGATGTGGCTTGACGGGCCGACGTTGCTGAGGCTCTGGCCTGATCTCGTACTGCCACCGCAGGTTCGACAGCTTTGGGAAGGCCAGTTCCCCGACCTCGCCACCACGCGGCGGCCTGCTGCCTAGTGATGCACGACAAGGCACCGACGCACCGACGCCTTGCGGAGATCGGACTACGAGCCGGCGGACCGCACGGGTTTGCCTTGGCCGGCGGTCACGCCGTTGCCGCCCACGGCATCCTGCAGCGTCCGAGCGAAGACGTCGATCTCTTTGCAGACTGGCAACGACGGGCCGACTTTCCTGCCGCCGTTGAGGTCGTCATCGCCGCATACGTGGCGGCTGGCTACGAGGTGGAGATCGACCACCGCACGGAAACCTTCGCCCGGCTATACCTCACGGACCCGGCGGAACGAAGCGAGCCCCACCGCGTCGAGTTGGTCGCCAACTGGCGTTCGCAGCCGCCGGTGCAGATGGACATCGGCCCGGTGCTGCATGCAGACGACGTCATGGCCGGCAAGGTGGATGCCCTCTACAACCGCGCCGCCGCGCGTGACTTCCTCGACATCGACGCCGCGATCACAAGCGAGCGTTACACCCTGGAGCAGCTGTGCGAGCTTGCCGAGGTTGATTGACGCAGGCTTTGACCGAGCGATATTCGAGCAGATGCTGCGGTCGATCGTGCGCTTCGATAACGAGGATTTCGCGGAGTACGGCGTCGGGCCCGTCGAGGTTTCGGCGCTCCGGAAGCGCGTCGACGCTTGGCGGGGACAGTTGTCGACGGCCAGGGACCCGTCGGGCCACTAACGGGCCATTCGCCCAGGCGAAGGCAGGCCCGCTCCAGGCCGCGAGCTGGTAGCCGTGGTTGTGGGTCGCGCAAAGAGCGAGTCCGGGCTACTTGGCGTACCTCCACACGGTGTAGTCCTTGGCGCCGGGGCAGATGAGGCTGGTTGAGTTCCACCAGCAGCCGGATGAGCGGATGGTCTGGGTGCCGAGGCTGGTCTGGAGTTTGTTGTCGAGGTCCAGGCCGCGGAGGGTGACCGGCGCGGGTTTCGTGCCCAGGGTGCCGGTGAAGACGAAGGCGCGGTTCGTGTCGATGCCGACCAGGGCGCCCTCGTGGCTGGCGACGGTGGTGCCGCGGCTGTCGTAGACGGTGCCGCCCTTGGTGGTGTTGATGATCAGGTAGCGGTCGTCGTAGTCGCCGCCCAGGGACTGCGGGGGGCGACGGAGGTCTGCGTCGGGGACCGGGACGCGCCAGACCTGCTCGGCGGCGGAGCCGGAGCGGTAGCGGGCGAACTCGCGGGTGGACTCGTCGGTGCCGATCTGGTCGATGACGCACAGGTCGCTGCTCTTGGAGCAGCCGCTGATCCAGACCGGGGAGCGGTTGGCCGGGCCGCGAAAGGCGGGCTGCGGGTTGCTGTTCGCGGCGCTGACGGTTTTGACCTGGTACTCGGTCTGCTGGCTGGCGTACACGAGGCCGTCGAAGCCGACCCGGCCGACCGGGGCGGTGTCGGGGATGTCGGCGACCTTCTTGGGGTCCTTGCCGCCGATGTCCCAGACGGCGCCGCCGGCGGCCACCAGGACGACGTTCACGGGGGTGCTGGGGTTGGCGGGGTCGAGCAACCGCCAGCCGGCGGGGAGGCCGATCGTCGTGGTGCCGAGCCCGGAGGCGACCTTGCCGGTGACCGAGGAGATCCGTGACATCTGGTTGGTCTTGCGGTCCAGCCACAGCAGGGGCGGCGCGTTGCCGGTGGTGGGGTGGACGTCGCCGGTCATCAGCACCCCGTCGGTGCCGACAGCACCGGCCCAGTCGGTACCGTCGATGTTGTTGACGCCGACGAGTTGGCGTTTGCCGTTCTCGGGTTCGGCCAGGGCCACGATGTAGTCGCCGATCATCAGCGCCTGGCTCCACTTGGCCGCGTCGCCGACCTTCTTGCGTTTGATGGTCGAGGTGCTCAGGTCCAGGGTCGCCACGTCGACCGCGCGGCCGACCTGGGTGACCGTGTGGGCCTTCTTCTCGGTGAGGAACGCGGTGGCGAAGTCCGTCTCGGTCATGCCCTCGACCTGGATCGAGGCCGTCTGGGACAGCTTCTGGAAGGTGGGCTTCGGCTTGATCACCTGCCAGAGCGTGTAGACGCCGCCGCCCAGGCATCCGAAGACGAGGGTGAGGATCAGCAGGACGCGCAGCGCCGTCTTGCCGCCGCTGCGCCGGCGCGGTGGTGGCGGTGGCATCGGCATCGGCATCGGGCGCTGATAAGGAAATCCGGGCGGCGGCGGCATGACCGGCGCGGGCCGCGGTGACACCGGTGACACGGGCGTGGCGGAGATCGGCGCCGGCGCGGGATGGGCGGACACCGGCATGACCGGCATCGGCGGGCGTTGCAGCGGCACCTGATGCGGCACGCCCGACGTGGGGATGCCGGTGCGGGTGTCGAACATGCCCGTGGTCGGCGCCGGTACGGGCGGCTGCCGGGGCGGTGGCGGCTGCTGCGGCGCGGTCTGGGCGATCAGATCGGCGAGCGCCCCCTCCGCGACCGGCAGCTCCGGCTGCTCCAGCATCGTCGGCGCCACCCCGAGCTCGGTGTGCAGGGTGTGCGAGACCAGCGGGATCCGGCTTGCCCCGCCGACCAGGAACACCACCGACAGGTCGGCCGGGGTCAACCGGCTGCGCTCGGCGGTGGCGACCAGTTCGGCGACGCCGCGGCGCACCAGCGGCCGGGCCAGCGTCTCGAGCTCGTCGCGGGTCACGTGCAACGAGCCGCTCACCCCGGGCACCGCAACCGACGCCGTGGTCGCGCGGGACAGCATCTCCTTGGCCGACCGGACCTCGTCCCAGAACTGCCGCCGATGCCGCCGGTCCAGTTCGGTGGCCGGCTGCGAGATCTGCTGCCAGGCCGCCGATTCGGTGCGCTCGAGCTGCTGCCCGAGATACGCGACGAGCGCCGCGTCGATGTCCAGTCCGCCCAGGTCCTCGGCGCCGCCCCAGCCCAGGACGGTGAATCCGGTCGCCTCCCGGCGCACCATCGCCACGTCGAGCGTGCCGCCGCCGAAGTCGAACACCGCGATGGTCCCGCCCGCCGGAACCGGCCGGCGCATGACGTCGGTGAAGTACCGCGCCGCCGCGACCGGCTCCGGCATCAGCCTGACCTGCGGCCAGCCGGCCCGGGTGGCCGCGTCCTGCAGCGTCTGCCGGCGCAGGCTGCCCCACGCGGCCGGGTAGGTGAGCACCGCCGGCGGCAGGAATCCGACCGCCTCGCCGGCCGCCCCGGCCACCGCGCGCAGGACCGCGGCGAGCAGGTCGGCGACCGGCACCTCCCGCCCGGCCAGCAGCACCGCGCCGTCGTCGATGCGTTGTTTGGGGTTGGGCTCGTAACCGCCCGGATCGACCTGCGCCATCCGCTCGGCGTCCCGGCCGGCGTGGATGGTGCCGGTGCTGTCCACGTAGACCCCGGACGGCAGCACGGGCCGTCCGTCCACGAGCAGCGGCCGGGTCCGGCCGTCCGGCCAGCGGAGGATCGCCACGGTATTCGAAGTCCCGAGGTCGATGCCGATCGCATGCCCCGACCCCGCCAACGGAGCTGTCACGGCCAGGATCGTACGCGGTACGGTCCCCGCCGGGCGGCCCGTGAGTTTCGGCGCGGTTACCCTGTGCGCCTGGTTGCGACCGGCTGCGGTGCGGGTGGGGAGGTCAGATCCAGCCGCGTTTGGCGGCATTGACGCCCGCCTGGAAGCGACTCTGGGCGCTGAGGCGTTCCATCAGGTCCGACATCATGCGGCGGACGGTGCGCAGGGAGACGCCGAGCTTGCGGGCGGCGTGCTCGTCGGTGTGGCCGTCGGCCACGATGCCGAGCAAGGCCCGTTCCTGGGGCAGGCAGCCGTCGTCGCCTGCGGCTGCGGCGTCACCGAGTGGGGTACCCGTGGCCCAGACATGTTCGAACAGCGCACAGGAGGCGGCGAGGACGCCAGGGGTATCGACCTCGATCGCTCCCTCGGCGGCTTCGTGCGGGTTGACCGGCAGGATGGCGATCCTGTGGTCGACGATCACCATCGGCATGGGCAGGGTCGGCACGGTGCGCATCTGGCCGCCGAGGCCGACGAGCCAATGGGCGTGCGCGAGGGTCTCGGGGTCGTTGCGGAAGCTCTCCCGGCAGACCGCGCGGATCACCACGCCGCGCTCGAGGGCCTGCTGGTTGAGAGGTGCGCTCGCGGCGCGTGAGTCGGGCCGGTCGGCCGCACCCGCGTTCATCGACATGCATTCGCGGGTAGCGGTGAGCGCCAGCTCCGCCATGCGGGCCCGGACCGCTTCGACCCCGTCGAGGCGGCGGATCTCGTTACCGGAGCGGCCCGCCGAGCGCTCCGCGGCGATGGCCGCGATCGCGGCGCGGGTCTGTTCGATCTGGCGTTGCTTCCGGGCCGCCTCCTCCTCCGCCGACGCGAGCAGCGCGGCCAGGCCGACCTCGGGGCTCACCACCGCGCGCAAGGCGCCGTCGCCGGAGACCGGGGACAGCAGCGCCAGGTCGGCGAGCTCGTCCAGGGCGGTGCGGACCTGGCGTTCGGTGAGGCGGGTCTCCGCAGCGAGCGCGCCGACGTCGAGCCTCGGGTTGGCGAGCATCGACCGGTAGACGGCCTCGCCGACGCGCGAGAGCCCAAGCAGTTCCAGCATCGACATCCCCCGTGGTTGTTCGTCCTGGTCAGGGAAGTATGGCGATCACTCGATCGGGCGTAAAGAGCGAAGATCACCGCCGGCCCGAGCTGGCACCAAGCTGCCAGGCAGCTTCGCGCCAGCCCTGAACCGGTGACACGGGCCGGCGGGTGCCGCATTCTTATTTCAGCAGCGAGGAGCTGGGAAAAGCAACCAAAGAATACTTCTCACGGGTGGAGTCTGCCATGCTGAAAATCAACGACGTCGATGTCATTGCTGCCGAGATCCTCTCCAATGGGTTCGGTTGGTAGACAGATAAATGCATTTCGTGGCGCTTTCATTGACCCTGCGAGCGGCCGTGGACGTCGATCCGGAAGTTCTGGTCGGCATCCTCTGGGCGCATGCGACCAGCGAAGACGGCCTGCAACACGTGCGAGCCAGAGCCGGGCCGGGCCGAGTGGACGTCGCGTTCTTTCTCACCGCATCGACACCGACAGACGCGTTTGGCGCCGCCCGGCGGCTGTGTCAACGAGCAATCAGCGCCAGCGCACTGCTGAGCGGCACCGAAATCCGTACATTTTCCGGAAGGGACCAGGAATATGAGTGCTAAGGCAATTCGGGGCATCGCACTGATGAGTGTCGCCAGCATCATCTCGGGCATCGGAGCGGCGGCGCTGGTGCGACCGCTCGCGGCTCACGCCGACTCGGTCGTCGGCGGTGCCGTCACGGCCACCGAGGCGTTCGAGCGGGCCCAGTACTGGGTCGACATCAACTCGAAGTACAACAAGACCAGGGCGCCCGGCACCCTGCTCTACGACAAGGACCTGCAGCACAAGTACGGCCCCGACTGCTCCGGCCTGGTCTCCATGGCATGGCACCTGACCCCTGGCCAGTGGGGCGGGCTCAACACCGGGGGCTTCCTGGCCTACCCGTACAAGACCAAGCTGCAGAGCCCCGACCAGCTGCAGCCGGGCGACGCGATCGTCAATGACTCCCACATCGAGCTGTTCCACTCCTGGAAAAACCCCAACGATCACTCGCAGGGGGCGTGGACCTACTCGCACAACGGCAGCGGCACCAAGGAAGGGCAGGGCTGGATCGCCGACTGGGCGAAGGGGCCGCTGGCCAACTCACACGGTCAGCGCGGTTCGGAGAGCTACTTGTCGATCAAGAACAACTACACGTGGATCCGCTACAACAAGATGAACAGCAACCAGCCGGCACCACCAGCGGCCAGGAAGCTGCCCGGTTCGGCCGTCGTCAAGTACGGCGACAACGAGGTGCAGTCCTTCGAACGCGATCCCGACGGCACGCTGCGCCACAGCTGGTGGGACGGTGCGAGCTGGCGCAACGAGACCCTGTTCAGCAGCATGACGCTGGCCGGCCGGCCGGTGGCCGTCGTCGACTCACTGGGCTGGTTGCAGGTCTTTGCCCGCGGCACCGACAACTCGCTGCAGCACGTGTGGTGGAACGGTGACGCCTGGCAGCGGGAGGCCCTCCCCAACGCGACGGCGGGCGGCGACCCCGCGGTCAGCCTGGACTCGGCCAACAAGATCCGGGTCATCGTCCGCGGCACCGACAACCAGCTGCAGCAGGTCCTGTGGACCGGCACCGCGTGGCAGCGCACGGTGCTGCCCGGAGGCACGGTCGCCGGCGACCCGGCGGTGAGCCTCGACAGCCTCAACTGGCTGCAGGTCTTCGCCCGCGGCACCGACAACTCGCTGCAGCACCTGTGGTTCAACGGATCCACCTGGCAGCGCGAACCCATGGCCGGCGGTGCGGTCGCCGGTGACCCGTCCGTCGTCGTCGACGCCAACAACTGGATCCAGGTCATGGTCCGGGGCACGGACAACTCGCTGCAGCACGTGTTCTGGAACGGCACGGCGTGGACCCGGGAGCTCCTCACCAGCGCGCCGCTGGCCGGTGACCCGTCCGTCGTCGTCGACGCGGCGAACCGCCTGCAGGTCTTCGCCCGTGGCACCAACAACGTCCTGCAGCACGTGTGGTGGACGAGCGGCATCGGGTGGCAGCAGGAGGCCCTGCCCGGCCGGGTCGGCGTCTCCGATGATCCCGCCGTCGCGGTCGACGCGTGGAACTGGACGCAGATCATGGTCCGTGGCACCGACAACGCGCCGCAGCACATCTGGTGGAACGGCACGAAGTGGCAGAACGAGCGCTTCGGCGTGACCCACCTGCCGGCGGGCTCGCAGGCAGTGAAGTATGGCGACAACCAGCTGCAGTCGTTCCAGCGCACCGCGGCGGGCACCCTGCTGCACAAGTGGTGGAACGGCACCGCGTGGATGAGCGAGATCCTGTTCAGCTCCCAGCAGTTCGCCGCGACCCCGGTCGCGCTGGTCGACCCGCTCGGCTGGCTGCAGGTCTTCGCTCCGGGCACTGACGGCGTCCTGCGGCACGTGTGGTGGAACGGCACCGAATGGCAGATCGAGACGCTTGCCACCGACGCGCCGGTCACCGGTACACCCGCGGTGACCCTCGACTCGGACGGCCGCATCCAGGTGTTCGCCCGTGGCACCGACGGCTCGCTGCAACACACCACCTGGGCCGACACGGAATGGACGCACGACACCCTGGCCGGGCCGGCGATCGGCGGCGACCCGACGGCGATCGTCGACAGCAACAACGTCCTGCAGATCCTGGCCCGTGGCACCGACGGCTCCCTGCAGCACGTCTCAGGCACCGGGGACGTGTTCACCCGGGACACCGTCGCCAGCGCGCCGCTGGCCGGTGACCCCACCATCGCCCTGGACTCGCTGAACTGGGTGCAGGCCTTCGCCCGCGGCACCGACAACTCCCTGCAGCACATCTGGCTGGACGCGGCGGGCTGGCACCACGAGGTCGTGCCGAACACCACCGCGAACCTCGCCGGTGACCCGTCGGTGACGATCGACTCCTGGAACTGGATTCAGGTGGTGTCCCGCGGGGCCGGCAACACCCTGCAGCACATCTTCTGGAACGGCACCACCTGGACGCAGGAGCCCCTCTCGACCAGTGCCCCTCTCGCCGGCGACCCGGCCGTGATGGTCGACAGCCTCGACTGGGTGCAGGTCTTCGGCAAGGGTACGGACGGCACGCTGCAGCACGTCTTCTGGAACGGCACCGCATGGGTGAATGAGTCGCTCGGCGAGAGCCTCTGATCCAGATCTGATCCCCGGCCCGACTTCCCGCGAGGGAAGCCGGGCCGGCGGCGTGATCGGGACACGGCTGGTAGAGCCAGGTCTGCCCGATACCTGGTCGACGGGGTGCTGCCGGTCCGCGACACCGGCGGCGGGCTCAGCGGACCGGGGCGAGCAGCCGTTCGCGGATGAGGGTGCCCGGCTCGTCGAACCACTCGTCGTAGTGCGTGGCGGGGCCGAGCGCGTCGATGGCGGCGACGTAGGCCGCGCCGTCGACGGGCCGCCCGCCGAGCATGCCGGTCATCGCGTGCAGGTAGTGGAAGTCGCTGTGGTCCGGGAACGCCTCCACCCCGCCGTTCACGACCGAGGCCGCCTGCTCGTCGGAGCCCAGTTCCAGCAGCGTGAGGATGATCCACCGGCTGGCCGACGGGCGGTCGGCGCTGCCGCCGTGCCGGTAGACGTCCAGGAACCCGGTCAGCGCCGTGTCGAAGCGGCCGGCGGCGAACTCGCGCAACGCCCCCGCGTAGGGCAGGTCATCCGGGATCACGTCGCCATGTGCGGGCAGGTAGGCGCGGCTGACGCCGGACCCGCCGCCGGTGCGCCGCCCGACGACCCACCACCGGACCGCGCGGTGCCCCTCGAAGACGGGGAACGTGACCGGCACCGCGATGGCGCCGGCGGCCGAGGCGGCGGCGCGCTGCCGGAGCCGCCGCTCGGCGTCGGCGTCGACGAAGCGCAGCCCGCCCAGGTCGAAGCGCCAGCCGGTGTCGCTCGGCGGGGACCAGGCCGTGGCCACGTCGCGGTACGTGTCCCCGACCTTGGTGATGATCGTGTCCCACGAGTAGCCGGCCGCGGTCTTCAGGCCGCCCTCGCGCAGCCGCGCCGCCAGGTCCGGCTCGTCCAGCACCCGCCGCACCTGCGCGACCAGCCCGTCGACGTCGCGGATCTCGGCGAGCAGCGCGTTCACGCCGTCCCGCGCGTATTCGAGGACGCCGGTGTTCCTGGTCGTCACCACCGGCGTGCCCGACGCCATCGCCTCCAGCACCGGCAGGGAGAACGTCTCGTAGTGCGAGCAGCAGACGTAGGCGGCCGCCCCGCGGTACAGCGCACCGAGCGTCGCCTGGTCCGGCGCCACGACCACCCGGCCGAGCGGTTCCCGGGGCGGCCGCGGCGTGACCCAGACCAGGTCGGCCGCGGGGCCCTGATCGGCCAGCGTCTGCCACACCCGGCGCATCTCGGCCATGCCCTTGAAGACGGTGCCGTCCCAGCCCACGAACAGCAGGTACGGCCGCTGCCCGGGCTGGGCACCGGCCGCGGGGTGGAACACGGTGGGGTCGACGGCGTTGGAAACCACCGTCGCCGGGACGCCGTAGCGGGCGCGGAGCACCTCGGCGACGGTGCCCGTGACGATGATCGTCGCGTCGGCGGCCTCGACGTTTCTGGCCACGACCGCCCGGGTCTGCTCGTCGATGTCCTCGAACAGGTGGAAGTCGCCCTGCTCGAAGTGCACGACGGGGGCGACGCCGACGGTACGGGCGGCGAGCACCTGATCCCAGTACCCGGCGACGATCACGTCGCACGCGGGCACCGCCTCGGCGAGCTCGATCCCGAACGGCACCTGCTGGAACCGGGCCCGCAGGTCGAACCCCACCGGCGGCGGGAAGTGGCTGAGCACCGTCACGTCATGACCCCGGTCGAGGAGCCGGTTCGCGTGCTCGAACAGCACCCGCGCGCCACCGCCGACGTTCGTGCGCGGCACGAGGTACACCAGCCGCAGCGAGCCGGGCACGTCGGGTCGGGTGGACCCGCGCGACACCGGCGGTGCAGCCGGCAGCTCACGGCGGGCCACGAACTCCGCATTCCGGGCGGCGGCGATCGCCGCGGCCAGGTCGGGGCGCAGCGCCAGGGACGGAGCACCGGAAGGATCAGGCGAGATGTCATTCGGCCGCACACCTGCTTATCGGCCGCCCCGCCGGGACGTTGAGGGAAGCCCACCGGAACATTGCGACAAGCCCGCCGGATCGGTGCGGGAAGCCCGTCGGAACGGGCCCGGAAGCCCGCCGGGACGCAAAACCCGATAGTCACGCACCGCAGTCGTGCGGGTATCGTCGCCGAAGGCCTGTTTGAGAAGTAAGGCGGAACTCGATGGTGTTGAAGATGTCCACGCTGTTCGTGCGGACGCTGCGTGAGGATCCCGCGGACGCCGAGGTGACCAGCCACCGGCTGCTGGTGCGTGCCGGCTATGTCCGTCGGGCCGCGCCGGGCATCTTCACGCTGCTGCCGATGGGTCTGCGCGTGCTGCGCAACATCGAGCGGATCATCCGCGAGGAGATGGACGCCATCGGCGGCCAGGAGCTGACGTTCCCCGCGCTGCTGCCCCGCGAGCCCTACGAGGCGACGGGCCGCTGGACGGAGTACGGCGCCAACCTGTTCCGCCTGAAGGACCGCCGCGGGGGTGACTACCTGCTCGGCCCCACCCACGAGGAGATGTTCACGCTCGCCGTGAAGGACTTCTACTCCTCCTACAAGGACCTGCCGCTCACGCTGTACCAGATCCAGACGAAGTACCGCGACGAGGCGCGACCCCGGGCCGGCATCCTGCGCGGGCGGGAGTTCCTGATGAAGGACTCCTATTCCTTCGACGTCGACGACGACGGGCTGCGCGAGGCGTACCAGCGGCACCGGGTCGCCTACGGCAGGATCTTCGACCGGTTCGGCCTGGACTACGTCATCTGCTCCGCGACGAGCGGCGCGATGGGCGGCAGCGCATCCGAGGAGTTCCTCGCGATCTGCGACATCGGCGAGGACACGTTCGTGCGCTGCACCAACGGTGACTACGCCGCCAACGTCGAGGCGGTCACCACCCCGTCGATCGCGGCGCTGCCCATCGACGGGCTGCCCGCGGCGAAGGTCGTCGACACCCCCGAGACGCCAACGATCGAGACGCTGGTCGCGCTGTTCAACGACCGCGAGGACCTGCGCCGCGACGACCGGGCCTGGGGTGCCGGCGACACGCTGAAGAACGTCATGCTGATGCTGACGCTGCCCGACGGCAAGCGCGAGCCCCTGGCCGTCGGCGTGCCCGGCGACCGCGAGGTCGACCTGCGCCGGCTCGAGGCCCAGGTCGCCCCCGCCGAGGTGGCGCCGATGTCGGAGGCCGAGTTCCAGCAGCACCCCGCGCTCGTGAAGGGCTACATCGGCCCCGGCGTCCTGGGCGAGAAGGGCTCCTCCGGGATCCGGTACCTGGTCGACCCCCGGGTCGTGGACGGCACCAGCTGGATCACCGGCGCCGACCAGCCCGGCAAGCACGTGATGCACCTGGTCGCCGGGCGGGACTTCACCCCCGACGGCACGGTCGAGGCGGTCCGCATCCAGGCCGGCGACCTGTGCCCCGTCGACGGCGGCACGCTCGAGCTGGCCCGTGGCATCGAGATCGGCCACATCTTCCAGCTCGGCCGCAAGTACGCGAAGGCCCTCGGGCTCACCGTGCTGGACCAGAACGGCAAGGCCGTCACGGTCACGATGGGCTCCTACGGCGTCGGCGTGACCCGCGCGATCGCCGTGATCGCCGAGCAGACCGCCGACGACCGCGGCCTGTGCTGGCCCCGTGAGCTGGCACCGGCCGACGTGCACGTGGTCGCCGCGGGCAAGACCGAGGAGATCAAGGCCGGCGCCGCGCAGCTCGCCGACGCGCTCGGCGCGACCGGGCTCGAGGTGCTGCTCGACGACCGCAAGGACGTCTCGCCCGGGGTCAAGTTCAACGACTCGGAGCTGCTCGGCGTCCCGACGATCGTGGTGGTCGGCAAGCGGCTGGCGGACGGCCTGGTCGAGATCCGCGACCGCAGGACCGGTGAGAAAGAGGAGATTCCGGTCGAGGGTGCTGCGGAGCGTATCGCCGCAATCGTCCGCGCCGGATGACAGCGCGGGAAGGGTCGGCCGTTCGGCTCCTTGCTGGATCAGCCGTTCGGCCGGACCTATCCCGCCAAATCCCCACGCAGACGGCACTTCGGTTTGACTGACGCCTGGGAGGGGCCGATACGTTCGGTCACGGCCATGCTGTCAACGAAGGGTGCTGACGTTGTCCGGCCGACATACCGCAATGTCCCGACGGCATCTCGCTCCATTGATCGCCGGTGTCGTCGCGGCGATCGCGCTCATCGGCGGCGCAGTTGCGACCGTCAATATGGGCTCGGATGACGCGAAGCCGGCCGCAGCCGGCGATCTGATCGACGGCAGCCGCAGCCCGGCCGACCGGGCGGACCGCGGCGAGCGATCCCCGGCCTCGGCCACGCCCTCACCGGCCGCCTCCGCGTCGGCGTCGCCGCAGGTCAGCAAGGTGCCGGAGGCGACCAAGACGCCGACCAAGACGCCGACCAAGAAGCCGTCAACGACGGCGACCGGTGGCACCGTGACAACCACCGGCACCTGCAAGGCCTCCTACTACGACACCGGATCGCGCACCGCCAACGGCGAGAGCTTCGATCCCAACGGACTGACGGCCGCGCACAAAGAGCTGCCGTTCAACACCCGCGTCCGGGTCACCAACCTGGCCAACGGGAAATCCGTCGTCGTGCGGATCAATGACCGTGGACCCTTCGTCAGCGGACGCTGTCTCGATCTCGCCCGTGGTGCGTTCGTGACGATCGCTTCCGTGAGTGCCGGCGTGATCAACGCACGGTACGAGGTACTCAAGTAAGGCCGATCCCGGCCGTTTGTTTGAGCGGTTCGGCGGCCCGTTGGTGGCATGCTGTCGATCGGACCTATGAAACGACCGTTGCTTCCCGAAGCCCGCGCCGGAGTCGGCGCGGCCTTCGTGCTGCTCTGCCTGGTCCTGGCCGCTGAGGTCGCCGACGGCGTCGACGCCAACTACGTCGGACTGCTCGCCGCCGCACCGTTCCTCGCGGCCGCGTTCTCGTCCTGGCCGGAGGTCCTCGCGGTCGGCAGTGCCTCGACCGTGCTCGCCCTGGTGTTCTGCACCGTCGAGCTCATGCACAGCCGCGAGCGCACGCTGGTGATGCTGCTGAACCTCGGCGCGGTCATCCTCGCGGCCGGCATCGCCTCCGCGGTGGGCGCCATCCGGCAGCGGCAGATCGCCAGGTATGCGGAGCTGTCCAAGCTGGCCTCCGTGGCGCAGCAGGCCGTCCTGCGTCCGCTGGGGCCGCAGCTGGGCCCGTTGACCGTCGCCGCCCGGTACATCTCGGCCAGTGCCGCGGCCGACATCGGCGGCGACCTGTACGAGGCGCTGGACACCCCGTACGGCGTCCGCATGATCATCGGTGACGTGCGGGGGAAGGGCCTGGACGCGGTCCGGCTCGCCAGCATCGTTCTCGGCTCATATCGGCACGTGGCCTTCGAGCGGGCCGACCTGCGGGCGATCGTCGCCGACCTGGACCGGGCCGTGGCGCGGTCGGTGGGCGACGAGGACTTCGTGACCGCGGCGCTGATCGAGGAGCGCGGCGGCACGTTGACCATCGTCAACTGCGGTCACCCGGCGCCGCTGCTGCTGCGCCGCGGGCAGGTCATCCCGCTCGACCCGCCGTCCAACGCGCCGCCGCTGGGCTTCATGCCGGTGGTCAAGCCGCGCGTCGAGCGGCTGGAGCCGGGCGACCGGCTGCTGTTCTTCACCGACGGGTTGGCGGAGGCACGCCGCGACGGGGAGTTCTTCCCGACGGCGGAGCGGGCCCAGCGACTGCTCGGGCACGGCACCGTCGGCGACGGGCTGGCCTCGCTGGAGAGCGCGCTGCTGGAGTGGGTGCGCGGCCGGCTCGACGACGACATCGCGCTGGTGCTGGTGGAGTATCAGGGTGTCAAGGCTCCGGCGACGGTCCCCAGCTGGGAGATCGGCGGCGCCGGAGCGACGACCGTGGGCTGAGGCCCCGGTGCGGACCGGTCCTACTCGGTGACAGCGCGCGGGCGGGGCACGAAGCGCCGCATCGGGGCGCGGTGCCGGCCCGTGTAGAACCGCGGGTACTTGGGAGCGAACAGAGAGCCCATCATCCGGACGATCATCGCGGTGCCCTCCTTCTGACTGCGAGTAACCGCTCAACGATCACATCACCCGCCGGTGACGGCGTGTCGGGCGCAGCTGCTCCCGTCGGGCCACTCATCTGCCACCCTCCGCTACTCATCGGTCACCCTGACCTGCCGACATAGGTGAGACCTGGGTGTGCGCAGGTGTGACTGCTGTCACCCGTCCGGGCGGGTTGCCGATGGTTACTAGCGAGTAATAAGATTCCTGTTACCGACTGGTAACCTCGGTCGTCCATGCTCGATCTACAAAAGCGACCCAGAGACGGGGGCCACTCCGCGATGAGCCATTACAAGAGCAACCTGCGGGACCTCGAGTTCAACCTCTTCGAGGTGCTCGGTGCCGACAAGGTCTTCGGTCAGGGTCCGTACGGTGACCTGGACGTCGACACCGCCCGCAGCATCCTCGCCGAGGTCGACCGGCTCGCCCGCGAGGACCTCGCGGCCAGCTACGTGGACGCCGACCGCAATCCGCCCGTCTACGACCCCGCGACCTACTCGGTGAAGATGCCCGAGTCGTTCCGCAAGTCGTACGAGGCGTTCATGGCCGCCGAGTTCTGGCGGCTCGACCTCCCGGCCGAGCTCGACGGCACCGCCGCGCCGCGGGCCCTGTGGTGGGCCCTCGCCGAGATGGTGCTCGGCTCCAACGCCCCGATCTGGATGTATGCCTCGGGCCCCTCCTTCGCCAACACGCTGCGGATCGAGGGCACCGAAGAGCAGAAGAAGTGGGCCAAGATCTTCGTCGACCGCCAGTGGGGCTCGACGATGGTGCTGACCGAGCCGGACGCCGGCTCGGACGTCGGCGCCGGCCGCACCAAGGCCATCCCGCAGGCCGACGGCTCCTGGCACATCGAGGGCGTCAAGCGCTTCATCACCAGCGGTGAGCACGACCTCACCGAGAACATCGTCCACTACGTGCTGGCCCGTCCGGTCGACACGCCCGGCGCCGGTGGCCCCGGCACCAAGGGCCTCTCGCTCTTCGTCGTGCCGAAGTTCCACTTCGACGGCGAGACGGGCGAGCTCAAGGACCGCAACGGCGCCTTCGTGACCAACGTCGAGCACAAGATGGGCCTCAAGGTCTCCACGACCTGCGAGGTCACCTTCGGCGGCCACGGCGTCCCGGCCAAGGGCTGGCTGCTGGGCGACGTCCACGAGGGCATCCGGCAGATGTTCCTCATCATCGAGTACGCCCGGATGATGGTCGGCACGAAGGCGATCGCGACCCTCTCCACCGGATACCTCAACGCGCTGGACTACGCCAAGAGCCGGGTCCAGGGCGCCGACCTGGCCAGCACCGACAAGGCCGCGCCGCGGGTCACGATCATGCACCACCCCGACGTGCGCCGCTCCCTGCTGCTGCAGAAGTCCTACGCCGAGGGCCTGCGCGCGCTCGTCCTCTACACCGCGTCCTGGCAGGACAAGGTCGCCCTGGCCGAGGCCGCCGGCGACGAGAAGGCCGCGAAGATCGCGAAGCGGGTCAACGACCTGCTGCTCCCGCTGGTCAAGGGCGTCGGCTCCGAGCGGGCCTACGAGCTGCTCGGGCACGAGTCGCTGCAGACCTTCGGCGGGTCCGGCTTCCTGCAGGACTACCCGCTGGAGCAGTACATCCGCGACTCGAAGATCGACACCCTGTACGAGGGTACGACCGCGATCCAGAGCCTCGACCTGGTCTTCCGCAAGATCGTGAAGGACCAGGGCAAGGCGCTGCTCACCGTCGCCGCCGAGATCCAGCAGTTCCTGGAGGCCGAGGGCGGCAACGGCCAGCTCAAGGTCGAGCGGGTCGCGCTGGGCAAGGCCCTCGGCGAGGTGCAGAACATCCTGGGCATCTTCACCGGCTGGCTCGGTGAGGCCCAGGGCGGCGACCCGCAGGCGCTGTACAAGGTCGGCCTCAACAGCCGCCGCTTCCTGCTCGCCCTCGGCGACGTCGTCGTCGGCTGGCTCCTGCAGCGGCAGGCCGAGGTGGCGCTCAAGGCCCTGGCCGGCGACACCAGCGAGACCGCCTTCTACGAGGGCAAGATCGCGGCGGCGAAGTTCTTCGCCCGCGAGGTGCTGCCGCGGACCGGCTCCGACCGCCGGATCATCGAGGCCACCACCCTGGACGCGATGGACCTGTCCGAGGACGCGTTCTAAGCACCGACACAGAAGCTGGCGGGAGGGCAATGGCGCCCTCCCGCTTTTCTGTGCCGTTCAGCCCCGGGCCGTATGGTGCGCCTTCAGCGCGGCGGTCTCCAGGCCACGCCACGGGCCGCTCACGACGTGGACCGCGATCCCGCTGGTTGCCAGCCCTTCGTCGGGCAGCGCATCCGGGTCCAGCAGGTCCGACAGCATCGACAGCGTCGGGTTGTGGCCGATGACCAGCAGCGTCGACACGTCCGGCGCGCCGTCGCGCAGCAGGTCGAGGGTGTCGTGGGCGGGCCCCAGGTAGAGGCGGTGCTCGAACACCACGGGACCCGCCGCTTCACTCAGCGCCAGCCCCGCGAGCGTTTCCCGGGTCCGCACCGCCGTCGAGCAGAGCACCAGGTCGGGTTCGAGGCCCTGCGACAGCAGCCACTCGCCGGCCGCGACGGCGTCGCGCCGGCCGCGCGGGCTCAGCGGCCGTTCGAGGTCGGTCGGGTACGGATCCGGATCCACGGACTTCGCGTGCCGGAGCAGAATCAGCGTGCGCTCGGTCATGCCGTCAAGGGTGCCCGATTGAGCCGCGTCGTAGGTGGGTAACCCGACATACAGACGGTTACCAACCCAACGCCCTGGAGGCCCTCGATGGGTATCGGCGGCAGCATTCTTCTCATCGTCGTAGGAGCGATCCTGACGTTCGGCCTGGACGACACCGACCTCGGACCGTTCAACCTCGACACGATCGGCTGGATCTTCCAGATCGCGGGCCTGTTCGGCCTGGTTCTTACCCTGTACTTCTGGAACACCCGGCGCCGCACCGTCGTGCGGCAGGTCCCCCCGCCGCCGCCGGCCGGTGGCACGATGATCCCGCCGTCGGCGGACGAGGTCATCGAGCGTCGCCGCACCTACTGAGCCGGACCTGAGACAAACATCGCCATCTACTTCGCATACAACGCGAAGTAGATGGCGATGTGATGCAAGATCGCCGCCACCAGCGTGCACGCGTGGAAGAACTCGTGATGGCCGAACACCGTCGGCCACGGGTTCGGCCGGCGCAGCGCGTAGAAGACGGCGCCGATCGTGTAGAACGCGCCGCCGACGATCGTCAGCACCAGCGCCGTGACCCCGCCCGAGTGCAGGATGTCCGGCAGCACCACGACGGCGACCCAGCCCAGCGCGATGTACAGCGGCGCCGACACCCACCGCGGCGCGTTCGGCCAGATCATCTTCATGCCGACGCCGAGCAGGGCCCCGCCCCAGACCACGGCCAGGATGATGTCGCCCGTGTGCCCTTCGAGCAGCAGGACGCTGAACGGGGTGTACGTGCCCGCGATGAACACGAAGATCATCGAGTGGTCCAGGCGTCGCATCAGCTTGTAGCCCTTGGGCGACCAGACGCGGCGGTGATAGAGGGCGCTCGTGCCGAACAACGCGCACACCGTAAGGCTGTACACCAGGCAGCTCACGAACGGCGACCAGCCCGGACGCGCGGCGGCGAGGGAACACAGCACGATGCCGCAGACGATGGCGACACCGAACGCGTAGGTGTGCAGCCAGCCACGCATCCGCGGTTTGCCGAGGTCGACCGGGCGCAGGCGGGTCTGGGTGTTCACTGTCACGCCCTCCAGGTTACGGTACCGTAGGTTACTCGCAAGTATAGTTACGTCGTCGAGTTGGTGTTCGATGACTATGGTGACGGTTATGGAGATCCGCACCGTCGGGACATCGGCCCTGTTGATCGAGGTCGATGACCCGCTGGCGTGGTTCGCCGCACTGGAGGCCGAGCGGTCCGCCGGCCGTCTCGACGCCATTGACATCGTCCCCGGTGCCCGCACCGTGCTGCTCGACGGGGTGGCATCGGCCGCCGCGCTGGCGGCGACCCTGCGCGGCTGGCCGCCACCCACGTCCGCGGTCGTCGCGGAGGAGGATCTGGACATTCCGGTCACCTTCGACGGGCCGGACCTCGGCGGCGTGGCGGCGCTCGTCGGCCTCTCGACCGAAGCGGTGGTCGAGGCCCTGACCGGCGCCACGTTCCGGGTGGCATTCGGCGGGTTCGCGCCCGGGTTCGCCTACCTGAGCGGCCTGCCCTGGTCCGTGCCGCGCCTCGACAACCCACGCCCACGCGTCCCGGCCGGCTCGGTCGCCCTCGCCGCTGAGTTCGCCGGGATCTACCCGACCGCGTCGCCCGGCGGGTGGCAACTGGTCGGCCGCACCGACACCGTCCTGTTCGACCTCGACCGGACCCCACCGGCGCTGCTCACCCCGGGCCGCACGGTCCGATTCGTGGCCGTCGCATGACCGGCCCCGCAGCGGAGCGAGGAGCCGGTCATCATGAGCTCAGCCTCCAGGTCAGGCCGACGCCGGAGCGCAGCGGAGGTGGTGGCATGACCTTCACGATGCTCGTCGAGCTCGCCGGACCGCTGACCACCCTGCAGGACCTCGGCCGGCCAGGCTTCGCGCACCTCGGCGTGCCCCGCTCCGGCGCCCTCGACCAGCCCGCTCTCCTGCTCGGCAACCGGCTGGTCGGCAACCCCGCCACCAGCGCCGGCCTGGAGATCACCGTCGGCCCGTTCGCCGCAACGCTGTCCTTCGCCGGCACCCTGGCGTTCACCGGGGCCGCGGCGCCGCTGCGCGTCGGTGGGCGGCCCGCGCCGATCAACGCCCCTGTCTCCTTCCGCCCCGGCGACCGCGTCGAGATCGGGCCGGCCGTCGCGGGCCTGCGTGGTTATCTCACCGTTGCCGGTGGTTTCGTTGCGCCGCTGGTACTGGGAAGCCTCGCCACCGACACCCTTTCGGCGCTCGGTCCACCCATCGTCCAGGCCGGCGACGCCCTCGCCCTGGGCGCCCCGGCCGGCGACCCATCCACTGTGGACGTGGCACCCCGCCCCGCGATCGGCGGCCCCATCACGCTCGGCCTGACCTGGGGTCCCCGCGACGACTACTTCAGCGGCACCGCGGAGCTGCTCGCCGGTTCGTACACCATCAGCAATGAGAGCAACAGGGTCGGTGCCCGCCTGAACGGCCCCGCCCTCACCCGTGCCCACCAGCGCGAACTCCCCAGCGAAGGGATCGTCCTCGGCGCCGTGCAGGTCCCCGCCTCCGGCCAGCCACTGATCTTCCTCGCCGACCACCCCACCACCGGCGGCTACCCGGTCGTCGCCGTCGTCGACCCCGGCGATCTGCCACTGCTCGCGCAGGCCCGCCCGGGCGATACCGTTCGTTTCCGTGGACCTCAACAGTGACCTCGGCGAAGGCTTCGGCATCTGGACCCTCGGCGACGACGACGCCCTCCTTGCGATCGTCACCAGCGCCAACGTGGCCTGCGGCTTCCACGCCGGCGACCCCACCACGATGCGCCGGGTCTGCGCCCGCGCGGTGGACCTCGGCGTCCGGATCGGCGCCCAGGTCAGCTACCGCGACCTGGCCGGCTTCGGCCGCCGGCGCATCGACGTCGACCCCGCGACCCTGACCGACGAACTGCGCTACCAGATCGGCGCCCTGTCGGCGTTCGGCCCGATCGCCTACGTCAAGCCGCACGGCGCCCTGTACAACACCGCAGCCGTCGACACGGGCCACGCCTCGGCCGTGGTCGCCGCCGCGGCCGCCTGGGAATTGCCGGTGCTGTGCCAGCCGGGGTCGGTCCTGGCGGGCCTGGCCGGGTCGGCCGGGCTGCGGGTGGTGGGTGAGGGCTTCGTCGACCGCGGGTACCTGCCCGACGGCCGCCTCGTTCCACGCAGCTCCTCGGGAGCGGTCCTCACCGACGTCGACGCGGTGGTCGAGCGGGCGGTCCGCATGGCCCGCGACGGCTCGGTGGTGGCGGTCGACGGCTCCGTCCTGACGCTGCCGTTCGAGTCGCTGTGCGTGCACGGCGACACCCCGGGCGCGGTGACGATGGCGGCCGCGGTCCGCGCGGCACTCCTGGCCGCCGGGCTGCCCTTGACCCCGTTCGCCTGACGCCTCGGCCCGCGGTTTCGCGGGCAGCTCAGCCCCACGCCCGCATTTGGGCCAGACGCCGCCGCGCTGTTGATCGAAGTCGCGTGCCGGCTGTGGGGAAGACCAGCACGCGACTTCGATCACGACCGACGGTCGCGGGTGTCGCTGTGATCAGGCGGTGTCGAGACCGCGGAGCACCAGCGGCAGCCGCGCGGCGCCGTCCTTCACCACCCGGATCGGCACGCCCCAGTCCTGCCGGGTCAGGTGGCAGGCCGGGAACTCCGCGTCGATGTCGCAGGTCGCGGCCTGGGCGACGACCTGCAGGACGCCCTCGGCGACGTCCGGCGACAGGACCAGCCGGCGCTGCAGGCTCTGCGTCACGCCCGCCCCTTCGAGCAGGAGCTCCGGCGGCGAGGCCGACACCTCCAGGCGGGTCGACGGGCCGAACGACTCGTCGAGCTTCTGCCCCGGCGCCGGCTCGAAGATCAGGTCGAGCTCGACCTCGCCGGGGGCGAGCATCGTCGAGGGGCGTTCGGTGCGGTGCCGCACGCCGGCGACGTCGA
The DNA here is from genome assembly GCF_042653625.1 of Dactylosporangium cerinum. Classification (NCBI taxonomy): domain Bacteria; kingdom Bacillati; phylum Actinomycetota; class Actinomycetes; order Micromonosporales; family Micromonosporaceae; genus Dactylosporangium; species Dactylosporangium cerinum. The sequence continues at coordinate 36,324 of NZ_JBHSIU010000070.1, read as the reverse complement.
CACCCGCAGCGGCGAGGGTGCCGGGGGCGAGCCGGACGAGCCGGTGCGCGCCGGACTCGACGACCACGATCTCACCGGTCGCGGTGAGCACCAGGTCGCTGGGCTCCTTGAGGCCCTCGACAACCGTGGTCACGACACCGTCGGCGATCCTGCGAACGGCGCCGTTGTACGTGTCAGCCACGAGCACGCTGCCGTCGGCCAGGGCGAGCAGGCCGAGCGGGTGCTGCAGCAACGCCTGGTCGGCGGGGCCGTCGACGTGGCCGAAGTCGAAGAGGCCCTGCCCGGTGACGGTTGACATCCGGCCGTCCTCGATGAAACGGATCGCGCTGGACTCGCTGTCGGCGATCCACAGCTTCGTGCCGTCCGGAGCAGGGGACAGGCCGGACGGCTGCGCCATCCACACCTCGTGCAGCGGGCCGTCCCGCAGCGCCTCGACGGTCGTGCCCGCGTAGACACCGGCGGTGCGCTGCGCCGGGTTGAACCACCACAGCTGGTGGATGCCGGCCATCGCGATCACGACCCGGTCGTCGAACCACGCCACGTCCCACGGCGACGACAGGTCGACGGCCAGGGAGTCGTGCGTGTCGAAGTCGACGGTGCCGCGCCACTGCCGTCCGCTGCCCGCGACGGTGGTGACCTCGCCGGTGGCGAGCTTCAGGCCACGCAGCAGGTGGTTGACGGTGTCGGCGACGACGACGTCGTATCCGGCGATCTCGGCGACGTACGGCGGCAGCAGGCACAGCCCGCCCGGCTCGGAGAACTCGGGATCCGTGCCGTCCTTGCGGCCGCGCTGCCCGGTGCCGATGCGCCGGATCAGCGTCTCGTTGTCGGCGTCGAGCTCGACCAGCGACTGGTGCGTCGAGTCCGAGACCAGGAAGTGCCCGTCGGCGAGGGCGAGCGCCTTGCCGGGGAACCGCAGCACGGTGTCGTCGACCTTCGGCGCGGCGTGCGGGGCGTTCCCGCGGCGCAGGGTCCCTCGCGCCGTGTGGACCCGGACCAGCTCATCGACCAGCCGTGCCAGGCCCTCGGCGTGGCCCTCCCCGGCCATCGTCGCCACGACGTAGCCCTCGGGGTCGATGACCGTGAGCGTCGGCCAGGCCTTCGCCGCGTACTGCTGCCACATGTCCATTTCGGGGTCGTCGAGCACGGGGTGGTCGACCCCGTACCGCTCGACAGCAGCCGCGAGCGCAGCGGCGTCCTTCTCGTGCTCGAACTTCGGCGAGTGCACCCCGATGGTCACCAGCACGTCGGCGTAGCGCTCCTCCAGCGGGCGCAGCTCGTCGAGCACGTGCAGGCAGTTGATGCAGCAGAAGGTCCAGAAGTCCAACAGGACGATCTTGCCCCGCAGGTCGGACAGGGCGAGTCCGTCGGTGTTGAGCCATCCCCGCCCCCGGAGTTCGGGAGCGCGGACGCGGGCCTTGAGCAGTGGCGACTGCGCCGGGTCGGTCATGCCTCTAAGTCTGCCCGGAGCCCTGGCCCGTTTCGGGGCCAGGGCCGGTGCGTCACTTTGCGGCGGCGGGGCGCAGGCAGAGGACCTCGTCCTTCTGGCCCTTGTGCTGCAGCACGATGTACGGCTGGCTGGCGTCCGAGCAGCTCTCCGGCTTCTCGACCTTCTGCACGATGGTGAACGCGTCCTTGTCCGAGCAGCTGGCCTTCTTCGCCGAGTCGCCGTCCTGCTTCACGCACGAGTTGACCGCGAAACTGGTGCTGCCGGCGTTGTTGAGGGCCACGACGATGCCGGTGCCCGCGACCGCGAGCAGGAACACGACCACCACCACGACAAGCCCGAGGATGAGACCACGCTTGCTCTTCGGTGCGGCCGGCGGCGTCGGTACGCCCGGATCCCCGCCAACCGGTGCCCCCGCCTGCGGCGGTGCGTCGCCCGGCATCGTGACGAGATCGCTGTAGTGCGGACCGGGCGGCGCGGCGCTGGGCACCGAGGCCTGGTACACGCCGGTGGCCGGGGGCGGTGCCGCCTGGTAGATGCCGGCGGCGGGTGGGCCCGAGGCCGGGGCGTTGGTGGCGGGCGGCGCGGATGCCTGGTAGAGGCCGGTCGCCGGAGGGGCCGACGTCGGGTACGTGGCCGGCGGCGCGGACGCCTGGTACATGCCGGTGGCGGGCGGTGCGGAGGCCGGGGGAGTGCTCACTGGCGGGACCGACACCTGGGCGCGGGCCGCGTACGAGGCCGCCGGCGGGATCTTGCCGAGGTTCGGCGGTGCCGGGATCTCGCCGGCGGGCGGGTTGCCGTACGGGTTGGGCTGGGCGTCTTCCCCGGCCGGGGCGCCGTACGTGGCCGGCGGCGCAGAGGCCGGGGCGGTGCCGTAGGTGGCTGGCGGGGCGGAGGCCGGGGCGGTGCCGTAGGTGGCCGGCGGGGCGGAGGTCGGTGGCACGGACGTCGGCGCACCGTAGGTGGCCGGGGGAGCGGAGGTCGGCGGGGCCGAGGTCGGGCCACCGGCCGCCGGTGGGGCGGAGGTGGGGACCTGGGCGGTGCCGTACGACGATGGCTGGCCCGGTGCGTGCGGTGGGGCAGACGTGGGCGGCTGGATGGATCCCGGGACCTGGGCGCTGCCGGAGACCTGAGCGGTGCCGTAGGTCCGCGCGCTGCCGGAGACCGGGGCGGCGGAGACGGGAGCGTTGCCATACGGCCCGCCGGCGGCCTGCGCCGAGCCGGGGATCTGCGCCGCACCGGAGACCTGCGCCGCACCGGAGACCTGCGCCGAACCCGGGACCTGCGCCGCACCGGACGGTCCGCCCGAGGCTGGATACGCGGGGACCTGGGCCGAGCCGGCCGGGCTGCCGGATGACGGGTATCCCGGGACCTGGGCCGAGCCGCCGGGCGGGGTGTCCGCGGTCTGTGCCGCTGGGGTGAAGCCGGGGAAGCTGCCGGGAGGACCGGCGGGCGCGTTCGGCGGCGGAGGCACGCGGGCCGGGAGCGGGCTGGGCGGTGGCGCGAACGGCCCGGCCGGCGGGAACGGCCCGGGGCGGGCCGGCGGCTCGTCCTGCTCGGCGGCGGCCTCGGCGGGAGGGACAGGGGGCGGCGCGGCGGCGGGCGCGACCGGCGGCGGGGAAACCGGCGCGACCGGGGAGCCGTACGTCGCCGGTGTGGGCGGTGCAGCCGGGGTCGGCGGCTGGACAGGAGGTCTGGTCGGCATCGGGACCGACGCGGTGGCTCGCACGGTGCCGGCCGGTGGCGTGCCGGGCGGGGGTGAGCTCGGCGCGCTCGCCGCACTCTCGTCCGCTTCGGACGGGTGGGGCTGGTCGGACGTCATCGTGCCTCCTGTGGGTCAGACCCTTGCGACCGTAGTCGACCCGAACCGTACATGGCAGAGCGGAGGCTCAGGTTCGCACGAGCTGCGCACCCAGAATAGGTGAACAAAACAGCCCGCCCCGGTCCGGGGAGGGTTCGGACCAGGGCGGCTGAGTGTGGCGACCTGCGGAGTGTGGAGCAGTGGGCTCAACTTCGGCTGAGCATGGCGTGGAGTTCGTCGCGCAGGGCGCTCGACGGGTTCTTGGCGATCGCGCGCTCGATGGCGTCGCGGCGGCGGGCGGCGTTGCGGCGGGCGCGGTAACGCTCCATGAAGGTGCTCACGGCTGGCTCCTTTGGGATGTAAGGACGAGGCTTGGTGCCCATTCATTACACGCCCACGGAAAGATCCATAGCCAGCGAATGGCAAGTGACGCGGCGCACCTGCCGACGATTCGTAGGGTGGGGGCTGCGTAAACGCCCAGTTCGTCGGCCATATGACAGTGGCCCGGCGCATCAGCGCCGGGCCACTTGCCGTGAATTGGCCTGCTAGGTCCAGGCCGCCCGGCTAGCTCCGGGCCGGTCCGGCTAGCTCCAGGCCAGCAACGAACCCTCGGGGTCCTCCAGGAAGGCGCCGACGTCGCGCAGGAACTTCGAGCCCAGCTCGCCGTCGATGATCCGGTGGTCGAACGACAGGCCAAGCGTCGTCACCTGGCGGATCTTGATCTTGCCCTTGTGGACCCAGGGCGTGTCGCGGACGGCGCCGAACACCAGGATCGCCGATTCGCCGGGAGGCAGGATCGGGGTGCCGGTGTCGATGCCGAACACGCCGACGCTCGTGATCGTGAACGTGCCGCCGCTCATCGCCGCCGGGGAGGTCTTGCCCTCGCGGGCGGTGGCGACCAGGGCGTTGAGGGCGTCGGCGAGCTCCCGGGTGCTGAGCGTGTCGGCGTCCTTCACGTTGGGCACGATCAGGCCCCGCTCCGTCGCCGCGGCGATGCCGAGGTTGACGAAGTGCTTGACCACGATCTCAGCGCCGGTCGGGGAGCCCTGCCACGACGAGTTGACCATCGGGTGGCGCTTGAGCGCGACCAGCGCGGCCTTGGCGACCATGAGCAGCGGGGACACCCGCACGTCGCGCCAGTCGCGCTTGGTCTTGAGCCGTTCGAGCGCCTTCATCGAGCGGGTGACGTCGACCGTCAGGAACTCGGTGACGTGCGGCGCGGTGAAGGCGCTGGCCACCATGTTCTCGGCGGTCAGCTTCCGCACGCCCTTGACCGGGATCCGTTCCTCGCGGCCGACCCTGGTGACCGCGGGAGCGGCGGCGACGGCCGGGGCGGAGGACACGGACAGCACGTCGTCGCGCGTGATCGAGCCGTTCGGACCACTGCCGTCAATACCGACCAGGTCCACGCCCAGGTCCCGGGCGAGCTTGCGGACCGGGGGCTTGGCCAGGACGGATGGCGAGCCGGTGGACTCTGCCTTCAGCACGGGAGCCGGTGCGGGCGGTGCGGGAGGCTCGCTCTGTACCAATGCTGCAGTTGTCGTTGCACTTGTTCTTGGCCGGCGCTTGGCGGCGCCGGTTTTCGGACCGTAGCCGACGAGGACGGCCGTGCGGCCACCCGGTGCGGGACCGCCGATCATGCCGGGCTCGACCGGGCCGTCACCGGCGATGTCGACGGCGGCCAGGGACGCGGCGGAAGGCGCCGGCGTGGAGTTTCCAGGGTCGGTGTCGATCGCGATGATCGTGGCGCCGACCTCGACCATGGTGCCCTCGGGGTGGAAGATCTTGGCGACCTGGCCGGCCCACTTGGCCGGGATCTCGACCGCCGCCTTCGCGGTCTCGACCTCGACGATCGGCTGGTTGAGCTCGATCGTGTCGCCGACGTTGACCAGCCACTTGAGGATTTCACCCTCGGTGAGGCCTTCGCCCAGATCGGGAAGGTTGAACTCTTTGACCGTCACTGCGCGTCCCCTCAGAACCCGAACGAGCGGTCGACGGCGTCGAGCACCCGGTCGAGGTCGGGCAGGTACTCCTCCTCGACGCGGGCGGCCGGGTACGGCGTGTCGAACCCGGTGACGCGCAGGACCGGCGCCTCGAGGGAGTAGAAGCACTCCTCGGTGATCCGGGCCGCGATCTCCGAGCCGAGACCCAGGTTGCCGGGCGCCTCGTGCACGACGATCGCGCGGCCGGTGCGCCGCACCGACTCGTAGACCGGGCCCAGGTCGAGCGGCGAGAGCGTGCGCAGGTCGATGACCTCCAGCTCGCGCCCGTCCTCGGCGGCGGCGGTTGCGGCGTCCAGCGCCGTGCGGACCATCGGCCCGTAGGCGAGCAGGGTGGCGTCGGCGCCGGTCCGCACGACCCGCGAGACGTGCAGCGGTGCGCTCGCGGTGTCGACGTTGACCTGGCCCTTCTCCCAGTAGCGGCGCTTGGGCTCCATGAAGATGATCGGGTCGTCGGACTCGATCGACTGCTGGATCATCCAGTACGCGTCGTCGGGGTTGGAGCAGGAGACGACCTTGAGGCCCGCGGTGTGCGCGAAGTAGGCCTCGGGCGACTCGGAGTGGTGCTCGACCGCGCCGATGCCGCCGCCGAACGGGATCCGGATGACGATGGGCAGGCTGACCTTGCCCTGGGAGCGGTAGTGCATCTTCGCGACCTGGGACACGATCTGGTCGTAGGCCGGGTAGACGAACCCGTCGAACTGGATCTCGCACACCGGCCGGTAGCCCCGGATCGCAAGGCCGACGGCGGTGCCGATGATGCCGGACTCGGCCAGCGGCGTGTCGATGACGCGCTCGTCACCGAAGTCCTTCTGCAGGCCGTCGGTGATGCGGAAGACGCCGCCGAGCTTGCCGACGTCCTCGCCCATGATGAGGACCTTGGGGTCGCGCTCCATCACCCGGCGCAGGCCGGTGTTGAGCGCCTTGCCGATCGTCAGGGTCTCGGCCATCAGTGCCCACTCCCCTCGAACGACGCCATGTAGGTGCTGAACTGCGCCCGCTGCTCGTCGAGCTCGGGTGAGCCGTGCGGGTAGACATGGTCGAACAGGGAACGTGGGTCCGGGTCCGGCATGCTGAGGACGCGCTCGCGCAGGTCGACGGCGGCGACCCGGGCCTCCTCGTCGATCGCGGCGAAGAAGTCGTCGCCGGCGATGCCCTGCTTGTCGAGGAACGCCCGCAGCCGCTTGATCGGGTCCTTCGCCTGCCAGGCCTCGACCTCGCTGGCGATCCGGTAGCGCGTCGGGTCGTCCGACGTGGTGTGGGCGCCCATCCGGTACGTGTACGCCTCGATCAGCGACGGCCCCTGGCCGTGGCGGGCGTCGTCGAGGGCCTTGCGGGTGACCGCGTAGCAGGCGAGCACGTCGTTGCCGTCGACCCGCAGGCCGGGGAAGCCGAAGCCGCTGGCCCGGTGGTACAGGGGGACGCGCGTCTGCCGCTCGAGCGGCTCGGAGATCGCATACTGGTTGTTCTGGCAGAAGAACACCAGCGGGGCGTTGAAGACCGAGGCCCAGATGAACGCCTCGTTGACGTCGCCCTGGCTGGTGGCGCCGTCGCCGAAGTAGGCGATGACGGCCTCGCCGTCGTCGGAGCCGACCTTGCCGTCCTTGCTGACGCCCATCGCATATCCGGTCGCGTGCAGGGTCTGCGCGCCGATGACGATCGTGTACATGCCGAACTTGAACTCATTGGGGTCCCAGGCGCCCTGGTCGACGCCCCGGAACAGGCGCAGCGGCATGATCGGGTCGATGCCGCGGCAGTAGAGCACACCGTGCTCGCGGTAGGTCGGGAACGCCATGTCCTGCGTGCGCAGGGCCCGGCCCGAGCCGACCTGCGCCGCCTCCTGGCCCAGCAGGCTCGCCCAGATGCCCAGCTCGCCCTGGCGCTGCAGGGCGGTCGCCTCGGCGTCGAGCTTCCGGACCACGACGAGGTCGTGGTAGAGCGAGCGGTATTCCTCGTCGGTGAAGTCGACCGTGTAGTCGGGGTGTTCGACCCGATCTCCTTCAGGGGTGAGCAGCTGCACGAACGCGGGTTCAGGCGCGGCCCGTGTTCCTGACGCTCGGGCCTTTGCTTCGCCCTTCGCCATCCGTTTCTCCCTGTCGTCTCTCGCGTCGGCAGCGGGGGTAACCCTGCCGCGCAGCGGGGGTGGCTGCTACGCGGCGGCCCTGTTGAGGCCGGCGCGTCGCGGTGGGTGTGAGTGGATCACGCCCGGGAGCCGGCCCTGAGGCTCAGTCGCAGGGTATGCGGACGCTACAGCCCCGTTGCCGGTGTGTGTCCAGCATCGCAGAAGGCGTGTGGATCGACACCATGGAGTTCGGGTTCCGCGGGGCTGCAAGGTCGAAAAATCCCTCCAGAACGGGCAGATCCTCGTCCGATGCGTGGCAGTTAGTCCTATGAGCTTCGTTCTGCACTCCCCCGCACACTGGAGCACCCACGTTGGAATCCGATGTCCGTACCCACCGCATACTGTCGTCGAACCGCCGTCCGCTGCTGATTTCCGCCCTGCTCGTGGCCCTGACCTCGGTGCCGACCTTGATCGTGGTCGCCGCCGGCAGCGCCTCGCTGGACATGGCGCCGTCCGTCCGGACGCCCATCGTCGCTGAGCCGCGGCCCGGGCCGCTCGTGCTCGCCCCGACGCCCAGCAGCGGGCTGCACGGCACCGAGGTGCCGTCGACCGCCGGGAAGCCGACCGCGCCGCGACCGCCCGCCACCGTGGTCAAACCGCGCGCCACCGTCCGCACCTCAGGTGGCTCGGGTGGCGGTTTTTCCGTCGGTACGGCCAGCAAGGCGCCCACGTCCGTCCCAGCGCCGGAGGTGCAGGCGCCTGCTGTTGTGCGGCCTCCGGTGTCTCAGCCTCCAGCGGCCCAGCCGTCGCCCACCGGGACCCCGATTCAGAACAAGGCGTGGCCGGGCTGGGACGCCAAGCTCAAGGGGAAGCCGGAAGCACTGAAGCGCCACGGCGGTCATCGGTCCCGAAAGGGGTCGGCCGATCAGTCAGACCTGGCGGACTGCCCACCGTCGGCGTTGTAACGGTCAACGGCCGGCGCGCGTGTTGGAGTTGCGGGTCACCACCGCCCAGGCGGTGGAGAACGGCTTGCACGGCCAGTGCGCGCAGCCGGCCGCGCAGCGGGTGACCTGCTGGACGCGCAGCGGCTGGTGACGGGCCACCAGGCGGCGGGCGTCGGTCACTGCGTGGTCGTAGATGACGGCCATCAGAACCCCTGCGCCGCGGGCGCGGTCCACAGGATGCGGGCGGGGTACAGCTGCTGGGCGGTCGCGAGCGCAGCCTCCGCGGACTGGAAGACGGCGATCTCGGACTTCCCATTGCTCAGGCGCCACGTGAGCACGGCCTGATCCGGCAGCTCGTGACCCCAGGCAACGACCTGGGGATGGTCGTCGTCGAAGGGATCGGCGACAATGCCGAAAAGTCGCGGCGCGCCTTCGAGCAGGATCACGTCGTCTTCGATCACGACGGATCTCCCTCCGGCTGGGGAACCATCTGACCGCCTCAGAATGCATGTGCAGGTTTCCCGCGGCAATACGTTCCGTCAAACTTGAGTAGAGCAACCCGATCGCTCACTGACGCACATGCTTGCGCGGCAACCCGGTAACGGACACACTCGTCCTGAGTAATGGAGGTGAGCCGTGTCCCACGCGCACAGCCCCACGTTCCCCCGCTTCCAGTTGGGCAAACAACTCCGACGGCTGCGCGAGCAGGCAAGGCTCACCACCGAGGACGTCGGCCTGCAACTCGACTGCTCGCCCAGCACGATCAGCCGCATGGAAGGCGGGAAGGTCGGCATCCGCCGGAGCACGCTCGAACAGTTGCTCAAGATTTACGACGTTGATGATCGTGATCTGACCGAGACATTGATCGCGCTCGCGAAGGAAGGCAAGACCCGGGGCTGGTTCGCCCGCTTCGGCGACCTTCCCAGCCACTACTCCCGGTACATCGGCCTCGAGTCCAACGCGATCGAGATGCGTGACTACGAGGCGCTGGTGGTGCCCGGTCTGCTGCAGACGGAGGAGTACACGCGGGCGCTGCTCGCCGCCGCGTCCCCCTCCGGTGAGTCGGACGACGCCGTCCAGGCGCACGTCAGTGCCCGCCGTGAGCGCCAGGAGCTGCTCACCAGGGCCGATGATCCACTGCAGTTCATCGCGGTCCTGGACGAGAGTGTCATCCGGCGTCTCATCGGTGGGGCAGACGTCATGCGGTCGCAGCTCAAGCACCTGGCCGACATGGGCCGGGCGAGGAACGTGACGGTCCAGATCCTTCCGTTCAGCGGGGGGGCCTATGCCGGCATGGCTGGGTCGTTCGCGATCCTCAAGTTCCAAGGTGCACCAAGTGTCGTGTATGCCGAAGCCATGGCAGGGGACATCTACCAGGAAGCCGGAGATGTCCAGCGGTATCACGACGTGTTCGAAAGTCTGCGAGCCGCCGCGCTCAGCCCATTCGAATCGATCAGGTTGATCGACTCCGCGGTGGCTGAGACGGCCCGACAATGAAGGAGTGCGCAGATGGCTGCGCTGAACGAGCGGTGGCACAAGCCCACCCGAAGCGGTAACAACGGACAGTGCGTCGAAGCGCGGTTCGTCGACGGCGTCGTCGAGGTCCGCAACTCCAACGCCCCGGACGCGGGATCGGTGCGCTTCACCCGCGCCGAATGGGAGACCTTCATCGCGGCCGTCGACACCGACGGTGAATTCCGCCTGCCGTAAAACTCAGCATGCAGCGAAGGGACCGCCTCGACCCGGCGGTCCCTTCGTCGTTTCAGCTGCGAGCCGTTCCTGATGTTATCGCCAACAAGCTTGGGTCAGTAACCTTTCGGGCGCGATCCGCGTGATGCAACAAAAGGCGTGAAACGGTCAGGGGGCGGTCGCCGGGGTGCAATACCGCGATGTGGGTGTCGCGGAGCGTCGCACCGGAGTAAGCATGGATGCATGGCGACTGTTCGCGCAGATGGCGGCGTGGGTGGCGGCGTCGCGACGCTGCAGCCGACGATCCGTGCATACCGACCGACGGACCATCGAGAGTGCCGCCACCTATGGGCGGAGTTGACCGAGGAACATCACCATCTCTATCCCGCCGCGCCACCCGTGGGCGGTGAGCCGGGCGCCGCGTTCGAGGAGTACCTCACCCGGCTCGACCTGTCCGGCATGTGGGTCGCCGAGATCCTGGGCGTCGGCGTGGTCGGCATGGTCGGGCTCATCCTCGACGGCCGCGGCGGCCAGGTCGAGCCGTTGGTCGTGGCGTCGGCCCGGCGCCACGAGGGGATCGGCCGGGCGCTCCTGGAGCAGGTCGCTGACCAGGCCAGACGGCGAGGGCTCAGGCAGTTGAGCATCTCGCCGGCGGCGCGCAACCTGGACGCGCTCCGGTGCCTGCACGCGGCCGGATACGACGCCGTCGCCAGGGTCACGCTCGCGATCGACCTGCACCCTGACGGGCAGGACTGGAAGGACGGGATCGACCTGCACGATCAGCGGTTCCGTTTCTAGAGCCGTCTGCCTTTGGTCAAGCTTTGTCAAGCGCCGGGTTCCGGCTGTGGATCGAAACGGACGTTGTCCACAGCCGAAAACCGCTAGTTCCCGTGCCTGGCGGCAACCGCCAGGCTCGGATGCATGACGACCGCGACCTCCACCATCGCCCAGCCCCGGCTGCGGCTGCGCACTCCCGAAGACATCCTGGCCGGCACGCCGTATCTGTTCGGGTTCCACCCGTCCGACAGCATCGTGGCTCTCGGCGTGCGCGGCCGCCGGCTCCGCTTCCACCTGCGCGACGACCTGCGCGACCAGTGCGAGGACCTCGGCACCCTCGCCGAGGGCTATGCGGACATGTTCCACCGCCAGCACGTCGACCACGTCGTGCTGATCGGCTACGGCCCACCGGAGCGCGTCGAGCCGCTCCTCCTCGCCACCGCGGCCGCGATGCGCCGCCAGGGCGTCGCCGTCCACGAGATGCTCTGGGCGCACGAGGGGCGCTACCGGTCCCTCATCTGCGACTCGGCCTGCTGCTGCCCGGCGGAGGGCGTGCCGTATGACGTCACCGCCTCGGCGATCGCGGCCACCGCCACGCTCATCGGGATGGTCGCCCTGCCCGACCGGGCCACCCTCGTCGACAGCCTTGCCGGACCGACCGGCGCCGCCCTCGACACGGCCGAGCGCGCGGCCCGCCACGCCCAGGCCCGGCTCGCCGGGTCCGCGGGCACCCCGGCCGACGGCCCCGCCGCCCTCGACACGGCCCTGCGACGCACCCGCGCGGGCGACCGGCTGACCGACGAGGAGGTCGCCTGGGTCGCGTTCCTCATCCACAACCTGCGCCTGCGTGACGAGGCCTGGATGCGCATCGACCGCGACGGCGAGCCCGGCCTCGCGGTCCACGAGCGCCTGTGGACCGACGTGCTGCGCCGCTGCGCCCCGACGTTCGCCGCGCCCGCCGCGATGCTGGTCTCGTATGCCGCCTGGCGCTCCGGCAACGGCGTGCGCTCCCGCATCGCGGTCGAGCGCGCCCTGGACGCCGACCCGGGCTACAGCGCCGCCAAGCTCATGGCCGAGATCCTGGACCGGGGCCTGTCGCCGCAGTCGCTCCCGCCGATCGTGCGACGGGACCGGCGGCGTGCTCCAGCCCGACGACGCGTTGCGCGCCGGCGTAGACGTTGAAGGTCTGCCCGCGCAGGAAGCCGACCAGGGTCAGACCGGCCTCCTCGGCCAGATCCACCGCCAGCGTGCTCGGCGCCGACACCGCCGCGAGCACCGGGATGCCGGCCATCCACGCCTTCTGGCACAGCTCGAAACTGGCCCGGCCACTCACCACCAGGACATGACCGGCGAGCGGGAGCCTCCCCTGCCGCACCGCCCACCCGACGACCTTGTCGACGGCGTTGTGCCGCCCCACGTCCTCCCGCAGGCAGACCAGCGTCCCGTCGGCCGTGAACAACCCCGCCGCGTGCAACCCACCCGTCGTCCTGAAGGCCCGCTGCCCCTCCCGCAGCGCGTCAGGCAGCCCGGCGAGCACCTCCGGCGCCACCCGGACCCCGTCCCCAAGCACGTCGAAGAGCGACCGCGTCCGCACCGCGTCGATGCTCGCCTTCCCGCACACCCCACACGACGACGTGGTGTAGAAGTTCCTGGCCGGATCGACCGCCGGCGCCGGCACCCCAGCCGCCAACGCCACGTCGACGACGTTGTACGTGTTGGCCTCCTGATCACCGGCACACAACTGCGCTGTCCGCACGTCCTGCGCCGACCTGATGATCCCCTCGGTCAACAAGAACCCGATCGCCAGATCCAGGTCGTCCCCGGGCGTCCGCATGGTGACCGCCAGCGGCGGCCTGGCCGCCCCAGCCACCCCGACCCTGATCTCCAGCGGTTCTTCGGCCACCAAGGTGTCCGGCCCCACCTTCACGACCACGTGAACCGCTTGCCCGTCCCCGTGCCCGACCGCTACCCCGGAGCCGGCGGCTGCTGTGGTGCCAGCGATTGCTGGTGCGTCGACGGAGGTCGGGACGACGTTCACCCGTGCGATCGTGCGTCGTTGCGTGACGCGTCCCATGGTCGGGCCTCCAAGTCAGATGCTCATGTCGTTCAGGGCGCGCCGGGCAACGGGTGCGCTACCCGATACTCCCCAGTCGCCACCCGGCGCGACCACTCTTCCGCGCACTGGATTCCGGCGGGCGCGCGGGGCGTCGCCGAGTGGCCGCGATCGGGAAGCCGAGTGCGGTCCTGACCTATCGTCGGTCGCTCGGCCTGCCCGGACCAACCATCATCCGGGCGCATCACCCCCCGCCGTTGATCAAAGCCGTCCCGTGGTCACCCCGGTCGCCGTCCCGTGCCTTCGATCACCAGCGGCGCGGTTGCACGCCGAGCGGGTGCAGCAGGGCGAAGTCGCGGAAGGCCGAATCCCAGCGGCGCGCCCGTGCGCCAACCCGGGTGGTCGGTGGCTTACTCGTCGCTCAGGGTTCGTGCCGGCTTTCGCCTCGCTGGACGATCTTGTGACCGTGATCGAAGGCGCGGGCGGGTCGTGTGGGCGACCAGATCAGTCCTTTGATCACGGTCGCAAGATTCGGCCGTCTGGCGACAGGCCGGCCGCCGGCGGCGTAGTTGGGCACTGTGCTGCTGCGCCGGGCGTTGCGTCGCTGTGGTTGGGCGACGTGTTTGTTCCGGGGGTTGTGCCGCTGCGGTTGGGCGCCGGGCTGTTGTGGTTGGTCGCCGTGCGGTTGGGTTGCGTGCTGCGCTGCTGATGATCGAAGTCGCGGACTGGTCGTCCAGGTGGCCATGGGCGACTTCGATCACCGGGGGGAGATCCACTCCCGGCGCAGAACATGTGGGCAAAGAGGCTGATCTGGACATCGGCAGCGCCGGATCGGGCGGCGGGTATGCGGCGTGGTTGCCGGATCCCCACAAGCGGAAGGATCCTGCCGGGACCTTTCCCAGATCGAAGTCGTTCCGTGGCCGTGCAGTCGGGCGGTGCACGGCTTTGATCACGAGCGGGTGCGGGGGTGTTCCGGTCGGCGGTACGTTCTGGGGCATGCGGGCAGCCATCACATGGCCGGAACTGACGGCCGTGGTCCTTGCCGGTGGTGGTGGGACCCGGCTCGGGGGCAAGGACAAGCCGATGCTCACCGTCGCTGGGGTGCCCATGCTGGACAGGGTGCTTGCCGCGCTGGAGGGCGCTGGGCGGAGGATCGTGGTCGGGCCGGCGCGGGTCGGTCTGCCCGCCGGCGTGCTCACGGTCCGGGAGGAGCCGGCTGGTGCCGGACCGGCTGCGGCGACGGCGGCTGCGCTCGCTCTGATGCCGGCGGAAGCACCGGCCACGGCGTCACCCGGCGGACTGGCGGGCAAGGGGTCGGACCTGGTCGGGGTGTTCGCGGCGGACCTGCCGCACCTCACGCCCGAGGCGGTGCAGGTGCTGGTCAGCGCGGTGGACGGCGGGACCGGCCGGGTGGACGGGGCCGTGTTCGTCGACGAGCGGGGGAAGCGGCAGCTGCTCTGCGGGGTGTGGCGGGGCGATGCGCTGCGGCGTGGGGTCGAGCGGCTCGGGGACCCGGTGGGCAAGTCGATGCGGGCGGTGTTCGGCGGGCTGGTCATTGCCGAAGTCAGGTGGGAGCGGGACGGGCCATCGCCATACTTCGACTGCGACACGGAGGAGGACCTGAGCCGAGCAAGCGGTGCAAGCCAAACAGCCGGGCAGGCCGGGCAGGCCAGGCAGGCCAGGCGCGCCGGGGGAAGCGGTGTAGAGGGAGTGGAGTGGTGATGGGCGGGAGTGTGGGGGACGAGGAGCTGGCGGCCTGGGTGGTGCGGGCCTGTGCTGAGCTCGGGCTGGAGCCGCTGGGCGTCGGGGAGCGGGACGCGATCCTCGACCTGGCCCGGGACGTGGCGCACCACGTGGTGCGGCCGGGGGCGCCGGTGACGGCGTTCCTGTTGGGAGTGGCGGTGGGGCGGGGAGCCGATCTGGAGGAGACGCGGGCGCGGCTGGCCGCGTTGGTGCGTGGGCGCTGACCCGGGAGGTGCATCGTCTGGATAGGGTGAGGCCCGGGGGGATTGGAGGCGGTCATGGCGGATGATCAGGACTACGAGGCAGCGCTGTTCGACGATGAGGATCCCATCGGCGGGGACCTCAAGGAGAAGGTTGCCGAGGCCTGGCGCGACTTCGCGCGCCACCTGGTCGACGCGCTGCGCCAGCTCGACCCGGGCACGACGCTCGATCTGACGCTGGACCCGACGGCGTCCGGGACCGGTGACGCCGTCTATTCGGTGCAGGTGACCGGCGAGGACGGCGACATGCTCGCCGCGACCGCGGTCGGCAACGCTGACCTACCCCCGGCCTACCGGCTCGGTCGGACCGTCATCGCGGAGATCGTGGCGCTCGGGTGGTCGCCGCCAGGAGTGGTGGCGGGGTCGGGTGAGGCGTTCGGGCTGCGGGTGCCGAAGAGCGACGCGGTGCAGCTCAGCCGCCTGATCATGCGGACGTTGCGGGACATCTACGGCACGCCGCATCCCGCGTTCCTCACCTATCTTGCACATGACGCGCAGGGCCTTGTGGCGGCGTTGCCGTCGCTCGGGGTCGCGCGGTCGCTGGCGTCGATCGTCGACACGGACGAAGACGGGCCGGTCGCCGTGGTGCGCGCCAAGCACAACCTTGAGGAGCAGGGCGAGGATCTGCCCCTGCAGGACAAGGTGGTCACGGTCGTGGCCCGGCTGATGAAGACGACGCCGGAGGAGCTCACGATCGACCCGGACGGTGACATCGGCATCCGGTCGGGCTCGGCCATGGTGTTCGTCCGGGTCCGGGACAACCCGCCGCTGGTCGACGTGTTCTCGCCGATCCTGACCGAGATCGAGCCGACCGAGCGGCTCTACGTGAAGCTGTCCGAGCTCACCAACCGGATGCCGATCGGCCGGCTGTACTGCACCAACGACACGGTGTGGGCGTCGGTGCCGGTGTTCGGCCGGGACTTCCAGGCGACGCACCTGATGCTCGCCGTGCAGGTGATGACCGGGCTCGCGGACGAGCTCGATGACCGCCTGCAGGGCGAGTTCGGTGGCAAGCGCTTCTTCGGTGAAAACGATGCGCCGAGACAGGTTGAAGGCGAGCGCACGGGAATGTATCTCTAACGCCGCGAGCGTTGCAGCGCCCGGGACACCCGGCCGAAGAGGTCGACGTCCCGGGTGCTCAGCAGCGTGACCTGCTTGCCGCGGTAGCCGGCGACCAGGGTGTGCTGCCGGGGCCAGCGCCGTGCGTAGAAGAGCCCGACCAGCCAGGTGATGGCCAGCGCGGACAGCGCGACCAGGACGACCGCGATGGAGCCGGTGGTCGCCACGGCGACGCCGAGCACGACGGTGTTTGCCAGTCCGATCGCGATGCACGCCCGCACGCCTGGGTGCAGGGCACCGGTGCCGTGCGTTGGATGCGTCAGTTCGGCGATCTCGTAGCGGCCGCTCTCGTTGGCGAAGACCCGGTCGGTCACCAGGATTCCGTGCTGGTTGTAGTGGACGACCGGCCTGGACTCGAACGACTGCGGTGCGAAGGAGTTCATAGGGTGCGCTCCCTTGATGCTGGTCGGCGCTCGGGTCACGGGCGCTGACGCGACGAAAGAAGGAGGCGGCAACCGGCCACGGTGACGGCCGCCGTCCAGTGCCCTCTGGGGAAGAGGCACTTTCGAAGCTCAAGCGTCGCCGTCGCCGGGTGAGGCGGATCATGCAGCCTCACCGGTAAGCTTCTGTCTCTATTGCGCATCAACTCTGTCGGAGATGCAAGTGCAACTGTGTGCCGAAAGTTCTCAGCATTTGCGCGCGCATGCGGTACGGTGTGCATGATGTCGTCGAAGCCGAGCCCGACTCTGCTCCGTCGTCAGCTCGGGGCCGAGCTGCGACGGTTGCGTGAGGCTGCCCGGAAGACGGCGGCCGAGGTGGCCACCGAGCTCAAGTGGTCGGAATCCAAGGTCAGCCGGATCGAGACCGCCAACAGCAGCGTCCGTAACCCGGACCTGACCAAGCTCTTCGACCTCTACAAGACCTCTGAGGTCGATCGCACGCGTCTCACCGCCCTCGCTGCGCAATCGCGCCAACGGGCATGGTGGGAGGCGTATGGCGAGGCATTGCTCGGCGCCTATGAGACGTATATCGGGTTCGAGTCCGAGGCGTCCGACGTGTTCATCTATGACGCGGTCATTCTCAATGGCCTGCTGCAAACGGTGGAATACGCCGGGGCGATCATCAATTCGGTGTCGGCGGGCGAGCGGCCCGATGTGGTGAATCAGCGGGTGTCGGTCCGGATGGCCCGGCAGGCGGTCCTGAGCCGGGACCCGCCGCCGAAGATCTGGGCGGTGCTCGACGAGGCGGTCCTGAGCCGGCCCGTGGGTGGCACGAGCGTCATGAAGCGGCAGCTCATGAGGTTGTTGGAGATCGCTGACCGGCCAACGGTGACGCTGCAGATGGTGCCCTTCGACCGCGGCGCCCACCGCGGCATCGACGGGATGTTCACGATTCTCGAGTTTGCCAACGAGTCCGAGCAGCCACTTGTGTACTGCGACGGGATGACCGGCGGGGTGTTCCGCACCCGGCCGGAAGAGGTCCGGCGCTACCTGATGGCGTTCGAGTCGTTGCGGACGGTGGCGCTCAGCCACGCGGAAACACTCGAGTACATTCAGCGGGCCATTCGCGAATACGAGTAGGTCCGGGCAATTTCCCGCGAAGAAAAGGATCTGTCATGAGTATTGTGTGGCGTAAGAGCACGCGTAGTGGATCCAGTGGCTGCGTCGAGGTGCTGCTCGACCCCCGGGCCGTCGGCATCCGCGACTCGAAGGATGCCAACAGCCCGGAGATCTTCGTCGACCCGGCAGCGTGGCGGGCGTTCGTCCAGCACGTGACCGCAAACCAGTACACGACCGAAATTCAGCGCTAGTCGAAGAAAAGCACGGAACCGAAAAATCGATCTAAAACGCGATCCAGGCCTGTTCGGCCAGGGTCGCCGCGTCGGTGGCCTTCAGCCCCTGCTCCGACAGGGTCCACAGGGTGCCGCCGACGATCAGCGAGCGGCGAATCGTCGTGTAGCGACCGGGGTGGGTGATCGCACCTGCCTCGGTGATCGCCGTGTCGCTCACCTTCAGCACCACCACGCTCGGCTGCCGGTCGTCCCACTTGGGCACCGCGAGCAGGCCGAGCGGTGCCCAGTACAGGAACGCGTGCGGGTCGTACTCGGCCTCCGAGTAACCGCCCTTCTCCAGGTGCTGCGCCACCCGCGCCGGGTGCGCCGGGTCCCGCACGTCGAACAGCGACACCTGCATGCCCTGCACGCGGCCCTGCTCGTTGGCGTCCTGCCCCAGGCCCAGCAGCCGCCCGTCGCCGGCCGGATGCAGATACGCGGAGTAGCCCGGGATCTTCAGCTCCCCGACGACCTTCGGCGCGGAAGGGTCACGCAGGTCGAGCGTGTAGAGCGGGTCGGTCTGCCGGAACGTCACCACGTAGCCGGTGGTGCCGATGAACCGGACCGAGTAGATCCGCTCGCTCTTGCCGAGGCCGTCGACCTTCCCGGCCTGGGTCAGCTGGCCGCCGTTGAGCCGCAGCACGTAGACCGCCGAGGACGTCGTGGTCTCCAGCGACGTGGTCGTCGCGATGCGCAGGTGGCCGTCCCACTCCGACATCGAGTACTGGTTGAGCAGCCAGCCGGGCACCTCACCCGACGCCACGAACCGGGGGCGGCCGGCGCCGCTGATGTCGAACTTGAAGACCTGCGTCAGGGGCGGTCGCGGCGACGTGGCGACCTTCTTGCGCACGGCGTCGGCGATCACCCGCCAGCGCTGGTCGTTGGCGATGTACAGGCCGGGCCCGTTGGCGTAGACCGTGTCGCCGTCGGCCACGATCGAGACCGGGTCGCCGCCGCCGAGCGCCGCGCCGCCCAGGTCGAACGTCAGGACCGTCAGCATCGACGTGGCCGAGTAGGTGTCCGGCCGACTCACCGCGCCGCAGTCGACGCGGCCCTCGGTGCGCTTGCCGGCGCCGTCGACCGCCGTCCACTGCGGCAGCCATGCCTCGACCGGCGCCGCGGCGACCGCAGCACGGTTCGCCGCGATCCGGGCCTCGTCGGTGCCGAGCCGCGAGACGTCTGGGAGCTTCACCTGCGGCAGGGAGGTCACCACGACCCGGGCAGTGCCGCCGACCTGGCGGGCGTCGAGCAGGGCGCCCTCGATCGTGAACCGGCCGATCACCTTGGGCGCCCCGGCGAGGTCGACCAGCGTCACCTGGGCGCCGGAGACGCCCGGACCCCCGACCGTGTCGCCGTCGATCGAAGCCTGGTAGTCCGACCCGAGCACCAGCGCCCGGTCCCCGGCCAGCAGCAGCTCGCTGACGTTGACGGGGCCCTTGCCGGTGCCGTCGGCGGAGGCGAGCGGCAACGAGCCCGTCACGGTGCGGCTGGCGGCGTCGACCACCTTCAGCGACCCGTGCGCGAGCGTGACGATCCGCTTGCCGTCGGTCTTCACCAGGTCCGGCTCGTCGACGCCGGCCTCGTGGTTGTTGGTGCCCGAGTACTCCTGGCCGGCGCCCGGCACCGCGGCCTTGCCGCCGGCGGCGGGCCCGGTGCGCGACATCGCGTTGGTGTCGGCGACCCCGCCGTCGAACATCCGGCCGCCGTAGCCGAAGCCCCACGGCCCGACCGCCTCCGCCGCGGCGCCGCGCAGCGAGGACAGCAGCTGCTCGCAGGAATCGAACGCGACGAGTTTGAAAGCCGGCGCCGGACCGGCTGGCGCCGGCGAGGACCCCGTGGAGGGCGTCTTGTCACCCGTACACCCGGAAAGCGCCATGCAAACGGCGCCCAACGCGGCCAGCGTGCGTCTCATGCAGCCTAGGACGTGGCGGGTGTCGATCCGGTTCCCGTCCCGGTGACGACTTTGGGCGCGAGGCGTTCGACCAATCGGGACAGCACGATCATGCTGCGGGTCGACGTGACGAACGGCTCGGCGCGCAGCTTCTCCAGCGCCTCCTCCAGTCCGGCCATGTCCACCGCCCGCAGATGGACCAGCGCGTCGGCCTCACCGGAGATCGTGTACGCGCCGACGACCGCCGGATGCCGCTTCGCGGCCGCACGCAGCTGCTGCGGCGAGGTGCGCCCGGTGCAGAAGAGTTCGACGAACGCCTCGGTCGTCCAGCCCAACGCGTCGGGGTCGATCAGCGCCGTATAGCCGCGGATCACTCCCTGTGATCGAAGGCGGTCGACGCGCCGCTTGACCGCCGGCGCGGACAGGGCCACCACGGATCCGATGTCGGCGTACGACGAGCGGGCGTCCTCCTGCAGCAACGCAATGATCTGCTGGTCGATCGGGTCGAGGCGCAACGATTCCCTCCTCAAAAGCAACCTTTATCGCTGTTTTGGATGCCTCCGCAAATCTACCGTTTGATCTCGTGACCCACGTCGAGCGGCTGCCGCGAGAGCGCACCTACCTGATGTCGCCACCCGAGCATTTCGTGGTGGAGTACGCGATCAACCCGTGGATGGACGTCTCCACGCCGGTCGACACCGAGCTCGCCGTCAAGCAGTGGGAGGGCCTGCGCGAGACGCTCGTGCGGCTCGGTCACCAGGTGCACGTGCTGGCACCGGAGACCGGCCTGCCGGACATGGTCTACGCGGCCAACGGCGCGTTCTCCGTCGACGGCGTCGTCTACGGCGCGCGGTTCAAGTACGCGCAGCGCATCGCCGAGGCGGCCGCGCACCGGCGGTTCTACGAGCAGCAGGGCACCTGGAACTTCGTGGCGCCGGTGGAGACCAACGAGGGTGAGGGCGACTTCGCCTACCTGCCCGACGCGCTCGGCGGCGGCGTGATCCTCGCCGGGCACGGGTTCCGGACCGAGGTCGCCGCGCACTCGGAGGCGCAGGAGGTGCTCGGCCGGCCGGTGATCTCACTGCGCCTGGTCGACCCGCGCTTCTACCACCTGGACGTGGCCCTGGCGTCGCTCGACGACCGCACGATCGTCTACTACCCGGGCGCGTTCTCCGCCGCCTCGCAGGCGGTGCTCGCACAGCTGTTCCCGGACGCGGTCGTCGCCGACGAGGAGGACGCCCTGTCCTTCGGGCTCAACCTCGTCTCGGACGGCCGCCACGTGGTCCTCAACAGCGAAGCCACCGCCCTCGCGGCCAAGCTCCGCCAGGCCGGCTACGTGCCGGTCCCGGTGGAGTTGACTGAGCTCAAGAAGGGCGGCGGCAGCGTGAAGTGCTGCATCGCCGAGCTGAGGCCCTGACCAGCGAAGCTGGGGGCCTTGAGCAGCAGAACTGAGGCCCTTGGCAGTGAAGCTCGGGCCTTGAGCGGTGGAGCTGGGGCCTTAAGAACTGGACGGTGCCGGTGCCGGCTCGGTAGCGGCCGACTGGACCAGCACGATCTGCGCCGTGTAGGTCGTGCGGGGCGTCGCTGCGGGGGTCGCGGTGCCGCCGTTGACCGTGATCGGGCCGCCCACCACCACGTCGGTGCCCGCCTGCAGCGCGCCAGGCTGCAGACTGTGGCGCTTGTCGTACACCTTGACGTTCTTCGCCAGGGTCCAGGTCTTCGTGTAGCCGTCCGCCGACCGGACCGTCACTGACGTGTCCGTCGCCGCCGTTGCGGTGCCGTTCTGCATCGCGACCCGGATCGGGCCCTTTTTCGTCTGCACGATGCCTTCGCCGTGCAGCACGCCGGAGAACATGTCGTGCTCGCTGGTCTGGCCCGACGGCGTCGGATCCGCCAGGGCGACCCCGGGTAGTGAGCCGATGACCACCAGGATCACGGCACAGAACAGCAAACCAATCCGTGAGCGTCGCATCGGGGTACCTCCTCGGAACTGGGCTGAAGGGTGCTCTACCTCTGATCACCCGACCCAAACTCCGACCCGAACTCAGAGCGGCACCGTGACCGTGAACCTCGCCCCACCCTCCGGTGCGTGCCCCGCTTCGATCCCGCCGCCGAGCCGCCGGGCCAGCCGCGCCGCGAGCGCCAGCCCCAGCCCGCTGCCGACCTTGCGGGCCCCCTGGTAGCGGCGCGACAGGGCACCCCGCTCGAACGCGACCGCCAGGTCGTCATCGGTGAACCCCGGCCCGCCGTCCCGGATCTCGATCGACGCCGACGACTGCTGCCACACCAGCGCCAGCACCACCGGGGCACCCGACGGCACGACCCGCAGCGCGTTCTCCAGCAGGCCATCGACGATCTGCCGGATTCGGCCGGGGTCGGTGCGCGCCGGGATCGGCATCGGCGGCAGCTCGGTGCGCAGCAGCAACCCCGCCGCCGCGAGCCGTCCGCCCCACGCCTCGGCCGTCGCCGCCACCAGCTGCGTCAGGTCCACGTCGACCACCTCGACCGGCAGGTCCGCGGCCTCCAGACGGGCCAGCACCAGCAGGTCGGCGATCAACCGGTCCAGCCGCTCCGCCTCGCCGAGCACCGTCTGACCGGCCCGCTGCGCCCCGTCGGGGCCGACCACCCCGTCCGCGAGCGCCTCCGCGTAGCCCCGGATCGTCGTCAGCGGGGTCCGCAGCTCGTGCGACACCGACAACAGGAAGTCGCGCTCCCGCCCCTCACTCGTGGCCAGGGCCGCGGTCAATGCGTTGACGGCCCGGGCCAGGTCCGCGACCTCCGTCGGCCCGCGAGGATCGAGGGTGACCGACCGGTCCCCGGCGCTGAGTTGATTGGCCGCTGCCGCCACGGTACGGATGGGAAGCGCGATCCGCCTCGCCAACAGCACGCCGGCCAGGAGCCCGGCACCGAGCCCGGCCAGCAGCGCGATCCACAGCTGCCCCCAGAGTCGCGCCAGGGTCCCGCTCGGCGGATCCTCGGTCAGCACCACGCCGTTGCCCGAGTTGCCGATCGGCCGGCCCACCAGCAGTTTGATCTTGCTGTCCACCACCGCCCGGCGCACCTGGATCTGGCGACCGGCCGCGACCGTCTTGACCACACCGTCCGGCAGGCCGCCCCGATCCGGCTGGCCGGCCCGGATCATGTACACCTCGATCCCGAGGGCCCGCAGCCGCTTGACGATCACCTGCTCGTCTTCGCTCTTGGCCGTGTTGAACCGAGGCCGCAGCAGCTCCACGGTCAGTTTCGCCTCGTCGGCGAGCCCCTCCCGGGCGGTCTTGTTGGCCTCCTGGATCGCCAGCGGCACACCGACCAGCGCGGTCACCAGGACCGAGATGACGGCGACGGCGCACGTCACCAGTGCGCTGCGGCCGAGGATGGAGCTAAGCATCGGCGGTGTACCCGACCCCGCGCACCGTCCGGAGCACCGCGGCCGCGTCGCCGAGCTTGCCGCGCACCTGCGCCACGTGCACGTCGACCGTCCTGGTGCCGGAGTGCGCCGCGTATCCCCACACGGAGCCGAGCAGCTCCTCCCGGGTGAAGACCCGGCCCGGCCGGTTCATCAGGTGCGCCAGGAGCGCGAACTCCGTCGAGGTCAGCGTCACCGGCACACCGTCCACCCGGCACTCCCGCCGGGCCGGATCGAGCGTGACCGGCCCGACGGTGCGGACCTGGTCCACGTCCGGCGGGCCCTGCGTGCGCCGCAGCACCGCCTTGACCCGCGACACCAGCTCGCGGGGGCTGAACGGTTTGGTGACGTAGTCGTCGCCGCCCAGCTCGAGCCCCAGAATCCGGTCGACCTCGTCGTCCCGCGCGGTCAGGAACAGCACCGGCGTCCAGTCGCCCGACTCGCGCAACCGCCGGCAGATCTCCGTGCCGTCGAGCCCTGGCAGCGCGATGTCCAGCACGCACGCGACCGGTCGCAACTTCCGCGCGGCGGCGAGGCCGGCCGTGCCGTCGTGCTCGACGTGCACCCCGAAGCCCTCGCGGGCCAGATACATGCGCAGCAGGTCGGCGATCGGCCGCTCGTCCTCGACGACCAGCACCAACCCCTTGCCCTGATCCACCGCCTCATTCTGCCGCGCCGCGGCTCCGGGCGATGTTCGGGTGATGTTTGGGCGCCCGGCTCCACGGATACAAGAACATCGATCGGCCCACCCCAGCTGCGGTTGCCAGCGCCTGCGCGGGGTGGGCCGGTTCGCTCGTCCGGTTCGCTCCTCAGGTTCACTCGTCAGGCGAAGCGGAGCACCGCTCTCGTGAGCCTGGGGACGGTGGGGGTCCAGGCCGCCGCGATCTGTCCCCACGGGGTGCGGAAGGCCTGCTTCAGGGCCTCGTCGAGGCGCCACATCTCGGTCTTGTCCGGCAGGCGTACCCACAGGTTCTCGCGCACGCCGTCGATGGCGGTCACGCCGAGCTGGATGCCGGTGCGCCCCGGTTCGGGGGTCCAGGTGACGTCGGCGAGCTGGTGCAGGTCGGCGTTGAGGTGCAGGGAGACGCGGCGCAGGACGGCCGACTCGGTGGTGATCACGAGCCGGTTCCGGGTCAGCATCAGCACGCTGCGCCGGGTGGCGCGGGACGTGCAGCGGGCGACGACGGCCACGGTGTCCCGGTCGCCGGCGCAGCCGCGCAGGACCTGCACGTGGCGGCGGATGGTTGCGGGGGACAGCTTCGCCAACGCCGTGGCCGGCAGGAACGTGCACGAGAAGGTGTCCAGCGTCTCCATGCTCAAGCCAACGACGGGTATTGCTCAGCGACACGCGATTCTGTCGCTTTCATGCGCCGATCTTGCGGGCGTAGTGTCTGGACACTCCCACAGTGTCCGTTTTTCCGCCACCACGCCCGCAAGATCGGCGCACACCCTGTGCGTCGCTGAAAGCCGGTCAGGCCGGTCGGGCCGGTCAGGCCGGTCAGGATGCGGACGGGCGAGGGCTCGGCTTGAGCGGGGCGCAGGCGGTCACCGCGGCGGCAACCTTCGCGTCGGCGGTGTCGAGCTGGTCGACCGGGCCGCTGACGGTGATGCCGTGCTCGGTGAGGCAGTTGCGGTACGCGGCGTCGCGGCCACCACCGTTGCCGTTGCCGCCGCCGGGGAACGCGGTCGGCCGCAACGACTCGCACGCCTTCTGTGCCTTCTCCCAGGTCTGCTGGTCGACGCCGTCGGGCGCCGCGGTGCCGAAGAAGCCACCGCCACCCCCGGGGAAGCCACCGCGGCCCGGGAAGCCGCTGCCCGACGGGCGCGGTTGCCCCGACGGGAACGCGGTCGGGCGGTTCGAGGGGTTGCCGTCCGGGCGGCCCGAGGGCCGGTTCGACGCGTTCATCTGCGGCAGGTTGACGCCGTTGTTGCGCAGGCACGACGCGTAGTCGGTGCCGCCGGAGGCGGCCGTCGCCGGCGCCCCGGGATCCGAAGATCCGCAGGCCGTGGCGAAGATTGCCACTGCGGCGAACGCGAGCGCGGCGCCACCGATCCGCTGAGTCATCACGACCGCCATGCAACGGCCCGAACCTCGACGCCCCGTGGGCTGAACCTCAAAATTCGGTAATAACGGCTTCCCAGCCAACTTTGAGGTCCGGTCGAGCTGACCGGGAGCCGGGACCGGTCAACTTGCAGGCATGAAGGTCTGGTGGCTGGCCGGAGGGGCTGCCGTTCTCGCGGTCGCGGTCGTCGTGGGTGTCATGTTGACGGGTGGCGACCCGGTCGCGCCCGCGAAAGCGAGCACGTCGAAGGTGACCAGGGGGTCCGTCTCGACGACCATCTCGGCGTCGGGGACGGTGCAGGCGCAGCAGAGCCGGACGCTCGGCTTCACCAGCAGCGGCACGCTGACCGAGCTCAACGTGAAGCCCGGCGACGTGGTCGCCGCGGGTGCGGTGCTGGCCAGGATCGACGCGACCGCCGCGCAGGAGTCGGTGGACGCCGCCGAGGAGAGTGTCGACAGCGCCGAGGACGCCCTGGACCGCGCCGAAACCGCCCAGGCCAGCGCGACCGCGTCCCCGTCCGCGACCGCCAGCCGCGCGCCAGGCACGCAGACCGGTGGCCAGACGGGCGGCCAGACCGGCGGCCAGACGGGCACGCAGGGTGGCGGAAACGGGGCCAGCAGCGTCCAGAACGCCAGCGACAACCTGCTCTCCGCCCAGCAGCGGCTCAACAACGCCAAGCTCAGCCTCGTCCAGGCCAACGCCAAGCTGGCCAGCACCGTGATCACCGCGCCGGTCGCCGGCAAGGTGCTCGCCGTCAACGGCACCGTCGGATCCAACGCCGGTTCGAGTGTCATCACGCTCGCCGGCACCGGCGACGTGGTGGTGAAGGCGCAGTTCACGGAGGCCGAGGTGGCGCACCTCAAGCTCGACCAGGTCGCGAAGATCTCGCTGCCGGACAACGCGAGCGCCAAATACGACGGCAAGGTCATGCAGATCGACCCGGCCGGCACGGTGTCCAACCGGCTGGTGCGGTACGCGGCGCTGATCTCGTTCGACAAGGTGCCCGACACGCTGCTGTACGGGCAGAGCGCTACTGTCGCAGTGGTCACCGCATCCGCGGACAATGTGCTGTCGGTGCCCTCCACCGCCGTTCACGACGGCAAAGTCGTGGTGAGAGTCAACGGCAAGGACGAGGAGCGCACCGTCGAGACGGGTCTGCGCGGTGACGTCAACACTGAGATCAAGAGTGGACTTGCCGAAGGTGACGAGATCCTGACGGCGGGTCGGTGACGATGGAGCCGATGACCGCACAGGTGAACGCAGGCCAGCCGCAGCCCAAGGTCCTCGTCGTGGACGACGAGGCGAGCATCCGTGCCCTGCTGTCCGCCACGCTGCGGCTGACCGGCTTCGACGTCAAGGTCGCCGGCGGTGGGCGGGAGGCGCTGAGCGCCGCCGCCGACTTCGCGCCGGACCTGGTCGTGCTCGACGTGATGATGCCCGACCTGGACGGCTTCGAGGTGGCGCAGCGGCTGCGGACCAGCGGCCGGCCGGTGCCGGTGCTGTTCCTGACCGCCCGCGACTCGGTCGAGGACCGCATCTCCGGGCTGACCGTGGGCGCCGACGACTACGTGGCCAAGCCGTTCAGCCTCGAGGAGGTCGTGCTGCGGATCCGGGCGATCCTGCGGCGCAGCCTCGGCGAGCAGCAGCAGCTGGTCGACGGCGGGGTGCTGCGCTACGCGGACCTGGAGATGGACGAGGACGCCCACGAGGTGCGCCGGGGCGGCCACCGGGTCGACCTGTCGCCGACCGAGTTCAACCTGCTGCGGTATCTGCTGACCAACGCCGGCCGGGTGGTGAGCAAGGCACAGATCCTGGACCGGGTGTGGAACTACGACTTCGGCGGCGACGGCCGGATCGTCGAGTCCTACGTCTACTACCTGCGCCGCAAGGTCGACAAGTGGGACCCGCCGCTGATCCACACCGTCAGAGGGGTCGGCTACGCGCTGAGGCTGCCCAGAAGTGAGACCTAGGCCCTGGCGCCAGTGGACGGTCCAGGCCAGGATCGTCGTCTCCGTGGTGACCCTGGCCGGGGTCGCGCTCATCGCCGCCAACGCGATCGCGGTCGGGCTGCTCAACTGGTATCTGATGCAGCGCATCGACGACCAGCTGCAGGGCCCCTCCCGCCGGCCACCGGGCGCGTTCGGCCAGAACAACCCGAACCCGAGCGCCAGCCCGGGCGCGACCCGCGGCCCCAATCCCCTCACCACCCCCAGCCCGGGCACGTCCGCCGGCGCCAACCCGAACTTTCCGGGCAGCGGCGGCCAGCGGTGCGGCTCCTCCCGGGACCGCAGCGAGTTCTTCCCGGGCCCGCCGTGCCAGGTGTACCACTTCGACAGCACGGGCAAGCTGCTCACCGCCGACCCGGTCGTGGACCCCGCGCTCTTCGGCAACGTCAAGCAGCGGGCCGCGCAGGCGAAGCCGTTCACGGTCACCGCGCCGGACGGCGTGCAGTGGCGGGTCCTCGTGATCCCCGTGACGTTCCAGGGCGTGAGCGGATACATCGCCAACGCCGTCTCCCTGGTCGACGTGCACGAGACCCGGGACCAGATGCTGCAGTACTCGCTGCTGGTCAGCCTGCTCCTGCTCGGGTTCGTCGGGCTGGCGACCGCGACGCTGGTCCGGCTCGGGCTGAGCCCGCTGACCCGCATGGAGGAGACCGCGGTCGAGATCGCCGCCGGCAACCTGTCCCGCCGGATCGTCGACGCCGACCCGCACACCGAGTCCGGGCGTCTCGGCATCGCCCTCAACACGATGCTCACCCGGATCGAGGAGGCCGTCGACGACAGCGCCGAGTCGGAGCAGCGGTTGCGGCAGTTCCTCGCCGACGCCGCGCACGAGCTGCGCACCCCGCTGACCTCGGTGCAGGGCTTCGCGGAGCTGTACCGGCGCGGCGGCGCGCCACCCGGACCGGCCCTGGACGAGGCGATGGAGTGCATCGAGGCCGAGGTCAGCCGGATGCGGCTGCTCGTCAACGACCTGCTGACCCTGGCCCGGATGGACGAGGAACGGCCGCTGCAGCTGTCGCCCGTGGACCTGCTCGCGGTCGCCGCCGACTCGGTGCGCGACGCCCACGTGCGGGTGCCGACCCGGTTCGTGCAGCTGTCGGCGCTGGATGAGCGGTCGGTGACGTTCGAGCCGGTGACCGTCGAGGGCGACGAGGCCCGCATCCGGCAGGTCGTCGCGAACCTGGTCAGCAACGCGCTGCAGCACACGCCGGAGGACACCCGGGTGGTCGTGCGGGTCGGCCGGGCCTCAGACGCCGGGCCGCCGCCGACTGCGGTGATCGGTGAGCCGCTGCCCGACGGCGTGCCGCTCGCCGCGATCGAGGTCAGCGACACCGGGCCGGGCATGAAACCCGGTGACGCCGCGCGCGTGTTCGAGCGGCTGTACCGCGCCGAGGGATCCCGCTCGCGCCGGCACGGTGGTGCCGGGCTCGGCCTGGCCATCGTGGCCGCGATCGTGCAGGCGCACGGCGGGCGGGTCGAGCTGTGGACCGCACCCGGTGCGGGGGCGCGGTTCCGGGTGCTGCTACCGGCGCTGAGCGAGCCCGACTTTGAGGACGATTCCGATGAACCCGGATTCCGAGGTAACTCCGAGGGAAGCTGAGGGTCGCTCCGAGCGGCGGCCAGCACGATGCTTCTCATGCGTTTGTCGCTGCCGTCTCTACGCCGACCACAGTTGAACTCTGTGAGTCTGATCAACGCCGCGCTCGTGGTCGCCGCGGTCGGCGGTGGGCTCTGGGCCTACCAGATCGTCTCCGGTCCGGCCGCGGCCGAGGCCTCGCAGGCCACCACCCGCACCCGGGCCGTCGCGGTCACCCAGGGCACGGTGTCGCAGACGGTGTCCGCGTCGGGCTCCGTGGCCAGCGCCGCGACGGCCAACGCCAACTTCACCACCTCGGGCACCGTCACCGAGGTCGGCGTGAAGGTCGGCGACGTGGTCGCCAAGGGTCAGGTGCTGGCCAAGGTCGACGCGACCGCCGCGCAGGCGTCGCTGAACACCGCGAAGGCCAACCTGACCGCGGCGAAGGCGGCGCTCACCCGGGCGGAGAACAACAGCGCCGACGACGCCACGATCACCTCCGCCGAGGCGCAGGTCGCCAGCGCGCAGGCCAGCGTCACCTCGGCGCAGACGACGGTCAACGGCACGGTCCTGACCGCCCCGATCGCCGGCACGGTCACCGCCGTGAACGGCGCGGTCGGCTCGGCCTCGTCCGGCTCGTCGGGCGCTTCGAGCGGCGGCGGCGCCACGGGCTCCACCAGCTCCTCCTCCTCGTCGGGCTTCATCCAGCTCGCCGACCTGACGAAGCTGCAGATCAACGCCAGCTTCGCCGAGGCGGACGCGACGAAGCTCAAGGCCGGGCAGGCCGCCGAGATCAGCTGGAGCGCGCTGAGCGGCACCCGCGCCACCGGCAAGGTCAGCACGATCTCGCCGACCGCGACGACCAGCAACAACGTCAACTCCTACGCGGTGGTCATCGGCCTGGAGACGCTGCCGGAAGGGGTCCGGCTCGGGCAGAGCACCACGGCGGTCGTGACGATCGCCGAGGCGCAGAACGCGATCCGCATCCCGACCACGGCCCTGCGCACGGCCGGCGGCCAGCGCACCGTCCAGGTGCAGGTCAACGGCCAGGTGGAGACCCGCACCGTCGAGGTCGGCATCACCGGCGGCTCGTTCGTCGAGATCAAGTCCGGGCTGAAGGCCGGTGAGCAGGTCGTGATCACGACGACCACCACGAACTCGACGACCGGCACCAACACCGGCCAGTTCCCCGGCGGCGGTCAGTTCCCCGGCGGCGGAGGCGGCTTCACCGGTGGCGGCGGCGCCCGCCCGGGCAACTGATGGGAGCGCCGACCATGCACCCGGTTCTGGACGTCCAGAAGGTCAAGAAGATCTACGGGCAGGGCGAGACCGAGGTCCAGGCCCTGCGCGGGGTGTCGCTGACCGTCGAGCGCGGCGACTACGTGGCCATCATGGGCTCGTCGGGCTCCGGCAAGTCGACCCTGATGAACATCCTCGGCTGCCTCGACATCCCGACCACCGGCAAGTACCTGCTCGACGGCGTCGACGTGAGCCGCCTCAACGACCGGCAGCTGGCGCTGGTGCGCAACCGGCGGATCGGCTTCGTGTTCCAGGCGTTCAATCTCATCGCCCGGACCAGCGCCCTCGCCAACGTCGAGTTGCCGCTCGCGTACGCCGGGGTCAAGGGCGCCGAGCGGCGCCGCCGGGCCAACCTGGCGCTGTCCATGGTGGGGCTCGCCGACCGTGCCGGCCACGAACCCAACCAGCTCTCCGGCGGGCAGCAGCAGCGGGTCGCGGTCGCCCGGGCGCTGGTCACCGCGCCGGCCCTGGTCCTCGCCGACGAGCCGACCGGCAACCTCGACACGCAGTCCACCAACGACGTCCTCGCCGTCTTCGACCGGCTCAGCGCGTCGGGCCGGACGATCGTGCTGATCACCCACGAGCCGGACGTCGCCGAGCGGGCGAAGCGACTGATCCGGCTCGTCGACGGACACATCGTCCAGGATGAGCGGCTGAAGTGAACCTCTTCGAGACCATCCGCTTCGCGCTGCGCGCGATCACCGCCAACAAGCTGCGCTCCAGCCTCACCGTGCTGGGCATCCTCATCGGCGTCGCCGCGGTCATCCTCCTCGTCGCGGTCGGCAACGGCTCGGCGCAGGCGGTCCAGAAGCAGATCGAGTCGCTGGGCACCAACACCCTGACGGTGACCGCCGGCGGTGGCGGCGGCGCCCGCGGCGCGGCGGCCACGACGAGCACCGCCCTGAACATGGACCTGGTGCCGGCCCTGGAGGACAAGGACGAGGCGCCGCACGTGCGCAGCGTCTCGCCGGTCGTCACGGGATCGCAGTCGGCCACCTACGAGGGGACCGACCACACGATCGCGCAGTTCGTCGGCACGTACCCGGGCTACGTCGCGGCCTCGAACTTCAAGGTCGACAAGGGTGCCCTCTTCACCGACGAGGACGTCAAGGACTCGCGCAAGGTCGTCGTGATCGGCAAGACCGTGGCCGAGGAGCTGTTCGGCACCGTCGATCCGTTGTCGAAGCAGATCACCGTCTCCGGCAAGCTCTTCACCGTGGTCGGCGTGCTCGCCGACAAGGGCGGCACCGGCTTCACCGACCCCAACGACGTCGCGATGGCCCCGGTCACCGCGGTGCAGGAGTCGCTGACCGGATACGGGTCGCTCAACCAGCTGCTCGTCCAGGCCACGTCGCCCGAGGACGTCACCGAGGCGCAGAACGAGGTCACCGCGATCCTCAACGCCAAGCTCAACATCACCGGTTCGAGCACCAGTGCGTACCGCATCCAGAACGCCTCGCAGCTGCTGGAGACCCGGGCCAACACCGCCGAGACCTTCACCCTGCTGCTCGGCGCGGTCGCCGGGATCAGTCTGCTGGTCGGCGGGATCGGTATCACCAACATCATGATGGTCACGGTCACCGAGCGGACCCGCGAGATCGGCATCCGCAAGGCCCTCGGCGCGCCCAAGCGCACGATCCTCACCCAGTTCCTGGTCGAGGCGACCGTGTTGAGCCTGATCGGTGGGTTGCTGGGGGTGGCCGCCGCGGTCATCGGCAGCCGCTTCACCATCGTCAGCATCCAGCCCGTCATCGTGCCCAGCTCGGTCTTCCTGGCGCTGGGGTTCTCGGTCGCGATCGGGCTGTTCTTCGGCAGCTACCCGGCCAGCCGGGCGGCCGGCCTGCGCCCGATCGAAGCGCTGCGTTATGAGTAGGCACGTTGTTCGTGCGGGCCGGTCCGGGTTGCGGTGCCCGACCCCCCGCGGGTACCGCAACCCGGTCCATCCCGCACGGCAGTCGACGAGGAGATTCCTGTGAGCCACGCCTTTCGCCGGCCGTCCGCGTCTCTCGATGAGGTGGACAATTCAGACACCGTGCTGCTCGAGCCGGTGGACCCGGAGGTCGTCCTCATCGACGAGCCGGACGACCTGCTGGCCCAGCCGCTCGACGACGACCTGAACGAGCGCATCTCGAAGGCGGCACCGCGCCGCCTGGCCAACCGCGCCACGTATGTCCTGGCCGG
This sequence comes from Dactylosporangium cerinum, assembly GCF_042653625.1. Lineage (NCBI taxonomy): Bacteria > Bacillati > Actinomycetota > Actinomycetes > Micromonosporales > Micromonosporaceae > Dactylosporangium > Dactylosporangium cerinum. Next base: position 4,236 of record NZ_JBHSIU010000070.1, on the reverse strand, counting down.
GCTGGCCCTGCTGGTCGCGGGTTTCGTCGGCGGCGCCCAGGTGCAGAAGAGCTACGGCACCGCACCGGCCGCGACGGGAGCGCCCGGCGGCGCGAACCCGGCCGCGCTCGCGAGCCAGTTCGCCGGCCGCGGCGGGCAGTTCCCGGGCGGCAACACGGGCACCGGCGGCGGCACCGGCACCGGCACCGGCCAGACGGGCGCCCGCGGCGGGATCACCGGCACCGTCAAACTCGTCGACGGCACCACCGTCTACGTGGAGACCGCGGACGGCCAGACCCTGATCGTGAAGACCAGCGGCACGACCACCGTCTCCGCGCCCGGCGCCCTCAAGGACCTGACGGCCGGCTCCAGCGTGACGATCGTGGGCCAGAACGCCGACGGCACGGTCACCGCCACCTCGATCACGAAGACGAAATAGCGCATGCTGGTGGCATGGACATCCGCAGCGGGACCCCATCATCGGAGCCGTCCGCCACGGACCTGACGCCCGCGCCGACCAGCCTGCGCTGGCGGGTGTCGACCGGGTTCGCGGTGCTGAAGGGCGTTGCGGCGATCGGCCTCCTGCTGGCCGGGGTGTTCGCCGCCGCGGACAGCCGGATGCTCGCCGCCGCGCTGGTCGCCGCAGCGATTCTCGTCGTCTATGCGCTGCGCGACGTCATCGCGCCGGTCCGGCTCGCCGCCGACCTCGAGGGGCTCACCGTCGTCAGCGGCTACGCGGGACACCGGCGGATCGACTGGGCCCAGGTGGAGCGGATGCGGGTCGACGCCCGCTCCCGCGGCGGGATGCGCAGCGAACTGCTCGAGATCGACGCCGGCGAGCACCTGTTCCTGCTGAGCCGCTACGACCTCAACGCCCACCCGGCGGACGTCTACGAGGAGCTGCTCCGCCTGCGCGGGTTTTAGCCTTTCCGGATCAGGGGTTACTGTGGGTTGCGACACCGAAAGATTATTTTTTCGGTTGTGCTAGTGTCGTGAATGCGGTGCGCGGACACCAACCTGGTGCTGTGCCCGGCTGTCAGGCTGGTGCTGTGCTCTGCTGCCAGGTTGGTGCTGTGCCTGGCTGTCAGGCGTCGTTGCGGACGGGCTTGGCTGTCAGGCGTCGTTGCGGACGGCGAAGATCGCGATGTCGTCGCGGGGGGACTCGGGGGAGAAGTTCAGCGTCGTCGCGCGCAGGCGGGCCACCACGACGTCGGCTGGGAAGCCCGCCAGCAGGCTGGCCTCCTCGCGCAGCCGGTCGACGCCGAACAGCTCCGGGCCGCGGCGGCGCTCGGTGACGCCGTCGGTGTAGAAGATCAGCGTGTCGCCCGGGTGCAGCGTGATCTGCGTGCGCGGGGTGTTGATCGTGTCGAGCAGGCCGAGCGCGGTGCCGCACTGGCCCGCCAGCTCGGTGCGGCCGTCGGCGCGCAGCAGCACCGGCTGGTCGTGGCCGGCCAGGTGCAGCGCCACGTCCAGGGTGCCGTCGGGGCGGCGCATGATCTCCGCGAGACACAGCGTGCAGTAGCGGCCGCCGCCCCGCTCCAGGAGCGTCTCGTTGATCCGTTTCAGGGTCTCGGGCAGGGGCCGGCCGTCGCGGACCAGGACGCGGGTGACGTCCCGCACCAGACCGGTGACCGTCGCCGCCTGAACGCCCTTGCCGGACACGTCACCCACGACGACCAGCCAGCGCCGGCCCGAGAGCGGCACCACGTCGTAGAAGTCGCCGCCGACGTCGACCCCTTCGCCGGTCGGCACGTATTCGGCGCCGAACTCGACGCCGTCGGCCTTCGGCAGCTGCGGTGGCAGCAGCGAGCGCTGCAGGGCGTGGGCGATGCCGCGCCGCTCCGCGTGGATGTTGGCGTTGTCGATCGCGAGCGCGGCGCGCCGGGCCACGTCCTCGACGACGGCGACCTCCTCGTTGCGCTGCCAGGTGTCCCGGCCGCCGCCGACGGTCAGCGTCCCCAGGTGCTGGCCACGGGCGATGAGGCCGACCACGTAGCCCTCCAGCGGCGGGCCGAGCGGGACGACGGCGTCGGTGCTCATCGCCTCCTTCAGCTGCGGCGCCGCCTGCCCGAGCGCGTCGAGCAGATCGGCGAGCATCGCCTCGTCGGCGTGCGCGGCCGCGGCCAGCCGCAGCTCCCCACCGGCGTCGGCGGCGTGGATCGCGCACCAGGTGCCGAGGCGGGGCACCACCAGCCGGGGGATGAGCGCCAGCGTCAGCTCGACGTCGAGGGACTGGGCGAGCAGCTCGCTGGCGTCGGCGAGGAACGTGAGCCAGGTGCGCCGCTCGGAGTCGGCCCGGCGCAGCCGGTGGTTCTCGACCAGCAGCATCAGCCGGTCGGCGGCGAGCGACGTGAGGGGTCGCGCATACGGGTTGCCGCCGCCCCCGGCGACGAGCAGCTCGCCCCGCCACGGCTTGGTGATCCGCAGCGGCACCCGCCGCCCGCTGTCGACGGAGCCGGTGAGCCGGCCGACCGCGGCGATCGTGTGCGGGCCCTGGCCCTCGTCCAGGGTCAGCGCGGCGCCGGACGCGCCGATCACGCCGACCAGCCGTTGCAGCAGCTCCTCCGCGACCTCGGTCAGCGAGGTGCCGGTGCCCGACCAGCCCAGCGCGCTGAGTGCCTCCGGGGCGGGTGCGGCGGGGACCTCGAAACCGGGCGGCGCCACGGAGCTCGTGGCACCGGGCTTGTCGAGGCGGAACCAGACGCCCTTGCCCCCGCCGAAGTGCAGGGTGCCCCACGACGACGCCAGCTGGTCGACGAGCAGCAGCCCGCGGCCGCGCTCGTCCAGATCCGCGCCGGGCGTGGGAATGTTGGGCACGACGGTGCCCGGCCGGAAGTCCAGGACCGTGACGGTGAGCGAGTTGTCCGCCGCGGTGATCTCCACGTCGACCTCGGTGCCGGCGTGCACGACGCTGTTCGTCGTCAGCTCCGTCACCAAGAGCAACGCCTCGTCGAGAATTGCGCCCAGGTCCCGTTCGTGCACGATCGTCCGGATCGCTTCGCGCGCCAGACCAGGAGAGCTATGGTCGGCCGGGAGTCGGATCCTCCGGACGGTCGGGGCGTTCACACCTCGCAGTCTCTACCGAACGGTGGTAACAATCCAACCTGGAGACGACGATGGGTGGACGCCGCCTGCCCCCGAGACCGGTGGAGACGCCATGACCACAGTCGAAGAAGTCACCCAGAAGAGTCCCGAGACGCTGCTGCTCGAGGAGCTTTCCGCCGGGCTGGACCGGTTGGCGGCAGGTGATCTGAAGCATCGGCTGAGCCGCCGCGACGGGCTCCCGGGCGAGGTGGTGGAGCGCTTCAACCGGCTCGCCGAGCTGAAGTTGCGGCACACTCGTGACCTGCTGCGGATCAGCCGGGTCGTCGGCCGTGAGGGCCGCATGACCGAGCGTCTCGACGAGGAGGCCTTCGAGGGGGCGTGGCTGGACCGCATCCACGCGGTCAACTCCCTGATCGACGACCTGGGCCGGCCCACGACGGAGATCGCCCGCGTGATCGTGGCGGTCGCTGAGGGGGACCTGACGCAGCAGTTGGCGCTGGAGATCGACGGCCGCCCGCTGCGGGGCGAGTTCCTCACCATCGGCCGCACGGTCAACACGATGGTGGATCAGCTCTCGTCGTTCGCCGACGAGGTCACGCGGGTGGCCCGTGAGGTCGGCACGGAGGGCAAGCTGGGCGGCCAGGCCCAGGTGACCGGCGTCGCCGGCACCTGGCGGGACCTGACCGACTCGGTCAACTCGATGGCCGCCAACCTGACCGGCCAGGTCCGGTCGATCTCGACCGCGGCGACGGCGCTCGCCCGCGGCGACCTGTCGCAGAAGATCACGGTGACGGCCAAGGGCGAGGTCGCCGAGCTCGCCGAGACCATCAACTCGCTCGTCGACACGCTGCGGATCTTCGCCGAGCAGGTGACCCGGGTGGCCCGGGAGGTCGGCACCGAGGGCAAGCTCGGCGGCCAGGCCGACGTGCCGGGCGTGGCCGGCACCTGGAAGGACCTCACCGACAACGTCAACTCGATGGCGTCCAGTCTCACCGGCCAGGTCCGCAACATCGCCCAGGTCGCGACGGCCGTCGCGCGGGGCGACCTGTCGCAGAAGATCACCGTTGTCGCGCAGGGCGAGATCCTCGAGCTCAAGGACACCGTCAACACGATGGTCGACCAGCTCTCAAGCTTCGCCGACGAGGTGACCCGTGTCGCCCGTGAGGTTGGCACGGAGGGCAAGCTCGGCGGTCAGGCCCAGGTGACCGGCGT